>JBCBNU010000005.1:0-112457 GCA_039821645.1 Pseudomonadota bacterium
GACCGATGCTTACGACGCGGTGGAAGCAGCCAGCCTCACTGACGCGTTAACCGGCCTCGAGAATCGTCGTTTTCTCGAGGATCGGATCGAAGCGGATATCGCCCGCAGCACACGACTTTGGTACCAACGCCGGGATCGTACCTCTGTCGCTTCAAATGAAGCAGCCGATATCGTCTTTTTCCTTGTGGATATAGACCATTTCAAGAGCATCAATGATCAGTACGGTCATGCCGCTGGAGACCGCGTACTCAAGTCGGTAAGCAGGACGCTGAGAAAGACAGTTCGCGGCGAGGACTTCGTGATTCGGTGGGGCGGTGAGGAGTTCCTGGTCGTCGCTCGCTTTATCGACCGGCTGACAGCACCGATCATTGCAGAGAAGCTCAGGGCGGCCGTCGAAGCGACCGGGATGGTTCTCGAGTCTTGTACCGCTTTACGTTGCACCTGCTCTGTCGGATTCGCTGCCTTCCCATTCCTCGGCGAGACCCCAGAGGCACTCGCATGGCATGACGTCGTGGAGTTGGCCGATCTGGCGCTGTATTCAGCGAAACAAGCGGGTCGAAATGGATGGTCAGGATTTCACTTGACCGCGCCAGCGATGCCGACCAGACCCCTTCGTCAATGGGTCAGCCAGTCGCTTGCAACTGGACTCCTGAAGTCGACACGATCCTACCCTGCAGAAAGGGAGGCCAGCTAACGTCTCGCGGCGAGCAGCTGGTCCGCTTGAGCGCGCTCGGTCTTGCTGACCCGCCGTGCATCGACGATTGGTTCACCCACGTCGTTGAACAGCGGCGTTTCCAGGCTTTTGCCCGCAAACTTCGTGCCTAACAGGCGTTTCATCATTGCGACCAATAGTCCTGGCATGAACGCCCGCTTGCCCTCATAGGGTCGCCAGCTGCTCTCGGTGTAAATGCCACCCATTGAGGGGCCGAGCGCCTTTTTAGCGGCTTCGGGATCGTCCGCCATTTTCGCCAGCGCAATCAACCCGATGAAGGGCAGTTTGGTCGAATTTAGCGTGTTACCAATCGGTTGGTGGCAACACGATGTGTACCAACGCAGCAAAGGGCCACCGGTTAGCCGCAATGCCGTCAAATGCTCAATACCCTGCCGCACTCGAAGCCGGGATGGAGACGTCTGGAATATCGGGGTCCCACCGTTGTCATCCAGAACGTGATCAATGCGATCGAGTGTCGCGGCAAACGCCTGGCAATCATTGCAGTAACAAACGATATGGGAGCCGACCGCAGGAGTCGCGGCGTTCAGCGTTGCTTTGAACTTTCCGCAATCACACGAGAAGTCGATATCGGTCATTGTTTCTGATTACTCCGGTAGATCTGCGCGCAACATATAGTTTACGCCAGTCCACGAGATGATCGACATGCGGCGATTGAATGGATTGACTCGAACGCCCACGGGCGTCTCAACCTGGAATCCATGCGCCTCCAATGGCGCGATGATCTCCTCAGGCTTGCGCAACATGCGATAACGGTGCGTACCTTTTGGCAGCCACCGCAACACATACTCAGCACCAAAGATGGCGACCAACCCAGCAACCGGGTTCCGATTGATCGTCGCCACAAACATCGAGCCGCCCGGGCGGACCAAGCGACAGCAGTCGCTCATGAATCCATCGACATCAGCAACATGCTCGACAACTTCCATGTTTAGGACAACATCGAACGTCGAGCCCTGACTCGCGAGATCGGAGGCGGTTTGTTGACGGTAGTCAATATCGATTCCGCTTTTGAGCGAGTGACGTTTCGCGATACCGATATTGCGCTCCACAACGTCGATACCGGTGACTTCGGCACCGAGCTTTGCCATTGATTCCGAGAGGATGCCGCCACCGCAACCGACGTCGAGCACCGAGAGACCGGCTAACGGTGCGGCGCGATCTTGATCGAGCTGGAATCGGTCACGGAGTTGCTCGCGGATGTAACTGACTCGCAACTCGTTTAGCGTATGCAGGGGCCAAAACGGACCCGTTGGATCCCACCACGTCTCAGCAAGTTGCGTGTAATGCTCGACCTCGTAAGGATCGACGGTGCGATCAGGCTGCATCGACAACCGCCAGAGCTAACCCGCTCAACAGAAATAAACCCAACAGCAGCACAATCACCGTCAGGCCCACGTTGATGCCATGCAGCTGTCCAAAGCGCCGCTTCCCAGCTTCTCCCTGATCACGCGCCGCATTGATCGCCGGCACCATCCTTCCCGCAGCAATCTGCAAGACCAACATCAAGCCGGTGGTTACACCGAGTGTCAGTAGTCTTTGGTCGGAACTACCGCCAAAGTAGATGCTGGCGAGTCCCAGCAGCATAACGACACCGCACACCGTGCCCGCCGTAAAGAACCTCGGGAACAAACCACGCAGAAATCTGCCGGCATCATCGATATCAAGCGTCGTGAAGACGCTGGGCGCAACGACCGCCGTCTGAAAAACGATTGACCCTACCCAAACCGCCAAAGCAAGGGTTGTCAAAACAATGCCGAATTCGAGCATACGTACTCCTGAATCGAGGCGGGCACCTACCCGCAATCACATAGGTTGTAATAGCACTTACTTCGTATGCGGGGGCCGAATAGATGAGTTCGTATCATGGTGACCGGGCGGCAGTGCGCATCCCGGTTTGCTGGGCGGATTGCCGGTAGTGAACAACGACTTCGCCGGTTTCCATGTTTTCAAATACCGCTATTTGGCGATCGATCACCAGAATTCGGTCTCGTCTATCTGCATCGGCAGGATATCCGGACGCGAAGAGCGATCCGAATACGGTCAGGGTATCGCCCTCGAGTTCCCATTGTCCGGTGTAGCGTCGACTCGATACTTCATGGAATTCGCCGTAGATTTGCATCTGATCCGAAACACTTCCCTCCAAGGTGCCGTCGGCGTGGAACGTACGGACTTCGAAGACTCGAGATGAGTCAGAGTCGACCCGGTAAGCGATCCAGGTATCGACGACCTTCGATCGCATTGCGAACTCAGGGGTTGCCGTGGTGCATCCACCGAGCACGAGTAGCAGGCCGATCGTCTGTGCCGTCTTGAAATTCCACATTGGTGGCATAGCGACCAGCGTCACCGCCACTTGAACAGAAGCAACACAAAAAAAGGCCGCGCAATGCGCGGCCTTCCGTGAGTCGGGCAGTTTCTGCCCACGTACTCAGCTCGGGGATGATCAGAAGTTCATGCCCTCAACTACACACGCTTGCAGACTCTGCTCCAGTTGATACTCACTCGACATGTGATCACCTCCTTAAATTTGCCCGTGGAGATGCGAGCATGCCGGATTTTTCTCGTGATGGCTATGCCCAATTTCGATGTTATTTGGAGGGACGGTGCAGACCGCAGATTTTGTGTCCGTCTGGATCAAGAAAATAGCAAAGATGCATCAAGCCCATCGAGCCCTCTCTTGGCCCCGGCGGTTCTTCAATGGTTGTCGCGCCGTTAGCCACCGCGACATCATGGAACTCCTTCACTTGCACCGGCGACTCGCATACAAAACCAATCGTGGAACCGTTGGCCACGCTGGGCGCCTCTCCATCGATCGGCTCCGACACGCTAAACGTTGAGCCGTTGTGCATATAAAAAAGACGAGTCTGCCCGGTGCTGTTGACGTTCACAAACGGCTCATCCGCACCCAGCACACCAAGTACTGCGTTATAAAATGTTTTGGTGCGTTCAATATCACTACTACCAACCATTACATGACTCAGCATGCTGCGCTCCTAATTCTGATGATTCTCCACCATGATCAACCGACTGACGCAGTGCTTCCAATACTGAACCTTTCCGACACCTGAAACGACTGAACAGTTATGAGGAAGCAAACCGAGTTGTCCGACACGCAGCGACTGCTTGATGAGGTCTTGGTCCTTGGGATTCGTACTGGTGATCAGTTAGCAGCAGAGCATCTGGCTCGTCGATAGCGGCCGAGACTGATGCGCACCGCACGCCGGCTTCTCGGAGACGTTGATCAGATTCACGACGTGGTGCATGAATCCTGGGTGAGCATCGCGCGAGGTCTACCGAGACTTAGGGATCCGGCGCGATTTGCACCATGGGCATATGGCATTCTGCAGCGTCCGTGTATCGATCTATTGCGACGGCAGTATCGTGAAGGAGAATCCTGATGACAGACGATTTCGATGAGAGACTTCCGGGGAAACTGAGCAAGGAGGATCGAAGCTACCTTGAATCGCTCGATGGCGAGAAAGGACTCTATGCACAAATGGCGGATACCTTTGCGGGTCCTATGCGGTGGTGGACAGGCTTTGCGTTTGTCCTGAGCTTCATCTTCTTTGGGCTATGTGTCTTTGCCGCAGTGCGCCTTGCTAGCGCCCCCGATTTGAATCAGAGTCTGCTTTGGCTTGCCGGGTTTGTGTGGTGCTCATTGGCCGTTGCGATGATCAAGATGTGGTTTTGGCTACGCATGAACCAGGTATCGTTGTTGCGAGAGTTGAAAAAGATCGAGCTTCAGATTTCACGCCTGAACTCCGCCGGCTAGCTATGGACGACGAGCAATCGAAGAATCGGAGGCACAAGGTCAGATGACCGTCTGCGCGCTGGCGGAAGCCGCACAAACCACGAGCGACAACGTAGCGGCCAATCTGCTATTAAATCTGATCGAGGGACCGGCAGGCTTCACAAGCGGGCTGCGTGACCCCGGTGATGAGACGACGCGGCCGGATCGTTATGAGCCTGACATGAACCTCTTTCCACCTGGCGAAATCCGCGACACTACGACGCCAGCGGCAAGCGCCGCCACAGTCAACAGCATGCTGTTCGGTGACTTTCTTACCGCCCAGAACCGACAGCAACTCGCAGACTGGACCAGGCAAACAGAGACCGGGCGTCGCCGATTGCGAGCCGGTTTCCCGACAACCTGGTTATCCGGTAACAAGATGGGAACGGGCATGCACGAGACGATGCCAACGAAGTACACCGATATCGCCATCGTATGGCCAAGCGAAGCTATCCCTGGATTCGTACTGGCTACCTTCTATGACGATGACGGAACTCGAGGCGCATTCCGCCGTGAGGATGAGAAAGTCCTGAAAGCAGTTGGCGAGCGCTGTGCCCAATACTATGGTGTCTAGCCGCAGCGGAGGCTATTGACGAAGAAGAGTTCGCGCTCGACGGGTGAGTGGATGTGATTGGCCAAATACTGGCTCAAGAAGACTGATGGCGATTTGTGCATGCGCCTCGCGATCAGAGGCTTTAGCAGAAGCTGTGGCCAACTCGAGGTGCGCGATACCGATTCGATAGTGCCCCGCAGGCCTGGACTGCGTCTCGATCAAGACACCGAGCTCAAGCCATTGCATTGCTTCCTCTACTCGACCAGCCGCTACAAGCGTCTTGCCGATTTCGATAGCGACGAGTCCGGCGAAAGCACTTTTCCCTTCGCTTTGCCATGCTTCGTCCAGATCTGGCCAGAGGTCCAGAAGTCGGCGTTCAGACGCCTCCAAAGCGCCACTCTCACGTTCAATGCGGGCACCCAGAATACTGAGTAACAACATCTCCCCTTTGTCGGCAAACGCATTCTGTCGCAGGTTGGTATCCGCCTCAGAAGACAATGCGCGCGCCTCCTCAAGATCGCCCTGCTCCAGCAGTGCTACAGCCTTCAAACGACGACCACCCACGCTGATACGATGGCTTGGCCCTAGCGTCGAGTCGGCGATCATGATTTGTCGGTCCGCATGCTCAAGCAGCTGATCCCACTCGTCAAGCAGCGCCTGAATACTCATGATGTTGAGCAGGCTCCAGGCGACGTCCATATTCTCGCCCGCAACATCCCGCGAGATAATTTCGCGGTACGCAAGACCTTCCTCGTGGTGTGACAGCGCATCCCTCAGCCGCCCGGACTTACCTACGATCACACCAAGATTGTCGAGCGCTGCTGCGAGTTGGGCGCGGTCGCTATGATTGTCCATTGGCTGCGCTTTGCGGATCGCCACCACACGACGTTGTATGCGCTCGGCAGTCTCGAGTTCCTCCGCGTCGCTGAGCGCAATACCGTAGGTATTGAGCACATAGGCCATATCGAGGTCATCCTCATCCAGAAACTCATCACCAATCGCGACGGCTTGCTCATAAAGCGGCATTGCGCGATCCAGTTGATTCTGCAAGCGAGCACTCGTGGCCAGTCGTTCGAGGACAGCCATTTGACCCCGCGGCGTTTGGCGCAACTCAAGCGTACGTTCAAAAAGCTCATCTGCCTTTGGGTACTCGCGAATCCAGATATGCAGGTCAGCAATCTCATGCAACAGCGCTCCCGCAAGCTCCCGGTCATCGTCAATCTGCTCCGCCCTGACTACCCCCTGTTGCAGAACATCCATCGGCGATGGTGAGGTGCCCTCCGGCACGGAGCTTGCGAAAAAGAAAAACATGCCTTTCATGAAACCGGCAACTTCACTGGCCAGGCGTTCCTGCTGTTGTGCTCGATCACGCTCTTGCGCTGCGATTTGTCCCTGCCACAGCGCAACAGCAAGGCCAACTGCGAGCGCCGAAAACGTTAGCGCAAGCGCACCGATACCGGTTCTGTGTCGACGCATGAACTTACTCGCAACGTAGGTCCAGCGGTTTCCCTGCGCGAGTACTGGCATGCCTTGTAAGTGCCGGCCGAGATCGTCGGCCATAGCTTCGACAGAACTGTAGCGATGGTCAGGTCGCTTGCTAAGCGCCTTGAGAATGATTTGGTCCAGATCACCACGAAGCTCACGCTGCAGCCTTTGCGTCGTTATCGCGTGCGTCTGCGTAGAGGTCTGCGGAGTTGCGTCCATGACCATCGTGATGGCCGTGCTGGGGCGTGTCGGCTCCTCCTCGAGAATGATGCGCTCCATCTCTCGAATCGCGATGGCCTTGTACGGACGACGTCCTGTCAGCAATTCATACAGCAGCACACCCAGCTGATAGACATCGCTCGACGTCGTGATTGAATCACCCCGAATTTGTTCCGGGCTCGCGTACTCCGGGGTCATTACCCGAGCACCCACTTGAGTAAGTGAAGGTCTCGACCGGGCGCTATGATCCAGTAACTTGGCGATACCGAAATCGAGCAGTTTCACGACCCCATCGTCAGTCACCAGGATATTCGAGGGTTTCAAGTCTCTGTGAACAACCAAATTCTGATGTGCATACTGCACGGCGCTACAGACCTGCCCGAATAGCTTCAGTCGTTGGCGAACATCTAGCTGCTGTGCATCGCAGTACTGTGTGATCGGCACACCATCGACATAGTCCATGACAAAGTACGGCGTACCATCAGCGCTGAAGCCTCCATCAAGTAAGCGCGCGATATGCGGGTGTTGCAGCGGCGCAAGAATCTGGCGCTCAGCCTCAAATCGCTGCAGTTGATCCTCGCTGACACCTGTGGGCAACAGCTTCAGAGCGACTTCTTGCTCGAAAGCTCCGTCATTCCGGGCAGCCCGATACACGACGCCCATACCACCTCGGCCAATGACTTCGGTCAGTCGATAAGGGCCAACGTCAGTGCCCGAGAGGCTCGGTATGTCGCTGCGCTTCGCCGTATCTGGTGTCAGGTCATTCGCAAATCGATCAAAAAACGCGCTCGCATCCGCTTGTCGGGAGAGCAATAACTCCACCTCATCGCGCATCTCGAGATCATGACCGCAAGCCTCCGATATGAATGCGGAGCGATCTGCAACCGGCTGGTCGAGCGCATCTGCCAGAATTCTGCTGATCTGTTCCCATCGCTCAGGCGTCACGCTTAGGACCTCTCTTGCTCCGGTTTTTTACTGTTCTCTATAGGTCTACGTATGGAATTGCGCAAACAGCTCATGACTCAGGATTCAATAACGCGAACAAGAGTGCCCGCGCGGCTGTCCAGTCCCGCTTCACCGTTGCCTTCGAAAGGTCTAGCGCTTCGGCGGTCTCATCGAGTTGCATGCCACCAAACAAACGACACTCGACAACACGAGCTTGTCTTGGCTGCAGCTCACTGAGCTTTTCCATTGCATCGTTGAGATCGATCAACTCATCGACTCGTGCATCACTCAAATCGAAAAGCTCGTCAATTTGGACGCGCTCGAAATCTCCGCCACGTCGAAGCGCCTGCCTGCGTCGTGCGTAGTCGATCAGAATGTGGCGCATCGCTTGGGACGCCACCGCGAGAAAGTGAGACCGATCGCGATAAGACGCGCCCGTCTGATCAATCAGCTTCAAATAAGCCTCATTCACAAGTGCAGTCGCGCCGACAGTGTAGTCACCCTGCCATTTGGACCGCTGCAGTCGCGCCAGCCCATACAGCATGTCGTAGACCTGTTCGAACAGATCCGCTAGCGCTTCTTTCTCACCCGCCTGGTAGGCAGCAAGCAATTGCGTTGGCGACGATGTATCAGCCATATCCCAGAAAAATTTTGTCCGATGGATTTTTTACGAGCGTGAGCCCTTTTCCCTCGATCTTACGTGATTACCCATGAGCGGCACCATTTCGTGCGGCTACGCGCACAAAATTGCTTAGAGACTTCGACAAAAACAAACAACGGGAAATGACATGTTGAAACGATTTCTGACTTTTGCCGTATTTGCGCTGGCGCCCGTGTGTGCTTCCGCCGACGGATCTCTAACCATGGACATGGAGCATCATGTCGACTGGACAACCGTCGAGTCTCTCGATGAACTCGCCACGTCGTTTTGCTGTGCCGACAAAGACAACCCGAAGGCAGCTGTTTCATGGGAAGGTAACGGTGATATCGACGGGCTCGTCTTCTTTCTGACCTTTATTCAGGATGGAGAAGTCGTGGGCCAACTCAAGACCATCCCTGCGAATATGAGAAAGGTCGGTGTCGCCCCCAAGGACAACTATTCTTTCGGCATCCACTTCTTTCCAGGCGATATTTTCTTTCCTGGAGACATCTTTCGAGGCGTCAACGACGGTACACCGTTCCCGGAAGGTGTCTACGGCGGTGAGCGCGCAGCGCGAGCGCAGCTTGAGCGCCTTTGGTCCACTCTAGGCATCGGCAAATTTGTCATGCAAGCCACCGCCGTTAGAGACGGAGAGACCCTAGGTTTGACCCGTACTGAGATATTTTTGCGTAAGAGGCCAGGTAGGCTTTAATGGAGCGTCTGATACGATCTCGGACGCTTTAAGGACTCGCTCATTGCCAAGGGGAAAAACGTGAACACTTCGAAAATGGCCGGACTGGCTGCGCTCTGCTTCGCATTGGTACTCCCGGGGAACGCACAAGCACAATTCCTTGATCGCTTGAAGGACGCTGCCAAACGCGGTGCGGAACGTGCCGTAGATCGAGAGGTTGAGCAACGCACCGACGAACTGACGACCGATGCGATCGACGCTGTTATCTGCGTCGTCACCGATCTCGACTGCATTCAGCAGGCCAAGGACGAAGGGCGGGATGTCGTCGTGACTGACGAAAACGGGGAAGCTCTGCCGGAGGACGAACAAGCCGAGGCCGTTGCCAACACCGGTAGCCCTGCCAGTGACGCCGCACCCGCGACGCCGGGGTCTGACAGCGTCTGGGCAAACTATGACTTCGTTCCAGGAGATCGACCCCTGTTCATCGAAGATTTCGAGAACGAGTACGTTGGGGATGTACCGAGACGCATTGGATTTGTCAGCGGCAATATGGAAACCGTCGAGTGGCAGGGCAGCCAGCTTATGCGCATCACCAGTGACTCGGGCTTCACGATCGATCTTGGCGAGGAACTACCCACGCGCTTCACCGTCGAGTTCGATATGCACGCGCCCCACTATTGGCACAGCCTCTGTTTGGCAACAGGATCTCTCGACGACAGCAACAGCCCCTTTAGCTGTTTCCAGAGTCGGGCGAAGAATTACAGCAGTGCGTTCTTCACGGTGTCGGACTACTTTCAAACCGGTATCCGCGGTGGCGGCGGCGGCGTCAGCCATGCGCGCCAGAATCGCACAATGGAACAGATCACACCGATTCGAATTATGGCTGACGGCAAGTACGTGAAGATGTATCTCGACGAAACACGCGTGGTCAATGTTCCTAATGCTGACCTGCAAAGAAGCAATCAGCTGCACGTCTATGTCGTCGGTGAGGTCGATCAGGAAAAGCCTGTATACCTCGACAACATTCGTATTGCTTCGGGTGGACGGGAGATCCTTTACGACCGCTTGATGGCTGATGGTCGTTTCGCAACACAAGGGATTTTGTTTGCCACCGGCAGCGCATCGATTCGCCCAGAGTCAACGCCGACGCTAAAAGAAATCGCTCGCACGATGGACCGCTACGGTGATCTGCGCCTGCGTATCGAAGGTCACACGGATACGACCGGAAGTGCGGCGACCAATAAGGCATTGAGCACGGCTCGTGCGAAAGCGGTACGCGAACACCTGATCTCGGCCTACGGTATCGACGGCGAGCGACTGGAATCCGCGGGTTTCGGACCCGACAAGCCCGTCGGGGACAATGGCACGCCTGAGGGTCGTCAACAAAACCGTCGCGTCGAATTAGTGCGGCTTTAGGACTGTTCAATGATGCGACGCGTATTGCTGCCACCAATAATTGCAATCCTGATCGCTGCCACCACTCCGGTAGCGATGCCCGCATCCGATGTGACGCTCGCCTCGAGCGTGGCTGATCTTCTGGACGCAAGTCCGGCAGGTCCACAAAAGTCGTCGGCTGCCTGCGCTTTGCTCGCGGATCAACTGGGTACTGTCTCGGCAACCAATGCGCCCGACAGCACAGGTGAAGCCGGCTTCATGGGTGCGCCGATCACGTGCGCAAGAACCTACGACACCCCTGGCTTACCCACTCCGGTCATGGTCTACACCGATCCGCAGTTCGTCGCTCGAGTGTCCGGCGGGCCACCGCCGGGACAGTCGGCCAAGCGGCGCACAGTACAGGGTAGGACTGTGTTTGTTCTGCCGGGCGCGCAGGGAATGCCACCCATGCTGATCGTCGATGCCGCCCCTGCTGGCGTGATTTTCGTCCGTATTGCTGATCCGACCGGCGCGCCGGAAGTGTCTCTGTCAATGGTCGACGATATGGCGCTCGAGGCGTTTATCGATGCTTCGACCAACGCGCCTGATGCTGCGAACCGAGGGTCGACAGAAGCACAACTGATGACCAAGGCCGAGCAGCTCAAGACACAACTGCAAACGGTGATGCCCGATCACTTCTCAGCACCTGACCTGTCACTCGACCCCGTTGGCACGCAACCACGATGCCTGGATATCGGCGAGCTGCTATCCGAGGGCGCGTTTATCTACCTTAGTGTTCTCGTGGGTCGACAGTGCGTTGCTACAGTGCCGCTGCCTGAAACGGGGAGTGTCGATCTTGGTGGCCTCAAAGCCTACCTGGAGGCTCCGGAACAAGGGTTCAACGGTGAGTACAGCACGCGTGGTGCCATCGTGCTGTCGGAGCACGCAGTAATGAGCTTTCAGGTCGTGGGAAAAGACTCAGCTGCAACCGATGCACTGCGAACACTGCCGCTAGAGGCAATCAGAACGTTTCTCTAGTGCCAATCACCGCATCAAAGCGATTTGCACATCACAGTCGCACTGTCGGGACAAATCGACGAAAACTGGCGTGAGCGTTGGATCGAAGTTGGAACACTTGTTCGATCTTGTTCCGTGTAACCGAGATTCGCGAAGAATCGCTCGGCAGTTTCGGTCAATAAATAGATCGCACCTATGCCTTTTTCGCTGGCGAGTGCTTCAAGGTCTGCGACAAGCGCTTTCGCTATGCCTTGCCCGCGCACACTCGTCGAGGTTGCTACAGACCGAATAAGTGCAAGATCACCCTGTCGTTCGAGACCAGCAACCGCGACCAATGCGTCTCGATTCCTGACAATGCGGAAGAGCGATAAATCCTGATCATTCAGATCGTCGATTGGCAGACCGCTAGTCGATAGCAAGGTGGCGATCGCCGGGAGATCTGTGTCGTTAGGTGTCCGCATCAGTTGCCTTTTAATTTCACACGTTGGATGAGCACTAGCGCCTCGCTGTCGGAGTACTCGCCGATACAAATTCCATCGCCGACGGCGATATGCGGCTTGCACTGGAAGACTGCGATGTAGCTACATGCCGTATCGAACTCCGGCAGGAATGCCTCTTGGTCCCAAAACCCGATGTAGTTCAAACACTGCAAGTCCAAACCGGTCACTACCGGATCTTCTGCCTCGACGCGATCCTTCACAAAGCTGTAGATTTCGTCTGCCCTTGCTCGCTTCAACGCTTTCTGAACGAGCAGTGGCTGCTCGCGACCTGCAATCCCCCCACCAACACCGTCATCACCAACTGCGTTCGAGGCATTGACAGATCCAGCACCGCCGAAAGAGCGACAACCGGACAAAATCATCACCGCAACAAAAGTCAAAAACCTCATGCGTCACCTTAAAGCTCAATTACGGTTCGACTCTCGATTGCTTACTGACGACCCACTCTTCGATGACCCGCTCGAGAATAGGTAACGGCAGTGAACCGTAGCCCAAAACCTGATCGTGAAACTCCCGAAGATCGAAGTCATCGCCGAGCGCTTCAATCGCATCCGAGCGAAGCTCTAGAATTTTCCGCATACCGATCTTGTAGCCCAGAGCCTGCCCAGGCAAAACGAGATAGCGTTCGATCTCCGCGACCACGTCGGCCTCTGAAATGCCCGTGTGCTCGAGCATGTACTCGATGGCCTCCTCGCGAGTCCAGCGCTTCGCATGCATCCCGGTATCGACGACCAGGCGCACAGCTCGCCACATCTCTGCCTGAAGTCGCCCAAGGTTGTCCAGCGGGTCGGATGTAAAGCCAATCTCCCAGGCCAGCTGTTCGGAATAAAGCCCCCACCCTTCAACGTATGCAACGAACGGCACCAAACGGCGAAATATCGGCAGACCCTCTAACTCCTGGGCAACCGAAATTTGAAAATGGTGGCCCGGAATCGCCTCGTGGTAGGCAAGATTACGCATCTGAAACTTTGGATTGGCTGTTAAGTCGCGCAAGTTGATGAAGAACGCACCAGGTCGCGACCCACCTAGCGACGGTGGTTGATAGTAGGCTGGTGGCGCCGTGGCTTCGGAGAACGTCGGTACACGCTTAACTTCAACGCCAACGTCAGGGCGCAGGTTGAAGTACTCGTCCATCGCTGGGTCGATCTCATCGATGATCGCCTGGTAGTCAGCGATGATCTGAGCGCGCCCTTCATCCGTGTCCGGGTAGAGTTGATCTTCGCGCTGTGCGATTTGACGTACGCGCTCACCGATCGTCCCCTCCGTCAGTCCTTGATCACGAAGGATCGCATCCATCTGAGCACCCACTCTTGCAACCTCGCTGAGTCCATATCGATGAATTTCATCCGCCGTCAGATCGGTCGTCGTGTTCTCTCGAATCGCAAACTGATAGTAGTCGTCGCCATCTGGAAGATGCCAGACCCCATGGTTGTTTGTTGCCACACCGGAGAGGTCGCCGAGATAAGACTGCAGACTTTTGTAAGTTGGGTAAACAACTTTCTCTACCGCTTCAACGACGGACGCTCGCAACTCGGTGCGCCGCGCCTCGGAAATTTCGGAGGCGTCGATCTTCGCCAGCCGCTCATCGAAACTTGTCACCAACGGGTGTACTTCTGGTTCCGGGGCAAGAAACTTATCGAGCTGATCAATGACTTTGGTCACGGCGAAAGATGGTGGATGAATGCCGGCGTCCCTGCGCTCGCCCAACGATGCGGTTACCTGCGCGAATTTTGTATCGAAAGCGTTGACTCGTGCGATGTAATGCTCCGCGCCTTTTTCATCTTCGATGACGTGCTGCTGGATCAGCAAATCCGGGACACCACTTTGCACGCCGAACAGTTGATTGACCGGCAGACTGTAGAGCCGCCACCGATCCGCACCTTCTAGGGTACTCTTGGCGAAATAATCGAAAATGTCGTATGAGAGTAGATCCTGACCTTCATAGTCATCGCGATCGTAACGCTGGAACACTTCATACTGATCTCGCCACCATTCGATAAGCTCACGATCAGCTTCCGGAGAGGCATCTGCCAACTTCGCGTTGTGACCACGAATCCCGAATTGCTCAAACAAACCAATCGAGGTGAGCAGCTCTGGGTCTCGAAGACCAAACTGCAAGAATACTCTGGTGTAGAACAAGTCGATGCTGACAGGTTTGAAATACCAAACGTTGACGAACAGCGCGCCTGCGCCAAGCAATACGATCAGCACGCTGATACCAAGCCACTTGAACAGTCGTTTCATCGCGGAATGCTCCTGTAAATCATCGTTGAGAATACCCGAAGTGGGAGCGCATATTGCGGCGACGGTCAGAACACAAAACATTTTTCTGGTCACACCGTCAGCTTGGCGCTACGCTCATATAGCAGCGGAATGTCGTTGCAGCCATGTATCCGAGGATGTCGTCTAATGAGAACACTCGTGTTGCTTGTGTGTTCCCTGTTCCTTCAAGCACTCGCGTATGCTGAAACGGAGGACACTCTGACCACAGATGGATCGTTGGTTGAAGAGCCGATCACAATCACGATAACCGGCGTTGACGATATGTCGACGGATACTGTGGCGGCCATCAACAGACTGGCAGCAGTGCTGGAATCGATCCAAACCTCCAGCGTTGAACTACCAGATGAGCAACTTGCCGCATTAGACGAACTCATCGCCGGTATGACTCGCTTGGTCGAAGCAACCGGCGAGGCTGCACCCAAACTCGAGGAAGCGCTGTTGCAGTCCCAGACGACACTCGCTGAAGTGACCCGGGGCGTTGCCGATGAAGTCAACACGACAGTGGTGGAACCTTCGCTGACGAGACTTGAGCAAATTACGCAGTCGCTCGCGAGCGTCGTCGCCAAGGCCCGCACCACCGCCTACATCGCTGGTGCACTTTTGCTTGGCCTGATCATCGCAATCCTGGTGTGGCTCGGTCGTTATCTCGCTCAGATTCTCACGGCGCTTCGCGAAGTCACCGGACGGTATGTGCTCGTTGATCGAGCCGAGTGGGATCGACTTCGCGACCTTGCAAGTCAAGGCATATCGGATCGCTCGAAGCACCGCCGCATGCCATTAACACCTCAACGCTAAAACTTGGGTCACTCACGAATGAAAAAAACGCGTCAGATTCCATGGCCAAGAATCTCTGCTGAGGGATTCGCCATCGTAATCAGCATACTGCTTGCCTTCGGCATCGATGCCTGGTGGTCAAACCGGGTTGAAAACAAGCTCATCGACGAGAGTTTGGCGGCACTACGTGACGAGTTGCAGAGCAATATCGTCGAGATCCAACACGAGCGACGGTTTCGCGCCGCGGTTATTCAAGCGACGGATGATCTCTTTAGGTTAAGCATTGCGGCCAAACCCTTGGACGAGTCCGAGATCGACGGTCTGCTGGAACAAATAACCTGGGGTGGGCGGATCGACCTCTCGACGGGCGCCTTGGTGAGCATCTTGGAATCTGGCTCACTCACCACGATTGACAACGGAGAGCTCAAACGCAGCATTGCTGCGCTCCCGTTTCTAGTGGAAACAACCGGTTTTCACGAACGAAGCGCTTGGGATTTTCTTGAACGTGAGGTCATACTTTTCCTGAACCGCGAAGGATCGCTGGCGCAGGTGTACAACGCCGGAATCGGTAAGGGCCGGCCGGGTGGTGGAGGCGAAATGGCTTCACCCACTGGATTCCCGGTACCGGTTAAAGCAACCCACTCAGAGCTGCTCGACAACAGTCAATTCATTGGGCTGTTGGCTATCGGTCAGTCGAGACACGAAAACGTGGTGCTTTACTACAACCGCCTCGAGGAGGCGATGCAGCAATCGATCGAGTTGATCGACCAGCATCTCGACTAGTCGTCTTGCCAGTTTGGTCCTACTTAACGTACCTGTCGTTAATGAATGCTGCGGCCTTCGCAGCATAGGCGGACACCTCTGATAGGTCCTGATCGCACATGCCTTCGGCATCGATCACCTTGGAAGTGCTGAGCTCCTGTGCAGCTCTTGCGTACACTTCAAGCGAACACCGACCCTCGGCAATCTCAACAGAACCTGTGACGAACACGCGCTCATCCTTGTCCGGCAAGAATGCAGATTTCACATCCACATTCACATCTGGCAGCTGGATCTGGAATGGAATGACTCGCACATCCGCCTCGTTAGCGAACGCCTGTGCAATAACCCCTTCAGAGGCTTTCCTCACTTCAGCGATACCGAACGTTCCTGCTTCGCCGTCACGGTCGGTCTCCGTCACCGTGGTCCGAGATTCCGACACACGCTTTGACGCAAGCGATTGGCAGCCGGTACCAAGCGCAACAGCCATTAGCGTGGCGATAATACCCGACCCTCGGACCGCATTCACTGCGAGTCTCCTGCGGACTCAGACTCGAGAGACTCAGACTCCTCGTTCTCCCAGTCATAGAGAATCGAGCGCTGGGATTCCGCGCCTTCGGCATCATCGACGGCCGCTTCCTCCGGGATCTTGGCGCGTTCGGCGATCTCAGCACGACGCTCGGCGCGCGCTCGACGCATACGCTCTTCCACCGCGAGCGCTTCACTGACACCGCGGTCGGCGCCAGACTGACACTCTTGAACAGATCGGCCCGTCTGCTGACAAGCTCGAATCGCACTCCAGTACTCCGTGCCGTACTGCGGCGCCGGCAACTGATCATTGATAACGCGTTCGTCATCCAAGCGTGGATCATCCGCAACGTCCGAACTCGAAGCACAAGCCGAAACCAGAGTCAGCATCAACAGCGACAGCATTACACGCAAAATATTTGACCCACTTCTGAATCCAAACGTCCTTAAACCTGTGACCCAGTGTAATCGTTGCCCCTCATTTCCGGGAGCATCAATTCAACAATTCACCGCCGCTCATCGCCGTTCTGACCTGTTGCCGATAGCGTCGACTCACAGGCACACGCGCATCGGTGGTCAATCGAAGTTCACCGTCACCCGAATCGGATACAGCGAGCTCGGCGATTCGGTCAGTGTTCACAATCGCCGAACGGTGAACCCGGATGAAGCCCTGATCTGACAATCGGTCCGCAATCTGCACCATGGTGCCTCGCAGTGGGTATACCCGCTTTTCAACGTGCAAATTGACATAGTTTCCGGCGCTCTCGATCCACTCGATGTCTTTCGTTCGAACCAGAAACTCCTTGCCAAGCTTTTTGACCAGGAATCGGTCATTTGGTGCCGTGTTTTGCTCTCCAGAGTCGTTAGCGGCGAGGAAGCCAGCCTCTCCTTGCAAGCGGAGCAGTACGAATCGATAGAGGTAAATCAAGGACAGAATCAGGAGGTAGGTTCGGAAATCTTTCAGGTATTCGTACGTGAATTCACCGAGGACGTGGTTCCAGCGGTAGGGATAACCCATGTAGATCGGGAACAGCACCTTTCGCCCCACGTACATCAGTGATACGTGGACGGCAGAAAATACGACGCTGAAGACAACGTGCGCAGGCAAACTGCGAGCCAGGGTTTGAAAGCGCAAAGGCGACTTGCTATCCATCCAGAGCACCAGCGGGATGGCCAGGGCAAAACCCAAGTGACTCGTCCCCTCAAGAATCCACGCCTGGACGGGGCTCGGTCCACCGGGATTTCGCGAATAATCGATAATCTCCGTCGCGGTGTTGGACAAAAGCCCGAGCACAAGCAACGCGAGGAAAATCAGCGTTTCCCAAATCTGGCGGTTCTTCAGATAACTCTGGAGCATCATGCGCAAAGACTACCTCCCCGCTCATTGCGTTGCCCACCACTGGTCACTGTGGACCCACGACTCGTCACAAACGCCAATCAATCAATCACTTGACCACTGACCGAAGCGCGCGCGAGGCGCAGCATGGCGCTCTCGATAACCAGGAGCGAGCAATGCAAGCCACAGCAGGTACCCGCCGCCACGACATAGACGCCCTGCGCGTGATCGCGTTCGGACTCTTGATTCTCTACCACTGTGGCATGTTCTACGTCCAAGACTGGGAATGGCACATTAAATCGACCTACACGTCGCTATGGCTCCAGGAGCCCATGCGCTTCCTGAACCAGTGGCGAATGTCACTGCTTTTCGTCATCTCAGGACTCGCCGTTGCCTTCGTTTGGACGAAATACAGTGGCGCTCAGTTAGCTCGGCGGCGGCTTTGGCGACTGGGTTTACCCTTGATCTTTGGTATGGCCGTCTTCGTCGCCCCACAGCCGTATTTCGAGGCTTTGGGCAAAGGCGTCATCGAACCTGGTTTCTGGAAGTTCTGGATGCAGTATCTGAGCTTCCATGACTTCCCGGGTGAGGCCTGGGGCGGCGAAAATCGTGTGGTATGGACATGGAACCACCTTTGGTATCTGCCGTATGTCTTGCTCTACACCTTATTAATCATTCCGGGCGGTCGCGCTTTGCGCGCTGCTGGCGTCCACACCGCATTCCGCCGGCTTCGTGGCATCTGGGTCGTCGTGGTCCCCGTAGTCCCACTGATGCTTTACGGCAATTTCATCTTTCCGCACTTTCCCTACATCGACCATGGCCTCACTAACGACTTCTACGCGCACGCATTGTACGGCACGCTGTTCACCTACGGCTTTCTTCTTGGCAGAAACACCGAATGGTGGGCAGCGCTCGCTGCTCAGCGCCGTGGACTCCTAGTAACAGGGCTAGTCGCATACGCCAGTTTGCGTTTACAAGACTGGTGGGTAGGCGAGGACCCCAATCTGCTGATTGAGCAACTGAGCTATCTCTCCATATACGTAAATCGCTGGACCTGGATTCTTATCCTGTTCGCCTACGGCCACCAGTATCTGAATCGACCGAAGCGCTGGGTCACTTACGCTACCGCCGCCGTCTTCCCGTGGTACATCCTTCACCAAAGCCTGACGGTTGTACTCGGTGGCAACATCGCACCCCTTCAACTTGGCCCGGTGTTTGAACCATTGCTCGTTCTTGGTGGCACAGCAGGCGGGTGCTTCTTCATCTACGAGTTCATCATTCGACGCACTCCATTCCTTCGACCCTTCTTCGGCACCACGTATACACAAAAATCCGAAGTCGTGGCGGACGACGCCCATTCACGGACGACCGCCGCCATGTGATACCTTCGCGAACTCGGCAAGTGGAGCATCGGGGGGAGGACTCTTGTCGAAGCAACTCGGCAAATTGCTTACAGCGTCTGCGGTTGTTCTTCTGTCGGCCTGCGCGGCCACGGAAGTCGCACCACTCGACCGAGTCGAAGAAATCCCAAAAGACGAGGCCCGCTTGTGGGAGCGCTCGGAAGCCGCAGCCGATGGCATCAAGCAAGCGCTGCAGTCTGGCGACAACGAACTGCAGACCTACGTGGACGGGATACTGGATCGTCTGATCTCCAGTGGCACACAGCTGGCACCGGAGCGTTACCCGACGATCACTTTGCTCAACTCAGTCGAGGGGAATGCGTCGGCGATGCCACACGGAGATCTCTTCATTTCTTATGGCATGCTCGCGCAGCTCGATAGCGAGGATCAGCTTGCATTTATTCTTGCCCATGAGGTAACTCATTACCTCAATCGACACTCTCTCACCGCCAATCGGTACGCGACCAACCAAAAAGTGAAGTCGTTTCTCGGCGACCTCGCGCTTGCCGCAATAGGTGTGCCACCCGTAAGCGGTCCGAATGAGGCGGCGTGGCAATTGGCATTGAACTCGCGTTATTCGCGTGAGCAGGAAACCGAAGCTGATCTTCAAGCTGTCGTGATCATGCGCTACGCGGGCTATAACGACAGTGAAGCGATCGGTGCACTTGAAAAGCTGAGAGTTAGCGCGGGCGAGGTCAGAGAACCGTTATTTTCGACGCACCCGAATGTGGGTACCCGGATCACAGCAGTTGCAGAACTGATGGAAGTCGAGGCCAGTTTGGTCGAACACAGCCGAGTCGACGATGTGTATATCAATCGCATTGAGCACCTGTTGATGCCGCAGGCAGTCGCCATGATCAACAACCGCGAGTATCGCGGCGCCAGTACGATTCTCGGTCACTACCTGAGGCGCAACCCCGAAGACGCGGACGCATTGTTTGCCCACGCAGAGACAACACGACTCGCTTCCTCATCGGTGGAGGCAAGCACCGAAGCTGCAAAGAGCTACCAAAAAGCGATTCTTCTCGGGGACGCACCGCCAGCGGCGTATCGAGAACTCGGTATGCACTATCGTCTCGTGGGAGATCACGCGAAAGCACGAACATTTTTCATGCAATATCTCGAGGTGGCGCCGGATGCGATCGATGCGCCGATTATCAAAGTCTACGCTGAGCAGGAGTAAGTCTGCGTGCGAAAATACACCAATGAAATCTGTCTAGGTCTACTGGTTAGCCTGATCAGTCTGTCGTCACCTGCAACGGCCGAGTTGCTGATTCCGGAAGCCGACTTCAAGGAGAAGGTCCAACGGATTGCGATCTTGCCCTCTAGAATCCAGATCGAGACCAGCGACGACTACGCAGCTGCCAGACGCATCGATGAACTGGTCGCGACGAAGCTCGAGGAAGCCGGGGTCGACATTATTCCAGCCAGCGAGTTCCTCGAAGTCGAACAGGCAACTGCTCGCACAATGGGTGGCAGTTACGACGCGTTCACAGGTGATCGCGACATGGCGAAGGCCAAGACCATCAACGATCTCGCGATAAGGGAGTTCGAGCGACTGCATGAGTTTGATGCGTACCTGATCGCATCAGTCGTTACGACGCCCAGTAGTTTCCGCGGTGGGCGGGCCCGCTGGGATGGCATCGAGGTTAAGACCAAGGGCAGTGGCGGCGATCTTTATGGTTCGCTGACCGCGTCGTCACTCAAGATTTCCGTCATCGATAAAACCGAGGCGGATGCCGACTACATGGTGGAACAAACCGGCATCCAGTTGTTGCTCGATATGGATGGTGGATTCTGGAAGGCGGCGAGGTTTGTGCCAGTGCCGTTGGAGGAACGTCTGACGGACGAAGCGACTAACGTCCGGGCTGTAGAAGCGGCACTGGCACCGCTGATCGAGTTGATCGGAACGCCCGTTACAACGGAAACGGCGGCGACCGGAGGAGCATCAGAATGATCCAACGACTGACACTGACACTGTTGATCCTGATGGCAACACCGGTTGCGTTTGCGATGGGTAATCACAGTGCACCCAAAGGTTCGAAAGATCACAATCGTTTCATTAAGGAATTACGTGAGACCTATCCAGTCATCGCGCTCGCACCGGCAGAGCTGCCGCAGGAGCTGCGCTCGCAGGAAGCGGTCGACGCTTTGGAGGCCGAACTAACACGCAAACTCGGGTTCAAGGAATACACGGTCATTCCCGCGGCGGTGTACGCCGAGCTGTGGCAAAAGGAACTCGAGGCACTGGGCGGAATCTACGATCCGATTACAGGACAGTTGATCCCAGAAAACCTCCTGGTCGCAAAGGCTCGCGTGCGCGCCACCATGGTTGAATCGCACGATGTCGATGCGTTCCTGGAAACTTCGGTGGTTGAACGAGATGCCGCCTATCTTGGGACTGTGATCACTTACGGCGGCGTCAAAGAGAGAGCGTATGTTAAGGGGCCATCCTGGGGCACATCCGACGTCGCCATGGGTGTTTTGCGTGCGCTGTTCCTGACCGCAGAGCTCGTGACGCCGGAAGGCAATGTGATTTACAAAAACGCTGGCGGCATCCAGCTTCGATTCAAAGAAAGCCGAGATGACGTCGTCGTAACGCCCGTCGAGGAATTGCTTTCTGTCCAGGAATACAACCGCACTGCTGCACACCTCGCGTTACGAGGCATGCTCTATGACTACCGAACACTCAGTCGAGATATTCGCGCGCGCAAGACTGAGAACGCTCGTAAGTAACGATCAATAGAAATCTCGCTCCAACGCTTCACTTTAGGGATAGCTGACGGTGTAACGCTGGGTAATGCGCCAGGTTTCCTGAGCACCGAGTTCCTTCCGCCAGATTATGAGGTCCGGTTGATCATCAACATCAACCTCGTCCGGCGGTGTAGCGGTGTCGTCGATCGCGATCGTGATCGCCTTGTTCTCGGAAACCGGGTATCGGCCATAAAGTTGAACCTTGGCTGATTCGGGACGGCGATTAGTGATTTCGTAGATCGTGTGCTCTGTTTCGAACTAACGACGACGAATCACGCCGCGCTTGTCTTCAAACTCTCCCTGCGGCAAGAGACGCAATTGCAGGAATGGGTCCTCGCCGAGCGAGAGCGACATTTTCTCACCACGGAGTACGTACAACCTAGGTTGCTCGCGCACGACCGAGCCGTCCAGGTAAACCCGCATACTGGCAGACTGAATCGGCGCCTGCGCTGAGTGTTCGAATTCCGCATATGACTCCGCAAAGGGTGATGTTACGGGGATGACGGCCGTGGAAAAGCTGACCGTTTGCTCGTAACGATCGACATCGAAAGTCTCCTCCCAGCTATCGCCGCTCGCGACATTGACACGTTCGGGAATTTTGTAGGTAACCGCGTAGCTACCGACGTCGACAATGTCCTCAAGCATCAATCTCGAACCCGTTACCTCCAGTGCTCTCAACACCATATCAGCGGTTTCGGCTTGTCCTCGGAGCCCTCTGGCTGAGTAAAGATTCAGGTACTTGCTGTCGGGCCACTCCAACCGTCCTGATTGACCACCTCGCGCGCCGACAAGGTCAGATGGACACCCCGCCAGTCTTCATCAGTCGACTGACCAACCCGTGCGATGTGGAGCATATCCAACGACTCGGCGTCACTATCGACTCGCGCTTCGTACTCCAATCCCCAGCCTGCATCTTCCGTCAGGTAACTAAGTAACAGAGTCGTGGTCTGTGCCGTCGGGCTGTACAGGTCGACGATCACCACAGACTCCCGAGATTAAGAGCGAACTAGCTGATCGCGTTCCCGCGTCAGTCGACGCAGCTCGTTCTGCGCGTCGACGCGCGCAAAAGTGTTGTCGCGAATTCGCTTCTTCGCAGCTTCCGTGTCTTCGCGCAGCAATGTCAGTGCGCTTTGCCAATTATTAGGATCTACGCTCGCGCTCACACCTTGCACGCCAGCGTCTAGAGAATAGCCTTCGGCAACGCCCTGCAGAAATCTCAACTCGAGCCTCGCCGCCTCATCCGAATCCTCGATCGCCTGCGCGACAGGCTGTTGTTTCTGAACGCGTCGCTCAGCTTACACAAAAGGGTGTTGTAGGCCTCACTTCTCGGCACGGAACGCGCGCTCACCTGTCCAATCCGAACATCCGAGGCTTCCGCACTGAGTCGCACGTCGTATTCGTCAATGTTCGGTGGCAACCCAACCAAACGCACTTTCGTCGTGCCTGCCGGCAGAGAAACCTCACCACGTCCGGTTACCTCCGCACCATCTTTGAACACGATTGTTGAGCTGACTTATGTGACATAACGCCAGCAACGCGACTTTTTTGGCATTTTATTTAAATTGTAAACATAACGTCACCGACGCTTCCTATTCTCGATGGTTCCAGACGGGGGTGGCACGAACCAGTGCAAAGCGATCACTCCCGGATTCTTAATCCATTGGAGACAACAATAATGTCGGTCAAGCCATCGATGCGTTCCCGCCGGAATGTACCTTTACAGTCTAAGCTCTTGCCATTGGCAATAAGCTCAGCTCTCGCCTTTGCTTCAACTTCGCTGCAAGCGCAAACAGTTGCGTTCGATCTGGTCGGCGATCAAAGCCAAGGTCTCACGAGTTTTTCGGTCGCAACTGCAGGTGGCACAGACCCTGCTACCGAATGGGGACCGGGTGACTGGTTCGGTGTTGCTGCCTACGGCAGCTGGCCGCAAACCGCAGGCGTTCCATTCGCCATCGCCGACGACAGCGTTGTTGGCATAAGCGGCGGCGCATTCTCTGGCGATACGCAAGGCATCATTGACTCTAGCGTGGCTCCGACGGATCGCTTCCTCAGTATGGTCGACACCGTCAATGGCGCTAATCCGGGAAATTCCGCAACAGCAACCTGGGTCTTTGACGTCCAGGGCGCTGCTGAGTTGGCCGTTTCCATCGATATGGCGGCCATGGGCGATTTCGAATCTTCGGACACCTTCGTTTGGACGTGGTCGCTGGACGGTGGCCCAACCGAGACGCTGTTCGAGCTTGTCGTCAACGAGGACGGTTCGCAGGTCTACACGATGGAAGGCGGTGCTATGCCGGAGTTGAACGACCCGCTCACGTTGAACGGCACCACACTTTCGGATGCGTTCACAACCTTCTCGGCGACGCTGCCCTCCACCGGCAGCATGCTCACCATCGAGTTCACAGGTAATGGTGACGGTGGCTCCGAAGCCTATGCAGCACGCAATCTGATCGTGAGCGAAGGTGCGATCAATCCTGGTGGTCCCGCCGTCGTCCTGAACGAAGTTCTTGGCAGCAACACCGGAGTGGATAACGAGTTCATCGAGCTTTACAACGCTGGAACCTCAGCAGTGTCAATCGGCGGCTGGAGCATCGAACTGTGGGACTCCGATGCTGGCAGCTCGTTCGGCGGTGCGGATGCAGGCAGTCCCTACATCATTCCCCCGGACACAGTGATCGAACCGGGTGGTTTCTACTTGCTCGCCACTGAGAATGCTGTCGGCGCATTCGGCGAATTTGCCGATCTCGACCTCCCTTCGAACGCCGTTGAGAATGGCTCCTACACCATCATTTTGGTTCGAGGGAACGGCGACATCGCAGACTCGGTCTATGTTCGTGACTCTGGGCCTGACGATATTGCAAACCGCGCGGGTGAAGCCTTTGAACCGAATTTGACTATCGGTCCTGATGGTAACTTTCTGCCAGCCGGTTTCTTCCGAGCCGACGAGATGGGCGTTGCGCAAGATGGCGGTCCTGCGCTCGGACAGCTCGACTTTTTCCTGAGCGATCCAGCACCAACGCCGACGAATTCCGGCCTTGCCCAAGCGCCCGCGATTCCGCTGACGATTATGGAGATTCAGGGTGCGGGGCACCTGTCACCGTTTGTTGGTGAGCGTGTGATCACCTCGGGCGTCGTCACAGCGGTCGACCGCAACGGGTTCTACCTGCAGGATCCTGCCGGCGATGCCAGTATTGCTACTTCCGATGCAATCTTCGTTTTCACCGGCAGCGCACCTACCGTCGCGGTCGGTGACGACATCGAGATTTCGGCGGCGGTGAGTGAGTTCCGACCTGGTTCACAGGGCCTGTCGATCACGCAGTTGAGCGCCGTTGAGGACATCGTGACGAACATGAGTGGCGTTGCTCTGCCCGCTCCGATTGTTGTCGGCGCGAATGGTCGTACACCTCCCACAGCAGTCATCGATGATGACGCGGCGGCCGTAGGCCTCGAATCCATCAATGTCGAATCAGATCCACTCGCTGTATTTGATCCGGTCGGCGATGGCCTGGACTTTTACGAGAGCCTCGAGGGCATGCTCACTCGTATCGAATCGCCGCTGGTGGTCGGTTCGAAGAGAGTGTTTGGGTCCGGAGGACCGGGCAACGAAGAGTTGTACGTTGCGCCTGACATGGGTGCGGCGGTCAGCCTGTCAACCGTGTTTGGTGGAGCACGCATTTCTGCCGATGACTTCAACCCCGAAATTCAGGTCATCAGCAACCGCATCAGCGATGTCGGTGACTACTTTACAGGTGAGAGCATCGCAGGGCCGATTGACGCGGTTGTGAGCTACAACTTCGGCAAGTTCCTGTTCATCACTACCTCGGACATCGGCGACAGCGGTGAGACGTTTGTACCGGAGACCACAACGGTTGTCGCATCAGGTATTGACGAGATCACGATCGCCTCGTTCAACGTGTTGAATCTGGACCCGGAAGACGAAGAGAATGGCCAGTTCACCAATCTGGCGAACATCATCGTCAACAACATGCAGTCGCCCGATATCATCGGTTTGCAGGAAATCCAGGACAACTCGGGCCCCACCGATGACGGTGTGGTGTCGGCAGACCTGACCCTGCGTCGACTCGCAAATACGATCCGTAACGCCGGTGGGCCACGATATCGCTTCATCGAAATTCCGCCGCTCGATCTCGACAATGGCGGGCAGCCAGGTGGCAACATTCGGGTTGCCTACTTGTACAACCCGAAGCGAGTGCGATTCGCAAAGCGCAAAGGTGCTGATGCCACAACCGCAAACTCGGTCATCAAGGGTGCGCGCGGACCACGTCTGTTGTTCAATCCAGGCTATGTCGACCCGGAGAACCAGGCATTCGCAGGCGCTCGTAAGCCGCTGGCGGCCGAGTTCAGAGCGAACGGTAAGTCAATCTTCGTGATCAACAACCACTTCAGCTCCAAGTTCGGTGATGACCCGCTGTTTGGTCCGAACCAGGCGCCGATACTGTTCTCGGAGCCAGAGCGCACGGATCAGGCAACTGTGGTGGCGAGCTTCGTAAGCGACATCCTTGCGATGGACGCAGACGCACGAGTCGTTGTGCTCGGTGACCTGAACGAGTTCGAATTCCGTCAACCATTGCTCACGTTGGAATCTGCCGGCCTGATCAACCTGACCAATGTCAGCGATGTCTCCGACGCCTACTCGTTTATCTTCAACGGAAACTCTCAAGCGCTGGATCACATCCTGGTCAGCCCGTCACTGTTCCCGGCTGAATTCGATGCAGTTCACGCTGCGATCGACGCAGCAGAGGATATCGAGAGTGTCACCAGCGATCACGACCCAATCATCGTGAAGTTGGATTTGAGCGACGACTAACCGGAGCTGCTTCAAGCTCGACCAAAGGTCGCGGGCGTTTCGCCCGCGACTTTTTTTTGCACCAGGTTTCAGACCTGTGGAACCCGAAACGACGGCGCACCGCCGTACGTCGCCCATCGCCAGAGATACTCGAGTGGGCCGTACCGAAACCGCCGTAACCAAAAGTGGCTCGCGAGTGTCAGTCCCACGTAGAGTGTTAGTGCAATCAGCAAAGAGGGTGCTGGGCCGATTACCCCTAAAAGGTCGAGCCCGAATGGCATATAGATCATTGTGAACACAACGCCGTGGGCGACGTAGCAAGTCAACGCCATCCGCCCAACAGGCGCGAACCACGCAACCACCGAACCCCAACGCTGAGTCTGGTAAATCGCGATTAGCGCAAGCCCGTAACCCACAGCAGCCACTGGCGCACCGATCATGTGCAACGTCGCGTCCATCATTTTACTGCCTGGAATGATTTCCATGAAAATCAACAGTGAACCGAGCTCCGTTGCAAGACCTACCAGCACGAACCATGTCGCAGCTTTCGCCGTGCTCGGCATATCACGAAGTCGCTGGATCCAGCCCTCACGCATTACCCATGCACCCAACAGGAAACGCCCGAAGATATACAGGCCCCAACCAAGAAGACCGGCATACAGGAAATCGCGTTGAAACATCGATGACGCCATCATGCCGACCCAGGTCAAGTACTCGCCCTGCTCGAATGCGGCCACCTGAACATCGTCGAACGCATCGAACGACAAGTCCAACGCATCAAACAAATGCGCTACGAGCGGCCGCCCAAGCAACGCAAGCGTCAGCCCCATGAGCAGCATGGTCTTCGCAGACACTCGGCGTAAAGCGAACAGCGCGAAACCGATTAAGGCGTACTCGTGCAGCACATCCCCGGGAAAGATCAAAAACCAATTCAACATACCTAACAAAAAGAGCACGGCGAGTCGGCGCAGATAGATTCTGTTGAAGTCCGCACTGCGTGCGCTTAATCGCTCGAGCATGACCCAAAACCCCATGCCGAAGAGCGTGGCAAAAAGCGTGTTGGCCTTGTTCTGAAAGAACAAATCCGAAATGAACAAGGCGGCTGCGTGATACCACTGGCCGGACCACAGGTCTGACTGATTCTCATCTAAAGGCAGCTCGTAGAAAGCAGAGCCCACGAAATGGACGATGAAGACACCCAACAGCGCGAAGCCGCGAAGCACGTCGAGTTCGTCAATGCGTTCAGGGGTTTGTAGTGGGCTTGGGGTCACAGCTTATTGGTCAACTTTTGGTGTCTTGCCTTCGTTCTTTTCCTTGCCTGCCTCGATAGTCGCCTCGAGCGCTTCATCGAGAGCCTGTTGCTCGGCCTCAATACGCTCTCTGGCCTTGCGAACGCAGCGATCTACAACCGCCTGTTCCAGAGGATCGCGCCTTTGCAGAAAGCGATCTCGGTCGGTATCCCGACATTCAACCCGAGCACGATCGAGTGCGGTGAGCGGCCCATCCTGCGTCGCACAGCCAGCAAGCGTTACAAGCGCGATTCCGAGAGTGACGTGCTTCAAGTGATTAAGTGTTCATTGGTGAAGAGCGGATTGTCGCGGTAGCCACATCGACAAAACAAGCAATGAAACCCTGATTTTGATCCTTTGTTGCAAATTTGACACAAATATTTCAAATCCGAAGGGAACAGAGAATGCGAGACTATAGTCAGTTCCAAGTAGGTGTGAGATAAACCAAGCCCTGATTACAGACATTCGAGAAACTGCCACTAGCCAAGCAACAGGAAAAGCAGTGCAAGAAAACAACAACGTTCAGGAGGAACCTACCGTGGCGAATAAGGACTTTCCCGCGCGTTTTCTTCGGGAGACCGAATATCTCGATTTTTCGCATCCCGCCTTGCAGACGCTGATTCGACGCGTCCGCGAAGATCACGATGATGAGCGAGCCAGAGCTGTAGCACTACACAATCATGTCCGCGACAACGTACGGTTCGGATTCACCTCGGCATTCTACGATATGAAAGCGAGCCAAGTGCTGCTGTCGCGGCAAGGCTTCTGCAACCCCAAAGCGACACTGCTAACGGCGCTGCTTCGTGGCGCCGGCATTCCGGCGCGACAACGCTTCTTTGGGCTTTCGTCGCAGGTGCTCAACGGCTTGATCAACCCAGGCTCGGACTACGTTGACCATGCCGTAGTGGAGGTTTGGCTCGAGGAGCGGTGGATACGGACGGACAGCTACATTATCGACGCGGAGCTATTCCAGGCGGGTGTGTTGGCACATACAGACGTACTCGGTTTTGGTGTGCGGCGTGACGGTGGCACTGAATGGGATGGCGAGACTGACTGTTTTGCACAGTTCCATCCAGACTTCGTTGCGCGCGACTTCGGTACCTACGACGACGTCGGACGCTTCTACCGCGATGCACCAAAACCGTATAACCGCTCGAGTTGGGTAACCCGACTTCTATCCAGACCGGCGACAACCCGGGCGAACATCAGAATCAGCGAATTGCGCAACCGGGCTACAGTCGCAGCCTAAACTCACCTGCTAGCGTCCGTGCACTTTGAAATAGTCGGGTATGCCGGCTGACCAGTTCTCGCCATGCTGTTGCGCGCCACCATCAACGGATAGCACTTCTCCGGTAATGAACTTTCCGGATGGCGCTGCCAGGTAAACAATCGCTTGTGCGATATCCAACGCATCACCGAATCGATGCATCGGATTGGCGTATTGGAACATTCGGGCAACCTCAGGCTCGTATACGTTCAAACCCTCGGTGCTAATTGACCCCGGCGCGACGCAGTTCACCTGAACATTGAGCGGCGCCCATTCCGTGGACACGGTTTTCGACAGATAAATCACCCCAGCACGCGCAGCACAGGTATGCGCCACCTGAGGCATACCACGACCGATAACAGCCACGACGTTAATAATGTGTCCGGGGCGGTCGGTGTCCCGCCACCGCTTGGCTGCGGCCTGCATCATCCACCACGTGCCATTCAGGTTAGTGTCGATAACGGCATTCCAGCCTTTCACACTGAAATCGATGGCGTCTTGAGGAAACTGTCCACCGCCGTTGTTGATCAGCACATCGAGTTGACCAAACGCCTTGTACGTCTCATCCATGAGCATTTCCACCTGCTCGGGATCCCGGATGGTCATGGCCTGATAAGAGATTGCCTTCCCGGTAAGTCGCTTTACGCTGTCCGCGGTATCCGCCAATCGTTCTTCACGGCGACCGCAGATCATGACGCTGGCGCCGAGTCTGGCCAACACGAAGGCTGTCGCACGACCGATGCCTGAGCCACCGCCTGACAACACGCATACTTTCCCTGCCAGCAAATCGTCACGGTAAACGAGCGGCATGCTCGCGAGCTCCTCATCACTGAAGCCCCATTCCGAATTTGCATCCTGCATTTCTTCTGCACCCGTACTCATTGCAGCCCTCCGAGAATCCCAATGCTTGCGACATTGCGATTCGGAATACCACCCAGATTATGGGTGAGCCCAAACTCGATCCCGTCCAACTGACGCTCGCCAGCCCGTCCGAGTAGCTGTAAGTAAACTTCGTACAGCATACGAAGCCCGCTAGCGCCAATGGGATGGCCAAAACACTTCAGCCCCCCATCGATCTGGCAGGGAATAGCGCCATCGGCGTCGTAGCGACCATCCATCACGTCTGAAGGCGCCTTGCCGTGATCGGACAGACCGAGATCCTCCATCACCACAAGCTCAGTCACCGAGAAGCAATCGTGCACCTCGATCATGCCCAGTTGATCGGAGGGACTGTCGATACCTGCCTCGGCGTAAGCTTTCTGTGAGGCCAAACGTGTTGTCAGTGTGTGAGCGCCATCCCATGAATTGTGTGAGGCCTCGACACCGTTCGAGATCGACAACTGCAGCGCCTTGACCGACACGATATCGGTCTTGCCAAGCGACTTTGCAATCTCTGGCTTGGCCACGATTGCACACGCCGCGCCATCGCTGACACCGCAGCAATCGAGCATACCCAGTGGGTAAGCAACCGGTGGTGCACTCAGCACCTGCTCTTCACTGATCGCGCGGTGCAGATGCGCCTTCGGATTCTTGAGTCCGTTGTCATGGCTCTTTACCGAGATATGCGCCATCGCACGCTTAAGATCACTCATATCGATGCCGTGTCGCGCGCTATAGGCGCTGGCGAGCTGAGCAAATGCACCGGGTGCTGTTGAGTTGGGTAACCACAAGTCCTCGAATGTGCCGTGCGTGCGTTCTGGCAAACCGGAGAACCCTGTGTCTTTGAGTTTCTCCACACCGAGCGCCAGCGCGATGTCACACGCACCCGATGCCACCGCATATACGGCCCCGCGAAATGCCTCGGTTCCGGTTGCGCAGAGATTTTCGACTCGGGTCACAGGCACGTTCGGCAGACGCAACGCATTCGACAATGGGATTGCCGACTTGCCAATGTTCTGCTCGTCAAAAAACACACCTAGCCAGGCGGCTTCGATCTGATCTCGCTCAATGCCTGAGTCTGCGATGCCTTCTTCGAAGGCCTCGACCATGAGATCGGCCGCGCTCATATCCCAACGTTCACCAAACTTCGAGCAGCCCATCCCGATCACGGCCACCTTGTCGCGGATACCCTCAGCCATACGCAACGTCCTCCTGTCGAACCGCCTTCCAGAAATAACGGCGGAAATCGCGGACACGATCGATATCCTTGATGCGATATTGCATGCTGACCCGATTCCCTACTTTGGTCTCACCCTCAGCGGTATCGGTGAACTGCATGAGAATATTCGCACCACCCTCGAACCCGATGTTTCCGTAAATCAACGGCGGAGCCGGGGAGTACGCCTGCCAGTCTTCGGTGAAACTCTTGACCGTGCCTGTGAGATCAGCGAATGGATAGGGAGTTTGAGAATCAAACGCTCGGCAATCGGGATTCACACATGCTCGCGTTCTGGGAAATTGGATCGTGTCACACACGCGGCATTTTCCACCGACGAAACCAGACACTTGATCGCGCTCGCGGTAGTAAGCGCTTTGCGCGGTGCGGACATCTCTTTCCGCGCGCTTGCCCCAGTCCATTTGGAGCAGTCCGCGATGGCTCAGGAATCTAAGGTAGTTGTCGTCCGACTCGCCACTCTCAATGGCCTCCCGCACCCGTCCCGATGGCGACTTGCCGGCGGCGCGAAACAGCATGACGTCTAGTCCCTGGCCGAAACTGATCGAGACAACGATGTCACCCGCTTTCGCGCGCGCCAGTGATTCTGCGAGTGCCATGAAGGGATCGGCACAGCCACAATTACCGACCGTGGATTCATATCCGAAGTCCGATTGAGCATTCGTCAAACCGACGGTTTCGGCGAGTTTCTTGCGCACACGGGCAGGTGCATTCATCGCAAGCCATTGCACCGATTCTGGAGCAATGTCGTACTCGGCGAGCACCTGCGGGAGCATGTCAGGCAGTTCTGCAAGCTGCCCCTCGTCGCGAACCCAACGTGCCTCGAACCCATAGTCAAAGTCGGCATCGCTCGAGCGGTAGTGATCCACGAAGTCGGTAGCTCGGCTGGCACCGCCGATGTAATCAGCGATGCAGTCACCTGAGCCAGTGCGAATCGCCACTGCGGCATCACCGTAGCTGATTTCCTCGGCACTACCTGGCTTTGCCAGACGGCGTTCGGATGCGACGACAAGCGCGTTTTGGTGACACATCAACGCCGCCATCAGTGCGCTGCTGCCCGCTCGCGCGGACGCTCCTACGTCCATAGTCCGCATGCTGCCTGAAAGCGTCAGCGCCTCTGCCAGCAAAGCCGCGTGGGAACGATCCGCGAAAGGCATCGAAGTCGAGCAAAAGCGAATGCCGCATACCGTGTCGTCGACGATCTGCCGGCAAGCGGCATGCGCCATCGTGACACTGTCCTCATCCCAGTTGGCCGCGGCTACGGTGCCGCTCGCCAGACCCTTAAGCGACGGAACTGCCCAGGCGTGCGCGTTCGCAATCGCCTCGCGCTGTAGGCGCCGTCGTGGCACGTAGACCGCGATATCGGCGATACCCAGCGTCATGAGTCGACAACAAAGGGCTCAAGCTTCGGGGAGACCCGCAGATGTGCGGGTAGCTTGTCCACACCGATGCGTCGATCGAGTTCCTCATGCCAGTGATAGATGCGGCGTTCCTGGTAGTTCAATGGAATCCCTCGGAATCCCGGTGACTCGACCGAGGCCTGAATTTGCGGCGCGAACTGAGTGTCCTCTTCGAGGATTCGGTCGAAGTTGGCAATTCGCGTATCCCACAGCGGGTCGCGCTCCCCGTCACCCCAGTCCGGTGCAAACCAATGAACATCCAATTTCATGGTGTTGTCGGTATCCGGCCAGAACAGAATGAACGGCATACCGGTGTGCGCGGTTGGCGTCACGATATTCGGAAAGATGTTGTAGCTAAAATTATTCATGCGCACGATCTCAGGCATGCTAGCGATTTCCTGCATCCCCACGGTGCCAGGATCGACCCAGTCTGGCCGACGATTGGGCGTAACCATCAAAGAATGGCCCTGCGGCCACAGATCGATCGTCGTGCCGTTATGGTCGAGGAACCGGTCAACGGTCTTCTGGTGGATCGAGCGAAGGTGGTAGACCTCAAGAAAGGCGTCTTGGATCACCTTGACGTTGCAAGCCACGTCGAAGGACTCCGACTCGACCAGCCGCAGACGGTCGATTTCGAAATTCGCGAAGTGCGCGGGTACAGGCCCGAGACTCTCCAGCAATGGTGCCGCCTCTGGATCCTCGCTGACAAACAGCCAGTTACCGAAGCGTTCGCAGCGCACGCTTTGGAGTCTGTGCTCATCGTCGGCGAAATTCGGGAAGTCCCGACGATCGCGAATGTTGATCAGCTTGCCTTCAAAGTCATACGACCATCCGTGATAGCCGCAAACAAGCGCACGCGTTTTGCCGCAGTCTTCTTTGACGATCGGACCACCACGATGCTGACAGGTGTTATAGAACGCCCGGACTACGTCATCGCGCCCGCGGATCAGAAAAATCGGAGACCCGGTGCGCGTAAACATCTTGAAGCTGCCCGCGCTTGGGAATTCATCGATGTGGCCGGCATACACCCACGCCTTGCGCCAAAGATGCTCTCGCTCGAGCGCTTGGAAAGCAGGGTCAACGTAACGGCCGCCAGGAATGCGTGGAAGCTCCGGAAACCCCTCGGGTGGCGTCTCTCGTGCAGCCTCATAAGCCATGCCAGCAGTGATGCGATCAATAACCGCCTGATCCATCAAAGGATCCCCCCGAAGCATACGGAAATCATTGAAATTCCAGTATAGAGACGCACTTGTCGAAAATAAACAGGCCTGACTGTTTTTTTCCAAATAGGGCTGAGCTAAACTCCGGGCGGTTCTGACGGGAGGGTAAACCATGGATTTTTCGCTGACTCCGGACCAACAGGAGATGCAGGACGCCGCGCGGACTTACGCCCAGTCCCGCCTTCCCGAAATTGCCGATGACATTGAGAAAACCACACAGCCACCCACGCATGAGCTGATTCGCGAATATGCGGAAATGGGTTTTCTGGGCATCAATATTCCGGAATCGTTGGGTGGTCTCGGGCGCAGCAGCCTCGATGCTCTAATCGTGCTCGAGGAATTCGGTAAGATTTCATCGGCCATTGCGTTCCCGGTCTTTGAGTCCTGCACAGGGCCGGTCAAGGCAATCGAGCACTTCGGTAGCGATGCGCTGAAGGCACGTGTGGTGCCCGCCGTGTGCGGTGGCGAAATGGTGGTCGCGATTGCCATGTCAGAACCTAATGCGGGCTCTGCACTGACCGATCTCACAACGCGAGCGGAAAAATCATCCGGTGGCGTTGTGCTCAACGGTATGAAGCGATGGTGCTCCGGCGGCGGACACGCAGACGGCTATCTCGTCTACTGCCGTATGAGCGATCAACCCGGCGCCAAGGGCATTGGCGCTGTATTCGTCGACAAAGACACGCCGGGGGTGAGCTTCGGTGAGCAGGAAGCACTCATGGGATTTCGCGGCGTGCCGAGTTCCGACATTTTTTTCGATAACGTGGAATTGCCGGAAGAAAATGTTGTCGTCGGCGCCGGCGGGTTTGGAAAACTGATGCAAGCGTTCGACCTCGAACGCTGCGGTAATGCGACAATGGCCATGGCCCAGGCCGCAGGCGCACTCGATGAAGTGCTCGCCTACGTGCAGGAACGCAAGCAGTTCGGCAAACCGATCGTCGACTTTCAAGCGGTCCAACTTCGGCTGGCCGAAATGCAAATGCAGGTGGATGCAGCCCGCCTCCTGATCCACCGCGCAATCTCTGACGCTGAGGCGGGCATGCCCAGCATCCAGAACAGCTCAATCGCCAAGTGTTTTGCCAATGAGATCGCCCGAACCGTAACGGGTAACGCCGTACAGCTGATGGGCGGCTATGGTTATTCCAAGGAGTACCGAATCGAACGTCGAATGCGCGATGCGTGGGGCTGGGGCATCGCGGGTGGCGCAATCGACATTCAGAAGACCAATATCGCCAGCGCGATGGTTGGACGCCGATTCAACCAGCGGGCGCAGTAGCGCCTGATCCGGGATTCGGGCAGAGCGGGCTTTGCGCCCGCCCTGCCCGCCTTCGCTACAACGTTTCGAGATCCGCAGGAATCAACACACGATTGATCGTGCTAACGAACCCGTTTGCGGCACGGAAGTTCTTGCGCGCAACCAACGAGATGCGTGGGTCCCTGAAGCTATCGTCCTGATCTACCAGTGCACGTGTTTGCGCTTCGGGCGTGATCGTCGGACCAGCGAGTGTATCCAGCGACTCCGCGGTGATGATTGACTTCACGGGCAGTGCCTCCGGCAGCACGTGATAGAGCAGCACGGTCCGTAGCAATGGCACAGGATCGCCGCCACCGAGCGTTGTCAGGGCTTCCACGATGACGCCGAATGCTTCAGCCTCATCGCTGCCGCGGTATCCGAGATTTCGGGCCAGGCGGATGAATGCGAGGTCGTTCGGCGCCAGCACAGTGAGTGATGCCTCGCGATCGGCAACCGCGCCCACCAAATCGGCAGTCTGCAGTGCGGTCAACAACAAATCGAAGTCTTTGGGGTTATGGTCGAAATCACCGCCGCTCGCAGCAACGATGTCGGCAATACTCGGCAACTCATCCGCAACGGTGTTGTCAATATCCAACGGGATCAAGACACGCGAGATCGGGTTGATGATGCCATTGCTGGCTTCGATACCGCCGGTGCGCAAGCGCAGGAATGGGTCACGAATATCGGGGTCGTTGTCGATCAGGCGACGACCGTTCGTGACAATGGTGGCACCGAGAGCCGTCTCGATAATGCGCGTCGACGCAATTTCTTCAGAGGGCCGACCCACTGGCAAGACGTGGTAGAGCAGGATATCCCGCAATACGGGAATCGGCTCACCGTCACCGAGCACTGTCAGGGCGCCAACGATCGCAGCGAACGCACCTGACTCCTGATTTCCCTTGTAGCCGAGATCTCTTGCCAGCCGCAGGAACGCGCGGTCATCGGGCGCCAGCACTGTGAAATCGGCTGTGGTGTCAGCCAGCACGCCTTCGAGCTCAGCCGCCAATACGGCATTCAGCAAGATATCAAAATCGTTGAGGTTTCTGTCGAACTCGCCGCCGCTCGCGACGACGACGTCCGTAATTGTCTGGGCTTTTGCATCTTGTGCTGAAAACCCAAGCCCAAGTGCCAAGCCTGCTGCCAGGCCGATGATCGCTCTTTTCATAAATTCCTCCCACTGGATTGTGTGTTGAGTTCAGCAAAAAATTCGACATCTCTCGGCACTCGGATTCACGTACCAAATGAACTTTTTGTGACAGCCCGAACTTGGCTATCATGCGGGCCTTACAAACAAGGACCTTGCTCATGGCGTACTGGCTAATGAAATCCGAACCTGATGGTTACAGCATTGACGATCTCCAGCGCGACCAACGTGAGCCTTGGGATGGGATTCGAAACTATCAGGCCAGGAACTTCATGCGTGATGAGATGAAGGTCGGCGATCAGGCGTTCTTCTATCACTCGAGTTGTGCGGAGCCCGGTGTCGTGGGACTCATGTCGATTGTCAGTGAACCCTATGACGATCCGACGCAGTTCGATCCAGAAGCGAAATACTACGACCCGAAATCCACTCCGGATAAGCCGCGCTGGCAGCTCGTTGATGTGCAGTTCGAGCAGAAATTCGAACGCACGATTTCGCTGGCCGAGCTAAAGATGAATCCCAAGCTGGAAGGTATGCGATTGCTCCAGCGCGGCAATCGGCTCTCGATACTGCCGGTTACCGCTGCTCACTGGAAAGCAATCCTGAAAATGCTCTGAAGTCAGGAAGACTCCGGAACGTCGACTGAGACTTTATCCAAGCCGAAAATTTTGAGTGCGAACGCGTAGTTGTGGGCCCGCTCTTTCAGACGTTCGAAACGGGCGGCAGATCCGGAGTGCCCGGCACCCATGTTCATCTTCAGGAAGAACGGCCCACCTTTAGCCTCGTCGCGCATTCTCGACACCCACTTGGTGGGCTCCCAATACGTGACCCGATAGTCTGCCACACCACCGGTCGCAAGCACCGGCGGGTATTCGATATCGCCGCGAATATTGTCGTACGGTGAGTAGGCAGCGATGTTCGCGTACGCCTCCGCACTGTTGATGGGGTCGCCCCACTCCACCCACTCCGGCGGCGTCAGCGGCAGGCTCGCGTCCGAAATCGTGTTGATGACGTCGACGAACGGCACCGCAGCAATCACACCACCGAAAAGGTCGGGGCGGAGATTCAATGTGGCACCAACCAGCAAACCACCAGCGGAACCGCCATAGATCACGGTCTCACCCTTTTTGCCGTAACCCATTTCCTGCAGCGTTTCTGCTGCGCTCGCAAAGTCGCTGAAAGTGTTTTTCTTCTTGTCGAGCTTGCCATCCAAATACCACTGACGGCCCATCGCAGCGCCGCCACGGATATGTGCAGTCGCGTAGATCACACCTCGGTCAACGACGGACAGAACACTGGTGCTGAACGATGCCTGCATGGTGGCGCCGTAACTGCCGTAGCCATACAAAAGCAGTGGTGCAGTACCGTCAACGGCGGTTTCCTTGAGACGCAAGACTGTGACGGGCACCTTCGCGCCATCATCGGCATCAATGAACAAGCGCTCAACCATGTAAAGGTCTGGGTCATGACCGCTGGGAATCTCTTGCGTCTTGCGCAGTTCACGCTCGCGTGATTTCAGATCGAAATCGAATATTTGTGTTGGTGTCGATGGTGACTCGTACGAAAAGCGCAGATTGGCGGTGTCGTATTCGTAGCCAGAAGAAATGCCCGCGTCGTAGGCCGCTTCTTCAAACTCGATATCGTATTCCTTGTCGCGCGCGTAATCTGACACAACAATATGCGGCAACGCGTTGCGGCGTTCCAGGCGAACGATGTAGTCCTTGTAGGGAATGAAATCGACCAGGTAGGTGCCCGCACGGTGCGGGAGCCAGTCTTCCCACTGGTCTCGACCTGGGTTGTCGATCGGTGCGGTGACTATTTTGAAGTCGATCGCGCCATCCGCGTTGGTGGTCATAACGAAGTTGTCGCCATGATGCTCAACGTAGTAGAGCTGGTCGTCCAGACGCGGGGCGATGAGCGTCGGCTTAGTACCCGGCTCGGCATCGAGTTCGAGATATCGGTACTCGGTTGATGTGCTCTTGGCGCTACCGATCAGCAGGAATCGACCGCTTTGCGTCTCGCCTGTGAACAGGAAGTAGCTGTCATCTGGCTCCTCGTAGACCAGTAGGTCTTCGCTCTGCTCCGTGCCGAGTACGTGATGCTTAACGCGTTTTGGGCGCTGGTTGTCGTCGCGCTCAACGTAGAAGAACGACTTGGAATCGGCTGCCCAAATTACATCACCATCGGTCGACCCAAGGGTCTCGGGAAACTCCTCGCCCGTCTCGATGTCACGAACGCGAATATCGTAGTACTCCGATCCCGTTCGATCGATGCTGTAGGCAACTAACTTATGATCGCGACTGTGATCGACTGAAGAAATCCGGAAAAACTCGCTATCACCTGACTCACTGTCGCCGTCGAACAGGATGGTCTCGTCGCCACCATCACGCGGAATACGGTAGTAGATCGGATAGTTCCCGCCCTCACGATACTTCACCGCGTACGCGAACGGACCATCCGCACTCGGTACCGAGCTGTCGTCTTCCTTAATGCGGCCACGCATCTCTTCGAAAAGCTGTTCACGCAAATCTGCAAGATCATCCGTTGCCGCTTCATAGAACTGATTTTCCGCGTCGAGATGAGACTTGATGTCGTCGTCGAGCGTATCCGGATCGCGCAAGACCTCCTGCCACTCGGGGTCGCGCATCCAGGCATACGGATCGACCCGTTCGATGCCGTGCTGTTCGATCGTAAGCGGTCGTTTTTCGGCTATCGGCGCCTCGGCAGCCAGAGAATCAAAGGGATTGGTCTTGGTGTCGGTCATAGCGGTTGCTTCTGTGGCTGACTGACCGGCATCACTGCTATCGCCGCCGCAGGCGACAAGTAAGGCTGAGAAAGCTACGCCGATGAAGCGGCGAAAGTTCGTGACTTGCATGACGGCTCCCGATCAAAAGGAACCGTCGATTGTGCCGGGACGGTCAGACTTTGCAACCGTCCCGACGCATTATTCGCAGACTCGTTGCGACGCCTATCTCAGACCCGACGTCGACGGACGAGCAGCCCTGCGAACAGTGCCAACAACCATGACATGGCACCGCCACCACCGCCACCGCCGCCGGTGCTCGAAGGCGGAGGCGCGGCCGCGGTGTTAATCGTCACGGTCGCCGCGCTGGTGTTGTTCGCCGTATTGATATCGGTCGTCGAGGTGGTTGCCTCGGCCGCAATCGAGCGACTGCCGGTTTGGCCGCTGGTGACACCCAGATCGATCGTTGTCTGAGCCGAGGCACCGACTGTTTGAGCAGTACACGTAGCGACGCCCATGTCCAGAACACAGCTACCCACACCCGACCAGCTTGCGCTGTCGATGGTCAAGCCACTATCGGGCGTCAGTACCACCACCACATCGTCGGCCACGTCATCACTGAGGTTATTCACCTGCAAGGGGACGTCAGCTGTCGTCGTGGTGGTCGCTGTCGCGCTGCCACCATTGACGTCGATGTCGACCGCAGCTTCAAAAACGACACGACTGGTCGCCGCATTATTGCCAGCGTTCGTGTCTTCCGTGCTAGAGACGGTTACGCCAATATCTCGAATACCGCCAGTGCTCGCTTGAACCTGAATCGTGACGTCGAACGATGCGGTTGACGCAAGCACATTGAGAGTGCACTGAGCCGCAGTGGCTGAGCTGGTGCAATCGCCAACGGTTGATGACACTGACTGCAACACAAGGTCGCTCGGGATAGGAATGTCCACCACGATGTTGGTGACGGGCTCAGTACCCTCATTCAGCACCGTGAACGCGGTCGTCACAGGCGTGTCGGCCAGTACACCTAGTGGGTCTGGCTGAGCGCTGATGGAAATTTCCGCCAATGCCAAGGTGCGGATGCAAGATGCTGCCGCTGCAGCGTTCTGTACAAGGTTGAGCGTGCACGGCGAAAACGTCGTGTTGCTTGCAACCCGCGGCGCCATCAGGAACGTCTCGGGTTCGGATTCGCAAACGGATCCGTCTTCGCCATCGTGTTCTGCCGAGAAGTTATGGCCGAATTCGTGGGCTGCAATGATCGCATCCGTAGCAGCACCGAACGTCGACTGTGTTAGGCCCACGCCAAAGTTTCGGCCACCGGTACCGCGGAACTGAAAACACACAACGTCAAGAAAAGCGATGCCCGCTGTCGTGCCATCGAGGTTGCGTCCCGTGAACAAATGCGTGAGACCCTGACCTTCACGCTGCGGCGTGCTCGCGCGGAACACAGCGACTTCGTCCAAGAGATCACCCGCATCGGTCTGGTCTGTGAATGGATCGTTCGGACCCGTCAGAATTTCGAGTTGAGCGACGTTGAATTGCAGCTGGAGCTGGTCGCTGTAGATACCGTCCACGGTGTTCATTCTGGCGAGCACGGCGCCTTGTGGGTCAGCGTTGTTGGCCGCCAGGTCGGCGAACGAGGTGTCCGCGACGACGCCGATATCAATCTGTCGGGTCGCGCCAAGTGCTCGTCCAACCGGCGGCTGTTTGACCTCAAGCGTTCTCTTGAGGTCGCCAATCAGTTCCGCCGCGGTATGGGTTGTTTCGTGAACCGGGCATGCCAAAGCGCCCTCAGCGAACTCAAGATCCTCAACACGGAAAACGATGGGCGTATCTGAGCCGCCGTGCTTTTCAATGGCGTAGAGGTGCTCGCCATCCGAAATCATGCCCTGCGGCGCACCGTCGATATAACTGATGCGTGCCCAGCTGTTATCGATGCCTTCTAGCTTGCCTTTCCAGGCGACGAAGCTCGAGCCGCCGTTCTGGCGTTGCAAAGACAACGATCGGTTAGGGGTCAGTGAAACGTCGAATCGCTTTCCAAAGGCATCGAATTGCAGCCGTCTGCTGTCCGGAGCGCCACCTACCGCGAGGCGCTCGGGCGGCTCGATCAATTGTAGGGGTTCGGAGTATTTGACTGTCACAGGCGACACGGGCTCAGCGGCGACAGCCGCACTGGCCAACATGCCGGCGAGGACAATAATTCGTTTCAACATCTGCTCAACCATCGTGAGTTAAATCATTAGACGTAATACATACCACGCAGTTCACAGTGAACCACAAGACGTGCGTCTCATTTGTCGACTCGACGAAAACTAGACTGGTGAACGGATTGGAAGCCCGACCTAGTTTCCGGGGGCGCCCTCTTGCTGCAATGCGCAATCCGGTACCGCATCGCCACCAGCAACGGCGGCGTGATCTTCTTGAGTCAAGAGATAGCGATCACCGTCGTCCTCAAAACTCACAAAAGTACCGACAACCGCTCCGGATTCGTCCACAAACCGCATCATCGTGTCATCGATTTCAATGGTTCCTGTGCGGGGATAGCCCGGGTTTGCGTCAATCTCATTGCCTTTATTATCGACGCGACGTGTGTCTGTAAACCGGTCCCAGGTAAAGCGATCACCGTTCACAGCAATTCGATCTCCGGAATAAGCCGCACAGACTGGGCTGTAGGTTACTGTGCTGGCACAACCACTGAGCAGCGCAAAACTCGCTGAAATCGCAATATATCTGTACATAACCTGAGTATCGGTCATGCTACTCCCTGTCGCTAAAGACCTACGTCACATAAGTATGGCCGCTGCCAGGTACCGCGAGTCAAGGAACTCGAATTTATTTGGTCACCTGCATCTGTTTGGCGGTGTCATCCGTCTATCTAGGTAGGAATACAAAAACAGGACTAGAAGATGGGCGATATCGGCGCCTTCGGATTTTGGTTTTGCATCGCGGCAGCCGTTGTTGGCGGCATTTGGTAAGACGCAAAAGAGAAAGAATCCAAGCAGGAAACCCTACGGCGAGTCGTTGAGAGCGGGCAGGATATTGACGTAGCGTTGATCGAAAAGATGCTCGGCGAGGCCCAAGGCAACCGCAACGTAGCCCGTGATTTGCGAATCGCTACTCTCATCATGATCGGCGTTTCAGCGGGCATGTTTGTATTCAGCCTATTCCTCGGTGTTGCATCGCCGGAGGGACGAGCGGTCTTGATGGGTGTTTCCGGCCTTGTGATTTGCACCGCTGGCGGGCTTTGGGCCGCCGCACGGTACCTTGAGCGAGAAAGCACCGAATAGCGACTCGCATTGATGTCCGATGCACCTGCCTCTTACGTCGAAGGGCCCGAGGCGCTGATCGTGAGTTTGGCCGCGAGAGGCGACCGCGACGCGTTCACCGAACTGGTGCGGCGCAGGCAACCCTGGCTAAGGACGCTGATGCGCCGCTTTTCTGGCGATCTCGTGCTCGCCGGTGATTTGGCCCAGCGCGTCTTTCTTTCGCATCCGGAGATTGCCGCGCTGACTAAGCTGCTGCTCGGTACCATCAAATCGCACATCCGGCGCGGCAGTCTTGAACTGCGCAAGCTGCTCGATGATTACGGGGCGACACAATGACCGAACGACGGGATACCAGGCTGGAGGCTTTGTTCGCCGACACCGAGCATGCGCCACCCGACCCCAAATTTACGCACAGCGTCACCCGCGAGATTCAGCGGCCGCGTTGGAAGGTTTACGCAATTCGTGCCTCGGTCATAGTGATGATCGGCGTATTGGAGCTTGTTCTCGAATCACCCTTGCAACAATCGCTTGGCACCGCGGCGGATTTGCTCAGTAAACCGGTGATCGCGGTAGAAAACGACTGGATCGAGTTCATTTCAGGCCCGATCAATACTGCAGCAGGCGTGGTTGGTATCGTCCTACTCGGCTTGCACGTATTCATCCGACGTGTGGTGCACTAGTCGGAAAGCGGCCGCCCGCCGCTGGGCGCAATAGCGAGCTATACTCAGCGTTCGATCTTTTGGGGAGGTTCGAACAATGAGAAATGCACTGGCAGGTATTGCGCTGATAGCACTCACTATGACCGCGTTTGCGGCGCACCACGAAGCTGCAGAAATCGACGAAGCAGAAATGATGGCTGTCATGATGGCGGCAGCAAAGATCAACGAGCCGCACAAGCAGTTCGCCGAGGCCGTCGGCACTTGGGATGCCGTAATGACGTTCTATATGGGCCCGGACGCAGAGCCCTTGGAAACGACAATGGTAGTGGAGCGTAGCGTCGAGCTCGGCGGCAGGGTCATGGTTGACCACTGGCGCGGCAACATGATGGGTGCGCCATTCGAAGGCATTAGTCGCACCGGTTACGACAATGTGGAACAACAGTACTGGTCGACGTGGACGGATAACATGTCAACGAGTGTATTGATGATGTACGGCAAATTCGACGCGGAGACAGACGCTCTGGTCATGACCGGAAAGGCGATCAACCCGATGACGAACAACCCCTACATTAACCGGTCTGTTGGCAAATCCGTGTCGCCAGGTGTCGAAGAAATGCAGATGTACGAAGATCATGGCGATGGTGAGTACCTCAGCATGAGCTTCACGATAACGAAGCGCGCACCGTAGGGGTGGCCTGCCACACAAGATTCGGTAGACTCAAAGCCGTCGGCACGCTCGCAGGGAATTTGAGATGAGATCAATCAGGACGTTGCTGGAGAAGAAAGGCACTCACGTTTGGTCGATCCGGCCGGAGGCCACGGTTTTCGAAGCCGTGCAAGAGATGGCGAAAAAAGAGATCGGCGCACTGCCCGTTATGGACGGGGAAGAGCTGGTCGGTATCATTTCGGAACGCGATTACGCAAGACGCATCATCCTGAAAGAGCGAGCATCGAAAGAGACTCGCGTCGATGAGGTAATGACTCGCAAGGTTGTCTGCGCCAAACCGTCTCAACAGATCGAAGAGTGTATGGCGATCATGATGAATGGCAAGTTCCGTCATTTGCCAGTCATGGAGGACAAAAAAGTGATCGGTGTCATTTCGCTTCGCGATTTGGTTAAGACCGTCATTGCCGAACAACAGTTCACGATCGAGCAACTGGAAAGCTACATAGCAGGCTAATCCTTCACCCGCGCCGCAGGCGATTTTGACGGGGATAGACAATCCAAGATTCGGACACTAAACCCGCCGAAGTCCCAGCCGCGCAGGGGGCGTTCGTTTTTCTCGTCATCTCGACTTTCATTGGCTCTATGGGGTTCGGGCTGGCAACACCCGTTTTGCCACGACTCGTCATGGAACTCTCGGGCACCGATCTCGCGGAGGCCGCCCGTTGGGGCGGGCTCGCGTTGTTCGTCTACGCGATCATGCAGTTCGTCTTCTCGCCGATTCTCGGCGCCCTGTCGGACCGCTATGGACGGCGACCGGTGTTGCTATTGAGTCTCGCCGCATTCGCGATCGACATGTTGGTGCTCGCGTTCGTGACCACCATGTGGGCATTCATGCTGGTCCGGGCCTTCGCGGGCATCTTCGCTGCAACATTTTCGACGACTAATGCTTACGTAGCCGACGTCACACCCAGAGACCGGCGCGCACAGCGTTTTGCCTGGATTGGCGCCTCGTTCGGCGCCGGTTTCATTTTCGGACCCGCGCTCGGTGGCTTACTCGGCGAGATCGATCTACGACTCCCTTTTCTTGTCGGTGCCGGACTCGCGACCGCGAACACGATCTTTGGCTACTTCGTTGTTTCGGAGTCTCTCGCCGAGCACAAGCGCCGAGCATTTTCGTGGTCACGCGCTAACACCTTCGGTACGTTGATTCGCCTATTCCGGACACCCGGCCTGACGGTGCTTTTGCCAGTGTTCTTCTTTGCGACGCTCTCATCTTGGGTGTATCCCACTGTTTGGTCGTACGTCGCGATCGAGCGATTCCAATGGGGAGATCAGGCTGTCGGTTTGTCGATCGCCTACTACGGAATCATCGCGTTCATCTCATCAGCGGTTGTCATCCAGGTGCTTCTGCCGAAAATCGGAATCGTCAGGGCCATCTGGATTGCGTTGATCGTTGAAGCGATCGCGTTGACTGGCATTGGATTGGCGACCGCCGGCTGGATGGTCTACGCAATGATCACACTCGCCCTCATTTCCTCGATGCAGGACCCGGCGATTCGACAAGAACTCTCGAATCGGGTTGCCGAGGACGCGCAAGGCGAGTTGCAGGGTGGGCTGTCAGCACTCACAAGTGTGGCGATGATTTTGGCGCCGCTAGTCTACATGGGTCTATTCACGGCAACAGCAGGCGAGCAAGCTGTGGTCTATTTGCCAGGTTCTCCGTTCATCGCGGCCGCGATGATGTCGTTGCTGACTCTCGTGCTCTATGTGATCTCGATGCGTACGCGCCCCGCCGAATCCGCGCCAGAGTCATAGCAGACCGAGTTCCGGGCGATTCCGATAGGATTCGCGTTGTCGGGCGATTTCCGCGTTTACCGCTGCTACTGACTGATCCCAAGCTTCGGAAATCGTATCGCGTGAGAAAACCGGCGCTCGCAATAGCCACCAGCGACTGAATCGGCCCGACTCCAAAGCACGATCCAGAGAAGCTGCCGCCGCTTCATCCTTATCCTGCGCAAGGAACGCGAGCGCCGCGTCAAACTCTGCGCTCTTGCTGTAATCGGCCAGCTTTGCCGCCTCCAATACTGCCGCCGCGCGCTCAGGCTGGCCCATTTGATTCAATACAACGCTGGCGAGCAAACCGATGTCCGAATCGTAGTCAGCAAGGTTGGGTATTGGACCGGAACCGAACAGGTCAGGCTCAATCGTCTCCAGCAATCGTTTTGCGGAAGCGGCGTCATCGCTCATCACATAGGCCGCAGCGATCCCGATTTTCACCGGGGTACCCAATTCGAGCGCGAAACCAATCGGCACCAGAAATTCGTCCAATCGGTCTTCCATCACCATCAACTGGAAGTGCAACGGCGACTGCCCCACCGGCATCCGGTTAGGGAAATCCTCTGACAATCGATCAACGCAGGGTTTGCCGAGCTCGAGATCATCCATCACCAGTAACGTCTCGCATTGTCCGATGCGCGCGTCCGGCGCAGTAGGCTCTAATCGAACCGCCTCGTCAAACCAACGCTGCGCTTCGGCGAAATTGCCCTGTACGAAAAACGAGTCACCGACCAGTTCGTAATATAAATAGAAGTCCGGAGTCGCCTGAATCGCACGACGCAGCATTGCGCGCGCCTCCGAGTACTCGCCGTTCAGGATGTACATTGACGCCTCGGCGCCAGCGAGAATTGGTGCCAATGGGTCTGCATCGCGCGCACGACGCATTATTCGTTTGGCCTCTTCCACTCGTCCAGAATCCCGAAGCAGCAATGCATACCAATGCAGTGCATTCGTATAGTTCGGATTGATTTCCAACGCGCGCTGCAGTGCTTCCTCCGCCGCCGGAATTTCTCCCTGATGCCATCGAAGCAAACCAAGCGATGCATAGGGAGGTGCGATCTGGCTATCGAGAGCCAGTGCTTTATCGATCGCCTCCTGGCGCGGCGCGAACGTGCTCTGCATATCCACACCCGCGTACTCCGGCTGCAACGACAAGGCATCGGCTACGCCCACGTAAGCTTCCGCGTAATTCGGGTCGATCTCGATAGCACTCTCGAAGAGCTCAAGTGCTTCCGCCAGTGCCGGGGCATTGCGCCACTCGACTTTCTGACGTCCCGCGGCGTGTAACTCAAACGCCTCAAAGTTGTTGGTCGGCTTTCTTTTCATCGCCGACATCTCACGATCAGACAACACACCGTCGAGTGCAGCCACCACTTCGCGAGTCACTGCATTCTGTATCGAGAACAGGTTGTTGAGTGTGAGCTCTTTGTCCCAGGTCTTGGACCAGAGTGCGGCGTCACGACCTGCATCGTAGAGCTTCATGTTGATCCGAACCCGCTCGCCCGCCCTTTGCACCGATCCCTCAAGCACTGCTGCCACATCGAGCTCGGCGGCAATTTCCGGAATCGATAGCTGGGTTTCGCGATAGCGTTCGATCGTGGTGCGAGAGATCACGCGCTCGAGCGTCTGCAATCCAGCCAGTTGCGTCAGGATGTCGTCATGCATGCCCTCCACAAAGAACGCGTCGTCACTCGCAGCGCTCTGAGTGCTGAACGGCAGCACCGCCACCGTGCGCGCGAGAGCCTCCCCAGACGCATCGTCGTCCCTGAACCGGTCGACCACCAAAACACCGACAATCACCATGAGGACCAGGATGATCGTTGGCTGTAAATAACTGCCCGCATCACCGCGCGGCGACGATTCCGTGGGGCCGCGGTCGACGCGCAGTCCGTCTTTGGTGCGCTCGAACACCCACGAAAGGATGAGCACTATCGGAAACCCAACGACAACACCTGCGAACAAGCCACGGAACATCCAATCGGGCAGGTCCAGATTATCGCCAAGAATATCGGCGAGCTGCAGTAGCACCCATGCTGTCACCAGATAGGCGATGCCGGCGCGGTAAACGCGGCGGCGCTTGAGTTCACTGAATAAATCCAATCGGGGATCCTCTGTGGCTAACGAAACTATGCCCGAGCACAGGCGCAAAGTCGCCCTCGCCACGCATACGGCCGTGATATTGTCTCGGACCCAGCAATGAGGAGTATGACCATGCGAACAACGGTTTTGCTTACACTGGCAAGCATTTTTCCGACGATCGCGAACGCTGAACTCGACATCAAGGAGTGGGAAGTTCCTTATGAGCAATCCCGGCCGCGTGATCCGTTCGCCACCTCCGCAGAAAGCGTCTGGTTTGTGGGGCAAAGGACGGGTTACCTTGCGCGTCTTGATACCGAGAGCGGTGAGTTTAAGCAAATCGAACTCAAAGACGGTTCGGGGCCGCACAATCTCATCGTCGCAAGCAATGGTGATGTGTGGTTTGCCGGCAATCGCACGGCGCTCATTGGTCGCTACGATCCAAGCGATGGCAGCATCGAGGAAGTACCGATGCCTGACCCGAAAGCGCGTGATCCTCACACACTGATTTTCGATGCCGATGAGTCGCACATCTGGTTCACCGTTCAGGGTGGCAACATGATGGGACGTTTGCGCCTCGAGGATCGCAAAGTCGATCTGATCGCATCAACGACCGCGCGCTCTCGACCCTACGGCATTAAATTGGCGCCGGACGGTTCGGTCTGGGTCGCTCTTTTTGGCACGAGCAAGCTCGCCCATATTGACCCGGAAACATTGGCGCACACCGAGATCGATCTGCCACGCGATGAGGCCCGCCCGCGACGCCTTGAGGTGCTGGCCGACGGTACCGTGTGGTATGTCGACTACGCTGGCGGCATGCTCGGAAAGTATGATCCGAGCACCAGTGAGTTCACTGAGTGGCAAATGCCACAAGGCGAAAAGGCACGTCCGTACGGTATGGCCTCCGATGGGCAGGGCCGACTCTGGATGGTCGCGACCGGCGTACAACCCAACGTCCTCATGGGCTTTGATCCGGCCAGCGGTGAGTTCTTCGAAGAGACTGAAGTCGGCTCCGGCGGCGACACGATCCGCCACATGCACTACCATGCGGCCACCGGGTCGGTCTGGTTCGGTGCAGATACCAACACAATCGGTCGGGCCGTTGTCGAACCGGCCGAGTAACGGTGCAGCGACGCTAGTGCTCCTGGCGGCTAGTTGCTCCGCCACGCTAGCGTTGGCCTATCCAGAAGGTGCGCCATGGGGCGCAGCGGACCCGGGTGCGAGCGAGCACTGCGCGAGTTGTCACTGGGAACGCGATGCCGTTGAACAATCAGAGATGATTGCACTGCAGGGCTTGCCTGCTGCGCTGACGGCCGGCGAACAATACAACCTGCAATTGACGCTGGCGGGCACGGCGTTCGAGGTCAGCGGCTTTCAGGTCATCGCGCTGATGGAGCACGGCACCGCTGGGGCATTCGTACCAAGCGATGATGACGCAGAAACATCAGTTCACGGCACAGCGATTCGCTCGACCACTGTGCGCGTTAACGAAGATGGTTCAGCGCGATGGCAATTCGATTGGCGTGCGCCGATCGGAAAGCTTGAGCGCATCACATTTCTGATCGCCGCGTCCGCCGCCAATAACGACCAATCACCGTTTGGTGATCAGATTCACTATCGGGAGATCACCGTGCCGACGGCTCCTGATTAGCGGCTCGATCGAGCGTTAAAGCGCTTTTGCCGCCGTCACAGTGCTTTTCTCATGTGAATCACCGTGTTGTGTTCGCCGTTGGCGCCCGTGTGCACTTCACGATCAAACTCGACATAGCCACGCGCGACGTATAGCGGCTCGCCCGGTACCGTCGAACCCAATTCGATCGTCTTGAACCCAGCATTGCGTGCTGCCTGTTCGCCAAGATCAAGCAGCAGCGAACCGATACCTCTACGAGTCCAGTCGGGATGCGTGTACATCGCCCGAATGCGCGCAGCCTCTCTCGCGGGATCGCTCAGCGAATCGTCGCGGCCCACCGTATGGTTGCCACCGTAAAGCGTACGACGTTTCCCCCAACCGCCGCAGCCCACCAGCACCGTCTGGTCATCGACGACAGTTTCGATCAAGTGGTAGGTACCATCGTCAATCAGGGTCTGATCCACACCCATGGTTTCTTTCGCCGCCTCCACTTCCGCGGCAGACAGAAAATCGCGCATGTTGACCTCGATTGCTGCGAGCATCAGATCCATGATCACAGGAATATCGTCATTGCCAGCGATGCGGTGCGTGAAGGGTGTCGACGTGCTTGCACTCATGCCAATGATCATACCGTTTTGGAACAGAGGAGCAGAAATGGGTGCCGAAAATGAATCGACGCACGCTTTTGATAGCCGCAAGTTGCGCCATGTTGATCTCAGCGGCCATCGTGATGGCGTTGCGTTCCGACGAGCCAACACCTGCGAATTCGACTGTTCAGCCCATGGCAGACGGCATCACCCAGCCCACCGAGCAATCGACAAAGCCGGCTTACGGTCGTTTGCAGAGCAGGGCAACTCGGCGGCCATGGTATTGTACGGGATGTACAACAGTGCCGAAGCAAAGGGTGAAGATCCGGGACGACTCGTCTCAATGGTGACGCAATTCAGTATCACGCCAAGCAACTTGGGCTTTATTGCTGTCGGTGGTGCGGACCCTGGGGTGGCGGGTACCCCGCGAGCACAATGATGGCCCACATCAGCGCAATCACAAAGTTGGTCCCGGAACTGGACAACCACTCGAGTCCAGAATCTATAAACCCGGAGCTCTCTAGCGACCGAGGTTACTTCTCGCCGTTGATGTAACGCTCAAGCTCTACCTCGAAATGACGGACGCGTTGCTCTTGATCGCCGTACAACGCGCCGCGGTAGCCACGAGAACGCACACCCTGCTGAACGATCGGCAGCAACTCCGCGTCCTGATCCAACACCTCACCAAGATTCGGGCTTTCACCGGCAGGGACCCAGATCGGTTCCGGCCGCGTATCACCCGAGCAATCGGTGCCCTCCGGCAAACCCATCCACGCGGGAACGTCGTAATCCGGATCGGCGACCGGGCGGAACAGAATCATGGTGTCGTAGATGAATTTTTCCGGATCTTTCGCGTCCGGAATAAACCGCATGATGAACACCCCTTCCGGATGCATGCCCATCTGTACGTTCGGGAACAGCCCGGTGGCCCAGCTGTCGGTCAACTGACCATCGGTGAAGTTTGCATAGTGATCGAGACCCAAACGTTCTGCGCGTTCGCGTTTCGCTTTCTGTACAGCCTCACGGACCTCCACAGCCGAACCCTCGAACGTCGCAGGATCCAAGCCCGCTTCCATCATCATGTGCGCCTGGTATGGATCGACCGATTCCTGATCTTCGACACGATGCGACTTCACGCAGATCGGCACGATCATTCGTGACGCACCATTCGGATACAGATCGTTCTGTGAGAAGTCTTCCATCACACCCTGCGTCTGTGGATGGACATACGGCAAGTGGTAAGTCTCGTAGAACGCATCAACGCCAATTTTCCAGTTTGCATTCCACTCACTGCGCACGTGATGCACAACATGCATCTTGTCGACCTCATACTGCTCGATGTAGCCCTCCGGCAGACCGAGATACTCCTTCAACGGCGGCGCCTTGCCATCCATGTTGATGAAAATGATGCCGCCGACGCTGTCGCAAGCGACTTCGCTCAACCCGGGGCGATGGGCAACGAGACGCGGGTCGAACGTGTCCTCATCGGTGATCTGATCCAGCGAGCCATCAATGTCGAAACGCCAGCCATGGAACGAGCACGCAAAGCTTGCAGCTGCGCCACTACGAGCCAGGCAAACCCGATTGCCTCGATGCGGGCAGACGTTATAGAACGCCTTAATACTTTCATCTTCCTGACGGACAACAATGAATTCCTCCCGTCCGAAGGAAAACACGAAGAAATCACCATCCTCGGGGATATCTGTAGTCACGCCAGCGAGCAGCCAGACTTTAGGCCACAAATTCTGCTCTTCGAGTTCTTTAAACTGGTGAGAGTAGTAACGGGAGGGGTGGTAGACATCGAGCCCGTTGTCGATATCCGGTTGCTTCGCTTCCAAGGACTCGGCCGGTGCTCCCAGATCCATCGGCCACTTCGCTTTGTACTGTGCGCTCATTTCATCCCCCCCCCGGGTAACAGATTCCCAGATGTCAAAATACTAGCAATGCGGATACCACAAAACAATCAGCCCTGACGGTTTTATGCCGTATCCGGAATCTCGGCAAAAACCTTGCCGTCCTCAATCGTTGTCTGAAATACGCAGATCGGTTTGTCGGCGGGTGGCCCAAGCGCTGCCCCATCCCTCATATCGAAGGGTGCACTGTGTAGTGGACAGAAAATCTTGTGTCCTCGGAGCTTGCCGCCAGTCAGCCTCGCCATCTGGTGGGAGCACCGATTCTCAATGACGTAAATCCCGGTCTTGGAATGGCAAACCAAGAGTTTACGGCCCTCGACCGTAACCGGCCGAGTCTTGCCGACCTCGACCGCATCCGCCTCAATTACGAAGGCTTTCGCCATCCCTGTTCCCCTTCGAACACCCTGAATTCCCTAGACTTACACCCTCTTCGATAAAAAGAAACAGTTCTGACTGTTTTTTTTCCAGGGGGAACGCTATCCTCCAAACACTCGCAAAATTCCGGGGGGAATCCAATATGGCGATCGTTTCTTTTCTGTCGCGTATGACCATTCATGCAGCCAAAGAACAGCAGTTCATCGAAGCCTGCGAGGCGCTCACCGAAAAGGTGCTCGCACACGAGCCCGAGTGTCTTTACTTCCGCTTCTACAAGTTGCGCGAGGAACCGCTTGGATATGCCGTATTCGAAAGCTTTCTTACCGATGAAGCGGAAGAAGCCCACCAGAAGACGGACTATTTCCTGAAAATCGTGCCGGGTCTGGTCGAGTGTCTCGATGGACCCTACGTTCGTGAGTATCTGGACCCGCTCCGGAGCTGATCATGGACAAAGCGCTACTTCGCTCGAATCGGATCAACGCAACAACGCTGGGCGATCTGCTGCTGTCGGCGGCCGACGACTATCCGGACTCTCCTGCGATCGTGTTTCCGGACCTCCGCCTGACCTACGCAGAGTTACGCGATAGAGCCATGACACGGGCGAAATGCCTTATGGCGCTGGGCGTCCAACGCGGTGAGCATGTCGGCATCTTGTTGCCGACCTGTCATGACTTTCCGGAGCTCTTTTTCGGGGTTGCACTCGCCGGTGCGGTTCCTGTGCCGGTCAACGCGCGTTACCAAGCACATGAACTCGCTTACGTGATCGAGAACGGAGATCTTGTCTGCGTCATCACGACCGATCAGATCGCCGAACAGGTCGACTTCGTCGAGCGCATGACCCGAGGCTTACCGGATATCGCCGAGCAACAAAACGTATTGGCGCTGTCTGTCGCTGCCGCGCCGAAATTGCGCAACCTGGTACTCCTTGGCGAAAGCACACCTCCAGGATTTATCCCGCAACAAAAATTCGAGGCTCTGGCTAATACCATCACTGATGATGAGGTGCACGAACGGCGGATGCGCGTGCAGGTGCGCGACCCGGGATTAATGCTCTATACCTCGGGCACCACAGCCAGCCCGAAAGGCGCGGTGATCAGTCATGAGGCAATGGTCCGTAACTCGATCGCACTCGGACGCCAGCGCTATAAACTGACCCACGAAGATCGTTTCTGGTCGCCACTCCCGATGTTTCATATCGCAGCAATCCTGCCAATCGTCGCTTCGTTCGATGTCGGTGCCGCGTATCTGACTATGTCCTACTTTGATGCCGGAGTGGCGTTGAAGATGCTCGAAGAGGAACGAGCGTCAGTGACCTACCCTTGCTTCATTACGATCATGTCGGATCTTATCCATCACCCTGACTTTGAGAAAACCGATTTATCAGCCGTTCGGCTAATGAATTCGAACTTCGCTGTGCAGCCGCCAGGGATTGCAGAGGCAATGCAAAAAGCAATGCCGAATACCATTCAAGTCGGCACCTTTGGCATGACCGAAACCGCTGGCACGGTATGCACTAGCGAACTTGATGCCACGCTTGAGCAGCGAACCACAAGATTGGGTACGCCGCTGCCGGGCATGGAAGTGCGAATCGTCAATGCCGACACCGGTGAAGACCTCCCAACCGGGGAGCGGGGCGAGATTCTCGTGCGCGGGTACAGCTTGTTTGATCATTACTACAAGGATCCGGAAAAGACAGCTGCTGCAAAAGACGACGACGGCTGGTATCACACCGGCGATGTCGGCTCGCTCGATGAAGACGGGCAGATCATGTTTTATGGACGTACAAAAGACATGTTGAAAGTCGGCGGGGAAAACGTGGCTGCAGCCGAGATAGAAACGTTCCTCGCACGTCATGATGCTGTGAAGATGGCGCAGGTCGTTGGTGTGCCTGACGCACGTCTTGGAGAGGTTGCCGCAGCCTTCGTCGAACTGCAGGACGATAACACCGTAGAACCCGAAGCGTTAATGGCTTTTTGTAAGGGAGAAATTGCTAGTTTCAAAATCCCACGCTACGTACGCTTCGTGACGGAGTGGCCGATGTCCACCAGCAAAATTCAAAAATTCAAACTTCGCGATCAACTCGTAGCGGAACTGGAGCAAACATCATGATGTCATTCGTTGCCACTCTGGTTGTAAAACCGGAGCGCGCGCAGGAATTCGAAACGCTGCAAACGCATTTGACGAACCTCGCAGTGGAGCACGAACCTGATCTGATCGCCTATCATGTGCTGAAGCAGCGCGAGGCGGAAAACACCTATGTCGTATATGCGGCGTTCAAAGACCAGGCGGCGTTCGACTATCACATGGGCATCGATTTTCATGATGAGCTGGTGCCACCGATTCTGGATTGCCTCGCCGAGGAGATGGACCTCAAGCTGTTCGACGGCGTTTAGGCCCTGCACGCACCGTTCTCGGTGCGTACTCAAACACCTATGACTGAAACCTGCGTAAGCTGCGGTGCGAAGGTCACGGGCGAATGTTGTTCGGTTTGCGGTGAGCGACGACTGAATCCTTCGGACCGCACCCTCGGAGCACTGACGCGAGACTTCTTCGAATCGGCCACTGATCTCGATTCGCGACTCACGTCGGATACAACACATCGCTGGACATACAAATTAACCAGCAGGCCTATTCAACTGCATTACCTATTGAGAGCTGGGTCGAGACGACCGCCTACTTCGCGATTGAGTTGGTCGGACCACTCCTGATCATCGGCCCCTACCTGTACCTGTCTATCCGACGCTTCTACGGCACAAGCGCCCTGCAAACCGCAGCAACGGCGGCGGTCGTCGTGTTCAGTCTGTTCTGGAACGCAGTGGTCTATCGACTCATCCTGCTGCTCGCCACTCTCGGATCAATCAATACGTAGCAGGGCAATCGACATTATCTGGGTAGCGGACGTTCTTGATTTGCCCATCGTCGTTTTCGTAGGTGCACGTCTTCAGCGTGGCACGCATATTGACTTGTCGGCCTTTGCGTCCCGCGACGCCTGTACCGTGGGCAGTGCCAGATGGTTCAGCAGTAGTGAATCGGTTGGACGCCGGGGTCGTACTGATCAGTTTGTACGTACCACCGGTATAGGCCGGGGCGGATGAATTTGTGTTTGCACAACCCATCAACGCCGTCGAGGCTGAAACGATGGTGATTAGTACCGCTTTGCGAATCATGAATGCACTCCTGTTACTTACACAACCGCCCCCGAAACTTACACTTACATTGAACAAATCGATTGCTCAAGCTTATTCGGATCGGGACTACCGAAGCTTGCTAAGCCTCACAGATTCGGTGGGCACGGCATCCCACCTGGGTAACGACGGATGTCGCGAGCGCCGGTTTCACGACTGACGTAAGTGCACACAGTGCTGCCGCGCGCCCTGGGGCCCGCACTGCCTATCGTGTCGTTTGGACCGCGGATGTATTGCTCGCTGATGAGGTCGTAAACGCCGCCACTCGGTGCATCGTCCTCGAACGACGTACTGACACATCCGCTGCAGATTAAGGCGCTCACCAGCACCGAAATGAATCTCACGAGATCAGGGCTGTGCAAGACTGTGGCGTCGGTGACGACGCCCGATCAATAGTGTTGCAACGAGGAAAAACAGACCGGCGAGTCCGACGGAACCACCCCCGGAACCGCCAAACGGACCTTGCTGCGGGGGTACGTGGACAATCGGGTCGAGATCCATCTCGGTCAAGATCGTGAACTCCGCGGGAATGTAGGTGAAGTCCGTGATGTACTCCTCGCCGAACGCAACCTCCTGCAGCGGATTTTGCGACGGCACGTTGTTAGAGTTTTGAATCCGACCAGTACCGTCGGCACGTAGCTCGAGCAGAGCGGGATGGAATCGTCCGTTATCGACTTCGCGACCATCGAAACGGAACACCACATCAGTGCCAGTACCCACCAGCTCCGAGGCAACCACACCATCATCGATGAACGCGTCTGCGGCGACTTCAAAACGCAACGAGCTACCCTGCGCGTAGAAGTCAGCGCCGGAGATCGTGCGCTCGAGCGCAAACGAGGGGAACCCCGACGGCGTACCCATCATCAGATCACCTGAAACTGAGTAGACCACCTGCACAAGATCCGGGTTGTCGTAGACACCCGTTCGGATGGGTTCCTCAAACTCGATCCGAATCTGGAATGTGGTGACATCGCTGAAGACGGCGGTCGTCACAATATCCGAACCGTTCGAGTCAATCGAAAAAGAGGGATTCACCTGCGCGCCGGCAGCACCACTGGCCAGAATTGCAGTCATTGCAAGCACAAGGTTGCGCATGAGTGGCTCCTGTCGTTACCCGGGGATTATGGTAACGCGTCGCAGAACCTGCGGCCTGCGCCAGATCACATTATCAATGATCGGCGAACAGTACGGCAGGCGCTTCGAGCAGAGCCTTCAAATCAGCAAGAAACGCCGCACCAGCAGCGCCATCAAAGGCTCGGTGGTCACAGGACATCGTGATCGACATCCGCTCTGCGATGCCCAGTTCGCCGTCCTTGATTGTGGGTACCGACCTCGCGGCACCAACCGCGAGGATTGAAGTTTGCGGCGGATTTACGATCGCAGTAAACGCATCGACGCCATACATACCAAGGTTGGAGACCGTGGTGGCACCGCCTTCAAGATCGCCGGCTTCGAGTGACCGATCATATGCTGCTGCTGCAAGACGACGGATCTCTTGCGCCAACGCGGTGAGTGGCTGACCCGCTGCATTCTTGATCACCGGCGCTACCAATCCATCGGCCGCAGCAACGGCGACACCGACGCTGGCGCTAGCCGCGTAAAGCTCATCATCACGTAGCTGTACGTTTACGGCTGGGTGTTTCGTCAGAGTCTCGGCGACTGCGCGGACGATCACATCGTTGAGCGTCACCTTCACACCATTGTCGTTGTTCAGGCTACGCCGGAGCGTCTGGGCGCGACCCACGTCGACTGCGATGTCCAGATAGAAGTGTGGAATCTGCTGCTTGGCTGCCTGCATTCGCGCAGCAACCGTACGCTGTAGTGCACTGCGCTGGATCGGCGCGCCGCTCTGCGCAGCCGCCGCCGCAGCCTCAACGTTCTGCTTGGAAATGCGTCCGTTGCGACCCGTGCCCTGAATGTTCTGCCACGCGACACCCAGCGATTCGGCCAAGCGCTTTGCGATGGGTGAGATTCGAGGCTCACCTGCCGCAGGTGTTGCCTGTTCGACCGCGGCCTCCGTCGCGTCAGTAGGTTCTGATGGCTCACTCCCGCCACCGTCAAACGATGCATCAACCGGGACGAACGACTCGACGAATACGTCTACCTCTGTCTCGCTTTCATCACCATCGCTGATAACACCAATGAGCTTTCCAACTTCGAAGACATCGCCGGGTTCGGCCAGAATTCGACGCAAGACGCCGGCGGCAGGAGCTTCATGCGTATTCACGATTTTCTCGGTTTCCATGTCGACGATTTCATCGCCTTTCGAAACCGCATCGCCAACAGCCACCTTCCATTCGGCGAGCGTCGCTTCTTGCATCTCGATGCCCCATTTCGGGACGGTTACAGCATGAATGGTCATTTGGAGTACGCCACGACTTCGCGTATCGCCTTTTCGATATCGTCCGGGCTCGGCACATAGGCGCGTTCGAGCTCGCGAGCGAATGGCACAGGCGTGTGCGGTGCCGTCACGAGTTTCACCGGTGCTTGCAGCAAATCGAATGCCTCGCTTGCAACCATCCCGGCGATATCCGAGGCGATGCTGCATCGTGGATTCGACTCATCAACAATGACGAGTCGACCGGTTTCCTCGAGGCTTTCGAGAATCGTATCGAGATCGAGCGGCGAGGTCGTTCGCGGATCGATGAGGTCACAAGTGATGCCGTCCGCTTCCAACTTGTCGAGCGCCTTCTCCGCAAAACTGACCATTCGAGCGATCGCGACAACCGTCGCGTTTCCACCCTCGCGAACCAACGCGGCTTCGCCAAACGGAATCAGGTATTCACCCTCAGGCACTTCGCACTTACGCGGATACAGCGCTTTGTGCTCGAAAAAGACTACGGGATCATCCTCGCGCAACGCGGTAGTGAGTAACCCTTTCGCATCCGCTGCATTTGATGGGATGACGCACTTCAGACCAGGTACGCTCGTCACAATCGGGTAGATGGTCTGCGAGTGTTGTGCACCCATGTTCATGCCGGCGCCGGTCGGCATCCGGATGATCGCCGGGCAGCGCGTCTTGCCGCCGAACATGTAGCGAAACTTCGCGATCTGGTTGTAGAGCTGATCCATCGAGACACCGATGAAGTCAGCGAACATCAATTCGGCAATCGGGCGATAACCGGCGAGAGCCGCCCCCGCGGCCGCACCGACAATCGCCGACTCACTGATCGGCGTATCGATAACGCGATCCTTACCAAACTTCTTGTACAAGCCGCTACTGACGCCAAAGATACCGCCAGCAGCCTCTTCAACGCCGGTACCACCAGCACCACCCGCAACATCTTCGCCGAGGATAATGACCTTCTCGTTGCGCGCCATTTCGGTGTGCAACACTTCGTTCAGCGCATCGCGCATCGACATGACAGGCATACGCGGATCCTCAGTAATTGATATAGACGTCGGTCAGTACGTCCGACAATGCAGGGGCAGGTGCGCTCTGAGCTTCGCTAACCGCGCGATCGATCAGCGCCAAGACTTCCTCGTCGATGGCGTCGAGCTTGCCGACATCCACGTCGCCGTCCCTGGCAACTCGAGCTCGGAAGTTCTTTAGACAATCCATTGTCTCGCGGAAATTCGCTACTTCGTCTTTGGCGCGATAGCGCTGCGGGTCACCTTCATAGTGACCGTAGAAACGGGTGATCTTGCATTCGAGCGCGGCAGGCCCTTCACCGCGACGCGCACGATCAATCAGCTCACCTGCCGACTCATAGACAGCGAAGAAATCAGCGCCATCGCATTTGACGGCAGGCATACCAAAACCGGCGCAGCGACCAGCGATGTCGTTGCTGCCCACGGAATACTCGGTGCCGGTGTGCTCGCCGTAGCCGTTGTCTTCGTAGACAAAGATCGTGGGCAACTCAAGCACAACAGCCAGGTTCATAGCCTCGAAGACCGTGCCCTGATTGGAACCGCCATCGCCATTGAACGATGCCGTGACTTTGCCCTTGCCATCCAGCTTGGTCGCGATGGCAGCGCCGGTCGCGATCGGTGGACCACCGCCCACAATCGCATTCGCGCCCAGCATGCCTTTGTCGAAATCAGCGATATGCATCGAACCGCCCTTGCCTTTGCAAAGACCATCTGCACGCCCGTAGATTTCCTTCATCATCCCGATGACGTCGCAGCCTTTGGCGATACAATGCCCATGACCACGGTGGGTGGATACGATGTAATCGTCATCGGCGAGATGCGCACACACGCCGGCAGCAACCGCTTCCTGCCCACTGTATAAGTGGGTAAACCCGGGTATGGCGCCGGTGGCGATCTCGACGTGAAGCCGTTCCTCGAATTCGCGGATCGTTTTCATCACGCGATAGGCGTCGAGCAACTGTGTTTCCGTCAGCGCCATACATACCCCCCGGAACCGGTGCGCTAAATTAAACCCGGAGTGTACAAATTGCGATCCGAAAAAGAAACAGTCTTGACTGTTTTTTAGAATTTTCCATGAAAAAACCGAAGCTTGAGTTCGAAATCGGTATTGTTGGCGCTATACTACTGACTTGTACGATTCATCCTGCTGGAGACAAAAAGCGATGAAACACCACCTCCTTGGCCTGACTCTTGTTGTGTTGCTAGCGGGTTGCGCCTCAACACGCGGTACACCCGACGAACGCCGAGTTGCGGTTCAGGAAATGCGCACGGAAGTGATCGGCAAGCTCTATGAAGAAAAGCCGAGTTCGCGTGAGGAAATCGCATCATCGCCGGGCTACGGTGTTTTCAGCAACGCCAACATCAATCTGCTGCTCGCAAGCTTCGGTGGTGGCTATGGTGTGATTCGAGACAATCGCACCGGCACAGACACCTACATGAAAATGGGTGAAGTTGGGGTCGGGCTAGGAGCAGGCGTAAAGGACTATCGAATTGTCATGGTGTTCCATGATGCAGATACGATGAGCGACTTCGTTGAAAAGGGCTGGTCGTTCGGTGCCCAAGCCGACGCCGCCGCCAAAGCGAGCGACAAAGGCGCGGCCGCCGGAGCCGAGGCGATCCTGGATGGCGTCACCGTCTATCAGATTACAGAGACAGGCCTTGCACTTCAGGCGACGATCAAGGGCACCAAGTTCTGGAAGGACGACGAGTTGAATTGACCTCAGTCGGTGCCGAGATAGTCGTCTAACGTCCTGTGGAAGTGTCGGATCCGCACCTCGAGATCACCGAGCCATAGTCCCTCGTAAGCCGCCGAATTCATCCCGGCCTGGACGTTCGGCAGATTACCGCCGTCCTGGTCGATGACCATTCCCAGGGTCTTTTCCCCACGTGCGTAGTGTTTGTGGCGTGGTCGACGTTCGGGAATCTCCTCTTCGTCGACGATGTACTCGAGCATCCAGGTATCGAATAGCATTTTGTTCGGATCTGTGGGATGTGGACGATGTCGGAATAACATCAAGTGATCCGCGTGCGTGTTGAACGTCAGGTTCGGGAATACGAGGTAGTTATAGTCGTCGGTGAGCTGATCGTCGTTCAGCATTGCGTAGTCCCGACCCTCGTCGCCTGCCGTCTTCCGGATGTGCTCCTGGACGGTCTTTCGAATGCCGTCGACGGGCCCTTCGTAGGATGCCGGGTCGAGTCCAGCCTCGGTCAGCATGTATTTCAGCGGCGGCGGAATTTCCGGAATCCGCTTGATGTGCGGACTGGTCATACCGAATGGCACCAGATAGCGTGAATGGCGATCGTAGCAGTCGATCTGTACATCCATCTCATTCAGATACCACAACAACTGCGGATGCGTCGCGGCAACGTGGTAAGTCTCGTTAAACGCGTCGACAGAAGCTTTCCAGTTGCAATCCCACTCCATGGTGACATCGCGTGTCACGTACATCCGATCGAACCGATAGGGTTCGAAGTGCCCAAGCAAAGGGCCCATGTACTCCTCGAAGGGCATCACATCCTTGTCGAGCGAGAAGAACACGAGCGAATTCCAGACTGCACAAGGCAGCTCAACCAATCCGGCGCACGGCTTACCCTGCGGGAACAACTCCGCATCCGGAATGTTGATGAACTTACCGTCCAGTCCGTATTCCCAACCGTGATAGGAACACTTGAACGTCTCCGTGTTATCGATGCCCTCTTCTGTCAGCCGATTGCCGCGATGCATGCAAACGTTGAAGAATGCGCGGACCTCGCCGTCGTCCTGCTTAACAACAATGACCGACTCACGACCTATCGTGGTCGAAATGAAGTCACCGGGCTCGGTCAGATCTTGTTCCACGCCAGCCAACAGCCACACCTTGCTCCACATGTGCGTCCACTCGCGCTCCATGTAGTCGGTGCTGGTATAGCGCGACTTCGGGATACTCTCGTAGCCGAGATCTTCCGGCGCAGGAGAATGCTCGACCGGCGTCCCACCAGGGACCGGCTCCGCCACGCGCTCAACATGTTTGTAGCTGCGTTTCGCCACGATCAGAACTGAACGCGCTTGGTAAACCCGCCGTCGATTACGAGGTTAGCGCCATTTACCCAGCTGGCGGCCGGGCTTGAGATGAACACCACACACTTCGCGACTTCCTGCGGCTTACCCAGCCTTCCGGTCGGGTGATCGCGTAGCGTCTTTTCATAAAACTTCGGAATGGTGTCTCGAATCATGTCCCAGCTGCCGCCAGGAAATTCGATCGGGCCCGGTGACACGATATTGCATCGAACACCATCTGCCCCGTGAAACTGCGCAAGCTGGCTTGAGTAGGTATACAGGGCGCCCTTCATGGCGTTGTAGGCCTGCGGACCTGCAAACATCTCCAGCGACGCCGTGGTGCCAATCATCGTGATCGCGCCGCCACCGCCTTCTTTCATATGCGGGACCACCGCCTCAACGCCACGAACGGTACCGAGCACATCGGCTTCGAAGTTCTTCCACCAGTTCTTCTCCGAATCCATACCGCCTCCGGCGGAGACGTTCGGGATGAAGATATCCACGCCTTCCATTTCCTCGACCATCTTGTCGATCCAGGCAGCGTACTCATCTTTATCGCGCACATCGCACACGTCGCCGTAAACTTTTGCCTTGCTCGTCGAGACCTTCTCTTTGGTCATCTCGACGTCTTCGATCGAGCGCGAGCAGGTAGCGACATTGCACCCTTCGGCAATCAAAATTTCGAGAATCTGACGACCGATTCCCTTAGTGGCACCAGTGATGATGGCGCGCTTGTCGCGAAGTCCAAGATCCACGGTCTGCTCCTTACTGAACGGTCAATGCGTTATCGATGACAAGTTCCGCGCCATTGACGAACCGCGACTCATCCGAGATCAGATAGACAATCATGTTGGCAACATCCGCAGGCTCGCCGATGCCGACCGGATCTTCCGGATCCGGCTCGATGCCGAGCGCGTCATTTGCCGTCTTGATCATCGGCGTATCGATAGCGCCCGCGTGCACCGAGTTGCAGCGAATGTTCATCTTCATTGTTTGGCATGTCACCGCGAGACTCTTGGTCATCGCGCGCACCGCACCTTTCGCAGCCGAATAGGCAAAGAAGACCGGATAACCGAGGTGCGATGCCACTGAGGACATATTGACGATGGACCCGCCTCCGCTCTTCTCCATGAGCGGCAGTGCCGCTTTGCAGCCGAGGAACACGCCTTCGGACATTACCGCGTTCACAAATCGGAATTGATCGAGCGTTGTGTCCTGTGGCATCGCGATCACAACGACGCCAGCGTTGTTTACAAGCCCATCGAGCCGCCCAAATTTCGACTCCGTTTCTGCGATGACTTCGGCCCAGCGTTGTTCATCGCGAACATCGTGATTCATGTAAATCGCTTCGTTTCCTGCCGCAACAATATTGTCGGCCAGCGCCTGACCTGCCGTATCGTCGATATCGGTCAACACGACCTTGGCGCCTTCGCGTGCCAGATGTTCGGCGTCGGCCCTTCCGAGCCCGGATGCCGCACCTGTAACGATGACTACCTTTCCCTCACAACGCCCCATGCGCCTTACCCCCCCGGTTTTCATGCAGACGGGCATGGTAACCAGTCAGCTCATCCGGTTTCAATCTGCTTTGACTTTTTTTCGACAAAACGCGACTATGAATACGCGAAGATCAATCTATTCAGGGACAAACATGGCGAGCAATATGGCGCGTTCAACGCGCAATTCCGGCCAGAATCCGGACAGCTGGCAGGCGCAAAAAAGCGCGTCGACCAGAAGCCAGATCGTAGAGGCGGCAATCCAGGCGTTTGTCAGCCGCGGCTACGCCAACACCACAACAACTCATATCGCCGCAGAGGCAGGACTCTCGCGAGGTGCGATGCTTCACCATTTTCCATCGAAGATGGATATCGTCAAAGCTGCGATCGAACACCTCCACGGCAAGCGTTTGTCGGCGTTTCAGCGTGCAATTCACGAAATCCCGCAAAACGAGGATCGCGTCAAGATGGCAGTTGAGGCCTACTGGCGACACGTGCAGCATCCGATGTTTGTAGCGTTCTTCGAATTATCGGTTGCGGCACGCACTGACGCCGAGTTGCGTGAAATCCTGCACCCGGTGCAAAAAGAGTTCGCCGTTGAGTGGTATCAGCTCGCCAAACGATTGTTCCCGGAATGGGATGGCAAACAGGATGCTTTCGATCTGGCACTCGACCTTTGCGAGTACGTCATGGACGGCATGGCCGTGAGTTACATGACGCACCACTCGCCCAAGCACGTTGATCGCCTGCTCGTGTATTTGGAGCAGTGCGTTCGGGACCTGTTGAACGGCTAAGCGCTCTGGAGCCTCGCTCGGTGCTCCGGATCGGCGATCGCAATCAGTCGCGCTGCACGCTCCAAAGGATCCGGCGTTCGCAAATCGGCCACACCATACTCGGTGACAACATGAGTGACGTTGCCGGATTGCAGCGTTGGTGAATCGTGGTTCGCGAGGCGCTTTACGATCCGTGAAATTCCACGCTTGCGATTGGAAGCCGGCAGAGCGATCACACTCGCACCGTCCGCACTGTGCGTGCCTCCGTACGCGTAATCGGGAAGTCCACCTGGGCCGCTGACAATCCTGCTGCCAAGCTTTTCAGAGTTGATGCTGCCGTCCAGTGCAACCTCCAACGCGCTGTTCACGGCATGGAACCCATCGATCGACCGAAGCACATCCCAACTATGCGTCTCGCTACAATCGGCAACTCGGAATCCACTACGACCGTTCAGCCAGTGATAAAGCGATTGGCTTCCCAGCGCCATCCCGAAAATCTGCTCATAACTTGGGTCAAGCGCGCCGGATTCCGCTAAAGGCACCAACGCATCACTCACCATACCGCTCATGATCCGAAGGTTTTTGCGATCCTTGAGCAACGCGAAGACCTCACTCGGAATGACACCGAGGCCCGCCTGCAGCGTCGCGCCATCGGGAATCAAATCCGCCACTTGCCGTGCAATCTGCAAACTCACGTCATCGACACGGCCACCCGGAAGGTACTCGATCAGTGGCTGCTCCAGCGTGCAGTGATAGTCAGGTTCGCGAAGCTCGCAACCGACCGCTGGCAATGGCATAGACTGGCTATCCAATAAACAATAGCGATCAGCGCGTGCAGTCGCCGCACGGAGTAACTCGCCGGTCAGTCCTGTGCTGACATGACCGTCCCCAAATACTCGTCCATGGATAAACGCAAGATCCAACCGGGGCAGGTTCGTGAGGTAATCGCTCAATGCCGAATAGGGTAAGCGCAGCGCCTCGCGCGGTCCCGGTGCATCCGCCTTCACCGCACTCGCCATAAAGCTCGTGTACCGCTGCCCAGCTCCGAGCCCGGCGATGTCCACCGTGTTAATGCCGGGTATGAAACTCGTGATGATATGAATGTCGCGGAGTCGCGCCAAAGATGCATGCAACGCATCCACCAGCGCCCGCGGCTCAGTCGCGCTACCATGAACGAATACCGTCATGCCTGGCTCGATCAACTCGATAGCGTCGGTCAGTGTCATTTCGGCCAAATCAAATCACCGGTTTTTGAGGGAGCGAAATCGTGCCTGACTTTATCCTGCATCACCATGACCCGTCACCTTTCGCTGAGAAGATTCGTCTCGTGTTTGGACTAAAAGACATTCATTGGGGTTCGGTACAAATCCCGATGATCATGCCCAAGCCCGACTTAACGGCATTGACAGGCGGTTACCGGAAAACGCCTGTGGTCCAGTGCGGGGCCGACGTCTACATCGACTCACTGCTCATCGCGCAGGAGATCGATGCCAGGGTTCCTTCACCCACGCTCTTTCCCAACGGCCCGCGCGGTATGACACTCGCGCTCGGTCGCTGGAGCGATAAGGCATTCTTTGAACCCGGCGCGGCGCTATCGATGGGAGAAAACCCGCAGGTGCCCGATGCAGTGATCGAGGATCGAAAGAACTTTTTCAACTTCATGGAATTCGAAAAGCTCGCCGAGTCGTTGCCTGCTGCGCGCTTCCAGCTACAGGCGCAGCTTGCCATCCTCGAATCCGCTTTTGGCGAAACACCGTATTTGGATGGGCAAACGCCGAGCTATACAGACGTACTCGGATGGTTCCCAGTCTGGATGGTTAAGAACAATGTCCCAAGCGCTGAGTCCCTACTCGCTCCGTTTCCAAAAATTGCTGAATGGTCATCTCTGATGATGGAGATTGGTCACGGTAGACGAGAGGATATCGAAGCCGACTTGGCCATAAGTATCGCCGCCGACACACAGCCGGATGATGATGGCTCTGTCGCCGACAACCCGTTCGCTGTTGTGAAAGGCGATCAGGTCGCGGTGTTTGCCGACGACTACGGCAAGGACGAGATGACAGGTGAGCTACTGCATCTTGATCACCACCGCATCAAAATCCGGCGACAGGATGACCGCGCAGGTGCGCTTAACCTGCATGCACCAGCCAGCGGATTTCTGGTGAAGAAAGCATGACGCAATGGCGTTACCTGGAAGACCTGGTTGTCGGTGAGACGCTCGACTCCGAGCCTTTGGTAGTCGAACACGATCATATGATCGAGTTCGCCAAGGAATACGACCCGCAGTACTTTCACACGGATCCTGAAGCTGCAAAGGAGTCAAGATTCGGCGAAGTCATTGCTTCAGGGCAATACACGATGATGCTTTGGCGAAAGCTCGACCATCAGCTCTCGCACAATATCGCGTGGATTTGCGGGGTCGCATGGGATGACGTGCGTTGGCCGATCGCGGTTAGGGCAGGAGACATGCTCAGAGCGAGAGCGACTTGTCTTGAGAAGCGAGTCTCGAGCTCAGATCCGTCGCGGGGCGTGACCCGCTTCCATTACCAGGTGTTCAATCAGAATGATGAGCTCGTGTTCTCCGCGATCTCGACGAATCTCATAGAGCGAGCGCCTTCCGCTTCCAGCGAGCACGCATGATAAGCAGTGGTAACAGCATCAACACGACACCCGCCGCAAAGCCCTGCATCTTGAAGCGCAGCGTCATGCTCGTATCGATGTCATGCCGATGATTCCATAGTTCGACGATCTTACCGTCCTCAAACCGAAACACGTTGATTATGGGGATGTCCGGGCTGTTTAAAAACACCTTGCCGAATAGTGTCGTCGGCTCATATTTCCAAATCCATCGCGTCGCCACGAGATCACCATCGGCGACCTGGTAGTCGTACTCAACGCTCATCTCACCGTTGTTCCAAAAGAAGTCCGCGATGTTCTTCTGTTCGATCGCAGGCTCCTCAACGCCTTTGCGGTCACCGATATCATGTGCTGTGTAGGTCTCGGCCATGTACTTGCCGTACTGATCGGTGTTGTTGCTATTCCAGAGGTCTTCGTAGAACGCTTTCGCCAACGCCTTGTTGCCGACCTCCTGTTGTTCTTTCGTGAACTCGGTTTGTGCCACCGCCGAGAAAGGCAACAAACTCAGGGCCACAATCACAAATACTGGTCGCATCATTTATTCCTCTACTGTGCCATCACAGCGAAGTGACTAGATCGCCGAATCGTTGGAGTCAAGATAGCTCGCCACCTCTTCTCTGGCGCTCTCAAGACCTGAATCCCAGACTTCCAGACCTTTTCTGATCGCCTCATCCTCAAGCAAAGGTCTGGATACCTCGAGACTCAGAATGGTTCGCTCAGGATGCCGAATCGTTCGGAACTTGTGCGACGGAAAGATCGTATCTCGGTAGTGCGCGACCGCTCCCTCGATATCGTTTTCCAGCAGCAGCAACACCGCCAGGGGTATACGTGTTTCACTGACATCGATGCGCAATGCTGAAAGGAAGATGCGAAGTTTGTCCGCCTGCTGCTTTGCTTGCGCCTCAGAGTACTGCGACAAGAGCAGCACCTCTACACCCGCACGAGCCGATCCAATCTTCGGGGGTACGCCCTCGCGGTACGGGTCTGAAAACTCTGGGTAACGGCTTTCAAGAAACGCGACCGCATCCTCGAGTTGCGAGAGTTTGATAGAGGCCAGCACAAAGTTAAACACCGCACTGCTAAACGCGTTATTTCTGTTTTCGACACCATCTTCGATCAGCTGGCGTGTCAGGGCCTGAACATTTTCGATTTCACCCAAAGCCAGTGCGCGTTCTACCTCAAGTATGCGAGCAGACGACGAGTTCTCATCTATATCGCGGACATATCCAAGATATTCATCTCCGGCCTCCACGAAATCCATGCGGTAGAGCATCGCAGCAACCTCGAATGGAAGCTCGGGGTCCTGGCGATCAAACTCCATGGCACGTTTGTAGTTTCTGATGAAGCCAACGTGGTTGTCATCGCGATAGTCCAGATTGGCGAGTGAAGCCCAGATATTGGGTTGCGCCTCCTCGATATCCAACGACTTTCGAAACGCATCACGCGATCTCTCGAGTTGTGCCGTTTTTGCGTATGCTCCTCCGAGAAGTTCGAAGACTCTCGGATTTTTAGGATCAATCAAAGCGGCTCGTTGCAGCAGCGCAAGCGCCCGCTCGTCCTGACCATCGAATATCAGATATCCCGCATACGACATGATTACGCGCAAAGAGTTAGGTGCGCGATTCAGAATCTCAAATGCCTGCTGCGCAATCCCCGTGGTGCTTTCGTAATTGCCGATGGACAAATCAGCGCGCGATTTCGCTTCCAACTCTAGAATCGCCGCGTCTGCCGAGTCTGGTCTAATCGCTAACGCGCGCGCGGCAAGACCCGCCGCTTCGCGAAAACCTGGTGTGGGTGGTCTGAGCCCGGTTGCAATCTGAGACACGTAAATCGAGCTCATCTCAATCAGCGCTTCTACAAAGTCAGCGTCACGAGAAAGCGCCTGCGACAGAAGCTGTTCGGCAGTTTCAAGCGCTTCAAAAGAGCCCGGTCGTGCGGCGTTCACCGCCTGCAAGTAGAGATCAAACGCTATGACATCCGTTGTGCCGATTCTCTTCGGCCGTGAGTCCTCCGCAATGCCCAGCATTTCGCTGACGACAATCGCAAAAACTGAGTCCGTGATTTCGTCCTGAATCGCGAAAATCTCATCAACAGGCTTATCGTACTTTTCGGACCAGACTGTGCTGCTGTTGCGGCTGTCAATCAGACTCGCGGTCACACGAAGTGTCTCTCCCGCTTTCTGAACACTGCCACGCAAGACGTAGGCCACACCAAGTTCTCTGGCAATTTCGGTCGTGCTCTTGCGTGCATCCGTAGCAAAAGCGGATGTCTCACCTGCAACGCGTAAGTCATTCGCCGAGGACAGCATGGTGATCAACGTCTCGGTCAGACCGCTCGCGAGATAGGCATTGTTTGGGTCCGATGAAAAACTGTCGAACGGGAGTACAGCAATCGAATTGGAGTCGGCATTGTTGTTCGCCGCTGACCTCACCACTCGTTCGCCAGTCGGCGCAGACCAAAACTGATTTGCAAGCAGCAATGCGATCGTCAGACATAACAACCCGATGATCGTCAGGTTCAGTTTCTGTGCTGTGGCAGAGGTCACCGAGTCATCAGGCTCGACCTCCGACTCGCGCTTGATGCCCTCAGGCGTAATTTCGTAGGCCCAGGAAAAAATCAATGCGAAAGGAAATACAATGGCAGCGATCATGAGGACAAATCGCAGCGTCCAATCAGGCAGACCAAGCAGCCCCGTGAGAACATCCACAACCTGGAGCACCAACCAGGTACCGATCGCGTAGGCAGTCGCCACGCGGATCACGTTTCTTCGTTGTAGTTCGGAAAAGAAACTCACAGATTCAGCCAAAATTAGTCACGCGTATTAACGCTTTGCCAAAAACTTTTTGGTGTTCGCACGTACGCGTTCCAACGCAATATCCCAAGCTTCTACGTTATCGCGGATATCTGGATCCTCAAGCAATTCCTGTCCCAGCTCGGTCTCGAAAATGGCGCGTTTAAAGTCTCTCGGCATCCGATAGGAGTATTTCGGAAATAGTGTGTCCCGGTACATCTGCTTGATGCCTTCGATATCGTCCCTGACCATAAGAGTACGAATCACCGCGTCGTCCCACAGGAACTCCTCGCCACCAAATTCATTGTTGTAAGCCTCAAAGCGCTCGAGCAACGTAGCACTTTCTTCGGCCGAGTACGTTGGCATAAGATATACCTCGGAAGCTTCACGGCCATGAGCTATTTTCGAATTGACGCCCGCACGATATGGGTTATCGAAATCCGGTAGCGTTTCGTTCAGGAACTTCAAAGCCTCATCCAATTCACCCAGCGCCTGTGAAGATTGAATAAAAAAGAGAACCGCCTGCTCGAAGAAGCGATTGCGATTCGAGACGTCATCGATGATCGACTGTCTCGCCAATCGCTTGAGCAGCTCAATATCCTGAAGAGAAGCCGCCCGTTGCATCTCCAGCAAACGCTCAGTCTCTGACCCAGGCGCCATCTCCCGTACGCGCTCAAGGTAGGGCGCTGCTTCATCCACGAGATCGAGGTCATACAGGGTCAATGCGATGCGACCAGGCACCTCCGGATCAACCCGGTCGTATTCCATTGCACGCTCATAGTTCTGGATGAAACCAACTACATTACCCAGCGATTTATCGATCAAGCCCAGCGCAGACCATGCATGTGCCTGCGCTTCCTCAATATCGATCGATGCGCGGTAGGCTTCGCGCGCTTCGGTCAAGCGACCTTCCGATCGGAGTAAATAGCCAAGCCTATTGTAGAGCTGAACATTGAGCGGGTCTGCGGAGATCGTGTCCTGTAGCATCACGATCGCTTCTTCGTGCCGATTGAATTGTCCGAGATACCCCGCCAGATAGCCACGCGTCCTGGATGAAAGGTTGTCGAGCTCAAGCAGTGCGTTAGTCTCTTCGCGTAAGCGCTCAAGTGTGTCGAAATCGTAGGGATCAAACGCCGTCTGTACCTCTGCCATGATCCGCGCCATCTGGGCGTCCGGTGACTCTGGCCTCAAGTTCACTGCTCGCTTGGCCAACACGAGCGCTTCAGCATAATCAGACTCGGGGCGCGCGCCTGTCCAAATTTGTGCGAGATAGACATCGCTGAGCTCCATATTTGCCTCAACGAAATCCGGATCGAGAGTGAGTGCGGACTTCAGTAGCACCTCGGCGGCCTCAAGCGCTTCGAACGTGTCAGGACGACGTGCTTCAACAGCCTTCAAGAAAAGATCATAGGCGCCCGCGTTATCCGTCCCGATACTCGCGGGTTTCAGGATCGCATCACCTGAAACCACGTCCGCGGCGACCCGCGCAACCACCGCATTGGCGATCTCGTCCTGAATTTCGAAGATGTCTGCAGATTGCTTGTCGAAGACTTTCGACCACACCGTCGAGTCGCTGCTGGATTCAATCAGGTTTGCCGTAATGCGCAGCTTGTCTTCTGCCCGCTGTACGCTGCCTCGCAGTAAAAAGGTTACGCCCAACTCGTTGCCAATCTCTTGCGAACTCTTGTTCGCGCCAAGAAACGCGAACGCGGATGTCTGACCGGCGACCCGCAGGTTTTGAACCGATGTCAACATAGTCGTTAACGTCTCGGTCAGGCCATTAGCCATATACCGACTGCCTTCTCCTTCCGAGAAGTCATCGAAAGGCAGCACTGCGATGGATGCGCGATCATTCTCGTCGACCGAGACGGATGTTGTCTCAACATCTCGCTGCGGCAAAATCAGGAAGCGATCGACTAGCAATATGCCGATCGTCACAACCAGCATGCCGATGATGACTGTATTCAATCGACTGCCAGTCTCTTGGGTGATTGACTGGGAACGATCGATTTCAGACTCGCGCTTGATGCCTTCTGGCGTGAGCTCGTAGACCCAGGAAAAGATCAATGCAAATGGGAAGCCCAACGCTGCGACAAAGACCAGAAACCTAAGCGTCCAGTCTGGCAGGCCGAGAATGCCAGAGGTAATGTCACCCACTTGCAATACAAGCCACGTGCCTACTGCGTAGACCGTTGCCACACGAATAACGTTGCGACGCTTCAGCTCGGCAAAAAGACTCACGTCAGATTGCCTCCCTTGATAGCTGATTCTGCGCTGTCGCGAGATGTTTTTTGACGTTGGCGCGCGTTCGGTCGAGCGCCGTGTCCCATCCAGTTAATTTCCGACGTATTTCGCTATCCTCAAGCAGTGACCTGCCCAAGTCCAAAGAAAAGAGCTGGCGCTCGATCTGCCTTGGACCGCGGAACGTGAACGCATCGAGCACATTATCCCGGTAAAAGCGCGTCAGCTGATCCTCGTCATCCTGGAGTGCGAGCAAAATAATGTTGAGATATCGGGACAGACTCAGATCTGCACCCGAATTTTCCAGATACAACCTAACTTCGCCGGCATACCGTTCTCGCTCATCAGCCGAATAAGTCGGAATCAAAAACGGCTCGGATAGGATCCGCGCATAACTAACCTTCAATGGCACTCCAGAACGGTAAGGCGAGCGGAAATCTGGAACCTTCTCGTCAAGAAAGGCGAGCGCATCATCCAGTTGATCAAGAGCAACAGCAGACTCGATCAGATAACGAACGGACGATGCAAAAAAACCGCCGCGCGAGGGTGCGTCATCGATTATTGCCTGCCGACTCAGCTTGCTCAAAAGCTCCATATCACCCACGGCTGCCGCGCGTTCGAGCTGCAACAATCGATGAATATCCGAACCTGGTGCCATTTCCTCCACACGTTCCAGGTACGGCTCCGCTTCATCGACAAGATCGATTTTGTACAGTTCATACGCAACGGTCCCTGGAAGCTCAGGGTCATCCCGGTCGAATTCTATCGAGCGGTCATAGTTCTTGATGAACCCAACGAGGTCGCCCATACGGGCATCAATAAATCCGAGCGACGCCCATACCAAGGGTTGAGACTGCTCAATCTCCAATGATCGACGATAAGCAGTCCGCGCCTCCGAGAATCTCTCGGCAAATTCCATCATGAAACCGATCTTGAAGTGGTATTCAGGATTAAGCGGGTCCAATACGGCCGCTTGCTCTAACAACGCGATAGCCTCGTCATCGCGATCAGCCCATTGCAGGTAACCCGCGAGCGAACCCATCGCCCGCACCGGTAGGTTCTCTCGCTCGAGGATTTTCTTGGTTTGCTCCTCAAGTCTGGCGAGCTCACCGAAATCGCCATCTCCAAATGCAATAGCAACTCTGGTCTGAATATTCATTACCTGGGCGTCGATGGAGTCCGGGCGAATACTCAAAGCGCGTTCCGAGAGTGCGAGTACGTCACCATACTCAGAACGAGGTCGCAGCCCAGTAGTGATCTGAGCTGAATACAGATCGGTCAGTTCGACCAACGCTTCAAAAAAATCCGGGTCCAGTGTCAACGCATTCTTTAGGAGTATTTCAGCTGACTGGAGCGCCTCAAAAGAACCTGGTCGACGGGCTTCTACCGCCCTCAGGAACAACTCGTAGGCGCCTCGGTTCGTTGTGCCGACGCTCTCAAGAACGACTCCGGATCCACCGGAGACAATATCCGCGGCGATGATCGCTACAACAGTGTCGGCAATTTCGTCCTGAATCTGAAAAATATCATCAGCGCTCTTATCAAAGACCTCGGACCAGACCGTCGCATCCTTCTTTGAGTCAATCAGATTGGCTGTTATTCGAAGGTTCTCCCCCGATCTTTGGACACTGCCACGCAGCAAGTAAACAACGCCCAGCTCAGACGCAATTTCCGGCGCCGGCTTGTTCGCTCCCACGAAAGCAAACGCAGAAGTCTGGCCAGTGACCCGCAAATTCTGCACGGATGTCAGCATTGTCGTCAGAGTTTCCGTCAACCCATTGGCAAGATAGCGCTCACCTTTAGCGGAGTAGTCATCGAATGGCAACACAGCAATTGAGTGGTCATCAATCACTTCAACTTGAACAGACGCTGGATCGGGCGTCGAGCTGCGCGTAACAATACGATCGGCAAGCAAAACCGCGACCGCAAGCGTGAGCAACCCGATAATGACCGTATTCAGACGACCACCCGTTTCTTGAGTAATCGATTGGGAGCGATCGATTTCCGACTCGCGCTTGATGCCTTCTGGCGTGAGCTCGTAGACCCAGGAAAAAATCAATGCAAATGGAAAGCCCAACGCTGCGACAAACAAGATGAAGCGCAACGTCCAGTCCGGCAAACCGAACAGGCCAGAGGTGATATCACCTACCTGCAAAACGAGCCACGTACCTACCGCGTAGACCGTTGCCACACGAATCACATTGCGGCGTTTGAGCTCCGCGAGAAAACTCATCGCTGCGGCCTATTCCTCAGGTCGCCAGGGCGTCCAGTCACAACCCTCGCAGTATGGATCAACGTCCGCGCTCTCAAGTGTTGCAAGAATGTAGTCCGTCCAGGTTTCGTTCGGCGTCCAGACCGAGTTCATGTCGGCCTTCGCGTCTGCCACGGGCACACCAAGTTCGATAACGCGATACAACATCGCAAATGCGCTCGCACGATAGTTAGCTTGGCAATGCAATAAGGTCGGTTTCTCCGGATCAGCTCGCATCACCGCGGCAAACAGCGCGTAATCACCCGGTCGTGGTGCATCCCAACGCACTGGTATTTGGATGAACTCCGCACCAAGATCACTGACGATGCGATCCTCGTGCTCGAGCGAGCCTTTATGGTCGCTATACGCCACATAGACGATGCGCTCCACACCGTCCCCGATGATCTCGTTCAGATGATCCTCTGTCGGCTGCCCGGCACTCGCAAAGCTGTCGGCGTATTCAAGATAGTTTCTCGGCTGGTGGTCATCGGCGTACGCACCGGCGGATGCTGTTGCCAGCCAACAAAAAACAAGAAAACCTCGCATACGCCCGACCCCAGTGATATCCCGACTCGATTGTAGCCTGAGTCGGCCCGGCGCCACGAACTTAGCGACAGGTTTGGGCCATCCAGGCAACCACCGTACGTTGCATGAGCATGCGATAACCAGAGAACGCGTGGTCACCCTCCATCTCCAGCGCAGTGAGCTTGATGCGCGGGTTCTGCTCGTAGGCTGCTACCAGACGCCGCTGAACGTCGATCGGCACAGCTGTGTCCTGCCGGCCGGTGATCAGCAATAACGATTTCCCGGCGAGCCCCGCCGCAGCGTTCCTCAAGTCGAACGCTCTTTGGTTCTCTGTCAGCTCACGCATGGCTGTCTCACCATCGAAGCCCTCCAGCATGAACAATCCGTCTGTGTACGCCGCAAAGCCGTCTTTGGCAGCCTGGTCGCGATCGGCGTACTCACCCGGGTTCGAAGCCGCCAACCCGACAACACAGTCGAGGCGTGCGTCCGACGCGCCCGCCCTCAGCGCTGCGTAACCGCCCATGGAATGGCCGACCAACGAAAACCGCAGTCCGTCGACTCGGTATTGACGGCCTTCGGCACGCAGCCAGCTCAGGGCCGCTGCAACATCCTGATGCAAAGTGGTCAGCGAATAGCGTCCTTGAGCACCCCAAGCGCCGCGGTAGTGGATGAAGAACACATTGAAGCCGGCGCGTCGGAGTGACTGCCCAAGATCCAGGTTTTTTTCGTTGCCCGGGTATCCGTGCAGTAGGACGATGGTGGGGTGCGGACCCCGACCATTTGGCACCATCAGGTAGCCTGGCAGTTGCCGACCCGCACTGGAGAATGAGACCTCTACGTTCTGTGGCGGGAAAGCAGGATCGATTTCCGGCACATCCTGCGCCACTGGATCGAACGCGTTGCGCGACGCACCACCCGCCGCGCACCCCGCCAAGGCGAGGATCGGAATGAGCACTGTCAGCCGCCTAAGCAGACTGACCATACAAACGGTCCAGCCACGGCCCATGTTCGTGGTAGTGGTTTACCGCGGCTTCGCACGCCGCCAACGTGCGTTGGTAATTCCGTTGAGCTGTGCGCAATCCGCGCTTGGTGCCATCCGGATAGCGCCCCATGCCCGCGAGCAAGCAATACCAACTCGCGCGCTTGTAGGGGTGTCGATCGAGCTTGCGACCCACACTCTCGTCAAAGCTCTGCGCACCATCCCAGGCAGTCATGATTTCGCGAAGGCTGTCCGACATATGATCGTTAGCGCGAACGTCACGCCAATACGCCGTGTCGTTGCGGCTGCTCGCCAAGTAGTGCGCTTGCAGGTAATCGCGAGTGCCATCGACCAAACCGTTGACCGTGTCATTGAAGTCACCGGGCGGCTCGACGTTGAAATGCTGAGCTTCGAACAGTTTCGCAAAGTGTTCGATTGTGAACTGGATGATGTTCAACATCGGTGCTTCCAGCGGCTCTAGAAACCCTTGCGATAGACCGAGCGCGAGGCAGTTCCGCTTCCAGTGTTCGGGAATCGTTCCTGGCGTCCATTTCAAGTGCAACGGCTCGGCATCGGCAGCGCCTGGCCCGAGCACCGCGCGCAGCTCTTCAGCCGCAGCGTCCCGGTCCAGATAGTCGGAGCAATAAACATAGCCGTTACCGAAGCGGTGGCTTAATGGAATGTGCCACGCCCAGCCGCATTTCATCGCTGCTGACACGGTCTCCGCCGGAATGTTTTCGCGATCATCGATCGCTGTCGGCATGGCGACTGCGGAGTCGTTGAATAAATAGTCGCGGTAGGAAATGTACGGTACGCCCAACGTCTCACGGATGAGCAGGCCTTTGAAGCCGGAGCAATCGATAAAGAAGTCCGCGTCAAATGCGCCGTGCTCCTTGGTCTCGACTGACGCGATTCGGCCATCGTCATGCTGGTTTACGGTATGAATGATGTCATCGATCAACTTCACCCCGAGGCCAGTCGCACGTTCGCGTAGATACTGACCGAGCAATGCTGCGTCGAAGTGATAGCCGTAGTACTTCACATACGGCAGAGGATCCTTGCCAATCGGTGCTCGACAATTGCGACCGAGGTGGCTCGATACGAAAAAGCTGTCCGGGTGCGCCGAGACGTCATAGCCCTCGCGGCGCAGATTCGCGTTCTGGAAGAACTTGGCCGCACCGTCCTCGTCTAGTTTCGAGTAGAACGGATGGCAGTAGGTCTCGTAGCCCTCGTTCTCGGTCCAGCCCGGAAATGAAATACCGCACTTGTACGTTGCGTTACAGGCCGGCATCCATTCGCTTTCCGGAACGCCCAGACGATCGAAGTAGTCTTTAACTCGCGGGGTTGTGCCCTCTCCGACGCCAACGGTGCCAACAGCTGTCGACTCGATTAACGTTACGTCGACCCCTCGATCGGCCCACAAGTGCTGCAACAGGTTTGCGGCCATCCAACCGGCAGTGCCGCCGCCAACGATGAGAACTCGCGGCGCTCTTGTCGTTTCGGTGTTCATGCTGAAAGCTTATACGAAACGGGCGACTTGATCAGCCGCCCGTCTCGCTTGCGTCTAGCAAAAGACCCGAAAACTTCGTCAGGCCGCCTCGGCCTCGGCTGCTTCGACCGCGGGCGCATGCATCACCAGGTATTCAAACACCGATAGCGCAGCTTTACTGCCTTCACCGAGAGCCACAACGATCTGCTTGTAGGGCACCGTCGTCACATCACCACAGGCGAAAATCCCGGGCGCACTCGTTTCGGTTTTCTCGTTAATGATGATTTCACCATAATCCGACATGTCGACCACACCCTTCAGGAAGGATGAGTTTGGCACCAGACCGATCTGAACGAATACAGCGGCCGTGTCGATCTCAACGGTTTCACCTGAGTCACGGTCCTGGTAGACAAGACTAGAAACCTTTCCGTCGGTGGCTTTGATCTCCTGCGACGCCGCGTTGGTGATGATGTCGATGTTGTCGCGCTCGCGAGCCTTATCGACAAGCACCTGGTCAGCCTTCAATTCGGGCAGGAACTCAAGCACGGTCACGTGCTTGACGATACCCGCCAAATCGATTGCAGCTTCGATTCCGGAGTTACCACCGCCGACGACGATCACGTCCCGACCTTTGAAGAACGGTCCGTCGCAGTGCGGGCAATACGCCACACCATTGCCGATGTATTCCTTCTCACCGGGGATACCGAGCTCACGCCAGTTCGCACCCGTGGCGACAATGATGCTGCGGGTACGAATTCTCTCGCCGGATGACAGCGTCACCGTCTTGATATCGCCCTGCTCGACCGAGTCGACGCGCAGATGCTCCTTCAGGGTGATGTCGTAGTCCTTCAAGTGTGTCTGCAGGCCTTTAACCACCTCGGGACCTGTCGTCTCCGGAATCGAGATCAGGTTTTCGATACCCATCGTGTCTTTTACCTGACCACCGAAGCGCTCGGCGATGATCGTGACCGCAAACCCTTTACGGGCCGCATAAATTGCAGACGATACGCCGGCCGGACCACCACCGATGATCGTGACATCCTGCAACGGAAGCGACTCACCGCTGCTCGTCTCGTTGGCAACGTTCGGGTACTTCTCGAGAAGCTTCTCAATGATCGTCGCCGAATCGATCTTGCCGTTGGCGAACGGCTCACCGTTCAGGAACACCGCGGGAACACCCTGCACCTTGCGATCATCAACGACGTCGGAGTACACACCACCATCGATCATCTCGGCGCTGATCGACGCGTTCAACGTCGCAAACTGATTCAGTGTTTGTACGACGTCGGGGCAATTGTGGCAGGACAGGCTCACCACGGTTTCGAATTTCAGCGGCTCGGCGACCGCCTCGATGATGCGCTTGAGCCCATTGTCGAGCTTCACGGGCGTGCCCGCGTTGTTCAGTACCGCCAGAACGAACGAGTTGAACTCATGACCACCGGGAATACCCGAGAACACGATACCCGTCGATTCTCCATCCGCCTCAATGAGGAAGCTGGCAGGCCCACGCAATGCATCATGCGCGCGCTCCTCGACCGACATCCGCTCGGAAGTACCAGCGAAGTCACTTAGAAATTTCACAAGTTCAGCTCGGGACTCATGTTCGCCGGGTTGCACGACGAACGTGAGGTCACGCGTCAAATTGGCGGTGTAGCCCTTAACGGCTTGCAGCAGTTCCGGTGTCAACATGAATCTCTCCTTCAGAGCAATCGGGGCGGCCATGCCGCCCCGATCACGGTTAGCGATGTGGCTATGGCTTAGATCTTGCCGACAAGATCCAGCGACGGGGTCAGGGTCTGTTCACCCTTCTCCCAAGCAGCCGGGCACACTTCGCCGTCGTTATCGCGCACGTACTGTGCCGCTTTGACTTTGCGAACCATGTCTTTGGCTGAACGGCCAACACCCAGGGTGTGGATTTCGTACACCTGGATGATGCCGTCAGGGTCGACGAGGAACGTTCCGCGGAGCGCCTGTCCGGCTTCTTCGATCATCACGTCAAAACCGCGGGTGATCGCACCGGTTGGGTCCCCGATCATCGGGTACTGAACCTTGCCGATCGCTTCACTGGTTTCGTGCCACGCTTTGTGCACGAAGTGCGAATCAGTCGATACCGCGTAGACTTCGACGCCGAGCTCCTGCAACTCGGGGTAGTGCGCTGCCATATCTTCGAGTTCGGTCGGGCAAACGAACGTAAAGTCAGCAGGGTAGAACAAGAAGATCGACCACTTGCCCTTTACGTCTTCTGAGGTCACGGTCTTGAATTCGTTCGCGTGGAACACGTCGGCCGAGAATTCGGGGATAGACTGTCCAATCAGTGCCATGGGATTAAATCCTTTTTTCTTGAGATGGAGGATAAGGAATGTCTACAGCACATTGTCATGCACACGTAGAAAATTCGGAAGTTGAATCTATCTATGACGCTAATAGGTAGCATCAATAGAGATAACCTTCTAATAAACAACAGGTTACCGCATATTCGACGCTGTGTCGCGCCAAGCGATTTGATCAATGTCTGCTGTTGGGCATAAAACTAGACAAATCCACAACTTCCGAGTCCTGGCACATCACGCTGACATCAGTTTTGCCTGCAGAAAATCGGCAAAACAGCGCACACTTAATAAAGCACCGGCGGTAGTGATAGCCGGCAAACCTGATTGGGAAGACAATATGAATGATCAATCCTCAACAGTGGTGCTCGTCACAGGCGCCAGTCGCGGCATCGGCGCGGCCGTCGCCGAGCATTTTGCGTCACTAGACTGGCAGGTGGTTGGGGCTGCACGCAGTGAGACCCAACTGCGCGCTGTCGCCGATGCGCTGGCTAGCGGTAATGGCGAGTTCCACCCCGTCGCGTGCGACGTCACCAACGCCGAAGATGTAGAGCGAGTCTTCGAGACCATCGATCGACTCGGGCGAATCGACCTGCTCGTCAACAATGCGGGGCTCATCGATCCGATTTCACGGATGGAACATGCAGACGCCGCGAAATGGGCGAACGTCGTGGATGTGAACCTGACCGGCGCTTTTCGGTTCATTCAGGGCGCCGGCCAGCGCATGCTCGATCAGGGGGAAGGCATGATTCTCAACATCAGCTCCGGTGCCGCTTATGGACCGCTAGAGGGCTGGTCTCACTACTGCGCCACCAAAGCGGCGTTGCTCATGCTAACCCGCTGCGCCGACAAAGAGTGGCGGCAACATGGGGTCCGAGTTGTTGGGCTGAGTCCGGGAACGGTAGCCACCGATATGCAGACTTCCATACGCGCGTCCGGCATCAATCCAGTAAGCCAACTGAATCCCGATGTGCATATCCCGCCTGAGTGGGTTGCGATAGCGATCGAGCGCCTGTTCAACGACGCCACCGAAGAAGACCTGGGACAGGATTTCTCGCTCAAGGACGACGCCGGGCGAAAACGGGTGGGTCTGCCGCTAGACTAGCGTCGCTGCTCAATTGGAGAAGCTGTTGTCATCACCTGAGCGAAAACCATCCTAGCTGCCCGTCGCTGGGTGTGCCGCGTTGTTCGCTGTGTCCGCAGCAGGTCTTGTTCTGGGTGGCGAGGCAACGCTGATGCAGAATTGGCTTGGCGTCCCTTCGGGACAATGGTTCACCATCGCGGGCATGGTCTCCGGCTCCTTAGCGGGATTCTTTGCGAGCACATCAGGCAGTGTGACGCGTCTGCTATCGCTCGTCGCACTCATGGTGGCCATCGGCTGGCTCCCGCTCGGCACAGCCATGTCGGGGAACGTCTACCTCAACTTCACCGATCGGGCGGTCAGCTCGGCCTGGTTTTGGCGCTACACCTACTTCGCTGGAGGTGCAGCGACTCTGCTGCTTTTGATGTCCCCGTTTATTCTGTGGCGATCACGTAGCGCTGCATCAACTTAAGAATACGACGGTATTCATCAAGCCAACTGTCGGCGTGGGTAAAACCATGAGGGTCCAGCGGATAGATCGCGATCTCGAAGTCTTCTTTCTGGAGTTCCAGCAACCTTTGCACGAGCAATACCGAGTCCTGGAAGAACACGTTGTCGTCCTGCATGCCGGCTGCGATCAACAGCGGCGATTCTAGACCTTCAGCGAAAAAGATCGGCGAGCTCTTCTCGAAAGCGACCGGATCGACCAGCGGCGTGTTCAGAATGTTCGATGTATAGCCGTGGTTGTAGTGCGCCCAGTCAACAACCGGTCGCAGCGCCGCGCCGGCAGCGAACAAATCCGGGTCGCGGAATAGGGCCATGAACGTCATGAACCCACCGTAGGATCCGCCGTAGACGCCAACGCGCTCCGGGTCCACGTTGTAGTTATCGACCAGATACTGCACACCGTCCTGGAAGTCCTCGAGCTCCGGGTGACCCATCTGGCGATAAATCGCTGTGCGCCAATCTCGCCCATAGCCTTTCGAAGCACGGTAGTCCATGTCGATGACGATCACGCCCTGTTGCGCCAGCAACGTATGAAACATGAACTCACGGAAGTAATACGGCCAGCCTGCGTGAGCGTTCTGTGTATAACCGGCACCGTGCACGAACATCACGGCGGGATAGGACTTCGCCGGATCGTAGTCCTCTGGCAAATAGAGTTTGCTGTAGATCGGCTGATCCACATGCGTGGACGGCACCGCAGCAATTTCCGGAATCACCCAGTCGATCGCCTTGAACGCATCGGACACCGTATCGGTCAGACGTTGCGCACGAGGTGCCGAATTGACGTCAACTGCAAACAAATCCTCGTGGCGATCAAACTCACTATGAATAACCAGTATCCGCTCGCCGCTGGGTGACAAGTTGAAATGATTAACACCACCGAGATCGGTCAGCGTTTCAATCGCGCCGCCACTCACCGGGATACGATGAATTTCCCATGTACTCGGTTGCTCTCGATTCGCACGAAAATAGACAAACTCACCTTCCGGATCGAGCACCGGCTCCTCGACCACAAATTGGCCCTTGGTCAGTTGCTTCGCTTTGCGTCCCTTGATCGCTCGTGTGTAGAGGTGAGAGTGGCCGTCCGCCTCAGACAGATACCACAGGGTCCGGCTATCCGGCATCCAACCGAAGTCGTTGTGCGCGTAGTTGATCCATGCCTCGTCGGTGAGCCGTTCGATCAGACGCGGGTTCGGTTCATCCGGATCGACGGTCACGAGCCAACGATCTTTGTTGTCGCGTGAGTGCAGCTGCAATGCGACTTGGGAAGCGTCCGGTGACCAGGCCGCACCTTCGATGCCGAACGAACGATCGTCTGTCGCCTTCAGCTGTTTGGACACAGCTTCTTCATCAGCGCCGTGCTCGACATGCCAGCTAAGTGCGTCTTCTCGTAACGACGCTAGTGGGTCCTCGTCCATGCCATCGACGTCAGAAAAATCGAGCTGTGTGAGCGCTGCGCCATCGACATCGAATAGCCAAACGGTGTGCGCTGGTGGCTCGTTCCTGCCCACGCGCGGTCTTAACGAGCGAGTCTCGGTGTAGCCGCTCTCCGTCATGTAGTTCGGCATCACGCCGCGCATACCACGGTCGTGGTCTTTGGGTCGTGTAATCAATAGCACCTGTTCGGCTCTAGGGGACAGCACGGCGTAAACGAGTTCAACCGACTTGCCAAGATAAAAGGGTTCAGCCGCAGAAAAGCCACCAGAGATACGCTGCGACTTCGAGTGCGCGTCGCGCGCATCCCTGCGACGGGCATCCTCAACCACAGACTCATAAATTCGACGCTGATTCTCACGTAGCGTGTCAAAGGACTCCGCCTTATCGGGGTCATCGGCAAATTGAAAGTTGGTGAGTTGAACGACCGCGCCTGACTGCAGCTCGTGCAGCATAAAGCCGGCATCAGACTGATACGTGATCGCATTGCGCCCGAGAACAAATTGGGCATCACGTTCGGCGGCAGCGGAGCGCGTCAGCTGCTGGACATTTCCGTTCGGCAGCGAACGCCAGAAGACATCTCCCTGTTCAATCCAGACCACCGCGCTTCGGTCAGCGTTGTACGCGCGCGAGCTATTTGAGGTCGTCGGTATCCCCGGCGCAATCGGCGCTATCTCTCCGTCGAGCGAGACGCGGTAGCGATCTCGAATAATTTCCCCTTCGCGCTTCTGCTCGAAGTAGATGTATTGACTGTCATCGCTCCAGAAAGCCGACTCAGGAGCCGACCCGATCCAATCCGGATCTGCCATGATGGTTTCAAGCGTGATTTCGGCGCTCGCGCAGGTGCACAAGCCGATCAGTATCAGCAGAGCTCTGGATCGCATGGGGTTCTCTCGTTGGTCAATCCGCGACTATGGTAACAAGGCCTGCGGACGACGGTTTAACGCACGCGAGTCCGATAAAAGATCGAAAATCGAGTATCGCCGCTCGTGGCAGGGTTCATCACGCCACTCAAGTTGATTCTCAATGCGCGCACCGACGTGTCGGAGCCATCCGGACCGGGGATCGGGGTGTAGGTGAAGCTCACACCATCGCTCGAGAACGCAAGCCCGTCGCCGGCGTTCGACAATCCAGAGAACGTGAGCGACAGTCCACTTGATTGGGAACCTGCGCCGTCCTCAAAGCGCACTGGGCCGCTGGCTGGCGCAAGATCGTCAACGATCAGCGCCAGAGCTGTAGACAGTCGATCTGTGATGACCAGACTATCCAGATCGACAGCCCCGCTACCCTGATTCACGACCTCAATCTCATACTCCACGATTGAACCAGGAATCGCATATGGGTTGAGCGCACCGTTGATCGGATCGGAGACACTGCGCACCGTCTTAAATACGGTTAACTCCGGGCTGGCGAATAACTCCTGTGCACCCAGCACCAGTGCCGGCTCGGGTTCGACGTAGCGACGCACCAGAATATTCCGGAGCCTCGCCTCGTCCTGTGCCGTCATTACCGCAACGAAGCCACGACCCTCGACATCATTATTGTCGTCACCACCAACAAGCAGGTTGGTCGTATCCGGGAAACCCAGGGCAGCCCAGGTAATCGCATTGTCAGCATCCCAAAAGCGCAGCCTGCTCGGATTCACTGAGAACGCCGCCAACGCCTGCCGACGCCAAACACCGTTGATAATGTCTCCGGGATTCGTGCCTTGCACGGCGATTTGCCCGCGTTGGCGTCGCATGATGGCGCCGTCATGGTTGTAACCACCTGCCGTACAGCCCGGGCGGGCCTGCTCGCCGCGGTTGGTGGTGTAGTAATGGTTCGATTGCTCGGACTGGTTGTTACCACTCGCGATGATGCCGCGCACAAGAACACCGGTGGTCATGTTCAATGCATAGCAATCGGTATGGAAGAACTCCGCCTCGATGAACACGTCGCGCTCATCGACTGCGAGCCGATAAGCGCTCGCGAAGTTATCGCCGTTATCGTAGGTGTAGTATCCGGCCGAATTCCAAACGAGACTGTTATCCCATCCGTTACCATGCCACGGATCAACGCGGCCGCGGATGTAACTCGAGGCGCGATTGGTCGTTGCGTCGTCAAACCACAAATACACGTTGCTTGTGGAGACTGAAGCCGGCGCCGCTGCCGCGGAGTTTCCGTAGTAGAGATAAAAGTCATCATCAGTCGCGCCGGATACCAAGCCTATTGGCGACGCAAATCGAATATCGGAATTCACACTACCGCAATCGATCACGTGGCGAACGAGCTCCTGCCACCCGGCGCCATCGAAATACAGAACACGCAGATCATCACAATCTGCCTGCATCTGACCTGAAGCGATTAAGGCTTGCGTATTGAGTGCGGCGATCCTGAGTGTGTATCCGGAGTAACCGCGATCGGGTTGAGTCGCACCGGTCGTGACCGCCACGTTCTGCCGATAGAGATAGTCGGTATCCCACCACTCACCGGTCACCGCGAACGCGTTCGACGCCAGCGCGCATCCAACCAGTGAGGCAACGGCAACAAGCCGAAGCCACCCGCCTTGTTTTGGCCAATCGGCGCCCACGAACTACGGCAAGCCGGCGAGCCAGTCGTCATCCGATCCTTCGTTGACGTCCGCAAATAATGGCGTGGACAGATAGCGCTCACCGGTATCTGGCAACATTGTGAGGATCACATCGCCTTCAGCGGCGCTCTTCGCCACTTTTAGCGCCGCACAGAGCGTGCCGCCTCCGGAAATACCGGTGAAGATACCTTCGTTTGCAGCCAGCGCTTGTGCAGTCGCAATCGACTCATCATCGCCCACCGGCACCAGCGCATCGTAGATATCGGCATTCAGCACTTCTGGAACGAAGTCCGGCGTCCAACCCTGAATCTTGTGCGGTTGCCACTCCTTACCTGCGAGTAACTGGGCGCCTTCGGGTTCGGTCGCCACAATATTGATTTCCGGTCGTGCCTGTTTGATGACCTCGCCAGCACCCGTCAGCGTGCCGCCAGTGCCCCAGCCGGTGACCCAATGATCAAGTCGTCGATCGGAGAAATCAGAGAGAATCTCCGGGCCAGTGGTCGAGCGATGAAATGCCGGGTTTGCAGGATTGGTGAACTGCGAAGCCCAGAACCAACCGCGCGACTCGGAGAGTTCCTGCGCTTTTTTCACCATACCGGTACCACGCTCGGCCGCAGGCGTCAGAATCACCTTGGCACCCAAACCGCGCATGACCTTGCGCCGCTCCAGCGAGAAAGACTCCGCCATTACCGCCACGAATGGATAACCACGTGCAGCGCATACCATCGCCAGTGCAATACCGGTATTGCCGGACGTCGCCTCAACTACGGTCTGGCCCGGCTTAAGAAAATCGCGTTTTTCTGCATCGAGAACAATTGCGTAGGCGAGTCGGTCTTTCACCGAACTCATCGGATTGAATGACTCTACCTTCACGTACATCGTCACATGCGATGGCCCTGTGCGGTGAAGCTTGACGACCGGCGTCTTGCCGATTGTGTCTAGAATGCTGTCGTAGATCATTGTTGTCCCCCGCGAACGATCTGTGTGATCCGAGTTTACGTCTTCATAGACCCAAGGAGTGTTTGAAGGTTCTGCGCCGCGCCCATCATGTAGCCGCGCATCTCATTGATGATGGCCGACTTCGCATCATCACCGCGCGCACTGGCAACCAGTTTGCTGAATCCATCCAACCGATTCTCGCGGACCCAGCGCCTGAGCTCCTGATCCTGCGACCATCGCATCTGGTTACGCATGAACGCCATAGTCATTGGCAACCAGTCTGTCGAATGATTGGGCAGTGGCACGACATGGCACAAGTCGTTCTTCGTCGCCTCGTCCTCATATGCCAGCTCGACGTGCGCGATGAACGCTGCGCTAAATACCGGCTGATAGGACCGCACGGTCTGCGGGGTGATGACGTCTCCAGTGAACACGGGCTTGATTTGCAGATTGGGTATCGCACTGGCGGTACAGTCGATGAACACCTCATCGCGATCCACCGACACTTCGCCTTTTTCGAGGACGATCCGATCCTGTTCCACGGCGGTCACGCGCCCCATTCTCACGACGTCCTTAATCCTCCGCATTTCCTCGAGTTCCATGCGGCTGATGGTCGCGCCGTGGAACATCTGGGGCCAGACGTCGGTGTCGATGCGCAGCAAAACGCCGTACTTCTCAAGGCGAACAAACAGGTCCTCGACATCTTCGGCTTCCGAAATCGCTTTCATCTGGCGCGAGACGTTGCCGATGGAGTCTTCGAAAAACTCCTCCTCGGTTTGGGTGTTCCGGCGGTCGATCAGCCATCCGTCTCGCGGTGAAATCCAGCGAATTCGATCCGGGTCGACACCGCGCTCCAATAGCCAGATGCACGTATCGATCCCTGTCTTACCGGCGCCAATGACGGTGTAGCCGTCAGGTGCTTGAGTTAGGTGTGGGAGCCCGTTCGGCGGAATCAACTTGACCCCCTCTCCGATCGAGAACTGCGGCGTATGTGTCGAGGGGACCGAAGTCTTAAGCCATGTGCAATCAACCGTCTTGCGGCGGGCCTTCACCTCGAACGTCTCGCCACTCATGACGTTAATGAACTTACCGTCACCTTCGTAATCACAGAGTGGGAAGTAGCGGACACGGCCGCTAGGAAGAAACCGGTTCTGCATCACGTCATCGAAGTAGGCGCTGACTTCCGCGCCACTCGCCAGTTCGGCAAGCCCTTTGTTGAGACCCACCTGGTCACGCCGGCCTTTGCTGAGTTCCGCCGAACTCACACCGTAAAACGCTGAAGGTTGATGTAAACGAACGAATGGATACGCGTCGTTCCAGTGCCCTCCTGGCTTGTCGTGCTGGTCGACGACGATGATGTCGGCGTCCGATTCCGAGAGCAGAATGTCGGCGAACGCCATGCCAACAGCACCGCTTCCGACAACCAGATAATCCGTTTCGAGTGAATGGTTCATGCCGTGTTTATAACACGGCGAAATCAACGCCGTTACAGAATCAGGCCGGCTGCACAGCGCCACCCACGATGGGGTAGCGCTGGCGATTGCGGATCACGAGTGTGAGTAATGCCGACCAGGCAATCACTGCCATGACGAACAAGGAAATTTCGCCACCTTCGGCGCCACCGGGGAACTCGACCGCGACGCCCAGAGGCGTGAACAGATGAAAGAAGATCGCGCCGCTAAGCACGCCAAGTCCAAGTAGAGCACCCCAATGACGGGTTGTGGGGATAAGGAGCAAAACGCTTGCGATCAGCTCGGCCACGCCGACGCCGTAAGCGCCGTAATCCGTGAAGGGTTGTGCCAGAAACGTCAAGCCAATGCTGCCCAGCCATGTGCCGATCGTGCTGAAGATATAGATCGTCTCCGACGCTCCAGTGAACTTGAACGGCAGCGATTGCAGGAATACAAATACAGGAATCAGGACCAGTATCCAGGGAAGTGCTTTTTTCATCTCGGTGTCTCCTCTTGAGCGCAAGTCATTGCGCGTTTGCCAAGATGACCTCACTGGCCCTGTTTTCATTACGAGCTTACAGCGCGATAACCGATAGATTCGGCTATCGCGCTGATCGACCGACGGATTATTAGTCCGCCGACTCGAACAGCTGCTCGCTCAGGTACGTGAACTCCAGTGCCGTGCGACGCGCACGCGCTTTCTGATTCGCTGCGGCAGAGTGTCCACCGTCGACGTTCTCGTAGTAGAGGAACGGCTTTTCGGCAGTCTGGAATAGCTTAGCCATCTTGCGTGCATGGCCTGGGTGTACCCGGTCGTCTTTCGTTGAGGTCACAAAAAACGGCGTCGGGTAATCCGCTGTTTCATCAAAATTGTGGTAGGGAGAAATCGTTTCGAGAAACGCACGTTCCTCAGCAATTTCCGGGTCACCGTACTCATCCACCCACGACGCGCCCGCCAACAGCTTGTGATAGCGCAGCATGTCGAGTAGCGGCACCTGGATAACCACAGCATTCCAGAGATCCGGGCGCTGCGTCAGCATCACACCCATCAGCAATCCACCATTCGACCCACCCATGATGCCAAGGTGTTCCTGCGAGGTGATCTTGCGGTCGATGAGATCTTCGCCAATCGCGATGAAATCGTCATAGATGCGCTGCCGGTTTTGCTTCAGACCCGCCTGGTGCCATTTGGGACCGAACTCGCCGCCACCGCGGATATTGGCGAGGGCATACGCGCCACCTTGCTCAAGCCACAACCGTCCGATATTCCCGGAGTAGCTCGGCCGCAGTGAAACCTCGAAACCGCCATATCCATAAAGCAGCGTTGGCGTCGTGCCATCGAGCGGGATGTCGGCACTATGAACGACAAAGTAAGGCACACGCGTACCATCTTTCGAAACGGCTTCGAATTGAGAGACCGTAAGACCGTTAGTGTCGAATTTCGGTGGCAGCGACTTCAGTGGTGTCATTTGACCCGACGCGGCGCTGTAGGACAGCAACGTATCCGGGGTGAGAAAACCTTCGAAGTTGATGAACACTGTATCTTCGTTCGAATCAGCGAAATAAATGCTGGCCTGACCGGTGTCCGGCAACTCAATGTCTTCCGTGACCCAGCCTTCTTCGCCTTGCGATAACAACAACAAGCGGCTTGCAACGTTGTCATTGATCGAGAGAATTGCAGCGCCCTTGGCTACCGCCACACCGTTGACGGCCTGCCGATCATTGGCTCGGAATACCAACTCAACTTCTGGCAGCTCCAAGGTTTCGAGATACGCCTCCAGATTGAAAGCGACCAGATCACCGGACTCAAACTTCTTGCCCTGTACATTCCAGTCCTGTTGGAGTGTCACAAACTGCTCACTACCCAGGCGACCACTGAGCGATGACTTCTGAGGCAATGGCATTGCCTCAGGTTCGCCCTTGCTGAGTAGCCACATTGTCTGCGTGAAGAACGTATCGGCTTCGACGGCACCGTAGATCACTTCGCCGCTGTCGAGTTCGCTAGACCAGGGCCACAGGCCCACATCGGTCTTGTCGCCCGTGTAGAGCGTTTCTGCATCGTTCCACGACTGTCCGCGACGCCACAATCGTACGCTCGAGGGATACCCGGACTCGGTCAGCGTCGCTCCATCGCTGTCCCAATCTGTGGCGAGGAGTACTGTGTCGTGATCGATCCACGCAGCGCCTTGTTTTGCCTCTGCGGTGACAAACCCGTCATCGACGAACGCTTTCTCGTCGAGATCAAATTCACGCAGGATGACCGCATCCTTCCCGCCATCCGAGAGGCTGATCAGACACAACGTGCGTTCGGCATCTTTCGGGCGGAAGCAGTTCGAACCCTTGAACACCCAGTTCTTGTCTTCAGCGCTCGCCAGAGCATCGAAATCGAGCACCGTCTCCCACTCAGGGCTGTCCGACCCATAAGACTCCAGCGAGGTGCGACGCCATAGCCCCCGCACGTTGGTCTCGTCCTGCCAAAAGTTGTAGACCTGACCATCGCGAATCGACCCGTAAGGAATTCGGTCGTTAGAGACCGCGAGCTCCATCGCCTTTTCGAGGTTGGTTTCAAAAGCGGGCTGAGCGGTCAGACCCGCCAGCGAGCGCTCGTTCTGCTCTTCCACCCAACCGAGTGCTCGCTCGCCCTCTACCTCTTCCAGCCAGAGGTTGGGATCTTCCGCCAATTCACTGGTCTCCATGGCGCTTTCCGTTGTCGACACTTCCGCACTCTCCAAGGACTCTTCGCCCGAACAAGCTGCGACCAAGGTCGCAACCAGGATCAATGCCCACCACTTCATGCTCCACTCCCAATGAATTCAGAGTTTTCGGAGTCTAACAAAGCCCGCTAAACGCGCCTAACGCACAGGACGGGCGTGCGCCGCACCGCGTATGATCGCGTTCATGAAGATTATGTTGAGACCGTCGAGATAAGCACGGACCGTCGGATCGCAGGTGAAACCGATGATCTGGCCACGACCTGCCGAGTCGTGCACCACGAAAGGTTTGTAAGCAAGTTGATCGGCGTTTTCAGCCCAAAGATAGCCGCCAGCGAGCAACTCGTCGGGCGCTTCAAACCGCACGACGTTAGTCGCCTCTCCGAGTTTGGCGGGTGTGTAAACATCACTGCCACGCACGAGAACGTTCAGAGTCTCTGCCACGCCCGCCGCCAGCCAATGGTCGGGGTCACGTTTCGCACGCAGCAAAACGCCTGGAACCGAGTCCGGCGTGCTCTCGACGCCTTCGATCGCTACCGCATAGGCCTCATCATCCTCAATGACACTGCCTTCCACGAGCGTCTCCTCGGCATCGGCTTCAGACCCGGATTCTGTGTCTTCATCGACGGCCGCATACTCGCGCCGGATGGGTAGCCAATCAACGCCCGGGTCCGCTGCAAGCCGCGTGGCATTGCCGAGCGTGATCAACACACCGCCATCAGCCACCCAATCGGTCAGATTCTCGATGCCTTCAGCGCCGAGCTCGCTCCGGTAGCTGCCATAGACCTCGGGCAGGATCAGAACGTGGTAGCGGCGCAGATCGGCACGCCCGAGTCGCGAGAGACGTATCGGCGTCACCGGCAGACCAAATTGCTGCTCAATCACGAAGCGTGTGTTGCCAGCGCTGTAAGGGGAAACGGGATCATCCCAAGCGATCGCGACTTCGAGGGAGGGCAGACGCTGAACGTTTTGGCTACCGAAATTGGGTCCGTCGGTAACCCACGTGTCCGCCACGGCGATAACATCCGCACCCGTGGTGATCGCAGCGTCGCTTAACCAGTCTCCCAGCGATGCTGCATTGTCAGCCACGTCGATGATGACCGTCCCTGCCGGATAACGCGCACCTTGATGCGTGAACGCTTTATCGGTCGTCTTGATCACATAACCCGCCTGTAGTGCAGCCACAGCCAGTCGCACCGCGCCCGCACCGGTCCAGGGGACCAGGTAAGAGACGGCATTGGCTTTAGCCGTAAACGAACCCGGTTGCTGAAATTCCGGGGCGACCGCCTCGAAGTCTCCCGCAACGCGTCGCGTGCAGGTATCGGTATCGACATTCATCATCAGAGGCAATGACCAGGCCGTAACGTCATAGAGCTCAGCATAGAGCCCCTTTGCACGCCTGCGCTCCTGCTCTTCCATGAAGCGCTCATCGATCGGCACATCGCTATCCATCAGTGTGCGCAGCAAGCGTTTGGCCGGCTGGTCGAGATTGATGACATAGCTCCCTGGCGCATACTCATTGCCACACGCGCGAATCTCACGCGTTGTCTTACCCACTTCGACGCCCTGCATCACAAGCAATCCGGCGAGCTTGTCAGCTGCATCCTGATCGTTTTGAGCGGGAATTACGTACGCCTTGGTACGCTCGCGACGACCCTCAGCAATTGCGCTGACCTGATAGTCGTAGAAATCTCGCAAGAACTTACGGCGATTCGCCTGCACGGTCTCCGCCGTTCCCATGGATGCAACAAAGTGGTTTCGGACCGTCTCCGAGTAGTGCATGTCATTGCCATCGTATTGCCTGACTCGCAAGCCCCTTGCCGAGGCCTGCTCATACGTCATCGCAATGCTGCCGAAATACAACGGCCAGCTCGCACCGTAACCGGGGTATAGCGCGTCGAAAATCTCACGTGTGAAATAGTCGATACCGAACCCGTCAAACAGTCCGGCGTTAGTCAATCCGAAAAGCTCGAGGCTCGCGCGCTGATCGGCTGCGATGTGTGGGTTGAACGGTTTTGCCTCGGGCGAAAAATAATAAGTACTGTCCGATCCCATCTCGTGCGCGTCCACGAAAGCGACCGGATACCACTCCTGGAGCGCTGCGACCCGTCCGCGTGTCTCGGGTTGAGTCAGAATGAACCAGTCCCGATTCATATCGAACAGATAGTGGTTGGTCCGGCCGCCAGGCCAAGGCTCATCGTGTTCGGCCGCTAACCGATCACTTGAGGGGACGAGCCCGGTATTGTTTTCGAAATGACTGACAAAACGCGCACGACCGTCAGGGTTTTGCACGGGGTCAATCACGACCACGGTCTCGTTCATGATCGCATCGACACGCGCATCGCCCTGTGCGGCGAGCAGATGGTATGCCGTCACCATCGCGGCATCGGCAGGGCTGATTTCGTTCCCGTGAACGCTGTACGAAAGCCAGGTGACAGCGGGCAGCGAGTCGATCAGTGCGGCTGCCGCATCGGCCGACGTCTCGCGCGGATCTTGCAACGCCTGCATGCCTGCCTTGATCTCATCGATCCGGGCAAGATTTTGCTCGTTGGTAACCACCGCATAGATCAGCGGTCTTCCCTGCCAGCTGGTCGCGTACTGCGCCAATTGCATGCGGTCGGGAGCCGCTGAGGCCAGGGCCTCGAAGTAACGCATCACCTCTGAAGGATGACTGATCCGACTACCTGGCGCGTAACCCAGCACCGACTCAATCGTCGGGACCGCCGGGTCATAGGTCGTGCCAGGCCAAAGCGGTGACTCGTATTCACCGCCCGCAACAGCGGGGGCACAGATGAGGGCGCAAGCGAGCGCGAGCAGACGCAGCATGGGTCGTATCTCCAGGCTAGAAACGGCCGACAGGGTATCAGACCGGCATTGGTCTCTCAGCCAGAGACACCCCTGTCGCGAAGAAACTGCGCGACTTCCCGAATACTCGGCACGTCGAACAGGTCGCTGATATCCAGTTGGCCGGGAAACCGCTCATCGATACCGAGAACGATTTCCGACAACGTCAAAGAGCTAACGCCAACTTCAAACAGGTTATCGTTTGCGCCGATTTTCACGTCTTTCGCGTGCTCTGCGCAGATCTGCAATAGCGAGGCGACGAGTGGATCATCGTCTTCAACAGATTCCACCTCATCTACGACGACGAGCACACCGTCAAACTCACCCGCCGTGAACTGGCGAACGAGCGCAGCCCGCTGCACCTTGCCGCTCGTCGTCTTCGGAATCCTCGCTACCGGAATCACATGATCTACCTGCAGACCCACCTGTTCACCCAACCGTCGTACCACTGCATCGCGCATATCTTCCGGTAATTGGCTATCACCGCGATGCAACACGAACACGAGAATTCGCTCGCGTTCCTCGCCACCAACAATCGGCGCACTCGCAACGACCACTTTGTTGAGATCCAGACCAGGCAATGTGCTGAGCAAATCTTCGAGGTCATGCGGCAGGTAGTTCTGCCCGTTGACGATGATCAGGTCTTTCTGGCGACCTGTTACCACCAGCTCACCTTCGATCATCGCACCGCAATCGCCGGTGTGTAGCCATCCGTCGTCACTGAACAAGGATTTGGTCACTACCGGGTCACCGTAAATGCCGCTGGTGACGCTGCCGCCCTTTAACTGGATATGCCCAACACGTCCGTCGGACAGGTTGATTCCCGCATCATCGACAATGCGAAGCGCAACGTCGTTGATGGGGCGCCCTACCTTGACGAAGGTCACAGCATCCGCGTCACCTGTTGCCGCTGGCTTCCATGGCTCGCCAATGACAACACTGTGACGATCAACCACGACGGTCTGGTATTCGTCGCCGGGCGTCCCTACCGACACACCAACCGTTGCCTCGGCAAGTCCATAGACGGGGAACATGGCACTGCGCTTCAAACCCAGTGGTGCTAATGCATCAAGAAACTGGTCACACAGCTGCGCAGAGATCGGTTCTGCGCCGTTCAGGATTAATCGCACACTCGACAGATCAGTGCCTACGGGCAGGCCTTTGCGCTCAAACAGCTTCAGGAAATGCTTGTAGCCGAAGTTCGGCGAGCATAGCTGCGTTGCCCGCAGCTCATGCGCCTTTTCCATCCACTGCAAGGGGCGTCGCACAAACTGGTTGGTATCCATCACTGCATGCTCAGCGCCTGCAGCCATGATCGAGAGGTGAAAACCAATCAATCCCATGTCATGCGTTAGCGGCATCCAACTCAGACCTACATCATCGGATCGCCAACCCGTGGCTGCCACGATGGCATTGATGTTGGTGCATACATTGTTATGCGTCAGACACACGCCTTTGGGATCGCCCGTGGAGCCCGACGAGTACTGAATAAAGGCCAGCGCATCGCCTTCCTGCGTCGCAAGAGCGCCTGATGCTGAAAGCTCGACATCATCGAAGCGAATACTTCGCGTGAGAAGGCTGGGCAGAACCTCCGAGCGCCCATTGGCTTCCGCAAATCCGATCAGTCGGCTGTGCAGATCACCATCGGTGAGCACAAACCCGGATTCAAGCTGATCCAGTATTCGCAGCAACTTGTGTCGATGCTCGTCGCTGATACCCACGGCTACAGGGACCGGAACAACCCCACCCATAACCGCCGCCCAAAAGCCGGTCAGGAACTGTCGGTTGCTCTTAGTGAAGATCACAACCTGATCGCCCGCAGTGACGCCCTGTTTCTGCAACCCGCCGAGCAACAGACTGGCGTCTTGCCACAGGGTAGCCAGCGGCACCACATCGTCGGCGCTCGATTCCACAAATCGAATGCTACGGTCAGTGTCTTTTGCGCGCTCGAGCACGTCGATCAGCGAATGGGTCATTGCGGTAGATTCTCCCGCGTATTCAATGTCAGATAAATCGGATCACGCGAACGAAGGTTGATTGCAAACTCGCATTCGGGCTTGTGTTCGGGGCGATGCAGCGTCGGCATTAGCAATGGCAGGATATTGGCGAGCTGGATTTTCATTTCGAGATAACTGAAGTGCTCACCAACACAGCGTCGCGGCCCCAACGAAAACGGAAAAAACGCGAGGCCGTTCGCTTTTTGTCCAGCACCTTCGAATCGCCTCGGCATAAACTGCTCTGGCGACTCCCAGTAACGCGCACTGCGCTGTGTGAGGTAGGGCGAGAGGTATATCTGCTCACCCTCCGACAGCCGGAAGTCGCCGAGATCAATGTCTTCATTCGCGCGACGCGTGTAGAGCCACACTGGCGGATACAGTCGCAGGGTTTCCTGCAGCACCTGCAGTGTCAACGGCAACTGATCTACCGACTCGAGTGAGACCTGATCCGGCGCTCCGGAAGCAATGAGTTCATCGCACACCGCTTCGGCAATCTCCGGATGACGCGCAAGTTCGTACCAAACCCAGGTTAGCGTATTAGCGGTCGTTTCAAACCCGGCGACGATTAGCGTGATCACCTCGTCCAGTAACTCCCGCTCAGAGAACGGCTGATCGTTTTTGTCACGCGCATCGAGATAAAGCCCGAGGAAGTCTTCCCACGACTCGGCAGATTGCGTACGCCGCTCTACAACACCGCTGATCCATTGCCTGAGCGCGCGCGCCGCCTGCACCATGGATAGGTCTCTTGCAGCGTCAGGCCGAAGGAATGCAAATCGACTGTCCGGTGCTGCCGCATTTCGGGCGTCCACGTCATCGCCGAAGATGCAATCGACAATGACACCCAGTCCGAACTGCGTTGTTGCTTCAGCCAGATCGATCCCGGCACCTGTCTCGGCAGCGCGCGACCAGTCAGCAGCCATCACTTTCGAGTGCTGCAGCATCCGTTCGGCCATGCGCTCGATCGAACGTGGCTTGAAAGCAGGCTGAATCATCGTACGACTACGCCGCCAATGATCACCGTCGCTGACAATCAATCCATTACCCAGCAGCATTTTGACGCGCTCGAAACCCCGCCCCTTGCTCGATTGACTGTGCTTTCGTATCAGCAGCTTCTGTGCGAGCTCCGGATCCTCGACGTACACCGAGCTCTTACCAGAGGCCGATACAAACCGCACGACCGGACCATACGTCTCGGCCGCGTCGCGCAACAGCGCAAGCGTCGGCTGATCTATGCCGAGATCTGCGGGCTCGACTGGCCCAGGCGGCTGAGTAGTTGAGGGGTTTGGTGCTGACATCGAAAACGTCGTGCGGAAAAATTATCCCTACAATTGTACATTGCCCGGGTTGTCTAGGATATTGCATGCGCTATGTCGGAATCCCCTGACCCCAAGTCGGTCGAATCGCGCCGCAGCACTGCGTCTCAACGACGGCTAAGCGCCGGCCGACGCATCTATTACGCACTCGGATTGCCGGTGGCGCGTTTGCTTTTGTGGCTGTTACGTAAGAGCTATCGATACCAGCCAATGATCGGCGGTGAGCACCTCAAATGGCTGGAGCAGCAAGACTCGCCGGTGGCACCGAGCTATTGGCACCAGCATCATATCTTGTGCTCAACAGAAATCGCTCGCTGGATTCGGCGCGGCTTCAAAGGCTGCTATTTGATTTCCGGGTCGGTCGACGGCGATGTACCGGAACGCATCGCGCGACGCTGGGGCGCAGAGGTTATTCGCGGCTCGGCAAACCAGAGCGGCGCACTCGCGCTTCGCGACATGCAGCAGATGATGCGTCGCGGATATTCCATCGTGACCACCGCCGACGGCCCGCGAGGTCCACAGTACGAGTTCAAGGAAGGCGCCGTCCTCATGGCACGTATCGGCAAGGCGCCGATCGTACCGATGGCCGCAGCGGCCAGCAGTGCCTGGTATCTCAATCGGTGGGATCGGTTCATGATCCCGAAACCGTTTGCAAGAGTGGTTGTTGGCATCGGCGAGCCATGTGTCATCGATCCAAAGACTCCGGTTAATGCACTGGAAGCGGAGCGCGAGCGCGTTCAGGCTGCAGTCATGTCCGTCATGGCACAATGCGAAGCCAGTTTGGAATCAAGCGGGAATCAGTAATGCTTACCCGATCGATAGCGCTTGCCGGCTTTTTATTGGCGATGAACGGTTATGCCGAGGCACCGACGCTCACTCCACATCAGGCCGAATACAAGGTCAGCATCAGCGGTGTTGGCGGCCGCCTTAACACCGCTCTGGATGTCGACGAGCAAGGACACTACACGGCGATTCACGCCATCAAGCCAACCGGCATCGCCCGACTGATTGCTGGTGGCGGTCGTATTCGCGAGCAAAGCGAGTTTTCGATCGATGAAACGTTTGTCGTGGTCAACGAGTATCACTCCGTCGACCAAATCAGTCGCGAGAAAGGTGAGACCCGGATCACGTTTGATCACGACACTAAGATGTTGAAAGGACGTATTGCGCTGGAAGATCAACCACCGGTTGAAGTGGATGCCGAATTCGTGGCTCCTTTGTTTGACCGAGTATCGGTGCAGTATCAACTGATGCTCGATCTGAAGACCGAGAGTGAGAGGGATGATCGCTACGCGATTTTTGATCCCGATGGGCAGAAGATTCTCGAAATCACGAACATCGGGCAGCGCAACGTCAAAGTCGGACGCAAACGCTACGACGTCGTTGGTGTTCGACATCAGTCGCCGGGGTCGTCGAGAAAAACCGAGCTATGGCTTGCGCCAGAGCTCGATTATCTTCCTGTGTTGATCGAGCAGTATCGAAAAGAGAAGCTGCGCCTGCGCGCAACGCTGCGTGAGTACCGACCAACGACTTAGGTACTAATCAACCTCGGCGTCACCATCAGGATTAACTCCTTGCGCGTCTCGATCGTGTAGTTCGATCGGAACAGGCGACCGATCAGCGGAATCCGCGACAGTACCGGCACCGAGCGTCGAGCCTCTGTTTCCTGGCTCTGGATTAATCCGCCGATCACGATCGTCTCACCACTCCTCGCTCGCACCAGCGAAGACGTCTGACTGATATCGAGATTCGGCGCCGTTGATTGAACGATACCGTTATCGTCAAGCACCTCGCTCACACTGGACACTCGCGTGACTACTGGCGACACGTCGAGTGTGATCCAACCCGCCTTGGATACTTGCGGTGTAATCGAAAGCACAATACCTTCCGTTACGACCTGCGGTACATCGGTCGCGAAGGTCTGGGCACCGGCAGCTGTTGTGCCCGTACTCTGTTCGCGACGGAAGAATGTGCGGTCAGTACCGACCTTAATGAGAGCAGACTGATTGTTGAGCGTTCGAATATGCGGTTGGGACACGATGTCCACCTTGCCCTGTTCCTGCAACGCTTCCACAACCGCAGTGATTCGGTTCAGACCACCATCGATATCGCTGAATGTCAGGTTGGCGGTGCCAGACAATGCGTCGAGCCCGCCTGCCGGACTAACAATAATAGTGGAAAGACTCCCATCCAGAAATTCACCGTCACCATCGCGAACGAGCCGCGACCAATCGACGCCTAGCGCCTCATCATTATTCAGCTCGACTTCAACGATTTTGACCTCGATATCAACCTGCCGATAGATCGCCTGGTTGAGTTGCTCAATGAAGGAGGCAATTTCTTCGACGCGCGGATGCGCGTCGGTCACCTGAACGGTACCAGCCAGTCGATTGATGACAAGCCGCCCATCCTCCGACACGAGTTTCTCGAGCTGACCCTCCAACTCGACCCAAAAATCCACGCTATCGGATTGCATGATGGAAATTGCGCCCGCCGCGCCGCCATCAGCGCCACCACCACCGCCGACGGCACCGCCACCACCGAGTCCACCCGCTGCACCACCAGCGCCTCCAACCTGGGCGCTAGAGCTGACCTGCGCCATGCTGGAGCCCTGGCCGGTGCGCACCAATCGGATGTAGTCGATCGTGAAGATGCGAGTCTCCCATGACCTGACGTACACGATATTCCCGCGGCGCTCCCAGAAGTAGCCGTTCGCACCAAGCAGCGATTCCATGACTTCGGCAAATGGCAAATCCTGCAGATCGACGCTCACGGTGCCACTGACGTCAGGCTCAACCACCATATTGAGGTTGTAGGCCTTGCCAAACAAACGGCACGCCTGCGCTACCGGAAGCTCGTTAGCCACGAACGTGTACAGGTTTTCCGGATCCGGATCAGCGACGGGAGCCGCTTCAGGCTCGGGCGTCATTCGCAGTGGTGCTGGCGGGCGGCTCCACAGCTCATCGCGCACAGCACGCTCGTCTTCATAATCGCGAGCCTCGGGTTCAGGTGGCAAGAGTGCAGCACACCCTGTCATCGTAAACAGGGCGATCAGGCATCCTGCCCGCAGAATCATTCCTTTCATTTTGTACTCACCTTCACTTGCCTCGCACTGCGCGTTGCTGCGTGTGCCAGCCTTACTGATTGTTGTTCGATACCGACCAGTTCAAAGCCACCGAATCGGTCGCCTGGCTTACGGATCTCGCCATCGACGACCGCGTATTGATGCCGACGCGAATCGACGACCGCGGACACGGTTGGCCAGCGCACCGAGGTCGGTGTCATTACTCTAGGTGCGCTCTTGACCGCAGCCTGTACCGCATTGAGCGCGGCTTCAGACACGGTCGCACTCGGCACGTAGGGGTCTCGCGCCGGGCGCTCGTCCCAATGCAGCGCGGCCACATTGATACTTGAAATCGCAAGCTGCGCGGAATCGAACTGCGCACCTTGCAGCGGCGTGTCGATACCGGTACCCGTTAGGTCGTTCTCGATGTCCACATCGTAGTAACTCGGGTCGTCAGGCGGCACCCAATCATCCTCACGCGCGTCGAGTAGCGGCCTGAGCACATTCATGCCGATCAACAACACCGCAAGACCGGCGAGACCGAATACAAACCAGCGATTATTCAGCATAGTTTGCCGCCTTCACCGTTGAGTGAACCCAGACCCGCAACGTCGCATTCAACTCGCGTGCGCCTTTACCTTCGCCACGCAGCGTGGTTTCTGACAGCTCGACATAGAATGGAGTACTGACCACGCGTTTCAGAAATTCCAACGCGCGCAGATAGACCTGTTCATTGCTGATCTCACTCCCGAGCACCATCATGATAGGCACCTCGAGCATGCCCTCGATCGCGGACGCTTCGCTGTCACCCAACGTGTAGCTGAACTCAAGTCCCAGTTGCTCGGCGAAGCTCGCCTTCTCGCTCAGCCAGACGGCGAGCGCACGGTAGTCGAGGAAGACTCTCCGGGTATCGGCGCTCTGGACGCTCTCCTTCAGAGACTGCATGTCCTGTGACATAAACTCGCGCTCGAGACTGAGCACTCGTGTATCGAGCTCACCCAGCTCCTGCATCAGGATCAGGTTGTCGTCGATGTGCTCGATACGGTAGGTCAGCGTCAGGTAGAGTGTCGCAACCGAAGCGATAACGATCATCGCCCATACCGCTTGCAAGGCCCGACTACGTGCAATCTGATACGCAAGCCGATTCAACCAGCGCTGCGCGCGAACGTTCGCGGAGACCTTGTGACTGAAGGTGCGCTCAATGGGGGAATCGATCGTCAGAGCCGCGTCGCTGTTGGCCGCACCCGTATCCTTGTCGACATCGTCTTCAAGACTCAGCTCGAACAGACTGGTGTCGATCCGGTGGATCGCAGAGGAATTCAGCGGAATGTCATTGGGATCGTAATCGTCACGCAGTGTGCTCATCGCAAAAGCCCCTGCACTTCAAATCCGACTGCCCCACCGTTTGCGGCGAGACCTTGCTCGAGTTGACTCATCCAGGCCGCCTCCCAGGATTGCGCAATCGCAGCATTCCAAGGCTCCCTCGTAAGGTTCGACTCGAGCTCCGACAGCAACGGTGCAACCGAACCCAGCGACTCGGGCGAGACTCCCTGGATGCCTAGTGTCCAGCCCTCGCCTTGGCGTTGGATGCTAACTTCGGTGACGACCAGGCCCTGGGGGACAATCTCCCACAACCGACTAAGAAATAGACCGGGCAGATTGAAGGCATCGAGGTTCAGGATATCGAGCTTGCGTGCCTCGGCGTCCATCCGAACGACCTCCTGCTCCAACACTTCGATCTCTTCCTTCCGTTGTTCGATTTGTGCGGACAAGGAAACGACATCCGGGCGATGGTTCCAGATCGCAAACTCCACGGCCGCGGCAACGCCGATCGCACTCGCAATCATGACGCCCGTCGCCATCAATGCCGCACGAAACAACGTTTTGCCACTGATGGACCCACGCGCCAGCAACGAGACAAAGTTGCTGTGCAAAGACAGGGGTAAGGCAATAACCTGGTGCATCCAGAACGCAGGTTTGGCCGCCCGCTCGTCATAGAGCACCTTGGCGTCGATGCGCTCCTCGAGTGCATCGGAAACTTCGGCTGCATTCGGCCCAATGACCCACGCTTCAGCGATCATGCCGCCGATCCGCTGTTTTGAGTAGCCAATCGTTCGGTTGATATCGAGCACCAACCGTCCGTTGGTCTGAGCTGTCCATGGGTAGCTCAACTCGCGCACGAATAGAATCTCGCCTTCTGCGTCGGAGATCAGCATTTGTGTGCGGTTATCAAACAGCGCGATCAGCAGCAGCGCATCGTCAGAGTCACGGTCCAGGGATGGCACGAACCGAGACATGATCTCGGTGAGCGGCACCATCAGCTTCGGAATCAGGTAGTACTCGGCGCAGACCCGCATCAAGCCATCGAGCACATATTTCGGCAGCAGATGCAGCAGGACCCCGTTGACCTTGTTTCGTCGTACCGGATGCGCACGCCATGAGGCGGCTCCATCGAAAGGTTTGTTGTTGTCGACGTAGCGCTGCAAGTAGCGCAGTCGGTCACGGCGCGACATCGACGGCAATTCGAGGAAATCGTGCGTGTGCAAGTCGTCTTCGTACGCGATGGCCACCGAACCGCCGCGTCCGAGGTCGACAACCTCTGCAGCGGCGGCCAACGCATCGGAGAGATCGCTGAGATCATCTACTGACGTAGGAGACTTCCAAGACTCAAGCACTTCACCGCCACGAATCCTCGCGATGCGAAACTCGCCATAAGCCCATTCAATAGAGAATTCGATACTCATGGCTGCAACCACCCGAAAGTGCCGCCGAGGTCCGTGTACCTAAGCCCCAGATCTTCCGTGGCTTTGTAAGCAGTCTGAAGCCCACCAATTGGAAACGGATCGGCCCAGAGCAAGACGCGAGAGTCCTGCAACACGAACCGAGAGAGCACACCCTCGCTCAGCAGCCCCGCCGCCGGGACCGCAATTGCGGGCGCGTTATTGAAGGAAATTGCCGCTTGATTCGGTGCCGCGCTGGACACCAGCACCTCCTTGAACAAGCGTCCGAGATTCAGGCGCTGAATAAACAGTGTGTCTGACTCGAACAACGCTGCAGTGGGACGCTGATTCCAGATGTCGTCGAAAACAGCGGCGTTATTGGTCAGGCCGGTAACACTGCCACGCAGGTTCGAAATCAACATGACCCGGGGCGACAGTGGCGGTGCCGTCAGGCCGCCCGTTTGGAGATAACCCGAGAACCCGCCACCGGCCACAAAGAAGTTGGGATCGAAATACAGCACACGCTGGAAGCCGCGACGATTCAATGCGAGGTCATTGACCGGAGCATCGCTGAGCGTACCCACCGCCGCTGTCCAGTCACTGATCGCGCCGGACGGTATCTGCGAATTACGGCGGATAAACAGCTCGAGATCTTCAGCGATCTGCTGGAGGTTAGAGGCTTCTGCTCGACCATAGGCATCGTTGACTGTGCCGACGATACTCGGCGCGATCACTGCGGACAGCACAGCCAAAATAGCCATGACGCCGATGAGCTCCATCAAGGTAAATCCGCTTTGCCGCCTCATGCACCTAGCCCTGATACAAGAGAGAACATCGGCAAGAACAATGATGCTGCGATCAAACCGACGACGACGACCAACGTCATCGTGATCAGTGGTTCAACGATTGCGAAAACACGTTTGATCTGGCGCGGAATTTCCTCATCGAAACGATCCGAAACCTGCTGGAGCGTCGTATCCAATCGGCCCGAGTCCTCCCCCACGACGATCATGCGTAACGTCAGTGAGGAGACTACCGGGTGATTGCGAAGCGCTTCACTGATCCGACCGCCTTTTTCTACCGTGGTCGCCGCATCCTGCACAGCACGATCCATGACGAGGTTGTCGCTCACGCCCTGCGAGAGTTTTAGTGCTTCCAGAATAGGCACACCCGCTTTCAACATGAGTGCGAGATTATGCACAAACTGGGATTGCACAAGCATGCGACGCACGCCGCCCAGAATCGGGATGTTGAGCTTTGCCGAGTCAAGACGGAGTGCCAACGCAGGATGTGCGGCCCGCATTCCTCGCAAGCCGACAATCAAACCGATAATCGCCACGACACCAACCCACCAGTACTGCTGAGTGATCGCGCCGAGTCGGACGACACCCTGTGTCAGTGCCGGCAAGGCCATATCGAGCTCAGCAAAAATTTGTGCGAAGCGAGGTACGACGAAGAGAAACATCAGGGCGACCAGTCCCGCGACTGCCGACAGGATCATGATCGGGTATATCGTGGCCTGCTTGACGTCAGCCATGATGCGGTCGATCCACTCTAGGTGGTGGGCGATGTCCTTGAATACCTCTGTCAGACTGCCGCCCGTTTCACCTGCACGAACCAAGTTGCAAATTTGCTCCGAGAACACGTCCGGGTAGGCTCGCATGCTCTCGGAAACCTCGTTACCCGCCTGCACGTTAATGCTGATGTCTTGCAGTACACGGCGCAGGACAGGTTGCTCGGTTTCCTCCGCCATCGCTGAGATGGTGCTAGCAATGGGTATGCCGGCGATCAACAATGACGTCGCACCCATAAAGAAATCGATCAGCTCGCGGCGCGGCACTTTGCCGCTGCCGTGATTGCGCGTCGGCGACTTTTCCTTCGCATCGACGAGCCAATAGCCGATCTCACGCAGCTTGTTTTCAAGCACCTGCTCATTGTCGGCAACCATCGTGCCATCGGAAGTTCGGCCAGCTCGATCCACACTGTGATAGGCGTATTGGGGCATATCGATTCCCTACCGCACCACACGCAGGACTTCGTCGAGAGAAGTCACACCGGCCATTGCTTTGGCAATGCCGTCGTTCAACATCGGAACCATGCCACTCTCGGAGGCCAGGTTCTTGAGGTCACCAGCGCTTGCACCCGAGATGATCGGTCCGTGAAAACGCTCATCGACCGTGAGAATTTCATAGATTGCAGAGCGGCCCTGAAAACCGGTGCCATTGCAGTGCACGCAACCACCGGGTTCATATAGCGTCGCGTTCGGCGGCACCATGTCCTGCAGGCCGAGCGATTCAATAAGCTCATCCGGTCGTTGAACCGGCCGACGGCAATGATGGCAAAGCATACGTACCAGTCGCTGCGCAACAATCGCCGACAATGCGGCTGGCAACATGTAACGATCTACGCCCATATCGACGAGTCGCGGAATGACACCAACAGCATCGTTGGTATGCAGCGTCGAGAGTACCAGGTGACCGGTCAGCGCCGCCCTCGTCGCGAGCTGCGCGGTCTCGAGATCGCGAATCTCACCAACGAGAATAACGTCCGGATCCTGCCTCAACAACGCACGCAAGCCGGCTGCAAAGTCCATCCCGACATCCGGGCGTACCTGCGTCTGGCGAATTGAGCCGAGCGAGTACTCCACCGGGTCCTCAAGGGTAAATACGCTTCGCTCTTCGGCCTGTACCAATTTCAGCGACGCGTACAAGGTTGTTGTCTTGCCGCTACCCGTTGGCCCGGTGACCAAGACCATGCCGTAGGGCAAGCCAACGAATTGCTCCATGTCGTCTTTGTGCTTGGCAGAAAAGCCAAGATCGCCGAGCGACAACTGTGCAGCGCTGCGATCGAGAATACGCAATACCACACTCTCGCCAACGTTGGTCGGCAGTGTCGAGACACGTAGATCGACGTGATGCTGACCGTAGTCGAATCGGATTCGACCGTCCTGAGGAACACGCTTCTCCGTGATATTGAGATTCGCAATTAGCTTCAATCGAGCGGTAAGCGCCGGTTGAATCAACTTGGGAATCAACACTTCCTGACGCATCACGCCGTCGATACGCATCCGAACGCGAACCACTTTGTCGGCCGGTTCGATATGGATATCCGTGGCGCCTTTTTTGATTCCCAAAGAAATGAGCTGGTCGACCAACCGAACCAATGGCGATTCATTGACCGCTTCATCCTCGGCCGCTGCACTGCCCTCGGCCATGATCTGGTCGATCGTGTCGGCAATAGAACTACCCTGTGTGTAGTGTCGTGCAACGGCGTCGAGAATATGCCCTTCAGGGGCCGTTACGACCGTAACGGTATGGCCGGTTTCACGCTCGACGTGGTCGATGGCCACCACGTTAAACGCGTCGGCCAGCACCAGGGTCAACATGCCGTCGACCAAAGAGTACGGGATCAGTTTGTATTTCTTGGCGGTCTCGTAGTCAACGAGTCGCAGGACATTTTCGGGAATTTCTGCCGATTGAACATCGACAACCTCGGTTTGCGCCTCATTCGCGAGATTCTGCGTGATGACCTCGGCCGAAACAAAACCGAGATCGATCAGGACCTCACCGAGCAACTTTCCGTTGCGCTTCTGCTCTCGCAATGCGAGATCCAGCTGCGCGTCGGTCAGCAGTCCAGCAGCCTTGAGCCGGCCACCCAGCGTCATCTTCTTGCGCTGGGTGACCGCGATCTTGGAGGTCAACTCACTCCAATAGGCCGCCGTCGAGTCTGTGCTGCGAGCACTCATTGCACCGCTGCTTCTGTAACGCTTATTCGCGCGACAAGAAGATCAACAAGCGACGATCGTTTTGCCTTCCGCCAAACTTCTTGACTCGACCGGATGCAAACCATGCGCCTGCTCCAGTATCGACGTCCCCGTCACCGTCCATGATGTCGCTGATCTTCCGTGCCTCGGTTTCGCTGGTGCCGTCAATTCGCAGCACCGCGACTCGACTAGTATCGACCGTCCCGTCACCGTCGAGATCGAACTGGTAGTTTGCGTTATTGCTGTTCAGAACCCCTCGGTAACCGCCATCGACGAAGGGGTTTTCAAGGTCGGTCTCGATGTACGGCCCGTTCCAACCACCGATCGGGTTGTTGTTGGAGTTCGAGATCAACTGACGCCGACCATCTCGCGCATCCGTCGGGATGTGCTCAGGGAAGTTTCCAGTATCTTCGTAAAAACGAGCAACCGCTGTGCGCATCACATTGACGTCCTCAAGAAACGCCGTTACGCGCGCATTGCGAATCGCATCAAAGATCATCGGCGTCGCCATCGACGCGAGGATGGCTATGACGGCGACCACGCCGATCATTTCCATCAAAGTAAAACCAGCTTGACGCTGTTGCATATGTATTCTCCTACTAGCCAATCTTGCTAGACGGGTTACGTAGCGTCGCTTGAGTCAGAACCTTTAGTGATATCTGCCTGTATTCGCAGGCGAAAGCGAGAAAACTGTGATGCAGTTCACTCTAGCGCGAGATTTCGCAGATTAAGCGTGCCGGCGTCGAAGTTCACCTCAGCAACGCGCGCGTCTAATCGGGCCGAAATCTCGCGAATCTGCGCCTGCGCAACGGTTTGCTCACGCAAATTGACGAGGAAGAAGTCGCTGGCACCGTTTCGGAACCGTTCGATCTCGGCGAGCTCCAGCTTTTGCGACAATACAACATCGTTAGCGGCCAGGTCGGCAACCTGCTCAGCGAAGGTCAATCCCAGCACAATGCCTTGTAGCTCGAGCGCAATGCGCTCCTCAACTTGCTGGCGACGCAGTTGCAGGGCGTCGAGCTCCGCGCGTGCCTGATCGACGCGACCTTGGGCCTGCCGGCGCTGGATAGGGACAGAGAATTTGAGACCGAAAATCGTGTCGGTGCTGTCGCGCGAGACGCCACCTTCACCGACACCGCCGATCCCGGACGCGAGCTCGAGGCTCACATCGAATCTGGGTTTCAGCGCGTTCTTTCGGAGCTGTAGCCGGTTGCCGGCCCGGCGGATCTGATTCTCCAGGCGCATGAGTTCCGGACGGGCGTTCAGCACCTCAGCTGCGGAGTCCAGAGCTCTTGGTACGACGCCCGGGAGTGCCTCCATGCCGCCTGGCAGGCGGTCATCAGTCGGCAACTTCGGTAGGCCCGCATCGTCGCGAAGATAGAACGACAGCTGGTTCGCCGCCAGCATAAAACGTGCCTGTGAACTGGCCACGAGGCTCTTTCGGCGCGTAATGATCTGCTGATTTTCCGTCAGAAAGATTTCGGCGCGTGCACCACTGCTGACCTCACGAATCAACGCGGCATCACGCTCCTGTGCATTGCGCAGCAAGTCCCGGTAGACGGTGAGCGTCTGTCCAGCCGCGCGCCATCTCCAGTACGCCTGAGCCGCATCGCGCTGCACCTCAATCTGCGTCAATAGCAAGTCCAGATCCGCCTCTCGGACTGCGAGTCCGGCATTGACCTCGGCGAACCGACGATCATCGATATCGCGATCCCGAAGCAAGGACAGAATCACCCCGGCCTTGGCGGTGCCCCCGCGATTGGTGAAATTGATGTCCTCGTAGATGGGGAAATCGCCCTCGGAGACTTTGTACTCACCGTAGATGTTCGTGCCAAAGGCACGCAGGGGTTGGGTGATCGTGCCTTTGGCCGCCTGACCATCATAAAAGCCGCTCGCGTAGCTACTGGATTCCGCCTGCACCAGTGTATCGAAGCCGCCTGCAGCGACCGTGATCTCCCCAAGTGCCTCGCGTCGATTAGCCTCGGCCTCCAGAATCGCGGGAAAGAACTTCGCACTCGCCGATAGCACTTCATCGAGCGTCAGGGGCGTTGCCGCATCGGACTCGGGCGAGGCTGCATCCTGTGCATTGGCTGACGCCACGACCATCCCAAAGAGCATGATCGCAAGCGTAAAAACTCGACGATTCACTGATTGGGACCTGGATTGATCGCAAAATCGGGCGGGAAATTGTTTAGCAGTCGCCAAATCTCGTAACCAACGGTCACTGTCTCAAGCTGAATCCAACCCCGAACGTTTGCACCAAAGCGAACAAACCGATCTTCCGGCCATGCATGCGTTTCATCCGCATTCGGATCCTCGCCGATCAGTACCCGGAACAAACCGTTAGGCTGGGCGGACGCATCGACTGCGAGCACAACACCGCTGAACGTCCCGATCGCCTGCGAGGGCCAACCGCTAAACTGGACGGCGGGCCATCCTTCGAATTGAAGCTTGGCAACATTTCCCGGTTGCACGAGCGCCACGTCCCGGCCATTCACAAACAGCTCAACCGCTCGTGTCACATTGCTCGGTACAAAAGTCGCTACCGCCTGACCCGCGCTGATGAACGTCGCGACATCGCCGGCGTTGACCGACAGAATCACGCCATCTCGGGGCGCAGTCACAGTCTGCGCCGCCAGGCGCGAAATCTCGATCTCGATGCGGCTAAGCTCAGCAGACGCTTCGGCGACCCCAGCCCGCCGACTTTCCACAAGACTGCGGGCTTTCTCGGCGTTGCGGCTGGACTCCAGCCCTTGCGTGAAAAGGTCTTGGGTCCGACGCTCGTCAATTTCCGCAATTTTCTGAGCGCTCTCTGCTGCGGAGAGTTTCGCCTGCACCTGGTCGCGCGCCGCCTGCAGTCGCTGCAGTGCCAGCGGATCGTTATCGACGATCGTAACGATCGGGGCTCCGGCCTCAACCGCCATACCGTCCTGAACGAACCACTCGGCGATACGACCGGAGACCAGCGCGTTGATCTCCTGCTGACGATCGTTCGGATTCAGCGCTGTCACACGCCCCGGTCCGGACGTAGTTTGCACCCAAGGCACAAAATAGAGAAATGCGCCCAGCATCAGGGCAAAGAGCACGAGAAAGTACGCAACGGTCCGCGATGCTTTAGGCACGTTGATCTCATTCAACGTGTGGAAGTATTCGGAGTGGGCGCGTACGTCAGTCACTGCTTGCTACCTCGGTCCCGGTACCGAGAAACGGAGATACATAATTGCGGGCCTTGACCTCGCCGTGCTCGGTGCGCGTGCGCGCCTTGACCCGCGTGTCGAAGTGTTCGCAGAAAGAAACAGATTCGGAGAAGACGCGCTGTTGGCTGCGTCCCATGTACAGGAAGTGACTGAAATCCCCCGTCGGTTCGCGGTTGGAGAAATAGACAATCGTAGTTTCTGTCTCAGCGTCATCGACTAGAGACCCCAAGGCGCCCATCAACAACCGATACGGCAATACATCGTAGAGCTGGCTCAATACCAAGACTCGAGGTCGCGCCAAAATGGCAGATGCGAGTTTGAGTTGCATCATCTCGGCGAGCGACAACGGCCAGCCGGTAACCGCAATACGATGGTCCAGGCCATCATCGAGCTGAGCGATGATCGGCTCGAGACCAACCAGTCTCAGCACCTCCAGAATATCAACACTATTCACACCTTCTCGGCTGCGGGTCAGATACTGACGGATAGACATGCTCGTCGTATTCGGTCGATCCAGCACGATGATTTCCTGGCGCAGCGAATGCGCAGAAATCGAATGTGTATCGACACCACCGATAGTGATGTAACCACCATCCGGTTCGGCATGACGTTTCATGAAGTTCGCAAACAAGCGCTGTACCGCGTAGCTGGGTGCTCGTGCATAGACCAGCGCGCTGGGCGGCAGTTCCAGATTGAACGAGATGTCGATGCCACGTGTTTCTCCGCGCGCTTCGACCATCGCGAGTCCGGATCCTGGTAACTGCTCCTCAACGCCTTTCACCTCCTCCTGTTCGATGTCGTAGAACAACGAAAGCTCCTCGATCGCAGCACACAGATCGTAGAAGTAGGATAGGTAGGTCCCAAACTGAGAAAGGCCAACAAACACCGCCGACAGCACCAACTCGGCCGCGACCAATTGTCCGATCGAGAGTTGCTCCTGAATCACCAACCAGCCACCAAGGCCCAGCAGCGTGCTGCTTGCGAGCGCCCACAACATGAGGAACGCGATCGCCTGAGAGAAATAGTGGCGGAAATGCAGCTTGTGCGACGTCATGTAGGTATTGGTGACCTCGTCGGTGCGTTCGAGCGCCTCCTCGACATGAGAGTGTGTCTTGAAGTAGCCATTCGAACTACCGAGACCCTCGAGCCAGGCAGCCGCCGAATGCTTGTCATGCGATAGCTGCATCGCACTCTTGATCGCTCGCTTGCCGTAAATAATCCAGATCAGCCAGATGAAGACGATGACGACCAGATTGAATGCGAGGAATGCCGGGTGGTAGGCGGAGGTCAAGGCAAAACCGACGGCCGCCTGCAACAAAATCGAAAAGCCGCCAACCAAAAGATACGGCACGCGCTTCATGACGATGATGATGTCGAAATAGCGGTTGAAGAGTGGCCCGATACCACGGTCTTCAAAGTAGGGGTTTAGCGCATACACCGAGCGCAGTGCGATCTCCGACACCATACGCGCGTAAAACCGCCGTCCGAACACGTCCACGATATGCAGACGCAGCGCGTTCAGCACACCGGCGAGCGCCAATAGCACGAAGAGTGTCGCGGAGAGAATGAAAAGCTGGGTCGCCAGACCGGTGTTGATGATCGTATTGATCAGCATTTGCACGGAAATCGGCGTCGCCAGCGATAGAAGGCTGATACCGATGCCGTAGATGATCGCCAAAGTGTAGAACGGCTTTTCCGGGCCCAGGATCTTCGAGAAAAACCCGAAAAGCTCCGGCAGCGTCCTTTGCGTCGTTATTCCGTGTTCGGCCATGCTTCAAGCGCCCACAACAAAACCGCGCGGTGCGCAGAGCTCACCGCGTTTAGCAAGTGTCTAGGCTACTCAATAACATGTCGAAATGCATGTCGAATTTTTTGATTTGTCGATCAGGGCACGACGAATACATTGTCGGAGATCTCGTCCTGAATCAGCGTATTGCGTCGAATGATGTCCGCGAGCGTCGTGTTGCGTACCTTCTCCAGTTCATCGCCACTGAAGGTCTGTTCATACCAGAAGCGGTCGCCATCGCGTAACCGCTCGAACTGATCCTTGACGATATGGTGAAAGAGCTCGCCGAGCGCTGATGCACCCACTCGCGGCTCGGACAGCCCGCCCACCCAAAGGTCAATATCGTCGACAGACGTATAAACCGATGCCAGCGAAGCCTGCAACGCAGGATCGGGCGTCACCTCAGCGAAACTGGTGCGCATGGTCATTCCGAGCTGACGGCGGGTTTCGTTGTAGCTGGGCAGCCCATGATCCCTGCCTCGCTGAATGTTCAGTGACGCCAGATCAAATCCACCCGCGCCGGGCGCACCGAACAGCGCATTTCGCACATCGTCAACAACCTGGGCATCAATCGACTCACAGATCTGACTCGCTAAACCCCGGAGTACGGGTTCGATGCCACCTTCATCCCTCACGCGATCCGGCTGGAAAAAGGCGTCACGCAGTGCAAGGTGACCCTCGACGATCTCGTTGCCGTCGGCATCGATACGACGAATGTGGCTGCTCAACATACTGTGGCCAAGGCGATAGGCAGCGGAGGAAAACACGTTCACCACGCTGGCATCGACCGTCTCGTCGTAGCCGGTGTACGGACTGATCGCATCTGGACCCAGCAGGACGGGCAGAAACTCGTTGTAGGTAATGACCTGCATCTGGGCGCCCACGATTCGCCGCGCTTTCTGGTAAATCGTCTCACCGTCCAGATAGGGCTCTGCCTGCGCGATCTCGAGTGCCAGGCGATTGTGTTCACGGACAAACAGGGTGTGCATCACCGCCAGACCAACCTGCTCGTTCGCGCGCACATCACCGGCGACAAACAACTCGGCACCAGACCCACCCGCGTTGGCGATCCCGGCAGTGTTGTACGGCAGATAGCCGCCCGCCGAGGTTTTCAGCATGCCGGTGCCATCCATCGTTCTGAGCGCCCTCGCGCGAGAGAGATCAGAGCCGTAGACGTTAGATGCATCGATCCAACCGGTAATCTCATTGATCTGTTGACGCGGGTTCAGCGCGTGATCGCCCGTGGCCGAATCGAAAATGGAACGGTTGAGTGGGATGGTGACAGTGCCGCTGTGCCCTGGATCAAACCAGGGATCACCCATCGGCACATCGATATCGGCCGCTTCCGCAGGTGACACACCGTCCGTCAGATCGAGATCATGATCGAGGAACTGACCCCATTGCCAAAGGAAGTCGCTTGCGCGTCGGCCATTAGGGTGAACGCCCTGCTGCGCGGAAATTGCATTGCTCACCATGCGAGCGCTTGGCCTGTGCGCCCCAGCGGGAGTCGCCATGAGGTCGCCATAGTCGGAAGCCACCATGCGGCCGAGTTGGCTATGCGAATTATTCATGTCAACGAGCAACCGGTTGTTGCCCGTGCCGTCCAAAGTTCGAAATTGCACCGTATCGGTGAACGTGTCGGGTGCGCGATCTTCACTCCGCTGGATACCGAAGACCGGCGACACACTGGCCGTGTCGGTTTCATCAATAGCCGTTTGGTCTGCCGTGTTATCACAGGCCACAAATGCAAGCCCAAGGCAAAGGCTCGTCGCAATCGTTCTGGTTTTCATTCAAGTCCCCGAGCATATTCGAAATACCCGCGGCGTCCCGACCGCTTGTGGCATTTCCTTTTTTTATACTCTTTATTCTAGTCGAGCCCTCGACAAACGTCGCTCGGAAAAGTCCGCGGTCAAGTGTGAT
>JBCBNU010000006.1:0-83415 GCA_039821645.1 Pseudomonadota bacterium
AGCGGGTGGCGCAGCCGACAACCACGGTCGGTAGTCTGATTGCCTACACCGTGACTGTAGAGAACCTGAGCCCGGTCGCTCTGCCGGGCATTGAGGTGGTGGATTCGTTGCCACCTGGATTCAGCTTCGTCGAGAATTCAGCAACACTCGATGGCAGTCGCGATGGGTTCACGGCGACGGGCCCGCGCCCTGTCGTGTTCGAGGGCATCGAACTAGCGCCGGGTCAATTGCGAACGATTCGCTACCTGTTGCGTGTCGGGGCCGGAGTAACGGCGGGCGACTACATTAATACGGCTGAGCCGACTTTAAGCGGCGGACCGATCGGTAACGAAGACACCGCAATGGTGCAAGTCATCGCCGATCCGGATTTCGAAGAGACAACGATCATCGGTAAGGTCTGGCACGATCGAGATGGCGATGGTTGGCAGGATAGCGCTAATGCGACCGGACTGGTTCTCAGTGGCGGGCCATTCGGCGACGGTCGTGACATGGGGTCGATCTCAGGCCGCTTGAGTGAGGGTGACAACCTCGATCGGCATCAGGTAGTGGTTAACGTGCCCTACAGCACCGCGCCGATCACATTGGTTTCCGCTGAGGGTACCGCGGTGACCACCTATGCTGACGGTCGCGTCACCACGAGTCATACAGGCAAGGTTGCCCGCGGATTGAACGCGCAGTCGCTGCGTGTGGTTCGTGAGCGTGTCTTTAACGCGCCGCAAGCAGTCACCCGCGTTGTGACGCGCGCAGAGACGGTCATCGAAGACTCGGTCGTTGATCCGGTTCGATTCGCGTCGGGCAAGGCAGAGATTCCCGCGTCATACATTGAGCAACTACGCGCGGTACTGGACTCGCTCAAAGATCAACGCAACGTGCGACTGACGTTTGTCGGCCATACCGACAACCAGCGCCTCAGTGAACGGACTGCGGCGATCTACAGCGACAACCAGGGCTTGTCAGAGAGCCGAGCGGATACCGTCGCACGCTTCATTCAGGAAGCGCTCGATCTTCCGGACAGCGCGATCGAAACAGCCGGGCGTGGCGATTCCCAGCCGGTGGCGACCAATGCAACGCCTGAGGGTATGGCACTGAACCGGCGCGTAGAGATCGGCGTAATTTACGAGCGCGATGAGCGCATCGATTATGAAGTCACGGAGATGGGTGAGCCGGAACCGACGGATCAGATGCGCGTGACGATCGTTAATGATGGATTACAAGAGCCTGGTATCGCCGGCGTACGTCTCGCTACTGTTGAAGGGCTTGTGATCGAAACCGACGCCGAGGGCCGTTATCACATCGCAGCAGTTGATGGCGGATTCATGGAGCGCGGCCGTAACTTTATTGTGAAAGTCGATCCAACGACGCTACCGCGCGACAGTCAGTTCACAACGGAAAACCCGCGCGTGAAACGCATCACCCAGGGTCTCTTGAATCAATTCGATTTCGGGGTTCGTATGCCCCAATTGCGAGCCACGCAGCCAGAGCTCACTACCTTTGAGTTTTCTCCGATGTTCTTCGAGGCGGGCGGGACTGCTGTACGTGACGACTATCGCTTCCTGATTGCCGATTTGATCCGTCTACTCAACGAATCTGGCGGCGGCCGAGTCGTGGTTCTCTCCGACTTTGATCAAGCCGGGCGCAAGCTGGCATCGCAGCGTGGCCGAGCGTTGATGAATATGTTGCGTGAGAATCTGCCCGAGTCCGTGTGGCGTAACACTGAGGTCTTCGTGATGGCAACGAATAACCAGACAGGCGCAACGCGAAAATCGCAAGGTTGGGGTAGCCGTGTAGGCAGCGCTCTTCTCAGTCTGTTCGTTTCAACCGTTTACGCTGATGATTGCACGCTTCAGGACTGTACCGAGAACGGTCAGATGATCGCGCGAACCGAGTCCTTGCAGTGGCACGATCCGTCCTCCGAAGCGGCACCACCACATCCTACGGACGGTCGTTTCCGAGTCGGACTGCCGGGTGGCGGGGTGATCTGGACCACAGAAGATGCCGGCACGATGCAGGCCCGACTGTCAATTGCTGGACCGCGCTATGTGGCCGCCGCGGAGTCGCCCGGTTCCGTCGCTTTCGTTGGTTACAGCAACTACGCCGCCTTTGTAGATAACTTCGAGTTACGAGTTTATCGGGATACGGATGCCGATCGTGTTGCTCCCATCGCGGTGTTGTCGCCAGAGTCGGCACCAGAAACGTTTACGGCCTTCGTCAACTTCACATGGACGCCGCCCCCGGGTTTGCTCATTCCAGGAACACAATTTGCGTACGAGCTGGTGGCGAGCAGCGGCGAGCAGCGCGATCGAACGCAGGAAGGTCTGGTGCGGGTGGTGACGATGGATGAATACCTCGATCTCGAGGCAGAGCAGTCGAAGCGTTATCTGAAACAGCTCGAGTCAACGCAATCTCCTGCCGTACGCATCAGTGAAGCACTCAATGTGCCGGATCACGAAGCCAACCGTCTATTGAATGCGACCTATGGGCGGTCGGCCTTGGCAAGACAGAATATTGTATTGCACGGTGCGCGTGTGCGCTTGCAAGGACATGACTTCCCGGAAAATCATGCTGTGCTAGTAAACGGACAATGGTTGCCGATTGACACGGAAGGTAAGTTTGCAGCGGAGTATCTGCTGCCGATTGGCGATAGTTGGGCACGATTGGGCGTCGAGATGGCTGGCGGCGATGTCTGGCTGAAAGACATTCCCGTCACCGTGACGGGTGAGCACACATTCCTGGTTGCCTTAGCCGACCTCACCGCGGCGTCAAATGATTTGTCGGGCTCGCTCGAGCCGTTGTCTGCCAACGATCGCTACGCCGAAGACACACTTATCGAGGGGCGGTTGGCTTACTACCTCAAGGCGAAGATCAAGGGTAAGTACTTGCTAACGAGTCAGCTCGACAGTCGGGAAGAGCAGCTCGACGACATTCTCGGCAATCTCGATCAACGTGACCCACGTGCGTTGTTCCGGCGGATCGATCCTGATCGGTACTACCCGGTTTATGGTGATGACTCGACGACCATCAACGACACCAACAGCCAAGGCCGGCTTTATCTCCGACTTGAGTGGGATAAGAGTGAGGTTATCTGGGGTAACTTCCAGACCGAGGTCGATGATAGCGAGTTCATTCAGTACCGCCGCACCTTGTATGGCGCGCAGCTGGACTGGCGCAGTGTCGCAACGACGGAGCAAGATGAAACCAGGACCCGAGTGAGCCTGTTCGGTTCGGAGGCCCAAACGGTGCTCGGACATAGCGAGTTTCTGGGCACGGGTGGCAGTCTTTACTACCTGCGCCATCTCGACGTAGTGCCTGGGTCCGATCAGGTTCGGATCGAGTTTCGTGACGCCGATACCAATCGGGTGGTGAATGTGGTGGATCTGGTGCGCGGTCGCGACTACGAAATCGATGAGCTTCAGGGTCGGTTGATTCTGAGTGAGCCGCTGCTGCAGATCGCCCAGCAATCGGCGCCGTCGATAGTTCGCGATGGTCCGTTGGACGGTAATTTGGCGATCCTCGTGGCGGACTATGAATATCTGCCAGTCGGGTTCGATGCCGATGAAATTGCGGCCGGCGTCAGAGGTAAACACTGGTTCGGAGATCACGTATCCGTCGGCGGCAGCTATATCAGCGAGGGTCGAGGTGACGAGGACTATTCACTGGCCGGCGTCGATGTTGCGGTTACTGACGGTGAAGGCAGCTATCTCAAGGTCGAGGCAGCGAGCAGCGAGGCAACACAAACCGAACGGTTCTTCTCGACCGATGGTGGTTTGAGTTTCGGTACATTGAACGCCAATTCGACGCAGAACCGTGCGGGTGATGCTATCGGGATCGAGGGGCGTATCAATCTGCAAAACCGGGGGCTTACAGATACTCCGAGTACGATCGCTGCCTGGTGGCGCCGGACGGATGATCAGTTCTCGATCGCCCGACGCGATGATGGTGTCGACATCTACGAGCTTGGAGTTGAGTGGCTGTACGACTGGTCGGATCGGGGTCGACTGGCGCTGCGCGCGAGTACTGTCGAGCGCGAATCACAAACCGAACAAGCCGACATCATGTTACAGGCTGGTCGAGGTATCGGTGAACGTGGCACCTTGTCGGGCGAGATTCGCCAACTGTCGCAGGAATCGCTTGCGCCGGGAGGTATCTCTGTCGACGCAACGCTCGCCGCAGCGCGTTACGCGCACCGTATCGGGAGCCGCGCGGAAGTCTATACCATCGGTCAATTCACCCTCGATAACGATGGCGGAGACTATGACAACAACGATTTGCTGTCGGCGGGGATGACCTACTCGATTACTGAGCGCACCTCGCTTTTGGCCGAAGCGAACACCGGTCACCGCGGCGATGGGGCGACGGTCACATTGTCGCACGATGTGTCCGGCGACCATACGGTTTACGGCACGTTCACGCATTCGACGGATACAACGGATAATCCGCTCGGTGGGTTACCAGCAACAGGAAACGGACGCGATCGTTTGCTGCCCGGTAATACGCTCGCGCTGGGACACCGTTCGCGCATTTCCAACCAACTGGATGTGTTCAATGAGACTACAGCCGCTGACACGCGCGGACCGGTAAGCCTCGGTCATGTATTTGGATTGAACTGGAACGCGCCTGGTGGATTCCGCCTGGGGCTGACGCTCCAGCGCAGCGACGTCAACGCTGACTTGGGCGTGGTGGATCGCGAAGCGATTACTTTGTCGGGTGGGTACCGATCTTCGCGATTAAATTGGACCAGCCGAATCGAGCTGCGTGATGATCAAGCGGCGTTTTCAGCGGACAGTGTGCATCAGTGGGCTAGTATTAACCGCCTTGACTGGAAATTATCGGACAGCTTCCGAATGCTTACTCGCTTTAACTACGCCGACACCGAGGACGACGGTAACTTCCAGGATGATGCGAAGCTGGTCGAAGGTGGTCTGGGTCTTGCGTACCGACCTGTTGATGACAATCGTCTGAATTGGCTTGCGAAGTACACCTATCTCTACGATCTCACGAGCAGCGCGCAGGCGGACTTGTTCGGATCGTTGGGTTCACGCACCGACCAACGTTCGCATATTGTGAGTGTCGAAGGCATCAAGCGCTTTGGTCCCAAGTGGAGTCTCGGCGGCAAGGTCGCGCAGCGAGTGTCCGAGCTCCGCCTCGACCGCTCAACAGGTCAGTGGTTCGACTCCACCACGAATTTCGCCGCGCTGCGAGTTCGGTATCACTTGATCCGTGACTGGGACGCCATGGCCGAGTATCGTCGGCTGGAGGTCGAAGAGGCCGACAATGCGCGCACTGGATGGCTGATCGGCGTCGATCGCCATATCGGAGAGCATATGAAAGTCGGCGTTGGCTATAACTTCACCGATTTCTCAGATGATCTGACGCAGCTCGATTTTGAGTTTGATGGATTTTTCCTGAACGTACTCGGCAAGTACTAGAGGTCGCAAGAAAGGAGTCACACATGAAAGCAGAATGGCAGGGCACCGTCATTGCCGAGTCTGATGACACAGTTGTCGTTGAAGGCAATCATTACTTCCCGGCAGACTCGCTCAAGCGAGAGTTTTTTGAAGGCAGCGCAACGACTTCTCATTGCCCTTGGAAGGGTGATGCGAGCTATTACTCGGTGGTGGTCGGCGAGGCGAAGAATGCTGATGCGGCCTGGTATTATCCGGAACCGAAAGCAGCCGCCGAGAACATTCGAGGCCGTGTGGCGTTCTGGAAAGGCGTTACGGTCAGCGGTTGAGGTATCAGCTCAAAACCACGCTCTGAGACCAATGAGGAACCGCAACTCATCGGCGTCTGCACCAGTGGCACTGATCTGATCTCGAGTGCCTCCAAGTGTCGTCTGCCACTCAACGCCGAGGTAAGGGGCGAACTCGCGGCGCACCGCATAGCGTAACCGCAGGCCTGCATCGAGGTGAGTGATTCCGGAACCGAGACCGCGTTCTCGAATCTCCTGTGCAGCGGCATTCAATTCCAGCCTGGGCTGCAATATCCAGCGCTGAGTGATTAAAAGCTCGTATTCGGCTTCCAGCCGCACGGTCAGATCGCCTTCCTCGCTCAGAAAACCGGAGGCGTCGATCTCAAACCAATACGGTGCCAATCCATTTATAGCGATCACCGCGTGATTGAGGCCATCCGGTTCCACGTCGTGTCTTACGCCACCTTGAATGTTCCAGAATGGTGCAATCGCACGAGAGTAGAGTGCTTGAATCTCTGCCTCGTTCTCACCCGATTCCAACTCACCTTCGGATTTGAACCAGAGCTTGTGGATGTCACCGCCAAAGTTTGCCTGACCGTTCCAGCTCAGAGTTTCATCTGAGCCGCCCTGATGCTCTAGTTGGTTGACCAGCACAAACCAGAACTGCTGTCCGCCATTTTCGGAGAGTACACGGGCACGGGGGCCAGCCATTGCCTCGGCTCCAAAGACTGCATCGGCTTGGTTCCAAGGAGACGTCGAGGGTGCCTCCTGGGCAAAAAGAGCGGATGCCGTGATACCCAGGATCGCCGCCACAAACCGGGACGTTAGAATGGGCATACCTAGGCGCCGTGGTGGTGGCTATGGTCCTCTGTAGTCGATTCCATGGAGTGCTGAGGCATGACACTGACCACCTGCATCATGCCCGCGTGCATGTGATAGAGAAGATGGCAATGGAACGCCCAGTCGCCAACGTGCTCGGCTGTGATATCCACGGAGAGTTTCTCGGCGGGCTTCACAATGACCGTGTGTTTTCGAGGCTTGTGCATGCCGGCGCCGTTGTCGATCTCGAAGAACATCCCGTGGAGGTGGATCGGGTGGGGCATCATCGTGTCATTGATCAGCGTCAGGCGCACCCGCTCGCCCTCATCAAAACGAATCGCTTCTGTCACTTCAGAGAATTTCACTCCGTCAAACGACCACATGTAACGTTCCATGTTGGAGGTCAGATGAAGTACGACCTCTCGCTCGGGGGTTCGACGGTCAGGATTTGGCTCAAGGCTCTTCAACTGACTGTAACGAAGTACTCGGTGTCCGACCGAATCGAGGCCGATACCCGGCTCGTCCAGTCGGCTGACGGGAGATTCGTTCACATTGACAACACCTGGTCCACGGGAGACCTCAGCCTCGGTTCGAATCGGTTGGACAGCGGGGCCATGCGGGTCGGGCATGTGCATCGCATGGTTTGTCTGATCTTGTATTTGCTCGTCATGGTTCATATGGCCGCGAGCGTCCATTGCTGATGACGACATTCCGTGGTCGGTATGGCCTTCGTGACCATGCCCCATATCGCGCATGGTCAACATCGGCCGCGGTCGGATGGGCGGAATCGGTGCACGTAAACCCGCTTCCGAAGCCAACGACGCAATGACCTGACCGGAACGATCAATCGATTCGGCAACAAAAGCGAAAGCGCCGGCTTCGTTCGGGTCAACGATCACGTCGTAGGTTTCTGCGACGCCGATTTGCATTTCATCCGTCTCTAGTGGTTGCACGTTCAGGCCGTCCGCTTGCACGACGGTCATTGGCAGTCCAGGAAGTCGTACATTGAAGATCGTCATCGCAGAGGCGTTGATGATCCTGAGGCGAATGCGCTCACCGGGTTGGTAACGCATGTCGTAGCGATCTTCAGTTGTATGTCCGTTGATGACGTAGTTGTAGGTCGCTCCTGTTACGTCGGCCACGTCGCGCGGGCTCATCCGCATGGCACCCCACATACCCCCAAGGCCTTTCGGGTTGCTAGCTGTCGGGCGATTGAAATTCAGGCTCTCTGCATCTTTCTTGAGTTTGAGAAAGAGCTTGTGCGGATGCATGTATGTCCAGTCACTCAACATCAACACATACTCTCGGTCATACTCGACAGGGTCCTTGCCTGCCGGATCGATGATGATCGGGCCGTAGTGACCAATCTGTTCCTGTAGCCCGGAATGCGAGTGGTACCAGTAGGTGCCTGCCTGCTCTAATGGAAACTGATATTTAAACGACTCGCCAGGGGCTATGCCCGGGAAACTGACGCCCGGCACACCATCCATCGTGAAGGGCAGCAGGATACCGTGCCAGTGGATGGAAGTTTCCACATTGAGTCGATTGCTGACATTGAGTGTGACCTGGTCGCCTTCTCGCCACCGGAGCAATGGAGCAGGCACAGTACCATTTACGCCAACGGCTCTCGTTCGTCGACCACCGATATGCACAGGGAACTGGCTAACCGATAAGTCGAACTCGGTACCAGACAGCTCTGAAATGCCGAGATTATTTTGCGAGCTGGATCTTGCCCACTGGGGCAACAAGGTCCCAATACCACCTGCAACCAAGGTGGATTTCAAAAGTGTGCGTCTGTTGATCATTAGGGAGCCTGGAAACTTCGCGATGAACAATGATACCCGGTCAATGGATTCGCGGGGAAGGAACCCGGTATCACAGTTTCTCAGCAGGACGGTGCGCTTCCATGATGTTCTGGAAGGTCTGAAGTTGCGTACAGGGATCCCGGACGAGTTCAACGCTTAGCGTGTCTGAGAGCCAGGGGAGCACGTCCCGACACCGGCCACCAAGGTCGCCATAGAACATAATATGATCACCGGCGTTTTCCACTTCGATGAATGAGATCACGTCTGAGCGCTCGGCCACCTTCATTGTTTCGGATGCTGGTACTAGCTGATCACGACTGCTGGCAAGCAATAGCGTCGAGCAGCCGCTGTTCACTGACAAACAGTTTTGCCCACCAGGGCGCCCATCGTCGGAAGCGCGGAATGATCTCCCTGGGATAATCGTAGGGTGAAATCCCAGACGAATCCGGTGCAGCCACCTAGACCAAAGGACGCAATGAAGGCGAGAGTCCTTAGTACGCTTCCTTTCGACACGGTATGCTTCACCTGAACATGACCCGACCCGAAACCTAGCATGTCGTTTGACTGGCGCACCACAATTCTCCTGGTCCTCGTGGCGCCGCTGTTGCCTATTGGCATCACGTTGCTTCAACGGTCGGTTGAACGCCGGGCAGCCATCTTCCTGAGTCTTTGGCTGTTGGCCTGGGCGCTGCTCGTCACACCCTCCATCATCGGGTTCGCGGGTGCATACCAGTTGTTTCCATGGCTGACTTTCGCGCCATTCGATACAGAGCTGTGGCTCGGCCCCTTGATCTATCTGTACACCCTGTCACTTACCCGGCGTGAACTCCCTAAACGGTGGAAACTCTGGCTGGTTCCCGGCGCCATTCAAACGACGTATTACACGCTGTGCTTTGTACTTCTCGGAAGCGCCGAGAATAAGTTCGCGTACAACGATGCGTTTCATTATCCGTACGTGATTCCCGTCGAATCACTGCTCGCCGTGGGACTCGGCATAGCCGGCGTATACCGTAGCTGGCAAGAGTCGACGCGCTATCGTGACTGGCTCCGCTCCAGCCATTCCTCGATGCGCGATTTCGACTTGTCTTCGCTCCGAGTCTTTCTAGCCACGATGGTCGGTCTTATCGGGTTGTTCGCGGCGGCTGAGAGTTTCCAGCTGCTGGCGGGACGCTTCAGCTACAACACGGTGGCGATCATCCAAATGGGGGTTGGTGCGGCAGTGCTGTGGCTTACTATCGAGTCGTTGACGGAAGTGGATCGCGCGTATCCAAAGAAAACGGCAACGCCGGCAGACAAGCCGGAGCAATCGGTGCCGGAGCCGCGGGTATCCAACCTGTCGCCCGATCTCCTGCAAAGCCGAATCCGGGAAAGCGGCTGGCACCGAGACTCCGGTCTCAGTATTCGGCGTCTCGCGCGCCATCTGGGTACTAACGAATCAACGCTCTCCGCGTCGATCAATGCTGTGCCGGAGATGAACTTCAATGGCTTTATCAATGGCCTGCGCCTCGCGGAAGTGTGTGAACGATTGCTGGATCAAAGCGAACAACGGACCGTCCTGGAGCTGGCGTTCGACGCTGGATTCGGATCCAAGGCGACGTTTAATCGTTGCTTTCGCGAGCAGGTTGGAATGACGCCGACCCAGTGGAAGTCTCGGGGCCAGACGTCTCAAATCCCCGATTTGTTTGACTTTTCTGGAAGTTGAGACGCTGGGATCAGATGAGATCGCTAGTTTGGGCTCCTCAATTTGAGGAGGTCCCCATGATGTTCAAGAGATTCATTGCCACGTTAACGCTGTTGAGTTCAGCGCTGGCCCACTCGGCAACAGCACCTGCCGATGTCGAGCTGACGGGAGCGGCAGCGCGCGCAGATGTCGAGCTTGCGCGTGAAGCGCTAATGGCGATTCACGCGGGCTACGATCGCTATGTCAGCGAAGCGGAATTGGAGGCAAGCTGGGATGTGTTGCGCGCGTTGGCAGAAGAGGGGATGACGCGCGGACAGCTGTACTTCGGAATCTCCGAGATTCTTGCGCAGATTCGTTGTGATCACACTAAAGCGGAGTTGCCGGAAGACATCGAGTTTGCGCGCGAGTCTGCGCCGATCTACCTGCCTTTCCGCTACCAGTTTTTCGATGGGCAAATGTTTGTTACCGAGGTCGGTGAGGGCGTCCCGCTGGCACGTGAGACCGAAATCGTCGCTATTGATGGGCACCCGGTGAGCAAGCTCATCGCGGCTGTGAGCGCCGTGTTCCCGGTTGATGGCGACACCGATTACATCAAGGAGCACTCTATCGCGAACTTCGGTGAGTTCATGGGGCCGGCGTTCGAGCACTTTATGCCGTATGTCTACGACCTCTCCGACCAGGCCGTATTGAGCGTGGTTGGATTGGACGGATCAGTTCAAGAGGTGACGGTTGATCGCGTGGGTTTTGAAACTTATGCCGCGATCACGGGTGAGAAGCGGTTCAGCCGGAATTTTGTTGATGCTGTGCGGTTCGAGACCCTGGGTGATGATGCTGCCTACTTGGCGGTGGATACGTTCGTCAACTATCGACGTCCTGTAGATCCCGACAAGCTCTATAAGCCTATTTTTCGGCAACTCGCGAAAGAAGGTCGTGACAAGCTGATTGTTGATCTGCGACTCAATGGGGGTGGTTCGAACGATGCCGCGTGGGGGCTATTTCAGTGGCTGATTAATGATCCGGTCCAACCGACTCCCGAAATCTGGACGCGGTTTGATCGCATTGAACCTGAACTACGCGAGCATCTCAGCACCTGGGAAGAGCGAGTGTTGGAGCCGAATCCAAAATGGTTCGAGAAGATCGACAACGGTTACTACAAGCTGGTGTCGAAACTGGCGGGTGCGCCGGGCCGTCCACTCAAGCCGAAACGCGGTGCTTTTGAGGGTGAGATCATCATGCTGACGAGTTTTGATAACGCGTCAGGCGTCACCCATCTGCTGTCAGCGATGCGTGGGATTGGGCGGGCCACTTTTGTCGGCGAACCTACCGGCGGTGCGGCTACCGGTGCGACCGCAGGTTACCTCGCCTATCTGACGTTGCCAGAGAGCGGCATCCGAGTCCGTATTCCGTTGCAGCGAACCATCATGGCAAATGCCGACAAACTGAACCCTCGCGGCGGGATCATGCCCGATGTAGTGGCAACGCCTACGCGTGAAACGTACTTTACGGGGCAGGATGTCGCTTTGGAAAAAGCCAAAGCCATGTTCGGTATTGAGGAATAGGTGCAGCCGATCAGGCGCTTTTCGAGGCTCTTGGCAGTAGGTCTCTCAGGAAACGCCCCGTGACCGAATTCGGGTCGGCGGCCACCGATTCCGGTGTGCCGCTGGCCACGATTTGTCCGCCCCCGTCGCCACCATCCGGCCCGAGATCGATAATCCAGTCCGCGGTCTTCACAACATCCAGGTTGTGCTCGATCACGATGATCGTATTGCCCCGGTCACGAAGTTCGGAAAGCACGGTGAGCAACTGACGGATATCGGCAAAGTGCAATCCGGTTGTAGGCTCGTCCAGGATGTAGAGTGTAGAACCGGTATCACGCTTGGAAAGCTCGCGTGCAAGTTTCACCCGTTGTGCTTCACCGCCAGAGAGTGTCACCGCACTCTGACCGAGCGTGATGTAGGAGAGCCCGACATCCATTAGCGTCTGCAGTTTCCTGGCCAGAGTCGGCACGTTTTTGAAGAACGCGAGCGCCTCTTCAATCGTCATGCCGAGCACTTCAGAAATCGTTCGACCCTTGTAACGAATCTCAAGCGTCTCTCGGTTGTAGCGCTGGCCTTTGCACACATCACAGGGCACGTACACGTCGGGCAGAAAGTGCATCTCTACTTTGATGACGCCGTCGCCCTGACACGCCTCGCAGCGACCGCCCTTGACGTTGAAACTGAACCGGCCAGGTTTATAACCGCGCGAACGTGCTTCCTGGGTGCCCGCGAACAACTCGCGAATCGGTGTGAAAAGGCCGCTGTAGGTGGCGGGATTCGATCGGGGCGTACGACCGATCGGACTCTGGCTGATGTCGATGACACGATCGAATTGCCCAAGACCCTCGACACGTGCAACAGGCGCCACTTCGTGTGACGCTCGATTGATTTTGTTCGCAGCGCTGGGGTAGAGCGTTCCGTTGATGAGTGTTGATTTGCCCGAGCCTGAGACACCGGTAACGCAGGTCATTATTCGCGTTGGAATATCGACGGTGATGTCCCGGAGGTTATTGCCTTTCGCGCCTCGAATAGTGATCGGCGTGGCATCGCGATCCGTTCGTCGCACCGTCGGCACTTCGATGATCTCTTCGCCTGAAAGGAACTTTCCGGTGAGCGATGCAGGATTGTTCATGATCGCTTCGGGCGACCCCTCGGCAACAATCGTACCGCCATGCACTCCGGCGCCAGGACCGATGTCGACTACATGATCTGCGGCACGAATCGCATCCTCGTCGTGTTCCACAACGATTACGGTATTACCGATATCTCGCAGGTGCTTGAGGGTTCCGAGCAGCCGTTCGTTATCGCGCTGGTGAAGGCCTATCGATGGTTCATCGAGGATGTACATGACGCCGACCAGACCTGAGCCGATTTGGCTGGCGAGACGGATACGTTGTGCCTCACCACCCGACAACGTTTCGGCGCGGCGGTCTAGTGACAGGTAACTCAATCCAACGTCATCGAGGAAGCTAAGGCGAGCTGCAATCTCTTTCACGATGCGCTCGGCGACTTCACCGCGCCAACCCTCGAGAGACAGGGACTCGAACAGCTTGCGTGCCTTGGAGATCGTCAGCGACGATATCTCCGGCAGCGAAAGCACGTTGACAAACACATGGCGCGCGGCGGCGTTCAGGCGAGTGCCGTTGCAGTCGGGGCAGACCTGTTGATTCAGGTATTTCGCAAGCTCCTCCCGAACGGCCGACGATTCTGTCTCGCGGTAACGTCGTTCGAGGTTGGGAATGATGCCTTCGAACGGGTGCTTGCGCGTTACGGTTTGTCCGTCGCTCGTGTGATAGCGGAACTCGATTTTCTTGCGACCGCTGCCGTATAGAACCGCTTTGCGCTGGGCGGCCGTCAGGGAGTTGAAGGGCGCTTCAACATCAAATCCGAAGTGCTCACCTAGGCTCTGAATAATCCCGAAGTAGTAGGTCGTCTTGCGGTCCCAACCACGAATTGCGCCGCCTGCTAGTGACAACTCCTCATTGAGGATCACGCGCTCGGGATCGAAGAACTGTTTGACGCCCAGCCCGTCGCAGGTGGGGCAGGCGCCCGCAGGGTTGTTGAATGAGAACAGGCGGGGCTCCAGCTCAGCGATGCTGTAGCCGCATACCGGGCAGGCAAAGCGGTCTGAGAACAACAGTTCTGCACCCGACGGGCCATTTTGCGTGGCGACGCCGGCATCCGACAAATCGGTTTCAGCGTCCATCGCGACCACGCGCGCGCTGCCATCGCCCAACTGCAACGCCGTCTCGAATGATTCCGCAAGACGTTGCTGCAGGTCGGGTCTCACTTTGAAGCGATCTACTACCGCTTCGATCGTGTGACGTTTCTTGGCATCGAGTTCAGGTGCTTCCGATAGCGATACCACCTCGCCGTCGATGCGTGCCCTGACAAAACCTTGCGCCATCAGGTTCTGGATTGCGTTGAGGTGTTCACCTTTGCGATCCGAAATCATTGGCGCCAGTAGCATGAGCCGCGAGCCCTCCGGCAGAGCGAGCACCTGGTCGACCATTTGGCTGACGTTTTGCGCGTCCAAAACCTCATCGTGATCCGGGCAGCGCGGCACGCCCGCGCGAGCGAACAGCAAACGCAGGTAGTCGTAAATTTCTGTAACGGTACCAACGGTCGACCGTGGGTTGTGCGACGTCGATTTTTGCTCAATCGAAATCGCAGGAGAAAGACCTTCGATATGATCGAGGTCCGGCTTCTCCATCATCGACAGGAACTGGCGCGCGTACGCCGACAAGGACTCGACGTAGCGGCGCTGTCCTTCGGCATAGATCGTGTCGAACGCAAGCGATGACTTGCCTGACCCAGAGAGACCGGTCATCACGATCAACTGCTCGCGGGGCAGTTTGAGATCGATATTTTTCAGGTTGTGAGTGCGTGCGCCGCGAAGCTGAATAAACCGTTGCATAGGTGCCGATTGGGGGATCAGAACAACCTGTTAATATACGCGCCGCAGCCAGCGGCGCGCAAAAGAGACTCAACCTTTGTCCAACACCCAAACGCCCTCGGCGACGCGTCTGAGCGCCGAGGAGCTGAAGTTCATCGGTCGTATGAGCACAGTCTCGGTTTCGAGAATGTTCGGTCTGTTCATGGTGTTGCCCGTGCTTGCGCTATGGGCCGACGACTTTGCCAATGCAACGCCGATTCTCGTCGGTATTGCCGTCGGGGGCTATGGCGTGACGCAGGCACTTCTGCAAATTCCTTACGGCGCAGTGTCCGATCGCTTGGGTCGCGCGCCGGTAATCGTCTTCGGCCTTTCGGTGTTTCTGGCTGGAAGCGTCATCGCCGCAACCGCGAGTGGCATTTGGGGGGTGATTATTGGGCGTTTGCTCCAAGGGGCGGGCGCGGTTTCCGCAACCTTGTCGGCCTGGCTGGCAGACCGCACACGCGATACCGTCAGAACGCCGGCCATGGCGATTTTTGGCGCATCGATCGGCGCTTCGTTCCTGCTTGCGCTGGTGCTCGGGCCTCTGGTCTCGGCGCTACTCGGTGTCCGAAGCCTGTTCTGGTTGTCGGCCGCGCTTGGCGGCTTGGGTATCGCGCTGGTGCTGCCGGATTTGTTTCGTCAGGAATCAAGTCATCCTGTGATCCGTGAAGCGGCACCGTGGGACTGGCGCCTACTCACGCGCCCCGAGCTTTTGGCACTCGACGCGGCGGTATTGTTACTCCATGCGCTATTGACCGCCTTCTTTGTGTTAGCGCCCTATCTCCTGGCGGATCGAATCGGGTACCCCGAGTCAGAGCTTTGGAAGGTCTACGCGATCACGCTGGCTGCCTCGCTGCCAATCGCCATCCCGATGATCGCATTCGATACACGGGGTGCGGCGAGATTCACACTACCGTCGCTGGTGATGATGGTCGTCGGGTTCGTCTTGTTGTGGCACGCCCAAGGCGTATATGAGTTCGGTGCGGGCTGCTGTTTGTTTTTCGCCGGCTTCAGCTATCTTGAGGCTTCGTTACCGGCACAGATCTCACGACGCGCGGATCCGGCGCAGCGCGGTGCCTGCATCGGGCTGTTCGCGAGCTCGCAGTTCCTCGGGGCGTTCGTGGGCGCAACCACTGCAGGTGTCTTCATCGATACGGCAGGGCCTGAAACGGGCATCCTGGCATTGACGGTAGTGGTCTGCCTCTGGATGCTCGCCGCCGGTGTCAAAAGTCTTCGAACCGGCGCATAATCCGGGTTGTTTAAGACAGTGCTCTGCAGTCACACTGCGGGCAAGAGCGATCGATTGGGGAGAGCAATGGCACGCGGAATCAACAAAGTCATCCTGGTGGGGAATCTCGGTCAGGATCCCGAAACGCGCTACATGCCGAGCGGCGGTGCGGTGACCAACCTACGGATCGCAACGAGCGAGAGCTGGAAAGACAAGCAAACCGGTGAGCAGCAGGAGCGGACGGAATGGCACAGCATCGCCATGTTCGGTCGCCTCGCGGAGATTTCTGCGGAGTATCTTCGAAAAGGGTCGCAGGTCTATGTTGAAGGCAAGCTGCGCACGCGCAAATGGCAGGACAAGAACGGCAATGATCGGTACACGACAGAGGTCATTGCGGACGAAATGCAAATGCTCGGCAGTCGTGGCGGCGCCGGTGCGCCGATGAGTGGCGGTCAGCAACGCCCGCAGCAACAACCGGCGCAGCAGCCAGCCGCAGTCAGCGATTTCGACGACGACATTCCCTTCTAGGCGTTGAACGCAACATCATTTAGGCCCGCCTCGTGCGGGCCTTTTTGTTTTATTGCCAGCTGGTATCGTCGAAGAGGAAACCGTTCATGCTCTGGTCGGTCGCAAAAATCACTCGGCGCTCGATCCAGCCGGGTGCTTCACGATCTTCCCAGTTTTTCGAGAGCATTGTGCCTTCGGCGGCTTTCGTGACTTTCTCAAAATAGGACTCCAGCGCATCGCGGGTAGGGCCGTACAGGCGCAGCGCGCATACCTTTTCGCCACAGGCGAGCTTGTCTACGGTGATTTCGTCCTCGCCAGCGGATTCGTAGATCAGAGGCAATAGCCCGGCTTCCAGATCGAGCCCCACAAGATCGCTGTCCAGCGCAGTGAGCAACTCGTCGAAATGGACATCATCCAAGAGTGTCTTTGTCATTTCGAAACGCATGCCGCTTGGTGTGGTAATTAGTGCTTGCTCGGCACCTGCGCCCAATTCACGAAGGGCCTCGAGCGTCTCGGGGATGGCATCATCGACCGGCGTCGCATCATCCAGATAGTCGGATGCGATCTTGGTAACCCCCGATTCGGCCTGCAGGGCCCGCTGCGATTGTGCGTTGATGGTCTGCGGAGCAGGCGGTTCGACCTCTGCGACCATCGCATGAGCAAGTTGAGCGTCAATGCTCGTGTTTGCACTGAACAGCGCGAACGCAATCAAACCCAACAGGGCGACTGCGAAAAATAGAATCAGTGACTTAGGGGTGATCATAGCTGGCTTACAATGCACTTACGTGCTCAAGACCTAGACGTAGGTTATACATTCTAGCAACCTATGTGTCTAAGTCACGTCGAGTATAAGGAGTGCAAGATGGCTAAAGTCTTGGGTGTCGGTGGGATTTTCTTCAAGAGCAACAATCATGAGTCACTCGCCAAGTGGTACCAGGAACACCTCGGAATCGACATTGATACCAGTTACAACGGCACGATGTTCTTCCCCGCGAATATGCCCGAGAAATCGGCCACCGTTTGGTCGGTTTTCTCCGCGGATACCGAGTATCTGAAACCCTCGGACCAGACCTTTATGTTCAATTTCGTCGTTGACGATATCCACGAGGCACTAGCGCAGGTGGTTGCTGGTGGCGGTAAGCAGGTCGATGATGTGACCGTCGAAAGCTATGGTGCATTCGGCTGGTTTCTTGACCCCGAGGGTCACAAGGTCGAGCTTTGGCAGCCGGATCTGGTGAACGAGACCTGACGCGATGGGCACGCTAAAATCGGAAAATGGGACGTACGCTGGAAGGAACGCTCTGGATATTGCTCATCGCCCAATTGGTCGCGATTGGGTATCGATTTTCGGTTGAGGCTCCGAATGCAACGATGCAGGTGGCACCAGGGCCGGAACAAACCAGCGGCATGGTCGCTGCCGCGAGTAATGGGCCACTAAACGCGGTCCCAAGGGGTGGCGCTTCGAAATGGGATGCGTCGGCGAGCGTTGTCGCCGCACCAGACCCTGAAGCCGAACATGTTTGCCCGGAAATCGATATCGACTCTCTCGTATCGCTGTCGCGTGGCTGGAGGGAGTGGCTGGTCCAGAAAGGCGCTTTTGACGTCGAAGGTAAACGACCCGGCAAGTATCCGGATATGCCGCTCGCTAGATTGAAGTCGCTCGCAGAGGCAGGTGACCCCGAAGCATTGTATCGGCTCGGTATGGATGAGATCTGGCGTGCAACGCGCGTCGCGGGCGACCACCACCCGATGACGTGGAATGCCACCTTCAACGGCGAACGGCGTACGCCCGATATGGTGGCGTTCGAGGCGGGTGTTGCACTGATCGAGCGCGCGGCTGCGCTCGGGCTGGATATGGCATACATGGTTTTGTCGCGCGAGTTTTTAACGCTGGGGCGTGATCTGGAAGCTCGTGGTGCGGACGCGGCTGTCCTGCTCGAGCTCGATGCGCGCCGCTATGCCTATGGACAGTTACCGGAGGAGCTCTATCCGGACCTGCACGATAATTTTTATGAATCGCGCGTGTTTGATGACAAGCGACGCATGGCGGAGGCCGAGATCGACTCGCTACTTCAGCGAAGATTGCAGGTGCGTCAGGACGTGAGACTACCGATGGATGAGGGTGTCTTGCCTGATGACTACTATCGCCCTCGTGGCGATGATTGGTGTTTGCAGTGAGTCGCCTGTGGCGCATGACGGTCCTGGCCATCGCGAATGCTTTGCTGGCAGTCGCGCTTTTCTCTAGTCCGTCCTCCACTGTGGAAGTGGCGCCGTCGATGCCCGACACCGTCGTCAGTGTGGCACCGGGAGCGGTCGTTTCTGCGCAGGTAGCGTCGGTAACGGACGGCGTGACTCGACCGGCAACGTCCGCACCACGGGAGCTATCTGTCGAGTGCGTGCGAGCGGTCCGGCGCTGGGCGTCAGAAAGTGCTGACGGACAGGACTGGCGCGCGGCCAACGGTGACCTGGAGGCACGGCAATCACACCCGTATCAGGGCTATACCGATGAAGCGCTTCAGGAACTGCAGGCCAACGACGATCCCGAAGCGTATCTGGAAGCAGGGAGAAGGTTCCTACGGGAGCACGAACGGACGGGAGACTCATTTCAGGCTATCCGAGCGGAAGGCGTCTTTGAGCGAGCAGCGACGTTGGGACTACCTTTGGCCTATATGAACACCGCACGACGGATACAACGCCGGGCTGATACCGAATACGGTGCGGGACAAATCGGTCCTGAGGAGCATGCATTCCGACTGACTGAAGCGGAGGCCTATCGCCAGTTGATCAGCGATGTGGTTGAAGGCTTGCCGGTGGGGGTATTCGCATCCGAAGGGGCAATCGAGCCCGATAACGGAATGCTGCAATTAATGCGCAATCGATATGTGTTTTTTCGAGAGGATAAGCCGGAGCTCCCATCGATTCGCCTGCCTTTGCCAGAGATTCTGTCAACCGAGGCTTGCTCCGAATCCGCCGACTCGCGCTAAAATAGCGGGATGACTGGAAAACTCTACATCAAGACGTACGGCTGCCAGATGAACGAGTACGACTCGTCGAAAATGGCAGACGTGCTTGCTGAGTCTCACGGAATGGCGCTGACGGACACGCCGGACGACGCCGATGTGCTGCTCGTCAATACCTGTTCGATTCGCGAAAAGGCTGCTGAAAAAGTCTTTTCAGAGTTGGGGCGCTGGCGTCCGCTCAAGGAGAAGAATCCGAACTTGCTGATCGGCGTCGGTGGCTGCGTCGCCAGTCAGGAAGGCGAAGCGATCACCAAGCGCGCGCCGTTTGTCGATATCGTTTTCGGTCCGCAAACGCTGCATCGACTGCCGGAGCTCGTGGAAAAAACTCGCCAACAGAAGGCGAGCGTTGTTGATATTTCCTTTCCGGAAATCGAAAAGTTTGACCGGTTGCCCGAGCCGCGTGCCGAAGGCCCCACGGCATTTGTTTCGGTGATGGAAGGGTGCAGCAAGTACTGCAGCTTCTGTGTCGTGCCGTACACGCGCGGCGAGGAAATCAGTCGACCGTTTGATGATGTCATTGTTGAGGTAGTACAACTCGCGGAACGCGGCGTGCGTGAAATCAACCTGTTGGGACAAAACGTCAATGCCTATCGCGGCCCGATGCACGACGGTCAAGTCGCTGACCTTGCTACACTCATCCACTTTGTCGCCGAGGTCGATGGTATCGACCGAATCCGGTTCACCACGTCGCATCCGGTGGAGTTCACTGACAGCTTGATCGAGGCGTACGCCAACGTACCGAAGCTTGCGAACTACCTGCACCTGCCAGTGCAAAGCGGCTCAGACAGAACGCTAGCTAGAATGAAGCGCGGTCACACGGCGCTCGAGTACAAGCAGAAGATCCGCAAGCTGAGAGCGGTGCGGCCCGACATCAGTCTTAGTTCCGACTTCATCGTTGGTTTTCCGGGTGAGACAGACAAGGACTTTGAGGACACGATGAACCTGATCGCGCAGATCGGTTTTGATCAGTCGTTCAGCTTCATTTACAGCGCGCGTCCCGGAACACCGGCTGCCTCTCTGCCGGATGAGGTTTCGATGGACGTGAAGAAAAAGCGTCTGCAACTGTTACAGGCGCGCATCAACCAGCAAGCGGCTGAAATTTCGAAGGCTATGGTCGGCACGACACAACGTGTGCTCGTTGAACGGCATGCGAGGAAGGATGCTCAGCAACTTGCAGGGCGCACCGAGAACATGCGCTGGGTTAACTTCGACGGACCGGCGGATCTCATTGGCGGATTCGTTGATGTGGAAATCACTGAGGCGCTGCCAAATTCCCTGCGCGGTCGCATGACGACCGGTCACCTCGACCTTCCGCGCTCTGCCTAATCGCTAGGCACAACATTCAGCGTTGCTGAAAAACCACTTTTTTGGGCTTTTCCTGCGGCGAAAGCTCTTGTACCTTTGACCTATGACGAGATGTCTGGGACACACAACTCGCTTTGACTAGTTCACTGGTCAGCAGAGATTTGGTTCTTGAGCCGGAGGACAACGCCAGGCTCGCCAACCTCAGCGGTCAATTCGATGAGCACTTGCGGCACATTGAACGACGACTCGACGTCGAAATTGCAAACCGCGGAAACCATTTCAGAGTCATTGGGGATGCCGCATCGGCACAGGCCGGTGAGCGCGTTCTGCGTCAGCTGTTTGAATTGACCGGCAGCGAGCGGCTCGAACCCGAACATATTCATATCTGCTTACAGGAGTCAGGCATGCAACCAGTGTCCGAAGACACGCCTCATATCGCACTCGCTGAGTCACCAGATGAGTTGGTAATCCGGACGCGACGGAAACTTATCCGACCGCGCGGCGCCAACCAGACGAACTATCTCGCAAAAGTGCGACAACACGACCTGTCGTTCGGCATCGGCCCGGCGGGCACCGGCAAAACCTATTTGGCAGTTGCGGCGGCAGTAGAGGCGCTGGAAGCGGATCAGGTGCGCCGGATCGTGCTGGTGAGACCTGCTGTCGAGGCGGGTGAGCGGTTAGGTTTTTTGCCGGGTGATCTGACGCAAAAGGTAGATCCTTACCTGCGGCCGATGTATGACGCACTATACGAAATGATGGGTTATGAGCAGGTCGCCAAGCTGCTCGAACGCAACATGATTGAGGTGGCACCATTGGCGTTCATGCGCGGCCGTTCGTTGAACGAATCCTTCATCATTCTTGATGAAGCGCAGAACACGACGGTTGCACAGATGAAGATGTTCCTGACGCGGATCGGCTTCGGGTCGACAGCGATCGTTACCGGTGACGTCAGCCAAATCGACCTGCCTTCCGGGCAGTTGTCGGGTCTTAAGCATGTGCTGCGCGTCTTGAGCGATGTGTCCGCTGTCGGGATTACCCGGTTCGGTTCGCGAGATGTGGTGCGCCATCCTTTGGTGCAGGCGATCGTTGATGCTTACGATGCGTATGAGAAGAAAGATCCGCCGGAATAGCGTTCTTCGAGGATGACGGTGACGCTGGAAGTGTCGGTTGACGATGGTGTCGACACTGGGGGGATGCCTGAGACGAGTGTTCTTGAGTCGGCGGCTCGCGGTGCCGCAAGTGCGGCAGGTTACGCGCAGGGGGCCGAGGTGTCTTTGAGCATCGTTAGTGTTGAAACGATCCGGTCCTTGAACGACGACTGGCGCGAGAAAGACAAGCCGACCAACGTGCTGGCGTTTGCCACCGACGAAGTTCCGGATGCGGTTATGCCTCCGGATACGCCCCGCCATCTCGGCGATATCGTAATCTGTGCCGATGTGGTGCGAGACGAGGCTGAGGCGCAAAACAAGCGGGAAGAAGCGCACTGGATGCACCTTACCGTGCATGGAATGCTGCATTTGCTGGGCTATGACCACATGGAGTCTGAAGAGGCCGAGCGTATGGAGTCTCTTGAACGCGAGGTGCTCGAGACCTTTGGAATCAATGATCCGTACCTATGACACATACCGTTTTGGGGAAAAGTTGCTATTATTTCCGACCCATAGTTGCCTGACGGTGCCATGAGCGAAGACAAACCGCCAAGTACGCAGGGCTCGAACACGGGGTTCTGGCAGAGACTGCTGTCAGCACTGCGAGGCGAGCCCAAGACACGAGAAGAAATCCTCCACTTGATTGACGCTGCCAGTGAGCAGGAAGTGTTCGATGAAGACGAGCGCTCCATGCTGACGGGTGTGTTGGAGGTATCCGAAACCCAGGTGCGGGAGGTCATGATCCCGCGCTCCCAGATGGTGGTGTTGGAAGACGGCGTGCCGTTCGGTGAGCTGTTGCAGGCAATTATCGAATCGGGCCACAGTCGCTTCCCCATGCATAATGGTGAGCGCGAAGAGATCGTCGGCATCTTGCTGGCCAAAGATCTCCTGAACTGCATGGGTCATCCACTCGACAAACCACTGGATGTCAGCAAATGGTTGCGGCCACCCGTGTTCATTCCCGAGTCGAAGCGACTGAATACGCTGCTCAAGGAATTCCGCGCCAGCCATAATCACATGGCGATCGTGGTCGATGAATATGGCGGCGTGTCCGGTCTTCTTACCATCGAAGATGTGTTGGAGGAGATTGTCGGTGAGATCGACGATGAGCATGACCAGGAAGAAGACGCATGGATTCGTCGCGACGGCGAGCGGGACGGTGTCGAGAGATACGCCGTTCGTGCGCTGACCCGAATCGATGACTTCAATGAGCATTTCTCCTGTGATTTGCCAGATGAGCAGTTCGATACGATTGGTGGTCTGGTGATGACGGAGCTGGGTCGATTACCGCGTCGGGGAGAGGCCATCGAATACGACGGTTTTCGGTTTGTGGTCACGCGCGCCGATCGGCGTCGCATCGACATGCTCAGCGTGTTTAGAATCGAAAAGAGCGAAGAGCACGCGGCCTAAACACACGAATAGGGCAGACTCATGAAACTCCGCCTGTTGGTTGCGGCGCTTTTAGGCGCCGCATTGCCGTTTGCTTTCGCACCTTACGAGTTCTGGTGGCTGGCACCTGTGCTTTTGGCGCTGTGGGTTGGGTGTTGGTGGGACCTTCCCGCCAAACGCGCGTGGCGCGTTGGCTTTGCTTTTGGTGCGGCCGCGTTCACAGCGGGGACTTACTGGCTTTACCACTCGATCGTCACCATTGGCGGGGCGCCGTGGGCGCTCGCGATTTTCCTGGTGTTCGGGATGGTCGCCATCATGGCGCTGTATTTTGGCTTTACGGCATCGCTTTCCGTGCGCCTTGCGAATCGAAGTCGCGCAACGGTGCTGCTTGTCTTCCCCGGCATCTATTTGATTTTGGAGTGGCTTAGAGGCTGGGTGCTGAGTGGTTTTCCGTGGCTCACGCTAGGGTATACGCTGCCGGAAACACCGTTTGGCGGTTGGCTTCCCGTCGGTGGTGTCTATCTCGGTAGTCTTGCGCTCCTGATACTCGCGTCCTCTTTGCGCGGCATAGTCCATGGGGGGCAATCGGCAAGGATCGGCGCCCTAGGATTGGTGGTAGTCACGGTCGGCAGCTTAGTGCTCCAGGATCGGCAATACGCGAAGGTCGAATCGGAATCACTCAGCGTTGCGCTTGCGCAGCTGGGCTTGGAGCAAGAGCTGAAATGGGATCGAGATCAGTTTGAGCGCACGCTGCTTTGGTACGGCGCGTTCGTGCGCGATTACGCGGGTGCCGACGTTTTGCTGACGCCGGAAGTGGCGCTACCGACGGTCGCCGATCGAATCCCGGGGTTTCTCGACCAACTTGACGACATGGCGTCGTCGGCAGGCAGCACGCTGTTTGTTGGGATTCTTGCTCGCGAGGAGGAGGAATCACCGAGCAACGTGATTCTTCAGTTGGGCAATGGCGCACGCAGACAATACGCGAAGCGTCACCTCGTGCCCTTCGGTGAGTTTTTTCCGGTACCGGCATTCGTTCGTGAATGGATGCGATTGCAAGGGTTGCCGTTCTCGGACCTACAACGCGGCAAAGCTGAGCCGGAACCGCTGGCGGTCGCGGATCTACCGGTCGCAACCAGCATTTGCTACGAAGATGCCTACGCTAGTGAACAGCTCACATTCTTCCCGGATGCGAGATTGATCTTGAACGTCACCAACGATGCTTGGTTTGGCGACACGATCGCACCGCATCAGCATCTTCAGATTGCGCGCACACGTTCAGCCGAGGCGCAGCGATGGCAGTTGCGTGCCGCCAATACCGGGATCACGGCAATCATTGATGACCGAGGTCGAGTCCTCGAAAGCGCGGCTTCTTTTGAGCCGGCAATCCTTACCGGGACGGTACGCACTGCCTCCGGACACACGCCTTACACGCGTTTTGGCGACATGCTCGCACTGATGAGTGCGTTGGTCCTCGTGGGTCACGGAGTCTTAAGGCGCTCATCGGCCTAGTGCTCGAGCGCTCGCACCGCAGGCCGACCGAGGAGAGGCATTCACCGGAGCCGCAGTTGCCGGTATCCTGCGCGTTTGGCCCGTGGACCCGCCCCGAACCCATGAAAGACCAATATCATCCCGCGCAAATCGAGCCGGGAGTGCAACAGTACTGGAACGAGCACCGCTGCTTCGAAGTCGACGAGATCCAAGGTGTCGATCCTTACTACTGCTTGACCATGTTCCCGTACCCCAGCGGAAAACTGCACATGGGGCACGTCAGGGTTTTCACAATCTCTGACGTGATCGCGCGCTACCACCGGATGCAGGGCAAGCACGTGCTTCAGCCTATGGGCTGGGACGCATTTGGTATGCCCGCAGAGAATGCGGCGATCAAGAATGGCGTACCGCCGGCGAAGTGGACCTACGCAAACATCGAGTACATGCGTGGACAGATGGACCTGCTTGGCCTCGGCTACGACTGGCGACGTGAGGTGACGACCTGCCGACCGGAGTACTACCGGTGGGAGCAATGGTTCTTTACCAAACTGTTCGAGCGCGGCTTGGTCTATCGCAAGCAGTCGGTCGTCAATTGGGACCCAGTCGACAATACGGTCTTGGCCAACGAGCAAGTGATCGACGGACGCGGTTGGCGGTCGGGTGCGCTCGTCGAGCGTCGTGAGATCCCGCAGTGGTTCATGAAGATCACAGACTACGCCGATGAGTTGTTGGCGGATCTCGACAAGCTCGAGGGTTGGCCGGAACCGGTCAAGATCATGCAGCGCAACTGGATCGGGCGCTCGGAAGGTCTCGAGATCGACTTCGCCGTCGATGGTGACTACGCCGCCGAACTCGCTGATACCGACGGTGTATTGCGCGTATTCACTACGCGACCCGACACGCTGTATGGGGTGACCTACATGGCGGTAGCCGCCGAGCACCCGCTGGCTGAGCGTGCCGCTGCCGCTAATCCGGAATTGAAGCAGTTCATCACTGAATGCAAGCAGACGAGTGCGGCTGAGGCGGATATCGAGACCCGAGAGAAGCTCGGGATGCCGCTCGGTATAGATGCGATCCATCCGCTCACCGGCGAGCCTGTGCCAATCTGGGTCGCCAACTTCGTGTTGATGTCCTACGGCACAGGCGCACTCATGGCTGTGCCTGGACATGACGAACGTGACTGGGAGTTCGCGAACAAGTACAGGCTGGAGATCCGCCAGGTCATTGACAGTAGAGACGATACGGTCGTTGATGTTTCCAAAGCGGCTTATGTCGAGAAGGGCACGACGGTCAATTCGGGTGAGTACGACGGTCAGGATTTTTCATCGGCATTTGAAGCGATCGCCAAGAGCCTCGAGATGTCGGAACAAGCCGTGCGCAAGGTCAATTACCGGCTTCGCGATTGGGGCGTCTCCCGACAACGCTATTGGGGCACACCGATTCCGATCATCTACTGTGACAAGTGCGGTGCGGTTCCCGTGCCGGAAGCGGATTTGCCAGTGGTTCTACCAGAGGACGTTGTGGTGAGTGGGACGGGCTCGCCGCTCAAGGACATGTCGGAGTTTGTCAATTGCACTTGTCCAGTGTGCGGCGATCCTGCACGTCGAGAGACCGATACATTCGATACATTTTTCGAGTCTTCGTGGTACTTCGCGCGTTACGCCTCACACGATTGTGATGACGCCATGCTCGATGAGCGTGCGCATTACTGGCTGCCCGTGAACCAGTACATCGGCGGCATTGAGCACGCGATTCTGCACCTGTTGTATGCGCGGTTCTTCCAGAAGCTGATGCGTGACCTCGGGCTGTCCACGGCTGATGAGCCGTTCACCAACCTGCTGACCCAGGGCATGGTCCTGAAAGACGGACGCAAAATGTCGAAGTCAGAGGGGAACACCGTAGATCCGCAGGCACTGATCGATGAGTATGGTGCTGACACTGTGCGCTTGTTCATGATGTTCACGGCACCACCAGAACAGGCTTTGGAATGGTCCGACGATGGTGTTGCTGGTGCGTTCCGCTTTCTGCGTAAACTCTGGCGCGCAATTCACGGCCATGTCAGCTCGGCGCTAGCAGCGGGGGACCTGCCCACGGATTTGAGTGGCGAACAAAAGGCGATGCGTCGCAAGACTCACGAGATTATTGCGAAAGTCTCCGACGATGTGGGTCGACGCTACACATTTAACACAGCGATTGCGGGTGTGATGGAGCTCTTGAACGCTGTGAATGCGTTTGAAGTGATCACGGAGGCTGACCAAAGCGTCCGGCAGGAAGCGTTGGAGATGGCGGTGCTGTTGCTCTCTCCGATTGTGCCACATGTGACGCACGAACTTTGGCATGCGCTCGGCCACACGACCGCTGTGATCGACGAGCGCTGGCCGACAGTGGATCAGCAAGCCCTGGTCAAAGACGAGGTGCAGTTTGTAGTTCAGGTAAACGGCAAGCTTCGCGCAAGGTTGACCATGGCGGCGGGTGTCAATCGGGATGCCGTAGAGGCAATGGCCCTCGCCGACCCGAATGTTCAGCAGTTCATCGAAGGCAAAGCGATTCGCAAAGTCATCGTAGTGCCGAACAAGTTGATCAACCTCGTCGTTTGACCATGACGATTTGGCGCAGCGCGGTGTTGCTTGTGGTTGGCGTGGTGGCTAGCTGCGGTTTTCAGTTGGCCGAACGGCCACTCTTGGCACCCTCGCTGCAGAGAATCGCGCTGGAGGCTGAAGACCCTCGCAGCGATATCTACATTGCGCTGGAGCAGGCCCTAGTTGCACAAGGTGTAGTGATCGATCGCTCGGCACCGGCGCGCGTGACACTGACCGCCGTTAATACCGGACAACGAGTACTCTCGGTTTCAGCGCGGAATGTTCCTCGAGAATTCGAGGTCTTTTATACGAGCGGGTTCATCTTGCGACGCGGGCAAGAAGTGCTGATGGAGAGTGCGCCGCTCACGCTGACTCGCGACTACAACTGGTCTGAATTTGAGGTTCTCGGCAAGGTCCAGGAGGAGCAAGACCTGCGGGATCTAATCGTTGCTGATTTGGTTGACGCGATGTTGCGCCAGCTGGCGACAGTGCCCTGAGTTCGTGTTGAGCGTGCACGCAGTCACCACAAATGCGGCATCATGCCGAGCACTTCAATCCGTGTTTTCCCTCGCGCGATTGCAAATTTGTGTTCACCCTGCCGATGCGCCGTTACCGGGAAGTTATTGGGGTGATTCTGAGGCGGGCATTACCGATCGTTGCATCCATGTGCGCGCCGATACGCCGCTGCACTCATTACTGCATGAGGCGTGTCACGTTGTGTGTGCGAGCGCCGGGAATCGGAACGGGTTTGTGGGAGATGCGATGGGCGATGATAACGAGGAATCTGCCGTGTGCTTTATGCAGATTCAATTGGCAGAAGCGCTACCAGGAGTCGGTGCGCGGAGAATATGTCAGGACATGGATGCGTGGGGTTACAGCTTTCGTGAAGGCTCGGCGTCCGCGTTTCTGAATGGCGACGGTGCTGGCGCGGCCGCGTGGCTTTCTCGATCGCGTCCTGAAGCGTGGTCACTGTTGAAGCGTCTCGGCGTCTCGGACATTTAGTGTTTCGTCAGTACTCCACAATTTGGTTGCGCCCGCTCGGCTATATCAGCTTGCTCACCGGATTGTTCGGTTTGATGGTGTGGCTCGAACTCAAAGGACCGGGAATGAATTTGCAGGTCATGACTCCTGCATCTCCGGTGCTCGGGACGAGCGAGTACTCCTGGCCTGAGTGCCTCCAGCTTCTATTGCTCGGCGTTATCGCCTTGATGGCCGCGCACAGCGTGCGTCTTTTGCCGGTACAACGGCCAGTCTCCGTCTTTCTCCTTGCGATGGCTGGAGCCGCGTCTATTCGTGAGTGTGACTGGTTTCTCGATGTGTACGTCCGCGATCACGTCTGGCAGCTGCTTTTGGGGTCGCTGGTTGTAACGGTGACGGTCTACCTGGTGCGCTCGGGGGCGGAGCTACGAATCGCGGTATCGCGAGTTCAGACATCCGTCGGTTTCGCATTGATCGGCAGCGCCGTAGCCGGACTCTTGGTGTTTTCCAACATTATCGGTCATGCGCCGCTGTGGATCGCTCTGTTGGGCGATGACTATTCGCGCGTTGCCAAGCTCGCGATCGAGGAGCTTTCGGAATTGTTTTGCTACTGGCTCTGGTTCACCGGCCAGTGCGAGTACTGGGTCGATTGTCGGCGGCGCTCCGGTTTCGGGCGCGGTCGACGCAAGGCCCGATGAGCGTCTAGCGAGGTGCCAGCCCCACAAGGTGGGCGAGGTCCTTGAAGAAGATCCTCACGTGAGCAACTGGCTTGGCACGTACCAGCTTCTTGTTCATGTAGGCCTCCCAGGTCAGATGCTGAACATCCGGGTCACGGCAAATCTTGACGAACTTCTCGCGCCGCTTGTCGCTTGAGTACCAGAACTTCTGAAGGATGCCGAGAATAAAGAACACTCGCCCGTGCGCTTTACCGAACTGCTTACGCGCTTTGCGTAGCGCGCGTGCATCGCCGGTCTCGAGTGCCTCTGCAACCGACTCTGCTGCCAGTTTGCCGGTGTACATCGCGTAATAGATACCTTCTCCCGATGCTGGCGCGACAACACCAGCAGCATCGCCGGCGACAATCACGTCACGACCGTTGTCCCACCGTTTCATCGGTTTCAAGGGGATCGGTGCCCCTTCAGTGCGGATGGTCTTGGCCTTCGCGAGCCCCGCCCGCTGTCGGAGCAGTGATGTCGCGTTGCGTAGCGAGTAGCCCTGGTGATGGGTGCCCATGCCGACGCTTGAGCACTTGCCATGCGGGAATACCCAGCCATAAAAGTCGGGCGAAATGTCACCCTGGTAGTAAACGTCACAACGCTCGGGATCGAAATCGCCTTCGCCCGCGGGCGGTGACTCGATAATCTCGTGGTAGGCGAACACGTGGGGCACCTTGTCGGCGTTCTTGATACACGCCCGGGCAACGCGGGAACGCGCGCCATCAGCGCCGATGACATACCGCGCGGTGACCGTGTGTTGCTCACCCGAGTCGTTTTCTGTGAACGTGATTTGAGCGGGCTTGCCTTCTGCGCTCTCCACCCGATCACATTTGCCGTTGATGCGCGTCGCACCGTTGTGATGTGCACGCTCTCGAAGCCATTCATCGAATGAGCCGCGGTCGACCATCCCAACCCATCCACCGATATCCATGTCGACGGCTTCACCGGATGGCGAAATCATCCGCGCCAGCGTGACTTTTGCTTCAAGTTGACTCTCCGGGATATCGAATTCCCTGACGAGAATCGGCGGGATCGCGCCACCACAAGGTTTGATACGCCCCTGGCGATCCAGTAGCAACACTCTGTGACCCTGCGAAGCAAGCTCATTCGCTGCGGTCGCTCCTGTCGGTCCGCCTCCGATCACTGCAACATCATAATCCGTCATTGATTGACTCCCGTTATCCCGTGGTGACTGCAGCGTGTTCACGCGGCAACTCGTCTGTTGTGCGAATACCCAGCGCCAATAGCGCAGCGATGAAGAAAAGGCCCGCCTGAATAGAAAACACGGACGCGTAAGCGATCATCGTGTCGTCGGCGATCCAACGTGCAGCGTCGACCATCACGGCGCCGACCACTGAGCCAGCGCCCATCGCGATCGCCTGTGCGCTGCCCCAGACGCCCATACGAATACCCTCGCGACCGGCGGTGCCCTGACCGACGAGATGCATCATGTTGCCCACAGCAGCGACAGCGAAAACACCGTTAGCGAATCCCAGCGCAAACACGGTCGCCACCACCGGCGTGATAGCCAATTGTGTAGGGGTCAATACCAGAGCGACCAGGCAAAGCGCGGAAGCGAGGCAGCCCCCCGCAACACCGGTGCGCAACGTCCGGATATTGCGACTGCCGATGATCCCCATCGCGATCATGCCGAGCAGAACACCCATGTTTTGCTTGCCGGTAAGGCTGGTAGATTCGGCTGGCGTCATACCGAGCACAGCGCCACCGAACGGCTCGAGCACCAGCTCCTGCAATCCATAGGCAAACATCGACAGGGCGATGAATAGTCCAAAAATACGGGTCTGCGGCTCAACCATCACTTGTTTGAGCGCCACCATAAACGGCGTTTTGCCGGTGTCGTACGTAGCCGATTCGACCACGTCAGCATTGTTGTCTTCGATGCCCCATACCGCAGCGACACTGACCACGAATGCCACAGCACAAATGCCACCGATCACGGCGAGCATTCGCACCGTGCTGAACGGCTCGAGCAGTCTCGAGGCCACCTCAGTTGCGACCACGAAACCGAAAATCATGCAGCTCCAGGTGATGCAGGCAGCAGCGGCGCGCCGCTTCGGGACTACCTTAGCGGCGACCAACACCAGCAGAGAGGTGCCACCAGCGCCAACGCCAGAGCCGACAAGCACGAACGCAAACACGGCGATGGTCATGCCAAGAGGTGCTGAAACGCTCATCATGACCGTGCCGACCGCCGAGAGTGTGGCGCCGACGGCGAGCACGAACATGCCACCAATGATCCAGGTGGTTCGCCGCCCACCGGAATCAGATCCGTGTCCAAAGTGGGGGCGTAGCATCTGCATCGCGTAATGCACGGCCAAGAGACCGCCAGCAAACGCGGCAGGCAGCGCGAGCTCAACGACAATGACTCGATTGATGATCGAGGTCATCAAAACAAATATTGCGCCGAGGCACATCTGGACGGCGCCAAGCCGGAATATGCCGGTCCAGGAAAGCCCGGGGGGTCTCATGACAGCCCGCGCATAGCGATCGCCGACACCATCATGCCGCTTACGTAAAGAGCGACCCCGGTAGCGTTGTACCAAGGCGCGTGGCGCTCGGGGTCTGACAACAGTCGAGGCATCAATGCGATTTGCACCAACGAAACCATCGCAACGGCTACGGCGAAATAAGAGGTGCCCCAAAACCAAAGCAAACCCGCGACGATGAACTGCGGCACAACCATCAAGAGGCAAGCGAACCGGGCAGCGGTTTCCGGTCCTAACTGAACCGGCAACGAGCGAATACCCATGGCACGGTCGCCCTCAAGCGCCTTGAAATCGTTCAGCGTCATGATGCCGTGTGCGCCGACGCTGTAGAGCAACGCCAGCAAAATGATTTCGGTTTGCGGCAATCCGCCGCTCATGACTGCGGCCGCCGTAAACCACGGCAGCCCCTCGTAGCAAAGCCCAACCGCGCTGTTGCCGAACCAACCGTTGCGTTTCAGTCGGAAAGGAGGAGCGCTGTAGGCCCAGGCCAACGCCAGTCCCAATGCCGAAGCGAGGAACACCCAAAACCCCAGCATTGCGGCCAAGATCATGGACAGGCCAGACCATCCGAGCGCCAGAATCCAGCCGACACGTTCGGATACACGACCTGAGGGTAGAGGCCGGTTTGGTTCATTGATGGCATCCACATGGCGGTCAAACCAGTCATTGACGACCTGACTCGTGCCACAAAGAAACGGCCCCGCGAGCAATACGCCACCGATGAGGAAGGGCAGTCGAGTCTCGACGGCGATGCCGGAAGCGACAACTCCACACGCGAACGCCCACATTGGCGGAAACCAGGTAACCGGCTTCAGCAACTCCAAAATGGAGAGCCAGTAAGGCGCCCCCTGCAGACTGACAGCTCTTGAATTGGGCATACACGTTTAAGGTATACCCACGCCCGCAAAGCGTCAATCAAAAATGACACTTAAGTGTCAAAAAAACTAGACAAGCAGAGGTTTTCGTCGAATTCAGTTGCTGTCGGAGTTGTTCGCGCCATTGTTCAGGCCGTGGCGACGTAGTTTGACATAAAGACTCTGGCGGCTGAGTCCCAGCATTTCGGCGGCAGAAGCGCGATTGTCTGAGGTCATCTTCAATGCGGTTTCGATGCACATCTTTTCGATGATATCGGTGGTCTCCCTGACGAGGTCCTTGAGTGGGACTCGGCCAACGAGTTCGGTCATCTGCTCAACCGACTGGTGCAAGGTATCGCCCTTTTCGATCAGCTCGCCGGCTTCATTGTTTCTGCGGATGACACGTCGCACCACATAGCCGTATCGGGTGCCATCGTCCGTGTCGAGCACCGCTGCGGATAGCTCCACATCGACCGGTGCGCCGTACTCGACATTGACAGTTGTGAAGAACTGCCGAACCGCGCCACGCTGAACAAGACTCTTGCGCAGCACGCTGACGTCGACACCTGCCCGGCCGAGCCATTGGTCGAGCGGTTGGTTGTGGAGTTGGAATTGAGAGGCGACCTGGCACAAGGCGAGAAACGCCGGGTTAGCCGTAATGATCAGCCCGCTGTGGTCGGTAACTACCACGCCATCGGAGGAGTGCTCGATAAGATCGAGTAGCAGATGATCGTGTTCGTTGTGCAGTCGTCCGGTGCGCGCGCTGTCCTCACTGACGAGCCGCAGCATGACCAGACGGTTGTTGTCGCGTTGTAGTCGGATGCCGCTGATCCAGACTTCGCGATCTTCGGATGCAGTCTTGACCTCAATCTGCGCTTCCTTGCCTGTCGAGCGAACGGTGTTCATGAGATCCAGTATCGGTCGATGCGAGTCCTCAGCAAAAAAGCGGTTCAGGTTGCCGCCAGCCAGTTTAGAGATTTTCTCATGGAGCAACTCGGCAGCCGACGGATTGGCTTCAACCACGCGCCCATTATCCGGGTCGACGATCAGGATGGCTTCGCGTGCATGCTGGAACAGAACGCGATAGCGAGCCTCGGCCTGTTGCAGTCTGCGGTAGTCATTCTCAATCGCGTGCTGCATATCCAGCAGCTGTTGTTGCATATCCGAGATCGGGCTCAGATCCTTGCCGATCGCCAGAATCAGGTCGCTATCACCGGCTCGAATCGCAAGATAAAGCACGGGGATATCGCGTCTGGTTTCTTCGGTGGGGTGGTTTACCTGGCGCCAACGTCGATCAGACTGGGCCGAATTAGCAGCGTCTAGGAGACGTTCGATTTTCGGCAGGCTATCGTCCGAAACCGTGTCACTCCAGCGTTTTCCCACCCATTGGTCGGCGACTCGGCGCAGCGGTTGATCGGCACCGAATGCCACATCGATGATCACACCTTCGGTGTTGATCAAAAGCGAAATATCATGCGATGCGCCGAGCAGCTCAGCCATCGATTCGTGACTAATTTCCTTGAGTGCGCTCTGGTGACTCTTGAACGGAATCATCGTTCGATGCCTGTGGTGGTGCTGGACGTGTGTGCCAGGTTACGCATTGAGGTCAGGGACGCGCGAGGCGCCTTTTCGCAACCAACTCAGCGGTCTGGGCGATCAGACTGTCGTCGATCTCGTGAACCAGCAAGTCTGCTGCGAGGTCATCCGCCAGCTCGGGTTGGTTGAAGAGCAGTGATCCGCCCGCCAAAAGAACGACGTCGCTGTTTACGGCATTTTCTCTAAGCTCACGAATGGCGGTCTTCGCTTCCTTCAGGCTGCGCTCGCTGCCAATTGACAGGCCGATAACGTCGTAGGGTTCTTTGCTGACGAGCTCTATGAGTTCTTTTGTGTTCCGCGGTGTTCCTGACCAGACAGTCCATTCGTGTGCGCGAAAATGCTCCACGGCGAGATACACACCGAACGTGTGCTGCTCTCCAGGGGTGGTGGTCATCAGGATGCTGCGGCGGTCTTTCTTGTCTGCTGATTCATGGACCGGGAACAAAGGTGCAGTCGCGATGAAAAGGTGTCTTATTTTTGCGATTGCGATGGTGACTTCCGCAAAACCGCACTCATCGTTATCCCACATCTCGCCGAGTCTACGAGCAGCCGGAGCAAGCAGGTGCTGGTAGACCTCGATCAGGCTATGTTCGGTGAGCCTCAGACGATCGACGAAGTCGGCCGCGTCGTCGGAAGTTCGTGAGAGCAGAGCGCCCACGAACCCGTAGACGTCATATTCGGGCGTCTCAGTAGTCGCATCGCGCTCGTCCGAACGGTGTTGTGCTGTACTGAATCTCATATGCAGCTGAGGGATGATCCCTTGCTCAATAAGCCGCGACAGTGTTTTGAGCTCCTGTTCTTGATCGGCTTTTTTGTGCCCAAACAGCCGGCGGCTGTTCTCGATCAGCCGGCCAAAAAAGCCGCCGGCCCCATGTGGTCCGCTTTCCTGATTCATTGTCACCGCCCCAAATAACGACTAGTTCAAAAGTTACTCGGGAAATGCTGTCACCAGAAAAATGTGCCAGTTAAGTAGACACTTCTTCGTCAAGCATGTCAACAAAAGATGACGTTTTGTTTTGTTGACACTCGCTCCAGCACCCCGTAAATTCAACTGAGCGTCAGTGTTTATTGACATTGGTGTTGTAACAGATGGGGAGCAGTAGAGGCAAAGATGGCAGACCGCGAAGCCGCCACCAATAACTCTGCGACGCTGTACACCGTTGAACAGCGGCAGCGTCGTGACGCATCGGTCTGGACTTTTGTTCAGGGGGTGCTCGCGCCACTGCAGTTTCTCGTGTTTCTTGTCAGCCTCATCATGGTGCTGCGTTATCTGCACACCGGAGCGGGCGAGACACTCGCAACCGTCTCTGTCCTTCTCAAGACCGCTTTGTTGTACGCGATTATGATCACGGGTTCCCTCTGGGAGAAAGACGTGTTCGGTGAGTATCTGTTTGTCGACATGTTCTTCTGGGAAGACGTCGTCAGCATGCTCGTGATGATCCTGCATACCTGGTACGTGGTTGCAGTCCTTTTCGGATGGTACGGCGCGGTGGGCCAAAGCTACCTGGCCTTGGCGGCTTACTTCACCTATGTGATCAACGCTGCCCAGTTCTTATGGAAATTTCGGCTTGCCCGTCTTGGCGGCCAGTCGAAACAGCATTCAGGCCACGCTCCGGCGTCGGCAGCCGGAGGTGTCTCATGACAACCTCCGTACTTCAACCGCGTGAGCAGATGCAACGCCCGTCGGATGGGGTGTTGCGTGAGCGCGGTCAACGCGAAGTGTTCTGTGGCTTAACCGGCATCGTCTGGTTACACCGAAAGATGCAGGACGCTTTTTTCCTTGTGGTGGGTTCGAGAACCTGCGCACATCTGATCCAGTCAGCCGCGGGCGTCATGATCTTCGCGGAGCCGAGGTTCGCCACGGCAATCATTGACGACCGCGACCTGGCTGGGCTAGCTGATGCGAACGAGGAGCTTGATAGGGAGGTAGAGCGCTTATTGACGCGCCGCCCTGATATCAAGCTCCTCTTTCTTGTCGGCTCGTGCCCTTCTGAGGTCATCAAACTTGATCTCGCCAAAGCCGCTCAGCGGCTTTCCGCGCAATTTATGCCGCAAGTTCGTGTACTTAACTATTCGGGCAGCGGCATCGAGACAACCTTTACTCAAGGCGAGGACGCCTGCCTCGCGGCGCTGGTGCCGGAGATGGCAGCGTCCGAGGACGAGCAACTCCTCGTGGTCGGCGCTCTTGCTGACATTGTTGAGGACCAGTTTCGCGAACTGCTGACGTCGATGGGCATCGACAACATCAGTTTCTTGCCGATGCGTTCGCTCGGGGATTTGCCCTCGGTGGGCAGCAATACTCGTTATCTGTTGGCGCAACCGTTTCTCACTGATACGGCGGCCGCGCTCGAACAGCGCGGTGCAACCCGAATACCGGCGCCATTCCCGATTGGCGAGCATGGCACGACGGGATGGCTGGCAGCCGCTGCGCGCCACTTTGGTGTATCGGAGCGACGTTTCGACTCGGTCACTGCGGCACCACGGGCACGCGCTCGAGCAGCCGTTGAGAGCCAACGCAAAACGCTCTCGGGAAAGCGCATCTTTTTCTTCCCGGACTCGCAGCTCGAAGTGCCTCTGGCTCGGTTTCTACACGAAGAACTCAATGTCGAGCTGACCGAGGTCGGTACGCCGTACCTGCATCGTCAGCATCTCGCCGATGAGCTTGCACGTTTACCGGAGTCAGTCACGCTGAGCGAAGGGCAGGACGTTGAGAAGCAGCTCGATCGTTGTGAAGCGGAATCCCCGGATCTGGTCGTTTGTGGCTTGGGTCTTGCGAATCCGTTGGAAGCGCAGGGCGTGACCACCAAGTGGTCGATTGAACTCGTGTTCTCTCCCATCCATGGCTATGAGCAGGCGGGCGATTGCGCCGAGCTGTTCGCAAGGCCCCTGCGACGTTCAACGTTACTGGCGGTCTGATGAAACTCACGCTCTGGACATACGAGGGACCTACGCATGTCGGCGCGATGCGAGTTGCGACCGCAATGCGCGATGTACATTACGTGTTGCACGCACCGCAGGGAGATACCTACGCAGATTTGTTGTTCACAATGATCGAACGCAAGTCGACGCGTCCACCGGTGACTTACACGACGTTTCAGGCGCGTGATCTTGGCGGCGATACCGCCACATTGTTCCAGGATGCGGCGCGCGCGGCCTACGAGCGTTTTCAGCCGTCGGCGATGTTGGTCGGCGCTTCTTGTACGGCCGAGCTGATTCAGGATGACCCGGGTGGGCTTGCTGAGGGGATGGGGCTCCCGGTCCCGGTCATTCCTTTGGAGCTGCCTTCTTATCAGCGCAAGGAAAACTGGGCTGCGGCAGAGACGCTTTACCATCTTGCACGAGGACTTGCCGGCGCGGCGGCGCAGCGGGTTCGCGAGCAAGGTATGCCCGAGCCTGACCCGAATCGCAGACCGCGGTGCAATGTCCTCGGCCCGACAGCGCTCGGCTTCCGTCATCGCGATGATTTGATGGAAGTGCGCGGTATTCTTGATCGCCTCGGCGTCGATGTGAATGTCGTGGCACCCATGGATGCGTCTGCTGCTGACGTTGCTCGATTGGGCGACGCGGACTTTAACGTCGTCATGTACCCCGAGACCGGTCTGACCACGGCAACATGGCTCAAGCGCGCATTCCGGCAGCCAATGACCACCATTGTGCCGATTGGGGTTAATGCGACAACAGAGTTCATTCGAGAGGTCGCTGAACTTGCAGGTGTCGACCCTGAGCCTGCATTGCAGGATGGTCGTTCGAGGCTGCCGTGGTATTCGCGGTCCGTTGACTCGACGTACCTTACCGGCAAACGCGTGTTCATTTTTGCAGACGCCACTCATGCACTCGCCGCTGCCCGCGTTGCATCCGAGGAGCTCGGATTTGAGGTCGTTGGGCTCGGTACCTACTCACGCGAGTTCGCGCGTGAGGTTCGCGCCAAGGCGAGTGAGCTCGGGTTGGAAGCATTGATCACCGACGATTATCTCGAGGTTGAGCAAGCTGTCAGCGAGGTCGAGCCTGAGCTCGTGCTCGGAACGCAAATGGAGCGCCATATCGCGAAACGATTGGGTATCGGCTGCGCAGTCATATCCGCGCCCATGCATGTGCAGGATTTTCCGGCATCGCACGCGCCGCAGATGGGTTACGCCGGTGCGAATTTTCTCTTCGATACGTGGGTTCATCCATTGATGATGGGTCTGGAAGAGCATCTTCTTGGCATGTTCCGAGAGGACTTCGAGTTCGGCAATGGCGCTATGCCATCGCACCTCGGTCACGCATCCGGTCAGTCTGAAGTTCGGCCTGCCACGCAGACGGTGGATACCGATCCGGACGATCCGATTTGGGCCAGTGATGCAGAGAAAGAACTCGGCAAGATTCCGTTTTTTGTTCGGGGAAAAGCACGACGTAACACCGAGCGTTACGCGCGCGAGCAGGGACTAACAACTATAAGCGTCGACACGTTGTACGACGCCAAGGCGTATTACGCCCGTTGAGGGACACCGCGGCAACGCCGCAAGGATTAAGACCATGAGTCAGGTACAAACAGCATCGCCGATCACCGTCAAACCGACGCCACCGGATGGAAACGGTTCTGTGCAGGTGCATATGGACCCGCAGGTTCAGATCGAGGGCGCTAAGGTTTTTGCTGTCTACGGCAAAGGTGGCATCGGCAAGAGCACCACATCATCGAATTTGTCTGCGGCGTTCTCGCAGCTGGGTAAGCGTGTCCTGCAGATCGGCTGTGATCCCAAACACGATTCCACGTTCACGCTGACAAAGTGTCTCGTGCCCACGGTAATCGATGTGCTCGAATCGGTGGAGTTCCATACTGAGGAGCTTCGCGTCGATGACTTCGTCTACGAGGGCTATAACGGCGTGATGTGCGTCGAAGCGGGCGGTCCGCCGGCGGGAACCGGCTGCGGTGGCTATGTTGTCGGACAAACTGTGCGTCTGCTGAAACAACACCATCTGCTCGAAGATACCGATGTGGTGATTTTCGATGTATTGGGTGATGTCGTTTGCGGCGGTTTTGCTGCCCCTTTGCAGCACGCAGACCGAGCGCTGATCGTAACGGCAAACGATTTCGATTCGATTTTTGCCATGAACCGGATCGTGGCCGCGATCGCCGCCAAGTCCAAAAACTACAACGTGCGACTCGGCGGTGTCATCGCCAACCGTAGTGCGGCCACCGAGCAGATCGATGGGTTCAACGAACGGATTGGCCTCGAGCGCATCGCTCATTTTCCTGACCTTGATGTGATTCGTCAGAGCCGTCTCAAGAAGTCGACACTGTTCGAGATGCCAGACTCACCTGAGCTGGCGGCGGTAAAGGAGGAATATCTGCAACTTGCCCGCCGACTTTGGGATGGCACTGAGCCGCAGACCGCGGTACCGATGAAAGACCGAGAGATCTTCGATTTCCTGGGGTTTGACTGATGGGTAATGCAACTTACGAACGGACTCGAGAGCGGCTGACCACGTATTTTGATCAGACCGCAGCAGAACAGTGGGCAAAACTCACCTCCGATGCACCCGTTGGACGTGTGCGCGCGACCGTGCGTGCCGGCCGCGACGAGATGCGCGACACCATTCTCAGCTGGTTGCCACACGACCTGCGTGGGGCTCGGGTGCTCGATGCCGGGTGCGGCACTGGTGCGCTGGCGACTATCGCCGCCGCCAGGGGAGCTGACGTCGTTGCTGTTGATGTGTCTTCGACATTGATCGGGCTTGCGGCAGAGCGTGCACCGTCGATTCCCGGCGAGGGCAGTATCACCTTTATGGTTGGCGACATGGTCGACCCGAGTCTCGGTTTCTTCGACTTCGTCGTCGCGATGGATTCGTTGATTCATTACGAGCCTGCTGATATCGCGGAAACGCTTTCCGAGCTCGGTGGGCGCGCACGTCGTGGCATGATTTTCACGTTCGCGCCCAAAACACCGGCGCTGGCAGTAATGCACGCGGTAGGCCGCATCATTCCGAAGTCTGATGCGAGAGCGCCGTTCATCCGTCCGGTGTCCGAGTCACATATGCGTTATTGCATCGAGCGAGAAAAGGATCTCGATCGGTTCAAGATCGGGCGCACACGCCGGGTGAGCAGCGGATTCTATAAGTCCCAAGCGATGGAGATCACACGTACATGATGCGATGGGCTGAAGGTTTGTCCCAGCGCTGGCGAGATGTCGCGCCAGCACTGCTGCCGTTTGCAGATGTTGCAAGCGAGGACCTACCTTTGTCCCGACTTCTGCGCCTTTCCTTGTTCCAGTTTTCGGTCGGTATGGCCGTGGTGCTGCTCAGCGGCACGCTGAATCGCGTGATGATCGTTGAGCTTGGTATTCCGGCTGCTCTGGTTGCCATCATGGTGGCGCTTCCGCTGCTCGCCGCACCGTTCCGCGCTTTGATCGGTTTCAATTCGGATAACCTGGTATCGCATATCGGTTGGCGCCGTGTGCCTTTTATCTGGTTTGGCACGATGATGCAGTTCGGCGGGTTCGCATTCATGCCGTTCGCATTGTTTGTGATGTCTGGCGATACGCAGGGTCCGATCTGGGTTGGACACGCAGCCGCCGCACTCGCGTTCCTGCTGGTCGGTGCCGGGCTACATACAACGCAAACCGCAGGGTTGGCGCTCGCTACCGATGTATCGCCGAAAGAGGAGCGCCCGCGCGTCGTTGCGCTGCTCTTCGTGATGCTGCTGGTCGGTATGCTTGTGAGTGCGCTTATCTTCGGTCAGTTGCTTCAGGACTTCACGCACGTTCGACTGATTCGTGTGATTCAGGGTGCTGCGATGGTGACCTTGATCTTGAATGTCACCGCGCTGTGGAAGCAGGAGACGATCGACCCAACGCGAACCCAACCGCGACCTGACCGTCCGAAATTCTCAGAAGCCTGGCAGAAGCTGCGCGAGGATCCGCGCTCAGGCCGATTACTGTTGGCACTGGGTATCGGCACGACCGGTTTCACGATGCAGGACATCCTGCTTGAGCCCTACGGTGCTGAGATTCTCGGCATGGGTGTTGCCGCCACCACCCAACTGACGGCGACACTCTCGGCCGGCATGCTACTCGCTTTTTTTGCTTCCTCGCGATGGTTATCACGCGGTACCGATCCGCAACGTCTCGCTGCATTCGGCGCCTTGCTGGGTGCGATGGCTTTCTTGCTGGTGGCGATCGTTTCCGGCGTACGTATTCAAGCGCTCTTCCAGGTTGCCGTGTTTGGCATCGGTGTAGGGGCAGGACTTTTTTCAGTGGGCATGTTGGTCGGCGCGATGGATCTTGCGCGAGTCGCGGGCACTGGCCTGGCATTAGGTGCATGGGGCGCAGTGCAGGCGACTGCAACCGGCATTGGCGTGGCGGCCGGAGGTGCACTCCGGGATGTATTCGGCCACTGGATCGAATTGGGACGACTGGGGCCAGCGATAACAGACCCGGCCACGGGTTACACGTTGGTTTATCAATTTGAAGTGTTTTTGCTCTTTGTCACATTGGTCGTGGTCGGCCCATTGGCAAAGTTCACGCGGGAGGCTGGTGCGGACGCGGACGGACGATTGGGTCTAACGGAGTTTCCGCAGTAGCCGTTAAGGAGTCATGTTATGGCAAATGATTTGGTAGGTTCAATCGATCTCGTTGAGATCCTTTTTACCCTGTTCTGGTTGTTCTTTTTCGGACTGGTGTTCTACATCCAGCGCGAAGGTCGCAGGGAAGGTTACCCCGTGATGCACGAGAACCCTGACGGTTCGGTCCGCTTGGGACCCAATCCGGACGTTGTGGACAACAAGAAGGTTTTTCTTCCCCAGCACGGTGGTGAAGCAGCTGTACCGCGTCCGATTAACATGGATTTCGATGCGGAAATCGCAGCGACGCCCGCCGGCCGGTTCCCGGGCGCACCTTATGTGCCGACAGGTGATCCACTGGTTGACGGCATTGGGCCAGCTGCATGGTCCGAGCGCGAAGACACGCCGGATCTCTGCTATGACGGGAATCCCCGTATCGTTCCGATGCGCAACAACCCCACCTTCCACATAGACTCCAGAGACCCCGATCCGCGTGGGAAAGCTGTGGTCACTGCAGATGGCAAGACGGTGGGTTCGGTTACCGATGCCTGGATAGATCTCCCGGAACCCATGATCGTCTATCTGGAGGTCGCTCTGGATGAGAGTGTCGGTACCGGCAACGTGCTCGTGCCGTTCGCGTTTGTCGACATCAGCAAGAAACGTGACACTATCCTCGTGGAGGCCGTCATGGCAGAGCAGTTCGCTCGCGCGCCGCGCATTAAAGAAGCGGATACAGTCACTCTACTCGAGGAAGACAAGATTCAGGGTTACTTCGGCGGCGGTAAGCTGCTGGCAACCCCTGAACGGTCTGAGCCACTGATATGAGCGTCGACGCTGGCCGAATTCGGGGCGCTTTGGACAGCGACGATGTTCATGTTGGAGAACGTGTTCTGTGGCAGGGAGGGCCTGCGCCCTCTCTGCTAGCACGGCATGCGTTACACGTCAGAAAAGTAGCACTCTATTTTGTGTTGCTGCTGCTTTGGCGCGTCGGTAACACACTGTACGGCGGTGGTACGTGGGGCGATGTAGCGCAAACCTCAACGACCACAATCCTGTTCGGCGTAACGCTATGTTCGATGTTGTGGATTTACGCGCGCTGGGCAGAACGTTCGACTACCTACACAATTACCGATAAGCGGATCGCAATTCGAACGGGTGTCGCGTTACAGATTACTGTCACGATACCGCTCGAAAAGATCGAGAGCGCCGGACTGATCCCGCGCGGCGATACTGGCGGCGATGTCGTCTTGCATACTGCCAGAGATGCTCGTGTTGCTTATTTTGTGTTGTGGCCGAGTGTTCAGCCTTTCACGATTCGTCACCCAAGACCCATGCTTCGGTGTCTTGAAGACGCGCGCAGTGCAGCTGATGCAATAAAGTCCGCGATTGAAGCAGATATGCGTCATCAGGCGCCTAAAAGCCAACCTCTCGAGCCGTGGCTGCACGACGACGATGGCGAACCGGATGATCATCACGACAACATGTTGTCGACGGTGCCACTACGTGTGATGGGCGCTTTCGCGCTACTTGCCATACTCGGTGTCGCATGGCAGCAATACTTCGTGAATCCGAACGCAGATGGTCAGGCCTACGTGGAATCGCGAGTCCTGGCCAAATCACTAACACTACGCTTCGTGAATCTTCCGGATGGTTCGATGTCGGTACAAGAAATCGACGGGCGTGTCCGCGCGGTCGTGCCCTCCGGTGATCTACCGTTCATGCAAGTCACCGTTCGCGGTCTGGTGCAGGAGAGAGAGGTGCTTGAGGCGGATATGAATCCCGGGTTTGAGCTACGGCAATATGAGGACAGAACCAGCGAGTTTGTCGATCTGTCGACCGGTCGTCGTATCGATTTACGAGCTTTTGGTCAAGATCCCGCCGGTCAATTTACATGGCTCTTTGATACTGAGCCAGCGGCGCCGAGCGTCGCAGATACGCAATAGGAGGGCAGGACCATGTCTGAATCCGCGAAAGACTTGTCAGGTGTCAACGAATCGACCCGGGAAGCACATAAAGAGACTGTGCTTGCGCCGCGGTTCTATAAAACCGATACGGCCGCGATGGATGCGCTGGACTTCACACCGATCCGAAAGGAATGGGATGCCTTGATGGCGGAGTTCGCAAGCGATACGAACAAGAACCACTTCAAGCGCGACGAAAACTTCAAGGACGAAATCAAGAGCCTCTCGCCAGAGCTGTTTGAGGAATTCATCGGGTTTCTGGTGTCTTCGGTGACTTCCGAGTATTCCGGTTGTGCGCTATACGCGGATATCAAGAAGGCGGTGGACAACCCCGACGTGAAATCGGTCATGGCATACATGGCCCGTGACGAGGCGCGACACGCGAGCTTCATCAATCGTACCCTCGAGGATTACGGGCGGCCGGTTAACCTGAGTTTCTTGCGGCAGGAAAAGAAGTACACATTCTTCAAGCCAAAGTACATCTTCTACGCGACCTACTTGTCGGAAAAAATCGGATACGCGCGCTACATCAAAATCTTCCGATTGATTGAGGCGCATCCGGAACGTCGTTTCCATCCGATCTTCCGTTGGTTTGAGCGCTGGTGTAACGATGAGTTTCGCCATGGCGAGGTATTTGCGCTTATTTTGCGGGCGAATCCACACTTGCTGCGCGGACACAACTTGCTTTGGATTCGCTTCTTCCTAATAGCTGTGTTCGCCACGATGTATGTGCGTGACCATGCTCGCCCTGCAATGCACGACGCTTTCGGCGTTACACCGACCGAGTACGACCGGGATGTTATTGCCATTACATCCGAGATCACTAAACAGATCTTCCCGTTTACACTCAACCTTGACGATGAGCGTCTGTGGCGGGGATTCGAGCGCTTGCGCGAGATCAGTGAGGCGAGCGAACGTGCCAAGGCGCAGGGCGGAGTTATGGGCAAACTGACCGGTGCCTGGTGTGCGCTGAAGGGTGTTGTCATCTTCGGAAGACTGTTCATGCTACCGGTCCGTCGGCACGAATTGCCCAAAGAGGTTCGTCTGGCGCCGAGCTGGTAGGACGATCGAGCGCTTGTCGATGGTCTATTTTTGGCCAACCGTTTTCGCATTGGCGCTTTGGTGGTCCAGCACGTTGATTCTGCTCAAGCGGATCAAAATGCCGGACTCGAGACGCGCCGGAACGCTGACAGCCGCATGGGTCGTATTGTTGGTGGGTGTGGTGCTGTTCGGGTTCAGTCTGACGCTTGCCACGCCCCTTGGGGCTTGTATGGCGTTCGCTGGCGCGTTGGCGATCTGGTGTTGGCATGAGGCGGTTTATCTGCTCGGGTTTCTCACTGGACCACGACCGCTCGCTTGCCCGCCCGAGTCCACTGGGCCAGAACGTTTTCGATATGGCATCGCGGCAAGTCTCTATCACGAGCTTGCCGTGTTATTCACCGTTGGCTTGCTCTGGTGGTGGTCCGCGGGAGCCGACAACGCGCTCGGTGCGAAAGTGTTGACGGCTTTGTGGCTGCTGCGTTGGAGCACGAAAATCAATATTTTCTTCGGGGTCGCGAATTTGCACACGGAGTTCTGGCCCGAGCGACTCCGTTATCTTGAGTCCTACGTCGGTGAACAACCCAATCGTTCTGCGATGCTCTTCTCTGGCGTGCTCATCACGTTGCTCGCGGCATGGGCGGTGGTTTCCGGAAGTGCATCAAACAGTCTGGCGGCGCCCGGTTACTCAGCGACTGCAACTGTTCTGTTGCTGACGCTCATCGTTTTGGGAGCAATAGAGCACGTGCTGCTTGCGTTGCGCGTCAAGGACGAGTGGTTGTGGTCGCTCGCGGTCGAACCGTCGACCGAGGCGGCACCGATTTCGGTGCGGGCATCGCTTGCGACGGACGGCAAACTTCCTAACATCAAGAATCAGAAGCCAACCGGCAAGACATGAGTTCCAGCACACCCCGTAAGCCATTCCCGTTCACTGCAATTGTCGGCCAGGACGAAATGAAGCAAGCGATTCTCATCGCTGCGGTCGATCCTAGCGTCGGCGGTGTACTGGTGTTCGGTGATCGCGGCACGGGTAAGTCGACCGCAGTGCGAGCGCTTGCCGGACTGCTTCCCAAGATGGCCGTGATCGCCGACTCGCCGTATAACCTCGAGCCGGACCCCTCGACAGCGAAAAAGGCGGCGCAAAAGGTGAAGCAGGTGCCGGTGCCGGTCGTGGATATGCCGCTGGGTGCAACAGAGGATCGTGTTGTTGGCGCTCTGGACCTTGAGCGCGCTCTCGCGCATGGGGAAAAGGCGTTTGAACCAGGGTTGTTGGCGAGAGCCAATCGCGGTTTTCTCTATATCGACGAAGTGAATCTGCTCGAGGACCATCTGGTCGATTTGCTGCTCGATGTTGCCGCTTCCGGTGAGAATTTAGTCGAGCGCGAAGGATTGAGCGTGCGCCACCCGGCGCGATTTGTCTTGGTTGGCAGCGGCAACCCCGAGGAGGGCGAGCTGCGACCACAGTTGCTGGATCGCTTTGGCCTCAGCGTGGATGTGCGAACACCGCGCGAGATGAAAGACCGTATCGAGATCATTCGTCGACGCGATGATTACGAACAAGACCCTGCCGGGTTCTGCCGGCGCTGGGCACGTCGGGAAGGCGCTGTGCGTCGGAAGATAGCGAAAGCGCGCGAACTGTTGAGCGATATGCAGGTCCCGGAAAGCGTGCTCGAGGTCGCGGCGACCCTGTGTGTCGGCCTCGGCACGGATGGCTTGCGTGGGGAGCTGACGTTAGTCCGGGCAGCTCGAGCCAGCGCCGCGCTTGCAGGCAGGAGTGAGGTGACGCCTGACGATGTGCGCGACGTTGCGCAGTTGGCACTGCGCCACCGATTGCGACGGGATCCGCTCGACGATACCGATGCGAGTGTGCGGGTCGCACGCGCACTGGAAACGCTGGATGCCTGATGTCGGGACTTCGAGCGACCACCGCCGAGTATGCTGCACTGGCACTATCCGTCGTCGCAGCGGCGGGTCCTCACCTCAGCGGTGTCTGGTTGCGGTCCCAGGCCGGGCCCGCGCGCCGGCGGTGGTTGGAAATACTGCACGAGATGGCGGGCTCTCGTGCATGGCAGAGAGTTCCCGCCAGCGCTGATGAAGATCGCTTGCTCGGCGGGCTCGATTTAGGCGCTACGCTAAATTCGGGGCGACCCGTCCTGATGAAAGGGCTACTTGCAGAATCCAACGGTGGCTTTCTTGAGCTACGGATGGCGGAGCGCCAAAGCCCGGCGGCGATTTCGGCCATCTGCGCGACGCTGGATTCGGAGTCGCTCCGCCTGGAGCGTGATGGATTCAGCCGCGAGTTCACGGTGCGTTGTTGCGTTGTCGCCTGCGATGAAGCCAGAGGCGATGACGATCCGCTGGACTCGCGATTGGCGGATCGTTTGGGCGTGGTCGTTAACCTTGATTCATTATCTGCGAGAGCGATCGGGTCAGCTTTGTTGCCGGTATCCCCCGACGAGGCAGCGTTGCTTTGGCAGGCAGTCGCGGTCGATGAGGTGGCGATATCGGAGTGGCAGCGAATCGCCGAAGCGCTCGCGATTCGCTCGCCGAGGGCAGTGTTCGCGGCGATGACGGTGGCAAGGGCGCTAGCCGCACTGCATGGCAGGGATACGCTCGATGATCAGGACGTGATCGATGCAGCCGCGTTGTGCTTGATTGCGCGAGTGCCCGGTGCGCTCGAGCAGCTGCTTACACCACCGCAGGAAGCCGAGCCCCCACCAGAGGCCAGGGACATTCCGCCCGATGAGGCGCCGTCTGAAGGCGAGGACTCAAGTACAGACTCAGGTGGTCGCCGTCCGGATGAAGTGGCGGCAGCTGCGGCGGCAGTGCTGCCGGATCAGCTGCTGGCCGGACTCGTCTCGGAGCAGTCGCGCACGGCCAGGCAAAAAGCCGGCGGTAATGCTGCGTCGAACATGGAAGGAGGCGTGCGCGGTAAGCCTATGCCCTCACGCAGCGGTATGCCGACCGGCGGTAAACGGCTCGATGTCCTGGCGACCCTGAAGACCGCTGCGCCTTGGCAGCGTGTGCGGGGCGGCGAGCCCGGACGGCTGCGGATTGTGAAATCGGATCTTCGCATCCGCAAGTTCACCGAACAGACCCGCACCACAACGATTTTTGTCGTCGATGCCTCCGGGTCGGCAGCGGTGCAAAGGCTAGGAGAAACCAAGGGCGCGATCGAGTTATTGCTTGCAGAGTGTTACGTGCGGCGCGATCAGGTCGCGCTGGTTGCGTTTCGAGGTTCACAAGCGGAGTTGCTATTGCCAGCGACACGCTCACTGGTGCGCGCGAAGCGTGCGCTATCGGCTTTGCCTGGCGGCGGTGGTACACCACTCGCATCTGGCTTGCGCCTTGCAACGCAGGTTGCGGATGGCGCCCTGAAGCGAGGTGAGACGCCAGTACTTGTGCTGTTGAGTGACGGTCGAGGGAACATCACACTGGACGGCGATCCTGATCCTGCACTGGCCACCGAGCAAGCATTAGCCGTCGCAAACGAAATCGCGGCAAGGGGTTACACCGCGCTGTCCATCGACACGGGTAGGCGCGGCTCGGCACGTGGTCGCAAGCTTGCGGACGCTATGGGTGCGCGTTATCTCGCGTTGCCATTCGCGGATGCGACACAAGTGACCGACGCTGTGCGCGAGGTGGCGGCATGATCGAAACGCAGATCAACGCCGCGGATTTGAACTGGCACGTCCGTCAGGACGGCGATGGACCTGATCTTGTTTGCATCCACGGCGCTGGCGCGTCGCTGGAGAGTTGGGATGCGCTCGTACCGCTGCTGGAAACAGAGTTTCGGTTAACGCGCATGGACTTGCCTGGCCACGCAGACTCCGAGTCTTTCCGGCCAGGTTTGTATTCACTCAGGCGCACCGCCCAAGCTGTGGCTGAGCTTTGCCGTACGCTGGGGCTTGAGGCGCCGCTGGTGTTGGGTCATTCGGCAGGTGGCGCCATTGGGTTGAAATGGTCTCTCGATGGCCATGCACCTCGCCCAGGGCGAATTCTTGCGATCAATCCGGCGTTACTGCCCTTCAGCGGTGTAGCCGGTCTGATGTTTCCCGCCATGGCGCGGTTCGCTGCGATGTTGCCTCTGCTCGACAGCATGATCGCCCGACGGGCTGAGCGCACCACTGAAGTCCAACGATTGCTCGAGGGCACGGGCTCACAGTTGCACGGCCCTGATGTTGCCCGGTATCAGGCGCTGATGGCGAGACCGTCACACGTGCGGGCGGTGATCGAAATGATGGCGGGGTGGCGACTTGATGGGTTGATCGACGAGTGGCGTCAAACGGACGGGCTCCTGTCGATTATTCTCGGCGGCCGCGATCGTGCAGTACCGCCGACCAAGAGCGCTGCGGCGCTGCGCGACGTTGCGGATGTGACATTAATTGAAGATGTTGGTCATCTCGCCCACGAAGAGCGCCCGCATTTGGTTGCAGATTGGTTGCGAGCACAAACAGGATTAAGCGATGAGCAGTGTTCTTATGGCTGACAGCATGGGCGCCGGTTTTGAATGGCTGGACGACAAGCAGTCCGATCTCGCCGTGTGTCGGGAAATGTTACGTGTGGGTTCGCATTCTTTTTATGCGGCTTCATTGCTTCTGCCGCAGGCTATGCGTGAGCCAGCCTGCGCACTCTACGCGTTCTGTAGGCTAGCCGATGATTTGGTCGATGACGGTGCCGATGACGTTGACGCTGTCTCAGAGCTAACGCGTCGACTGAACTTGATTTACTCGAGAAAGCCATACGATCACGCGGCGGACCGTGCAATGGTGCACATCGCTGAACGCTACGGTATGCCGAAGGCGTTGCCCGCCGCCTTGATCGATGGGTTTCGCTGGGACGTTGACGGTCGGCGTTATGAAACGCTCGATGATCTGCATGGATATGCTGCCAGGGTTGCCGGTAGTGTTGGCGCGATGATGGCGGTGCTGATGGGCGTTAGGGAAGCACCCGTGCTCGCGCGCGCCTGCGATCTTGGGTCTGCGATGCAACTGACCAACATCGCGCGCGACGTTGGTGAGGATGCGCAGCGCGGCAGACTGTACCTTCCGCGCAATTGGATGCGTGAGGCCGGCATCAATCCGGATCGCTGGCTCGAGCAACCCGAGTTCAGTGAGGCGTTGGGAACCGTCGTTGCGCGCCTGCTCACGGTTGCTGACGAGTTATATTTGCGAGCACGGTCCGGCATCGCGCAGCTGCCCTTAGGGTGCAGACCGGGAATTTACGCGGCCATGCGAATCTATCGCGAGATCGGTGTGGTTCTGCGTCACGACGGTCTCAACTCGGTAGATCAGAGAACCATCGTGCCGAAGCATCGGAAGTCCTTCTTGCTAGGTCATGCGATGCTATCCAGCGTTAAGGGGCAGATTCTCGATTCTGCGCCCGCGCTGCCCGCTAATGAGTTCCTCGTGGATGCTGTTGCGGGTGCGCCGGCGCCGCGTCCGGAATATAGCTATTGGTTTCGAGCGGACACCGAACGCTAGGCAAGGCGCGGCATTCGAAACGGCAATAGCGTCTGTACCCAGCGCGAAGCGAACCGGTCGAGGTCCAGACTCTCGTGCATCACTCTGTAAGGCTGTGACTGATCACCCGCAGCCAGCAGTGAGCGAACATAGAACGGCGTATCCTCAAGTGTCCTCGTATTCAGTACGGGATCTGTCGAGCGCAACTGACGCGGAACGCGCCAAAAGCCGGGTGCGATTGCGACGCTACCAGGGGTAGGCACCTCGACCATGCCGTCCGGCGTAAGTGCGAGCGTGAGGTCCGATTCCAGGCCAGAGCGCTCTCGCGAGTGATAAGTGATCGCGGGCGTGCCGCCATCAGCTGGTGATGATTCGCGCCGTGTCCAATCCCACCCCCTAAAGCCCTGTTCCAATGGCTCGCTGCCGAAGTTGGTGTCGATGTACCCACTGCCTGCAAAGGTCAGCTGCGGGTGGTCGAGTCTGACAGTCGCTTTGGCGACCGGCGCATAGGGCCACCAGAAATGCGAGCCGTTGCTATGCAGTGGGAAAGGTTTCGGTGTTTTGATGATGGGGGTGAGCTCGATCCTGCCCTCCCAGCGGAACGGAAGCGGATTGCATCGCTCGCGAATGTTGATCACCAATCGATCTTCTTCGAATCGCATGTCGCTCGGTCCTACGCGAACGCCATGCGCCAGGCGTTCTAAATGACTGCCGCCTCTCTCGGTCATTGCCCAACGCTTGCTGCCGGGCCCGTAGAGAATCGCGTTGATCGCGCAATGCTGTTCGGGGTCGGACGGCCCGCGTCGGCGACGCGAGGCGTAGTAAGGCGAAAATACACTGCCAATGAATCCGATGATGACGACACAAAACTGGTGGTCGTCACTCACGATGTCGCAATACCACCATCGGTAACCGTTCACCGGCACCTCAGAGTCAAAGTAGTGCGGCGCTGATGTTTCAATCAAATTCGACAATGTTTCGACCTTAATGTCGAGATGGTTTTCCACACGTACAACTCCGATTGACGCTTTTTGGGAAAATGTCTATTCTAATTGACACTATTTTTGTCAAACTGACAAGACATATTGTCGAGTTAGTTGTCAAAGGGGGCTTGAATGGTCAGCGCAACCCGAATCGAGTCGGCGATAGAGTCCGCTCTGCAGGCGCATTTGTCCGAGGATTGTCCGCCGCGTCTTGCGAGCGCAGTGCGCTATGCGGTCATACCGGGTGGCGGGCGCATTCGCCCCAGGTTGACCTTGTCCGTTGCTGAGGCTTGTGGCTCGGATGATCCTGGGTGTGTCGATGCGGCTGCGGTGTCCGTTGAGTTATTGCATTGCGCATCGTTGGTCCACGACGACATGCCCTGCTTTGACGACGCTGATCTGCGACGTGGCAAGCCCACGGTGCACGTCGCGTTTGATGAGCGCCTCGCTTTGTTGGTGGGTGACGAGCTCATCGTTATGGCGTTTGAGGTGTTGGCCGCAGGTGCCGCTCGTCATCCGGAGCGTTTGCAGGCATTGATGCGGGTCATCGGCAGGTCTGTGGGCGCACCGCGAGGCATCATTGCCGGGCAAGCGTACGAGTGTGAGCCGGGCGTCGATTTGCGCGCCTATCAGCAAGCGAAAACGGGTGCTCTGTTTTCCGCGGCGTGTGCCGCGGGTGCTACGGCGGCTGGGGCCAACCCGGAGCCTTGGTATGTGCTCGGAAAACGCCTCGGTGAGGCGTACCAGGTGCTCGACGATCTGCGTGATCGCTACGAGACCGTTGAGGTAATCGGTAAGCCTGTGGGTCAGGATGTTCGCCATGCTAGGCCGAGTGCCGTTACGGAGCTGGGTTTCGAGGGTGCGATCGCGCGCCTGCAAAGCCTCGTCAACATTGCAGCCGAGTCCGTACCAGCCTGCACGGGTCGAGAGAGTTTGATGTCGAAGATCAACGCGCAGGGCGAGCAGGCGATATCCCGTATCCGTGCTTTGTGCGAGGCTGCCTGAATCTCGAGGCAGGCCTTAATGTCTGGTATTGACTGGCGCGACTGGCGAACCCGCCTGATCGCGAATCCACGCTTTCGTCAGCGGGTAGCGCGCATCTGGCCGTTCTCCCTGGTTGCCCGCCGCCAAGCGCGCCGGCTTTTCGATATATCCGCAGGATTTGTTTACAGCCAAACGCTAATGGCATGCGTCGAGCTGAACTGGTTCGATCGTTTGGCTGACGGGCCTTTGGAGCGCGCAGTGCTCGCAACGGGCAGCGGGCTCGAAACGCCGGCGTTAGATCGATTGGTCGACGCGGCGATCGCGCTGGATTTGTTGGAAGCACGAAAAGGCGCTCGCGTTGCGCTCGGGCCGCTAGGTGCAGCACTGATTGGCGACAAGGGCATCACATCGATGGCTGCGCACCACCATCTCCTCTATCAAGATCTCGCGGACCCACTGGCGCTGTTGCGCGGCGAAGCCCCCACAACCCAGCTCGGTGACTACTGGGGCTATGCCAAGCAGGATCCGGGCTCGCTGGCTACGGAGCGCGTGGCTGGCTACAGCAAGCTTATGGCCGAGTCGCAGCCGATGGTATCTGAGCAGGTTCTTGCGGCCTACGACTTCAGCGGTGCCAGGCGGTTACTGGATGTGGGCGGTGGAACCGGCGCGTTCGTTAGGGCGGTAGGGCATGCGTATCCCGGGCTGCAGCTCGAGGTTTTCGATTTGCCGGGGGTCGTGGGGCTGCGTTCAGACAGCGGTCAGCGCGCGGTGACGCGGCACGCGGGCAACTTCTGTCAGGATGCGTTGCCATCCGGAGCCGATCTGATCTCCCTTGTTCGCATCATTCATGACCATGACGATGATGTCGTCGATCAATTGTTGACAAATATTCGGCAAAAACTGCCGGTTGACGGGACATTATTGATCGCCGAACCGCTGGCCGGGACGCCCGGGGCTGAAACAGTCGGCGATGTCTATTTTGGTTTTTATCTCCTTGCAATGGGGAGCGGAAAGGCCAGAACGGTTAATCAAATCAATGAATTACTCGTCCGTAATGGGTTCTCCGAAGCGCGTTTTCACCCCACCCCAGTACCTTTGATCGCCAGTGTTCTGTCAACGAATCCAGTTTAATTTACACATCAATCTGTCAAATTGTCTTGACACTTTGTCCAGCCGGCGTAAACTGAACACAGCTAACACGAGAAGATGACGAGGGGTTGTCTCTCAAGTTTGGGGTTTGGGATACAGATGGACACAGTTGCCGTCGTTATGCAGGAACCAGGGTGCGTCGAATTGAATCGATTGGGCCTTGAAGCTTCCTCCAACGAAGACTTGGTTGTTGATGTTGCATACAGCGGCATCAGTACAGGTACGGAGCGCTTGCTCTGGCAGGGCAAGATGCCGCCATTCCCTGGTATGGGTTATCCCCTGGTTCCCGGCTATGAAACGGTCGGCGTCATACGTGAAGCCCCCGACGCGCTTCAGCACCGGGTTGGCGAGTTTGTATTCGTCTCGGGCGCGCGCTGCTACGGCGACGTCCGCGGACTATTTGGAGGCGCCGCTTCCCGTTTGATCACCCCGCCTGAGAAGGCGTTCACGATTCCCGGCGAATGGGGCGAGCAGGGTGTCCTGATCGCACTGGCTGCTACGGCGCATCACGCGGCGTTCAGAGGTAATGCGGTTCCCGAAGTCGTTGTCGGTCACGGCGTGCTGGGTCGACTGATCGCGCGGGTCATTGCCGCTTCAGGCGCACCCGCGCCAGTGGTTTGGGAAACCAACGCCACGCGTCGTGTTGGTGAGACCAACTATCTCGTGATGGACCCCGCCGACGATGCGCGGACCGACTACAGAACGATTTGTGACGCGAGCGGCGACCAGGCCGCGATCAACGGGCTCATTGCGCGTCTTGCGCATGGAGGAGAGCTTGTTCTTGCCGGTTTCTACGCCTCAGATGTGGCGTTTAATTTCCCAATGGCCTTCATGACCGAGGCGCGCCTGACCGTCGCTGCCGAGTGGGCCGAGGAAGACCTGATTGCAGTAACAGATATGGTCCGGGACGGCCGTCTGTCTCTGGATGGGCTCATCACCCATCGCTTGTCAGCGAGTGATGCTGACGACGCATATCGCATCGCATTCGACGATGCGGACTGTCTGAAGATGATTCTCGATTGGAGGGACACCGAGTGAGCAGTAAAGACAACGTTACCGAAATCAAGGTTGATCCAAGTATCCGCCGCCGTGATCAGCTCCGCGCGGAGGCGCGTGTTGAGCCGGACCCTGTGCCGAACGGCGAGGTCACTAAAGAGACGCAGATCATCGCGATCTACGGAAAAGGCGGTATCGGCAAGAGCTTCACGCTCTCCAACCTCTCTTACATGATGGCGCAGCAAGGCAAGAAAGTGCTGCTCATAGGCTGCGATCCGAAGAGCGACACAACCTCTTTGCTGTTCGGCGGCAAGAGTTGCCCGACGATCATCGAGACTTCTGCTCGCAAGAAAGCGGCGGGTGAGGAAGTCGAAATCGGTGATGTGTGTTTCAAGCGAGATGGTGTTTACGCCATGGAGCTCGGTGGGCCGGAGGTCGGTCGCGGCTGCGGTGGTCGAGGCATCATCCACGGATTCGAGTTGCTCGAGAAACTAGGGTTTCATGAGTGGGATTTCGACTACGTGCTGCTCGACTTCCTGGGTGACGTTGTCTGCGGTGGCTTTGGTTTGCCAATCGCTCGCGACATGTGCCAGAAGGTCATCGTGGTCGGCTCTAACGACCTCCAATCGCTGTACGTTGCCAACAATGTCTGCTCCGCGGTTGAGTACTTCCGCAAGCTAGGCGGGAACGTCGGTGTTGCCGGCATGGCAATCAACAAGGACGACGGCACCGGCGAGGCGGCGGCATTCGCGAAAGCTGTTGGCATTCCGGTGCTCGCCGCAATTCCGGCGGATGACGACATTCGGCGCAAGAGCGCCAACTACGAAATCGTTGGCAAGCCTGGTGGTCAATGGGCATCCCTGTTCGAAGGTCTGGCAGCCCAGGTTGCACAAGCACCGCCGCAACAACCGAACCCGCTAGACCAGGACGGTTTGCTTGGACTGTTCTCCAGCGAAGAGACAGGCGGCGACATCGTTTTGCAGCCCGCGTCACCCGCTGATATGCGAGGTGCAAGCTACGCACCACGTGAGTCTCTCGAGGTCATCTACGACGCCGTCTAGGCATCGGGGCGAGACTATGGAGACGGACAACACACCAATGAACGAAGCGGGCGGCTGCCACTCGAAGGATGAGATGCAAAAAGCGGCATCCAAAGCCGGCAACGGCGAGCTGATGGCGAAGTTTGCTCGTGACTATCCGACCGGTCCGCACGACCAACCGCAAAGCATGTGCCCCGCATTCGGCTCGCTACGCGTTGGATTGCGCATGCGTCGGACCGCGACGATTTTGTCTGGGTCAGCATGCTGCGTGTATGGGCTGACGTTTACATCACACTTTTACGGGGCGCGCAGAACGGTTGGTTACGTCCCGTTCAATTCCGAGTCACTCGTGACCGGAAAACTCTATGAAGATATCCGCGATGCGGTTCATGAAATGGCTGATCCGGAACACTACGATGCCATCGTGGTGACCAACCTGTGTGTGCCGACAGCGTCGGGCGTGCCGCTGCAAATGTTGCCCAAGGAAATCAATGGCGTCCGGATTGTCGGCATTGATGTCCCGGGATTCGGCGTACCGACGCATGCCGAGGCCAAAGACGTGCTCGCTGGCGCGATGTTGAATTACGCGAGGAGTGAAGCGGAGCTCGGACCGGTTGCTGCACCGCGCGAGCGGAAAGATACCGAGCTACCACGGATTGCGCTCTTGGGCGAGATGTTCCCGGCTGACCCGGTAACCATCGACCAGCTCTTGCGCCCGATGGGACTTGGAGCTGGGCCGGTGGTGCCGACTCGCGAGTGGCGTGAGTTGTACGAAGCGCTCGCATGTCCGGCAGTAGCTGCGATTCACCCGTTCTATACCGCGTCATTGCGTGAATTCAAAGCTGCAGGACGTGTTGCTTTCGGTTCCGCTCCGGTGGGTAGAGAAGGAACTGCTGATTGGCTGCGTTCGGTCGGTGATGCCATGGGGGTTGAGAAGTCGCGTGTCGATCAGGCGAGCAACTCCGCGCTTGCGATGATTTCTGAAGGGCTCTCCAAAGTGAAAGTGGATGGTCGCATCACGCTCTCGGGTTATGAGGGTTCCGAACTGCTGGTGGCGCGCCTCTTGAAAGAGTGTGGGGCAGACGTCCGATACGTTGGTACGGCTTGTCCGAAGACGCCGTACTCTGAAGCGGATCGCGATTGGCTTGAGTCCCGTGGTGTACACGTCCAATACCGAGCGTCTTTGGAGCAAGACATCGCGGCTATGAACGAGTTCGATCCCGATCTGGCCGTGGGTACAACGCCTGTAGTTCAGGCGGCGAAAGAGCAATCGAGACCGGCGCTGTATTTCACAAACCTGATTTCGGCACGGCCGTTGATGGGTGCGCCCGGCCCTGCGGCGTTATCCGCAGTAGTCAATGCAGCCATTGCACAGAAGCCTCGCTTCGATGAGATGGACGCGTTTTTCGAGGGCGTCGGAAAAGGCCACACGGCAGGTATCTGGCGAGACACACCGCCACCGCCGCCGAAGCCGCGTCGACCGCGCCCCGCGCCCAAGAAAGATGTAGCGGAGTCGATAGTCTGATGTTGATTCTCGATCATGATCGCGCCGGCGGCTACTGGGGTTCTGTCTACGTATTCACTGCAGTCAAAGGACTGCAGGTGATCATCGATGGTCCGGTGGGTTGCGAAAATCTCCCTGTGACCTCGGTCCTGCACTACACCGATGGTCTGCCACCGCACGAACTGCCAATCGTCGTTACCGGCCTCGGTGAGGAAGAACTTGGTCAAACCGGCACCGAAGGCGCGATGCGTCGGGCTCACGAAGCGTTGAACGGTGACGAGCCAAGTGTCGTTGTTACCGGTTCCATCGCAGAGATGATCGGTGGCGGTGTCACACCGGAAGGCACAGGCATCAAGCGCTTTCTGCCGCGCACGATCGATGAGGATCAGTGGCAAAGCGCGGACCGTGCGATGTATTGGTTGTGGAAGGAGTTCGGGCCGAAGAAAGTCCGCGCACCGCGCAAACGACCGGAAGGTGCCAAGCCACGGGTCAATATCATTGGGCCGGCTTACGGTCACTTCAACATGCCATCGGATCTCGCCGAGATTCAACGTCTCGTTGAGGGCATCGGTGCCGAGATCAATATGGTGTTCCCGCTGGGATCACATCTCACCGAGATCAAGAACCTGTGCGACGCGGATGTGAATATCTGCATGTATCGCGAGTTCGGCCGGTTGCTTTGCGAAAATCTGGAACGACCCTATCTGCAGGCGCCCATTGGCTTGCACAGCACAACCGCCTTCCTGCGCGAGCTTGGCGAATTGCTCGGTCTTGATCCGGAGCCGTTCATCGAGCGAGAGAAACATACGACGATCAAGCCGTTATGGGATCTGTGGCGTTCGGTCACCCAGGACTTTTTTGCTACGGCGAGTTTCGGCGTGGTTGCCAATGAGACCTACGTGCGTGGCCTTAAGAAATTCTTGACCGACGATCTCGGTCTGCCATGCAACTTTGCGATTTCTCGTTGTGCCGGTTCTAAGACCGACAACGCAGAGATACGCCGATTGATTCACGAGCAGGGGCCGTTGGTCGTGTTCGGAAGTTACAACGAGCGGATGTACATCGCAGAGGCGGGCAACCGTGCGCAGTACATTCCCGCTTCATTCCCCGGTGCGGTCATCCGTCGACATACGGGCACACCGTTCATGGGTTATAGCGGCGCGACCTATGTCGTGCAGGAAGTCTGTAACGCATTGTTCGATGCGCTATTCAACATTCTGCCGCTCGGTACGCAACTGGATCAGGTTACCGAAACGCCTGCGCGTATCAGCGGTGTGCCTTGGTCCGACAGCGCCAAACAGGTGTTTGATGCCCACATTGCCGAGCAACCGATCCTCGTACGGATTTCGGCTGCCAAGCAGCTTCGCGATGCCATCGATCGCGACGCCCGTGCTCGTGATGCGGACGAGGTTAAACAAATTGATGTCCATCGCGTGCTGGCGAACGCACGCAACGCTGCCGCCTGAGCGGACAGGAGAAAACAATGAACGTTATCACCGACCAATCGAAACACAACCCGGCAAGCCAGACGCATTTTCGTGTGCTGTCCGGCGTGTGTTTTCTTGCGATGTTCCCGGTAGCACTCGTGGCTCGCGCCTCTAATTGGCGCTGGCAGCCATGGCCACCAGGCCGGCAAGGGTATCGGTCGGCATATCGCGAAGCGGTGAACGCTGCGAAGACTGCAGCAGCGATAGCGCTGTCTGCATAAACGAGTTTTGGTGAACGATTTTCGGATCGATTGCCAGGACCCCGGCCACACGGGGTGTTGTGTGGTAACGGCCATCTGGCCATCGTCAAAAGGAAAACCACTATGGCTGAAAACGGAGGCTCGATGACGGGTCTTACCGCCAACGGAGCCAAGGAGTACCACAAGCTGTTCATGTCTAGCACGATCGGCTACGTGGTTGTCGCAATCATCGCGCACTTCTTGGTATGGAGCTGGCGTCCATGGTTCCCTGGGGTAGACGGCTACTCCTCGGCGCTCGATACGGTAGCTACGGCTGCCAAAACTTTGCTTGGATAGGAGAGCGAAATTATGTGGCGTATATGGCTATTGTTCGACCCACGTCGAGCTCTCGTCGCCTTGGTTGCGTTCCTTGCTGTCCTGGCTTTTTCAATCCACTTCATTGTTCTGTCGACTGACAGATTCAATTGGATCGAAGGGCCAAGCGCAGCAGTAACGGAGATTGATCTGACGCAGGCAGTTGCCCAAAAGCAACCAACTGCGCTGGATGTCCTCAGCTGAGGCAGGCGCTGACAGTCCGGCTGTTCTTCGACGTCGGTCGAAGACAGTCCTTGGAGAATGGTCGGACTGTTTTTTGTTCTTTTTGACGAAAAGACTTGCGTACAGAGTAGACCGCGATCAGGGAGTTGGGGATTGGTGATCCGTTAGTCCCGCGGAGGAAAATAAAATGGCGATGTTAAATTTCGAAAGAAAATATCGAATAAAGGGGGGAACGCTGCTCGGCGGAGATCTGTTTGATTTCTGGTTCGGGCCGTTCTATGTCGGATTCTTTGGTGTGTTGGGCTTTGTGTTCACGCTGCTCGGCGTCGCCATGGTGTTCTACGGAATTGCCCTCGGGGGCACGTGGAATATCTGGCTAATCAATATTCCGCCACCGGATATAACTTACGGCCTTGGACTGGCGCCTATCAAGGAGGGCGGGCTGTGGCAGATCATCACAGTCTGTGCTGTTGGGTCGTTCAGTTGCTGGGCCCTGCGCGAGGTAGAGATCTGCCGCAAGCTTGGCATCGGATACCACGTGCCTGTTGCGTTTGCGGCTGCGATCTTTGCATACGTCACACTGGAAGTGATTCGCCCGATCTGGATGGGTGCCTGGGGCAACGCATTCCCGTATGGGATCATGCGTCACCTCGATTGGGTCTCTAACACGGGTTACGCGTATGTGAACTTTCACTACAACCCGGCGCATATGATCGCGATCACATTCTTCTTCACGACGACACTCGCGCTCGCTTTGCATGGTGGTGCCATCCTGTCGGCGGCCAACCCCGGGAAAGGTAAGAAGGTCGCGACGGCGGAACATGAGAACTCGTACTTCCGCGACTCGATCGGTTACTCGATCGGTTCACTGGGAATTCACCGTCTCGGATTGTTCCTCGCATTGAATGCAGGATTCTGGAGCGCGGTTTGTATCGTGATCAGCGGCACGCTCTGGACAGAAAGCTGGGTCGACTGGTGGGAATGGTGGCGCGAGCTATCCATCTGGGGCTAAAGGAAGACATTCATCATGGCTGAATATCAAAACATCATCACGCGGGTTCAGGTTCATCCTGAAGAGCCTGAGCCAGGCGTTGAAATCGACCAGTCGTTGTTCGAACGCACCAAGGGTTCTTTCAATTACTGGTTCGGAAAAATCGGAGATGCTCAGGTCGGCCCGTTCTATTTGGGTGGACTAGGATTCATCTCTCTGCTGTGCGGTTTCATCGCATTTGAGATCATCGGTTGGAACATGCTGGCGCAGGTCGACTACGATCCGCGGGAGTTTTTACGCAACCTGTTCTGGTTGTCTCTGGATCCTCCCCCGGCGAAGTATGGCCTTAGCATCCCACCAATGAATGATGGGGGATGGTGGCTCATGGCGGGCATGTTCCTCACGATCTCCATCCTTTTGTGGTGGCTGCGCATGTACCGCAGAGCTCGAGCGCTCAATATGGGAACGCACATTGCGTGGGCATTTGCCTCTGCGATCTTCCTGTACCTGGTGCTGGGCTTCATCCGCCCGATCGCGATGGGTGCCTGGTCGGAAGCGGTACCGTTCGGGATTTTTACTCATCTCGATTGGACGCAGAACTTCTCGATTCGCTACGGCAACTTGTTCTACAACCCGTTCCACATGCTGTCGATCACGTTCCTGTATGGATCGGTGCTACTGTTCGCAATGCACGGCGCGACCATTCTGGCGACGGATCGTTATGGTGCGCACCGGGAGATCGAGCAGATCGTTGATCGCGGTACGGCTTCTGAGCGCGGCGCGTTGTTCTGGCGCTGGACCATGGGCTTCAACGCGAGCATGGAATCGATTCACCGGTGGGCTTTGTGGTTCGCAATCCTGACTACGTTTACGGGCGCTATTGGGATTCTGATTACCGGGCCTGTTGTGACTAACTGGTATCTGTGGGGTCTCGAGCACGGTTTCGTACCGGCGCCGAGCTTCTAGGAAAGCACTGATGGTGACAGCAGCCTTGCTGCTGTCACCGCTGTGTCCCAAACAATAATAAGAAAAAGCGCGGAAGAATCCGCGCACAACTCCCTCCATTAGGTTGCGCCGTGTCGTCCCACTCGGCGCTTTCTTTTTTTATAGCTTGGTCGGGTTCGGCGCGTCGCCGTAGACCTCGATCGGATCGAAGACCTTCTCCGATTCGGTGAAAGTCAATGTGACCGCACCATCCTCGTTGCTTTGTGCGTAGTCTGTGCCGACCGGGACGCTGCGATAGAAGCAGGAGCGGTATCCGACATGGCACGACGCGCCGCCCTGAACGTCTACGCGCAGCCATACACAATCCTGATCATCATCGATCAGCAGCGCCTTCACGATTTGGGTGAGCCCGCTCGTTGCGCCTTTGTGCCAGAGGATCTCTCTCGAACGAGAGTAGTAGTGTGCTTCGCCGGTCTTGATGGTCTGACGCAGCGCCTCGTCATTCATGTAACCCTGCATCAGGAGCTCGCCACTGGCGTAGTCAGTAGTGACGACAGGAATCAAACCGTGTTCATCGAACTTGGGAGCGAGGTCGTAGCCTTCCTCAACTTGTTCGACAGTTCGCCTCGCTTCAAATTTGGGGGATTGCATAATCTGCTCGCAGCTAGGGCGGGTTGTTGGCCCGGGAATTTTCGGGCCGAGAGTATAGCCGGTTCCCATGCTGTGGCGAAATGCAGCCGGCGGCATCGTGGTAGACTTTTGATTCGGCATGCCATTCCGGTGTGCAACTTTTTCGTTAAATCATGAATTTGCAGCTTTTTGATACAAGCGCCGGCGAAAAGCGTCTATTTGAGCCTTTGGTACCGGGAAAGGCCACGGTCTACGTATGCGGGCCGACTGTCTACAACTTCGCCCATATCGGCAATGCCCGTCCTGCCGTGGTTTTTGACGTCTTGGTGCGGTTGCTGCGCACGTATCTCGACGTGACCTACGCACGAAACATCACCGACGTCGATGACAAGATCAACAAGGCGGCGAAGGAGCAGTGCTGCAGCATCGGTGAGATTTCAGCGCGCTATCGTGAGGCCTACCATGAGGACATGGCTGCGCTGGGAGTGTTGCCCCCCGATATCGAACCACACGCCACCGAGCATATCGAAGAGATGTGCGACATGATTGCGCGATTGGTCGAAGACGGCCATGCGTATGCCGCCGAAGGTCACGTGCTGTTTAGCGTCGAATCATTCGATGAGTATGGCTCGCTCTCGGGAAGAGACCTCAGAGAGATGATTGCCGGTGCTCGCGTGGAGATTGCGCCCTATAAGCGACATCCCGCCGACTTTGTTTTGTGGAAGCCGGCTGCGGATGATGAGCCTGGCTGGGAGAGTCCCTGGGGTCGCGGTCGTCCAGGTTGGCACATCGAATGCTCCGCGATGATCGAGAAGCATCTCGGCGATCAGATCGATATCCACGGTGGTGGGCAAGACCTTGTCTTTCCGCACCACGAGAATGAGCGCGCCCAGAGCACCTGTGCCCACGGTGGTAAATCGTTTGTGAACTTCTGGATGCACAACGGCTTTCTCAGCATGAATTCGACAAAGATGTCGAAGTCTCTGGGCAATGTCCTGCTGGTGCGTGATCTGCGCGATGAGGCAAAAGGCGAGGCGATCCGACTAGCCCTGCTGTCGGCGCACTACCGGCAACCGCTGGACTGGACCGACAACACGCTCACCGAGGCGACGCGTAAATTGGATCGTATGTACACCGCACTTCAGCGCGCCGATGCGGCGGCTGGCAAGCTGATCCCTGCAGCAGACACGATTCCCGAATCCGTACGTGCAGCGCTCGCTGATGATCTCAACACACCCAAGGCTCTTGCTGCGCTATTCGAGTTAGTGCGGGCATTGAACAGTAGTGATGAAATACGAACGCAGTGCGAGCTCGCGGGTGCGATTCGCGCCGGTGGTGACGTCATCGGTTTGCTTGCTGACAACCCGGACGACTGGTTCGCGGCGGATCAGGGCGATCTGGATGTCGCCTCGATCGAACAGCTGATCGCGGATCGAGCGAGTGCTAAAGCGGCGCGTGATTTCGGTGAAGCGGATCGGATTCGCGATCTGCTGACCGAGCAGGGCATTCGCATTAGCGACGGGCCCGAGGGTACGCGCTGGCAAAGGGTGGCAGGCGGAGGCGCAAAATGAGCAACACGATCGCCGCGCGCGAAGCTGAACTCATTGAGGAGTTCGAGGTTTTCGATAATTGGCTGGATCGCTATCAGTATCTGATCGATCTCGGTCGCGAGCTACCCGAGTTTCCGGAGTCAGAGCGCCTAGAAAGCGACAAGGTATCAGGCTGCCAGTCGCAGGTTTGGTTGCAGGCGCGCGCCGACGGTGATCGAGTGGTGTTCAGAGCTATCAGCGACGCTGCCATTGTTTCCGGACTGATCGCCGTACTTATGCGGTTGTACAGCGACGCGCCTGCTGGCGACATCGCGAAAGACTCGGCGAGCTTTGTTTCGGCACTTGGATTGGACAACCACCTCAGCCCCAGCAGGGCTAACGGACTCTACGCCATGCTCGAGAGGATTCGCGGATTGGCGCAGTCGATCAGCGACGCCGCATGAACCTCGCGCAGCGCGTTGCGCTTAAGCTGATCCAAGGGTATCAGCGCTGGATCTCTCCGATGCTCGGCAGTAATTGTCGCTTTCAACCCACATGCTCGCGCTACTGCGCGGAAGCGATCGAGACTCATGGCTTGCTGCGCGGCGGTTGGCTGGGCTTGCGAAGGGTCTGTCGATGTCACCCTTGGGGTGGCCAAGGCTATGATCCCGTACCAGGTGTCGAGTCGAAGCATGAGTCGTGAACCGCTGCCGCTAAAAACACTCCTTCGCGACACCGCGGAATTGGTGTTGGACGGTAGGATTCTCCTGTTCTCCGGACTGATTTCATTTTTTCTCGCGATGGGATTTTCGTTGGTGCGCAGTCAGTTCACAATGGTGTTCGGCATCATCATTCTGATTTATGCGACGTCGGCGTTCTTCAAGTTCACGACCATTGTCACGCGCTCGTTGGCGTTGGGGCGAGCTTTGCCTGCGGCTGAGTCCGCAGTTTTCGATTATTTTCGATCGCTATGGGCGTTCTCACCCTGGCTGATTTTTGTTTTCTACAATTTGCTTCTGATCGCTATCGGAGCAAAGTTTGGTGAGAACGCTGCCTTTGCCTATCTGCTCGTGACGGCCCCATTCATTCCGGCTGCGCTGGGTGTGATGGCGGTGAACGGCACACCCTTAGGATTTTTGAACCTTAAGGGCTTACTGCATGTTATCGGTGTCCTGAAACTCGACTACCTCAAAATCATACTGATCTGGTTCGTCGCCGGTCTGGTCGCTGCGTGGCTGCGCAGTCAGGGCGGGTTCGGGGCAGGGATGCTCTCGCTACTGGTGGGCGTGCTACAGACATTTGCACTGTTTGTGTCCACTGGGCTCGTGTTTTACCACCACCACGCAGCACTTGGCATTCCCATTGAGCGAGTGCCTCTCGAGGAGCGAAAGGCGCGACAGGCCTTTCAGGCGGTGGAAAGGGAGCGCCAGATGGCCCTAGATCAGGCGTACGCTTTCTTCAGTCGCGATAACTCGGTTGGTGGGCTTCAGCGTTTGAAATCCTATTGGGAGACGCACCCGGAAGACCCCCAGGCGTTGCCTTGGTTTCTCGACAAAATGAAAACGTGGGAGCGTTATGAGCCGGCGTTGCTGTTCGCCCGCAATTATCTCGCGGTGTTACTTGCCGAGGGTCGTGAAAAGGAAGCTACCCGGCTATTGCTGTGGTGCCTCAGCGTGGATCAGAGGTTCATGCCGGACGCGCATGAACGGGAGGCTGCGAAGGCACTTCTGCAAGGCTATGACGAGGCTGAGATCGCCGCGCGCTGGCCTTGATTATTCTGCGGACTTCGCGCAGCCGCAGGCCTGATTCTGCCAGTGCGCGTAGATCAACAGGACGCTACCCGCAGTGGTGACGACAATGTCGCCAACCAAACCGAGCCAATCGTGCATCACCGTCGCGCCGACGACGATCAACAGCATGCCTAGCGCGCCGATCACCAACACGTGATCACGTCGATGGCGCAGCCAGCCGCCCCAGAATGCGAGCCCGCTGACGGGTATCACTACAACACCCATTGCGATATGGATGAACTCGTCCATCGCAGCACCACCAAAAGCGTGTGTGCTGCCGAAGATGAGGATCAGCGGAATTAGCGCACAGTGCAGTACGCAGGCTGCTGAGAGCAGCATCCCGACACGATCAATCGTGGCATGTTCGCGGACAAAGAACTGTCGCATTTGGACTCGTCCATACTGAATAGAGGCGAAATGTTATATTATTACATCTAGCGCAGCAAACCTTATGGAATCGCCAACCGTTCCTTGGTTAATCGGAATCGACCGCTACTGGCGGTAGCCGCGTATTCTCGCGACAATGTGGGAATGGAAGAGAAATTACTCGACATCGCCTGTTGTCCCCTTACGCACCAAGCTTTGCGCAAAGCGCGCAGCGAAGAGCTAGCGGCGCTTAACCGCGCGATAGCTGAAGGCACAGTTAGCAACAACGGTGGCGCCCCTGTTACCGAAGCGCTGCCCGCGGGTTTGGTGACTCAGGACGGCCAACGGATCTACCCCGTAGTGGATGGTCTCGTGTCCCTTTTGCCTGATTCCGCGATCAGCCTGTCCGACATTGAAAGTCAGCCCTGACAGACTGCAGGCGACGCTCCGCAAGGGACTGGCGCCCATCTACCTGGTTAGCGGCGACGAACCTCTTTTGGTTTCCGAAGCGCGTGACCTGATTTTCGCTGAAGCAAAGGCTCAGGGATTCGAGCAGCGGGAGCTCATGGTCGCCGAGCGTGGATTCGACTGGGATGGTCTTCAGGCGTCCACTCAAGCCTTAGGTTTGTTCGCAGAACACAGGCTTATCGATCTGAGACTGCCGACGGGTAAGCCCGGCGATAAGGGTGCGAAAGTCCTGAGCGAGCTGGCAACATCGATGCCGGAACTCACCACGGTTGTCGTCTCCGTGCCGAAGTTGACTGGCTCGGGAATTAACGCCAAATGGGTAAAGGCCATCGATGCAGGCGGCGCACTGGTGCGCATCTGGCCATTGCAGGCCAAAGACCTCCCTGCTTGGATCAATGCCCGCCTTGCGCAGGCAGGATTGACTGCCGAGCGTGATGCGGTGTTGCAGATGGCACGTCGCGTCGAGGGAAACCTGCTTGCGGCGAAACAAGAAATCGACAAGCTCGCCATGCTCTATCCAGGGCAGGTCCTTACCGTCGAGCAGATCGGTGAGGCTATGGGGGATAGCGCGAGATTCGATGTCTTCCTGCTCGCGGATGAGGCGTTGTCCGGTCGTGCGCAGAGGGCCCTCAGGATGCTGCGCAACCTTCAGCAGGAAGGCGTCGTTCCCGTGCTGGTGCTGTGGTCAATAGTGCGCGAGGTGCGCCTTTTGGCCGGCATGCGGGATGCAATGGATGCCGGCGCGTCGTTTGCGAGTGCGTCATCTGCCCAGCGGGTCTGGAAGACGCGGCAACCGTTGCTGCACTCGGCGGTTGAGCGCCAAGATGCGCACTCACTCGCAAGTCTGTTGGTAAAGTGCGAGCAAGCCGACGCCGCGGCCAAAGGGCGCCTGCGAGAAGACCCATGGCGACTGCTGACCGAAATCGTCTTTCAGATCGCCACCGGGCGAGCGCTGATGTCGGCGGCTTGATATGAACGCGCGTTCGGCCCCGGTCGGTATTTTCGGCGGTACCTTTGATCCGGTTCACTTTGGACACCTGAGGTCCGCTTACGAGTTACTGCACGCGCTGCGCCTCAGGCAGGTTCGGTTTATGCCGGTAGGTAATCCGCCCCACCGTGCGGCGCCGATCGCCGATGCCGACCTCAGGGTACGAATGCTGAAAGCTGCCATTGGGCACCAACCTGGCTTCGTGCTCGATGATCGCGAGGTGCGGCGTTCAGGTTTGTCATATTCAGTCGACTCATTGGAGTCGTTGCGAGAGGAGCTCGATGCGGTGCCCATCTGCCTGCTCCTGGGTATGGATTCGTTCCTGGGCCTGCCGAAATGGTATCGCTGGCGCGATATTCTGAAGCTCGCTCATGTGGTTGTAGCGCATCGGCCGGGTTGGAAAGCGCCTAGCCGCGGTGCACTTGGGACTTTGGTGCGCGACAGAGGCACGGAATTGGTGGATGACCTGCACAAGACCACTGCCGGAGCGATTTATATTCATGAGGTCACGCAGCTCGAAATCTCGTCCAGCAGCATCCGAACGCTTGTCAGTAAAGGTATCGATCCGCGTTACCTGTTACCGGAGCGGGTTAGGGAATTGCTGGACCAGGCAAAGTGCTACAGTATTGGCATGGACGACACGGCTACCCGCAACCAGACAGAGGGAGGATCAGACCCATCGTAACCATTGAAACCGAGGCGATTGCCGACATGATCGTCTCAGCCCTGGAAGACGCCAAGGCGCAGGATATCCGCAAGATCGATGTCCGCGCACTCACCAGCATGACCGATTTCATGATAATCGCCAGCGGTACCTCAGACCGCCACGTGAAATCCGTTGCCCAAAACCTCGTTGAATCCATGAAACACGCCGGTCACCGGCCGCTCGGTGTAGAAGGTGATGGCGAAGGCGGCTGGGTGCTGGTCGACCTGCAGGACGCGCTTGTGCACGTCATGCTGCCTCGTGTGCGTGAGTTTTATAATCTTGAAAAGCTCTGGGACATTCCACCCGATCTAGTACGGGAACAAGAAGAAGCCCAGTAGTGCACATCAAGGTCTTCGCGTTTGCCGGCAAGCCGGCGGCGTGGCTTGTTGAGTCGCAACAGCGCTACATCAAGCGATTGCCGCGTGCCTGGGCCTTCGAGATGGCACTCATGCCACCATCGCGTAAGCAGGGCGACGCCGCTCAGCGAAAGACGGATGAATGGGAGCGCCTTCGCAAAAGGATGCCGGATACTGCGCGCTTGATACTTCTGGACGAACGCGGCAAGGCACTCACCAGTCGGAAGATGGCCGACCGTCTGGACGTGCATCAGGAGCAGGGAGGCGGTCTCGTGTTGGCGATTGGCGGGCCTGACGGCTTTTCCGATGCGGCGCGGGCGTCGGCCAGCGAGATCTGGTCACTGTCGGCATTGACCCTGCCGCACGAACTGGCACGACTTGTACTTGTCGAACAGCTCTACAGGGCACACTCGATTCTCGAAGGACATCCCTACCATCGTGACTGATACAGCCAAAAATCGATTCGCAGGTACGATTGCGTTGGCTTCAGGTTCTCCGCGACGGCGCGAACTACTGCAGTCACTCGGCCTGACGGTCGTTCGAGTCGGAGCTGAAATCGATGAGACTCGTTTGTCGGGTGAACCGGTGAAGGACTATGTCGCCCGACTCGCTCGCGAAAAGGCGGCCAGCGGTCGCACCGACGATCGCGCTGGCGGAATGTGCGTTGTTGCGGGCGATACTGCCGTGGCCACTGCGGAGCAGATCCATGACAAGCCGCTCGACCTTGCGGCTGCTTACACCACGTTGCGCGCGTTGAGCGGGCAATGGCATGAGGTTTATACCAGCGTAGCCGTTGATGCCCCGGAGTGTGCTACCCGAGTCCGCGTGGTGACATCCCGGGTCAAGTTCCGCGACCTACAGGACGCGGAGATCACTGCATATTGGGAGACCGGTGAACCTGCGGACAAGGCAGGCGCCTATGGCATACAGGGGCTCGGTGGTGTGTTCGTGGAACGGATCGAAGGCAGCTACTCGGCCGTTATGGGCTTGCCGGTTTTCGAGACCGCCGCGCTCCTCGCACAAGCCGGTGTATCGGTGTTGAATACAGTTGAGAATGCCCAATGACGCAAACACCGTCCACAACAGAGGAAATCCTGTTGAACGTCACGCCGCGAGAGCAGCGGGCGGCGGTTGTTGAGAACGGCGTGCTACAGGAAGTTTTTATCGATCGCCAGTCTCGGCGCGGGTTGGTCGGCAACATTTACAAGGGCCAGGTCAAGCGGGTGCTCCCGGGCATGCAGGCTGCGTTCATCGATATCGGCCTGGAACGAACCGCTTTTCTGCATGCTTCTGACATTTCCAAAGGCCAGGATGAGGATCCTGGCGATGCGACGATGTCGTTCGCGCTTGAACAACCGGCGATCAGCGATCTTGTGACCGAGGGCGGCGAAATTCTCGTGCAGGTGCTCAAGGACCCGATGGGCACCAAGGGCGCACGATTGACCACGTTCGTGACGCTTCCGTCGCGCTATCTTGTCATGATGCCCGGCAATGAAAGTCTCGGTGTTTCGGCGAGAATCGAGGATGACATCGAACGGGAACGACTGCGCGAAATTCTTGGTGAGCTTGTTCCGGACGGCTCGCCTGATGGGTATATCGTCAGAACTGCGGCCGAAGGTGCGAGCTATGATGCCCTGCGGGCCGACATGCTGTTCCTGAATCGTCTGTGGGAGGGAATCCGGGCGAAAGCCGGCAGCACATCGGCCGGGCGCATTGTGCACGAGGACTTGCCACTCACCGTCAGGGTGATTCGTGACCGCGTGCAGCACGATGTTGAGCGGATACTGGTTGACTCACAAACCGAGTTCAATCGGATGCGAGCGTTTTGTGAAAGCTTCCTGCCGGAGCTCACGGAAAAGGTCGAGCTCTATAAAGGTCGACGTCCGATCTTCGACCTTCACGGGGTCGACGAGGAGATTGCCCGTGCGCTGGACCGCAAGGTGCAGCTCAAGTCGGGGGGCTACCTGATCTTCGACCAGACCGAAGCGATGACGACCGTGGACGTGAATACCGGTGCTTTTGTCGGCAGTCGAACTCAGGAAGAAACCCTCTATCGCACCAACCTTGAGGCGGCCCTGGCGATCGCGCGTCAACTGCGACTCAGAAATCTGGGGGGTATCGTCATCATCGACTTTATCGATATGACCGATGTTTCTCACCGCAACAATGTGCTGCAAGCGCTCGAGCGTGCGCTCGCATCGGATCCGGCAAAACACCAGGTAATGCCGCTTTCTCCGCTCGGGCTTGTGGAGATGACGCGCAAACGGACACGCGAAAGCCTTGAACATATCCTTTGCGATGCCTGTCCGACTTGTGATGGTCGCGGTTCTGTGAAAACCCCGCAGACCGTCTGTTACGAAATTTTCCGTGAAATTCTCCGCCAACATCGGCAGTTCAGTTTCGAAGAGCTCCTGATAGTGGCGCATCAGGATGTGATCGAGTTGTTGCTGGACGAAGAATCCGGCGGACTTGCGGAGTTGTCGGGGTTCATCGACAAAAACGTGCGACTCCAGGCAGAGCGCCTGTTCGCTCCTGATCAATATGACGTCGTACTGATCTGATCAACATGCTCAAGAAGCTGCGCAAACTGCTGTTCTACCTCTTCGCCACGGTGCTGGTGTTGGTGGCGTTGGGCGTGGGTGCAATGCGTCTTGCGATGCCACAGTTGCCAGAGTACCGCGATGAGATTCAGGCGCGTATGGCAGAGGCACTCAATGGTGATGTTCGCTTTGACCGGATCGATGCTCGCTGGCGTTGGCGAGGGCCAGAAATTCTTTTTGATAACGTGGTGCTCGGGCCGAGTATTCAGGGTCAGGAAATCGAGCCCATCCGAATCGAAACGCTCGCTGTTGGCGTATCGTTTAGCGCACTCGCATTCCAGCGTACTGCGGTCATTCGCCACATTGTTGCGCGCGGTGTCGTTGCGACTCTGGAGCGAGACGAGGCGGGTTGGATCCTACAAAATCACAGATTCGGACGTGGGGGCGCAGACAAGAATCTGACTCTCGACAGCATGAGTGAGGCTGATCTCAGCAATTTGCCCTTTGATGAGTCGATCGATGTTCGAATTAGCGATGTCAGCGTGGTCTACACCGATCGTCTCACCGGGCGTGACCCGTTGGTCATCGACCTTACCAACGGACGGGTTGAGTTGGACGACGATGCTGTCACCGTTGAATCCGCATTGCGTCGTCGCGACGGCTCGCAAAGTCGAATCGATTTCTTCGCCAACGGCCGGTTGACCGAGCAAAGTGTTTCGGGTTTGGTCAATGGTAGCTGGCGCGCACACGCTGATCTCAACGCGATTTCGGCGGACCTTGCGCATGCGTTTCTCCCTCCCGATTGGCGATTGCCGCGCAGCGGACTCGCTGATCTCGCTGTGGATATCGAATGGGAAGACGGCCGACCTCAAGCCGCTTCTGTCGTGCTGGATGCAGCTTCGCTGACGCCGCCCGACGGTGGGGAGCAGTCCCAGGTGTCGGGTCGAGCAGAACTCACGCGAACGGATACGGGGTGGTTGTGTGCGGTGGATGATTTCATCGTCGGTGTTGCTGATCGCAGCTGGCCTGCCGCATCGATGCGACTGAGCCTGAATGACTCGGTGGAACGTCCGCGCATTGAGTTCGATGTAGCGAACATGACCGTCTACGATCTCCCCTACCTCTCATCGTTCCTCCCGCAAGAGGCGGCCAGAACTGTTCTTGAATCACGGTTGTCCGGCACCATCGTCGACGGCGATGGGTTCCTCGAGTTTGACCGAGTGGGCGAGGAATTGTCAGCAATGACGGCGACGCCGCAGGACTTCGAACTCAACCTCGATTACGTCGGATTGTCCGTGGCACCCGTGTACGGCCTGCCAGGATTCTCGAATCTGACCGGCACACTTCGAATGACCGACGAAACCGGAAGTCTGACGCTGGACTCCCAGGCGGCGGAGGTCAGCGTGCCTGCCCTGTTCGCCGACACCGTCGCGATCGATGAGTTGGCGGGCACGTTGATCTGGCGGCGCAGCGGCGAGGTAGTGAGTGTGGTCTCTGATGCGGTGCGCATGCGCTCACGCAGTCTCGATGCAACCGCTACCCTCGAGATCGATCTCGACACGACTGTCGGTGTGCAGACCGTTGACGTCGACACTCAATGGTCGCTCGGCGATGTTAATGACGCCAAACAGTTTTTTCCTGTAGCAGTAATGCATCCGAAGCTCGTCGGTTGGCTTACGCAAGCGGTGGAGTCTGGTCGAATTGTATCGGGCGACTTCAAGCTATCGGGGCCGCTAGCGCAATTCCCCTTCGCCGATGGCGGTGGTGTCTTCCGCGCCAGTGCGGTCAGCGAGGACATCGTGTTGCGATACGCACGCGAGTGGCCAAGGCTGGAGGGGGTTCGCGCTGTGGTCGAACTGGATGGCCTCTCGCTTTCCACGCGCCAAAATTCTGGTATGTCCGGCAACATTCCGTTTCGGGACGCCAACGTTCGCTTCGACGATTTGACGTCGGGAGAGCTCCTGATCGACACCGAAGGCGAGGCACCACTAGCTGACCTGCAGGGTTTTGCGGCGAGCTCTCCGATTGAAAAACTGCTGGGTGGCCAAATCGACAGGATGCAGCTCGGTGGCAACGCCAAGTACGAGGTCTCTCTTCGCGTGCCGCTAAAACGCGTTCGAGAGTTCGTATTCGACGCTGAGTTGGAGACCGAGGACGGCACCGTTGCGCTGGACTACCTGCCTTTTGGTTTGTCGGAAATCGACGGTGTGGTCCGGTTTGATCGTAAGGGGGCCTACGCGGATGCGGTCGAGGCTGAGCTCATGGGAGCAGCAGTAGAGATCGATGTGATGCCCGCCGAGGATGAGAGTGGTCTTTTGTTGGAAGCGAACGGAACATTGGTCGGCAGCGAGGCGGTTCGGGTGTTTCAGCTCCCCATCGAGGGAAAGGTTGACGGCACGGCGACATTCGATGCTCGCCTCAAACTCCCGAAACGAAGCCTCGATGATCCTGAACCAGAAAGCCCACTACCCGTTGCTCTGACGCTCGAAACCGATCTGGACGGGATTTCGGTCGATCTTCCTTATCCTGTCGGCAAACCTGCAGGCAACAAGAAGTCGACAACCTTGTCACTCAGTATTGCGCAGAAGCTGGAGGCTCGAATGACGATGGCGCCCGCTATCGATGTCGTCGCCGAGTTTGAGCAATCCGATACCGGGCCGCTGCAGTTTGATCGCGCTACTATTCATTTGGGCGCAGGCGAAGCGTTGAGATCATCGGTTCCCGGACTGTTTGTCGATGGATCGATTGATCGATTACGACTGAGCGATTGGCTGGCACTGCGTGGTGATCGCGAGACCGGCATTATGGAATTGCTACAATCGGTTGCGGTTGAAGTTGGCGACCTCTATCTCTTCGGGCAACGCATCCGCGATGTGAGCGGCACGCTGCAGCGCTCCGGAGAGGACTGGTTAATCGATGTCCAGGGTCCCACGGTTTCCGGAACCGTTTCGATGCCCTCGAAACTGGATGGCAGCGATCCCGTGGTTCTCGACATGCGACGTGTCGCGTTACTCGAGTCCGATCCGTTAGCGAGCGGTGAGGTCGATCCGCGCCAGATTCCCGCAATCCGATTAAGAGCCGAGTCCTTCGCACTCGGCGAGCGTGAGTTCGGCGTGCTCGAGGCGGAGATCGATCGGGTGGAGGGTGGACTTCAGGCAAACAGCATCGCTACGGCAAGCGATGCGTTCACAGTGACCGCCACCGGAAGCTGGTTGGCGGATGAAACGATCGAGGCGGGTTCGATAACACGACTGGAGGGCATTCTTCGAAGCTCGAGTGTTGGGCGGATGATGGCGCAGCTTGGTTATGCGCCCGGCATCGGCGCTGATTCTCTGGAGAGCGTGTTCGACGTCAGCTGGGATGGCGGGCCTGGGACGGATTTTCTCGAATCGCTCGACGGGGATGCGAAGCTCAAGATCAGTGACGGTACGCTCGAGGAACTGGACCCTGGCGCAGGCAGGGTCGTCGGTCTTCTCAGTCTCGTTGAGCTCCCGCGAAGGCTGTCTCTCGACTTCAGTGATGTGTTCCGAAAGGGGTTCACCTTCGAGGAAATTGCGGGTGATTTTCGGATGGTGAACGGCGATGCGTTCACCTGCAACCTCGCATTGCGGAGTCCAGCAGCTGACGTCGGAGTGATCGGCCGCGCGAGTCTGTTCAAACGCAATTACAACCAGACCGCAGTAATCAGCGTCAAGGTCGGTAATACGTTGCCGGCGGTAGGGGCGGTCGTTGCAGGTCCTCAGGTCGGTGCTGCTTTGTTGTTGTTTAGCCAGATTTTCAAGAAGCCACTCAAGGGGATGACTGAGGTGTACTATCAGATCAATGGGAGCTGGGACGAGCCCTCGATCGACCGCACCAATGTTGACCGATTCGTGGCGACTTCCGATCTCGCAGGATGCCTGCTGGATACCGATAACCGAGACCGCTAATGAGTGAAATGCAACAACTCGCCGCAAACCGAATTCTCGAACGGGCAGAGCTGACCGAGGCCAATCTGGGCCGTGTCCTCGGCCAACTCATGCAAAGACGCCTCGATAGCGCGGATCTTTATTTTCAGATCAGTGAGCGCGAGCACTGGACGCTTGAGGATGGCGTTGTGCGGGATGCGGGCTATGCCCGCCATCAGGGTGTTGGGGTTCGCGCGATCTCCGGCGAGAAGACGGGATTTGCATACTCCGACGACATTGCTCTCGATGCGCTGCTCAGTGCATCGAACGCGGCGCGCGCTATTACCCGTCAAGGGCAGGATGGCAACCTGCCTATGTTGAGCGGAAGCAGTGTGCGGCCACTCTACGGCGACAGCAGCCCGCTCAGCTCTGTCAGTGATACCCAGAAGACGGATACATTGAAAGCAATTGATGCGGCAGTCCGTGAGCTGGACCCCAGAGTAGAGCAGGTGATCGTGACGATGATGGCCAGTCATGACGATGTTCTCGTTGCGGCCGCTGATGGCACTTTCGCAGCGGATGCCCGACCGCTGGTACGTATGAACGTCACCGTCATCGTGCGCGATGGGGATCGCCGCGAACAGGCGTTTGCGGGTGGTGGCGGTCGCTTTGGTCTCGACACGCTCGCTAATCTGGAGGTCGGTATGCGGTACGGCCGCGAGGCGGTTCGACAGGCGTTGGTGTTGCTTGACGCCGTTCAGTCTCCAGCGGGACCGATGCCCGTCGTGCTTGGGCCGGGATGGCCAGCTGTGCTGTTGCATGAGGCGGTCGGTCACGGATTAGAGGGGGACTTCAATCGCAAGGGCACATCGGTATTCAGCGGTAAGCTGGGTGAACAGGTCACCTCGCCCCTGTGCACGATCGTGGACGACGGCACGATTCCCGACCGGCGCGGCTCGCTCAGCATGGATGATGAAGGCACACCGAGTCAGTGCACGGTGCTGATTGAGGACGGCATCCTGAAGGGTTACCTGCAAGACAAACACAATGCGCGGCTGACGGGCACGCAAAGCACCGGCAACGGCCGCCGGGAGTCGTTTGCACACACGCCCATGCCGCGTATGACCAATACTTACATGCGCAATGGTGAGCATGACCCAGAGGAAATTCTCGCTTCAGTGAAGCGTGGCATTTATGCACCCAACTTTGGCGGTGGTCAGGTCGATATCACGTCTGGCAATTTTGTCTTTTCGGCGAGCGAAGCGTATCTGATCGAAGATGGCAAACTCGGTGCGCCGGTTCGTGGCGCTACCTTGATCGGCAGCGGGCTGGAGGCGATGAATCGGATCAGCATGGTGGGCAACGATATGCGTCTCGACAGCGGTGTTGGCGTCTGCGGTAAAGAGGGCCAATCCGTGCCGGTCGGTGTCGGTCAGCCGACCGTGTTGATCGACGAAATCACGGTTGGTGGTACTGCCTGACGCCTTATGTAAGATCGTGCTCTATGCGCTTGTGATCGCCCTCACTGCAATGCTCTCGCCAGGTTCCCATACTGGAGCATATTCAATATGCGGCTCCGGGAGAGGGAACCACAATGCAATTCGACAACACAGTCACCGAGACCGATCTCGACCCAGCAGCGCGTGAATTCGCCGAGCAGCTGCGTCAGCAGGGTGTAAAACAGCCGGCTGATTACGGCGTCGAAGGGTTTCAGGAGCCTCTGGGTACCCGCGTGCTACGACTGTTTGGTATCAAGCGAGACTGATTGCGCGTGCGCCCCGGCACGTGATCGCGTTATCCTGTTTGTCTGGCCGCTAGGCGACGCAATAGGATCCAGACTACGTGTGGGTTTCCAAACCAGTCTATGAGGCTGTGCCTTACATCTACGGCTTTGCGGGGGCAGTGTTGTTCCTGTTGTCGATGTATCTCGACTACTGGTGGTGGCCAACCGTGTGTTTGGTTCTGGGTATTGCGTGTCTGATTTACGGTCTGGTGCTCTGGCTTCGACGGCGGGATTACCGCTCGCATCGGTCCGGCCCTGACGACCCACTCACCTGATCATTCTTCTTCGAACGCCGCCTCAACGTCACGGAAGTCCTTGTAGACCAGTTGGTGTGAACCGACAGCCACCACGTCGCCATCTCGGAGTCGACGTTTCTTCAGACGCTTTGCACCGATGAACATGCCGTTAGTGCTGTTCAGATCTTCGATTACCGAAGTTTCCATGTTGGTAGTGACTTGCGCGTGGTGCCGACTCACGAATTTCGATTCTATGCGTATGTCGTTGTCTTCGGTTCTGCCGATGACGATCCGGCCTGTTGTCAGTTCGAACACTGACAGTACTTTGTCCTTTTCGCGCAGTTCGAGCTGGGCCAAAATCGCCAGCTGATCCGATGTGTAGATGTGTGAGTCTGATTCGCCAAAAGGTTGCCAATCGAGTTCCTCGAGCGCGGCATCCAATTGATCCATACCGACAGCATCGCTTTCATCAGCGAACGCGCAGAGCAGTGCTGTGTCGCACAGCGTATTCGTCAATCGAGGCACACCACCTGTGTATTCGAATATCTTGTCAAAACAGTCTTCGTCGATGAGCTGTCGCCCATCAGCACCGGCCACTTCCAGTCGGTGGCGGATGTAATGGCCGAGATCCTCGCGTGTGAGTGGTTCCAGATGGCAACGTAACCGGACACGTTGGGTCAGCTGGCGCAGGTCATCTCGGGCGATCTTGTCGCGCAACTCGGGCTGACCCGCGATGATGATGCGAAGCACTTTCTCTTTGTGTGTTTCCAGACCGCTCAGCAGTCGAATCTCTTCGAGGACCGCACGTGACAGGTTTTGCGCCTCATCGATGATCAGCAAGACTCTGCGGTCTTCGCTGTAGCGCTCCAGCAAGTAGGTATTGAGCATGTCGAGCAGCTCTGCTTTGCCTTTGCCGAAGGGTTTGAAACCGAACTCGACCAGCACCGCCTGCAGAAACTCTTCCGGTGAAAGCTGAGTTTGCGAGATGAGCGCGAAATCGACGTCGTCATCCAGGTCGGAGAGAAACGACTGGAGTAATGTAGTTTTGCCCGAGCCCACTTCACCCGTCAGTACAACGAACCCATCGGCTAGCCAGATGGTCGACTCCAGATAGGATTTTGCTTTCTGGTGCTGCTCGCTCCAGTAAAGAAACTCGGGGTCCGGTGTCAGACGGAACGGTTGCTCCCGGAGTCCGAAGTGCTCGGTATATGCCATGGCAGAATTATACCTGCTGAGGTTCTGGCGCGGTGTCGCGATCCAACAACTTTTCGATGCTGTCGAGCGAGCGATGTAATTCAGACGCCGATCTTGCAACCACATTGACGTGACCCAGTTTTCGCCCAGGTCGTGGTGCCTTGCCATAATCATGCAGGTACGCATCCGCGTTGGCGAGGATCGTTCCGGTATCGGGGAGCGAGCCGATTAGGTTGATCATTCCGGAGACTCCGATAGGCGCACCACCGCCCAACGGCAGACCGGAGACCGCGCGCATGTGATTCTCGAATTGTCCGTGCGGCATGCCGTTCTGCGTCCAATGACCGGAGTTATGGACCCGCGGTGCGAACTCATTGCCCAGCAACAGGTTTCCGGAAACAAAGAACTCGATAGCCAGTGTTCCAACGTAGCCGAGCGCATCGGTTAGCGCACTAAAGTGACGGGTGGCCTGACGCGCGAGCGCCTGGTCGACATTCGCTTGCTCACTGCGGTGCAGAATGCCGTTGCGGTGCATATTGGCCGTCAGCGGATAGATCACTTTGCCGCCATCTTTCGCACGAGTGCCGATGACGGAGAGTTCACTGTCGAAGTCGACAAGGCGTTCCAGCAGTAGCGGAACACCACCCATGGATTCATACAGCTCGCGAGCATCATCGGGCTCGTGCAGTCGTCTTTGCCCTTTGCCGTCGTAGCCGAGGGTGCGAGTCTTCGCAATCAACGGTAAGCCAAGTTCGGCCACGGCTTTTTCGATCGCTGCCTGATCGTCTGCGGTGCGCCATGGTGCCACTGGAATACCAACCGATTCAAAACATGCCTTCTCGCGCCCGCGCTCTTGTGCGGTGTGGAGCGCCTCGCGGGCAGGGTGCTGTGACCCCGGCGCCAGCAGATCGAACGCTGTGGCCGGAACATTCTCGAACTCGCAGGTGACCAGGTCGCAATCCGCAGCAAGCGAGGTCAGCGCCGCAGCATCATCAAACGGTGCATTGAGGTGCTCGCCAACTTCTGTGGCACAGGGTTCTGGTGCGGGGTCGAGGAAGCGGAAGCGCATACCTAACGGAATTCCCGCGAGAGCGAGCATGCGGCCAAGCTGACCGCCGCCAATGACACCGACTCGCATAGATCTAGCCCACTCGTGGGTCGGGTTGGGACAACACGCGCTCGGTCTGTTTATCGCGCCAGACACGGAGTCGCTCAGCCAGTTCGCTATTCGAAAGCGCGAGGATAGACGCGGCCAGCAAAGCGGCGTTGGTCGAGCCTGCGGTGCCGATTGCCAACGTGGCTACTGGCACGCCGGCGGGCATCTGAACAATCGATAACAGCGAGTCCACACCATTCAGTACCCGTGATTTCACGGGTACACCGAGCACCGGCAACTGACTCTTGGCAGCGGCCATTCCCGGTAAGTGAGCTGCACCACCGGCTCCAGCAATGATGACTTGGAGGCCACGTCCTTCAGCCGACTCGCAATACTCGAACAACAGGTCCGGGGTGCGATGCGCCGAAACGATACGCACCTCGTGGGCGACCTCAAGCGCGTTGAGCGTATCGCTCGCTGGCGCCATCGTTTCCCAATCACTCTTGGACCCCATGATGATGCCGACTTTAACGCTCATGTCGGTCCTCTCCTGTCATGTTTAATGCCTCGTGCAGCACTCTGAACAGTGTGCGCGAATATTTTTTTCTTTCCGCATCCACGCGCGTAGCGTGGTAGTCGGCCAGGATCCCCTTCGCGGTTTCCAATACTGTCTCGGACAGTGCTCGCTCGATGCCCCTCGGTAGCTCGGGGTGCTTCAGCAAGGCGTCGCGCCAACGCTCGGCCTGGTGAAAGCGCTGTCGCGTCTCGCGGCTCTGATCGTCACGCTGCTCTATCGCTTCAACGATTTCGGTCAGGTCCTGATCGCGCATCAGGCGAGCAATGTACTGCTTCTGGCGCCTCAGTGCACCATGGCTAGCCATCTGGCGCGCTTCATCGACCTGCGCACGAATGATGTCGGGCAGCGGTAGCCGTGCCAGCAGCGATGCTTTCATCGCGACCAGCTCATCAGCGAGTTTTCGCACCTGTTGCGCCGCGCGCTTACGCGCAGACTTGCTTGGCTTTTCGGTCTTGGCCGCTGTATTCGATTTCATGGGCCACAGTTCCCTGAAACAGCGGCGAGAATAGCATGCTGAGGCAGATTCCCTGACAGCCCGCGGTGTACACTCCTGCCGTGATCAAGGAGAACCCAATGGGCGAACTAGCCATTTCCAATCAGTCGGAGACGATCGCCAGCGAGTCTGTGCAGCGCGCGCTGGAGGTTGCCGTCAGTGCGGGTGCCGATGCTGCAGAAGCGGCGGCAAGCTTCGAGACTGGGTTGAGCGTGACTGCGCGCCAACGCGAAGTGGAGTCACTCGAGTTCCAGAACGATCGTGGTTTTTCCATTACTGTCTACAAGAACCAACGGAAAGGCAGTGCGAGCACCTCGGATCTGTCGCCTGATGCCATTGAGTCGGCGGTCACCAAGGCGATGTACATCGCCAGCCAAACCGAGGCAGACGAATATGCCGGCCTGGCCGATCTATCGCGCATGGCCATTTCATTCCCTGATCTCGAGCTCGATCACGCCTGGGATATTTCGGCGGATGCTGCCAGTGAAATGGCGGTGCAAATTGAGGCAGCGGCGCTCGGGGTCGACAATCGCATCGTCAACAGTGAAGGTGCGAGTGTGGCGACACAGCGAGGGCTTTCGGTCTACGGCAACACTCATGGCTTTCTTGGAACGCAACGACGATCTGCGCACAGCACGAGCTGTGCAGTCGTCGCGCAGGACGAGCAGGGCATGGAACGCGACTATCATTACACTGCGGCCAGAAACCCCAAGAGGCTGACCGATGGGGTTGAAGTTGGGCGCGAGGCTGGACAGCGAGCCGTCAATCGACTCTCGCCGGTAAAGATTGGAACACGCGATGCGCCGATCCTGTTCCGTGCGGATCGTGCAGGCGGGCTCATCGGTCACCTGCTTGGTGCGATCGCCGGTGGCGCGCAGTATCGCAAGGCGAGCTATCTGCTCGACGCTGTGGGTCAGCAGGTGATGGCTGCTTCCATAACGGTTGCCGAGCGCCCGCACTTACTGGAAGGCATGGGCAGTACTGCCTTTGATGGTGAGGGCGTTGCGACCGCCGCGCGTGACATCGTCCGCGACGGCGTTTTGCAGGGCTACGTGCTCTCGAGCTATTCCGCACGACGCCTGGGTCTCGAGTCGACTGCCAATGCGGGCGGTGTGCATAACGCGACCGTGACTGGTGGTGGCGGTGATTTTGAGGAGATGCTCAAGCAGCTCGACACCGGCCTGTTGGTAACCGAGTTGATGGGCCAAGGTGTCAATATCGTGACCGGAGACTACAGTCGTGGTGCAGCAGGCTACTGGGTAGAGAGCGGCGAGATTCGCTACCCGGTTAGTGAAGTCACGATCGCTGGCAACTTGTCGGATATGTTCCGGCAGATCGTAGCGGTCGGCGACGATCGCGACGAGCGCGGTCGAGTGCACTGCGGAAGCGTGCTGGTTGAGTCTATGAAGATTGCCGGGAACTGACCTCACGTGCCACAGACTCGCTAACCCAATCCGCGACTGTGACGTTGCCCGTACAAGCGAGTATCTGAGCATCGATAGTTGCGCTGAGTGTTGATGTCGCACCTGACCAACTTGGCATTACCACCAAATCTGACTCGCCTGCGCGTACTGCTGCGAGTACGTCCGCCAGTGTCATCTCATGGATATCACGCGCCGGCTTTAGGTGGGACTCTGTACTTGTGAGCAGTAGTCCGGCGGCCTCTAACTCGTTGGCAACGCTTTGCAGATAGATTCCAGCAACACCGATCTGCTCGGATAGCGTCCTGAGTGTGATCGGCGCTGACGATCGCTTGAACGCAACCGCGGCGGCTCGCATCAATTCGAGCGCAAGGCGCTCACGGGTTGCGTTGGGCATGGTTGGGTCATCTTCGCCGATACTGAGATAGGCGCGATTTTGAAAGTAGAACGCTATGCGGGCGCCTAGCAGAAGCACCAGCCAATTCACGTACAGCCAGATCAGCGTCAGAATCGCAATGGCGAAGCTGGCGTAAATGACGAGTGTGCGCGAACTCGATGCCACGAACTCAGCGAAGAAAATTCCGCACAGCGCCCACAATGATCCTGCCGTCGCGCCCCCAACCAATGCCGCACGCCAGTCAACGCGCGCGTTCGGTAGCCACTTGTAGAGTGCCGTGAACAGGGCGACGACCAGCAGTACCGGTAGCAGTTTGCTGATGCCCACAGTGACCGGGCCGAACACAGCGGAGTCCGATACCGCTTGCAGGACCGCCGAATTGCGGAGCGACGCCAGTGTGGTGAACGCGAGCGTCATGACCAGCGGCGCGACCAGCAGTACCGCAGCGTAGTCGACGATACGTCTGCTCAAACTCCGCGGTTTACCAACATGCCAGACAAAATTGAAGCTTGCCTCGACCTTTTGCACCATCGAAATGGCGGTGTAGAGGAACGCTGCGAGGCTCAGTCCGCCGAGTACAGTCCCTCGGACGTTATTCACCATGCCGAGTACGTTTTCGGTCAACGCTCGCCCCTGATCGCCCAGCGGCGCCAGAAACTCATTGAGCAGCGGTGCAAGTTCGAGATGCAGATTGAGACCGCGCAGGACCGAGAAACTGAATGCAATCAACGGCACTGTCGCCAGCAGCGTCGAGTAAACGAGCCCCATGGCATGTAACGACAGCTGACCGCCTACGAGGTCGCGCGACAGTCCAAGCGCATATCGCAAGAGCACGATCGGTCCACGAATCCAGAGCGGTTTGCTCGCATGACTCGAATCCCAGAGCCAGTCATGCAGGCGTTGCGTCACCTTTGTCATCACGGCAATGTAGCAGCTTCGTATGCACCGGGGGCAATCCGATGGCGCTAGACACCGACTATCCGCACCGCATTGTGTGCATGACCGAGGAAACCACAGAGACACTGTATGCGCTGGAAGAACAATGGCGCATTGTTGGAATATCCGGGTTCACTGTCAGGCCTGCCAGCGCACGGAAGGAAAAACCGAAGGTGTCCGCCTTTACGAGCGCAAAGATCGATAAGATCCTCGCGCTAAAGCCCGATCTTGTTCTCGGCTTTTCTGATATTCAGGCAGACATCGCCGCGGCATTGATCAAGGCTGGCGTGACGGTGAAGGTCTTTAACCATCGCTCTGTCCCCGAAATCTTTCAGATGATTCGCGTACTTGGTGGCATGATTGGCTGTGAGGCAAAGGCTCAGAGTTACGCAGCATCGCTGCAAGGCGGACTGGAGCGTTTGAGGACGCGAGCGCTACCTGCTCGGCGACCGAAAGTCTATTTCGAGGAATGGGACGATCCGCTGATTAGCGGTATCCGCTGGGTGAGCGAGCTGATCGAAATTGCGGGTGGCGCCGATGCTTTCCCCGAGCTTGCCGCTGAGTCGCTCGCGAAAGCCAGAATCATCGAGCACCCGGAACGTGTCATCGAGGCACAGCCGGACATCATCATCGGCTCGTGGTGCGGCAAGAAATTCAGGCCCGAACGGGTCGCCGAAAGGCCGGGTTGGCAGGAAATCCCCGCGGTCGCGTACGGGCACATCTACGAGATCAAATCTCCGATTATTTTACAGCCCGGGCCTGCGGCACTCACTGAGGGTGTCCAGGAAATTGCGGCCATTATTAATCGATGGGCCGAGTCGGTTCAGCCCGATTCCGTCAGCCGTGAGAGTGCTTCTGCGTAGCGCTCGGCGGTGCCCGAAATAATCGGTTCAGGAAGCGAGGGACCAGGTGGGGTTTTGTCCCAATCGAGCGTCTCCAGATAGTCTCTGACAAATTGTTTGTCGAAACTTTCGGGGCTGCGACCGGCAGCGTACGAATCAGCAGGCCAGAACCGCGAAGAATCCGGCGTCAGTACTTCGTCAATCAAAACGACGTTGTCGTCGGCGTCCAGACCAAATTCGAATTTGGTATCCGCGATGATGATTCCGCGCACGCTCGCAAACGCAGCGCCGAATGCGTACAAGCTCTGGGAAATGCGTTCGATTTCATTTGCGCGTTTTATGCCGATCAAATCAGCCAGTTCCGCGCGCGTGATGTTCTCGTCGTGATCGCCCACTGCAGCCTTCGTGGCGGGGGTGAATAACGGTTGTGGCAGCCGCGCGGCTTGTTGCAGATCCTCGGGCAATCGGTGTCCACAAACGCCGCCGGTTCGCTGGTAGTCTCGCCATCCGGAGCCGATCAGATACCCCCTTACGACCGCCTCCATCGGCAATGGCCGCAGCGCATGCACGATCATGGTTCTGTC
>JBCBNU010000007.1:0-73210 GCA_039821645.1 Pseudomonadota bacterium
GAAAGCGCGGCGCTACCGCTATCAGCACAACGATATGCCTGACCTGAAATCCAAACTGGTCGAAGCGAGCGACGCTCGAATGCGCCTAATTGCCACCGACGGTGTGTTCTCCATGGATGGCACCATCGCCGACTTGCCCGCAATCGTTGATCTGGCCAAACGCTACGATGCGTTGACGTTTATGGACGATTGCCATGCGACTGGTTTTCTCGGAGCCAAGGGGCGAGGCACCCACGAACATCACGATTTAATCGGTAGGATCGACATCATCACAGGCACACTCGGCAAGGCGCTGGGCGGCGCCTCGGGCGGCTATACGAGCGGGCGCAAGGAAATCATCGGCTGGTTGCGCCAGCGCTCGCGCCCTTACCTGTTCTCCAACACACTAGCGCCCACCATTGCCGCGGCGTCGATTGCCGTATTGGATCTTCTTCAGAGCGATGGCACGCTGCGCGATCAGCTTTGGCGAAACACTCGGTATTTCCGCGACGCGATGAAACGTCTTGGCTTCGAGTTGAAGCCCGGAGAACACCCGATCATTCCTGTGATGCTCGGAGATGCAAAGCTTGCGACCGACATGGCGGATGCGCTGCTTGAAGAAGGCGTGTATGTCGTTGGCTTCGCCTACCCGGTCGTACCCAAGGGTGAAGCTCGAATCCGCACGCAGATGTCTGCGGCTCATTCGATTGAGGAGCTTGACGGCGCGATTGCCGCTTTCGAAACGGTAGGCAAGCGATTCGGCGTTATCGGTCGCGATGCGGCATGAAAGCACTGACCAAGAAACACGCTGAACCCGGTATCTGGTTAGAAGACATCGCGGAACCGACAATTGGCCCGAACGATGTGCTGATCAAGGTTCAGCGAACCGCCATCTGCGGCACAGATATCCACATCTATCGCTGGGATGAGTGGGCGCGCGCGACGATCCCGGTGCCGATGGCGGTCGGGCACGAATTCTCCGGAGAAATCGTTGAGCTCGGCAGCGAAGTCTATGGCCTCAAGGTCGGCGGCCGGGTCTCCGCGGAAGGTCACATCACCTGCGGAGTCTGCCGCAACTGTCGTGCAGGCCGCCGACACCTGTGCATTAACACTGTGGGTATTGGCGTCAATCGACCCGGTGCTTTCGCCGAGTACATCGCAGTACCTGCCGCCAACGTGTTTCCGTTGCCGGACGACATCAGCGACGACATGGCCTCGATCCTGGACCCGTTTGGCAATGCAACGCATACCGCCCTGTCGTTCGACCTGGTGGGTGAGGATGTTTTGATCACGGGCGCCGGACCCATAGGCATCATGGCTGTGGCCATAGCGAGGTTTGTTGGAGCGCGTCATGTGGTCGTAACCGACGTGAACGACTATCGACTCGAACTGGCCAAACGTATGGGTGCGTCGGTCACCGTCAACGTCGCAGAATCGACGATCGATCAGGCCATGCAATCACTTGGCATGACTGAGGGTTTCGATGTCGGCATGGAAATGTCCGGCAACGGCACAGCACTGCGTGAACTGCTGCGTGTGATGCACCACGGTGGCAATGTCGCCCTGCTGGGTATCCCGCCTGATGACACCGCGGTCGATTGGAATCAAATCATTTTCAAAGGACTCAATCTCAAGGGCATTTATGGCCGCGAGATGTTTGAGACCTGGTACAAGATGTCGAGCATGCTGCAAAGCGGACTGGATCTCTCACCGATCATCACGCATCGCTTCCCATTAGCAGATTACGCGGAGGCGTTCCGCATTATGGACAGCGGGAAATCCGGCAAGGTGATTCTCGACTGGGCGGCCTGAGCCACCCAGTCGCCTTTGATCATTGGATGGTGCAGAAGCACTCGGCGTAGCGGTACATCGGATCGTTGAAGCGCGCAAAGTCCTGATACACGTCTTCGACGATCCTTCCGACTTCCGACATGCCTTCGCGACGCTTCAGCAGTGGGCCGAGATCGATGCCGAGCTTCCCGCCGGTAACAAGCAAACTCATCAATAACTGCTGCTCTTCGGAGAGCTGAGGCTCAATGAAACGGGTGCTGTACGCGCCCTCACTCAGCGACGCAGACTCAGCTGCAATCGCAATGGCATCTTCGAGCGTTCCGATGCTATCGACCAGTCCATACTGCAATGCCGTAGGGCCGATCCAGACCTGACCCTGGGCAACTTCGTCGACCGCATCAAATTCCATGTTCCGGAATGAGGCGACATTGCCAACAAACTCGCGGTACCCGTGCTCAATATTCTGTTGCAGTACATCACGCACCTGCGGATCGATCGCACGATCGGTTCTGAGCGCACCCGCAATCCGTGTCGTGCCCACCCCGTCGGTGTACAAACCGAGTCGGGCAAAGGACTCTTCGAACGTCGGGAACATCGCAAAGATCCCGATGGAACCCGTGATCGTGTTTTCCTGTGCGACGATGTGATCCGCCGCCATCGAGATCCAATAACCGCCCGACGCAGCAACGCCACCCATCGATGCAATGATCGGCTTGCCTGCTTTCTGGATGTTCTGGATTTCGTCCGATATCACCTCGGAAGCAAACGCGCTGCCACCACCCGAATCGACTCTGAGTACGACCGCCTTCACATCATCATCAAGGCGCGCTTGACGCAGGAGTCTTGCCGTCGAGTCACCGCCGATCATGCCCGGAGGTGCGGAGCCATCGATAATACTGCCGGAAGCCACGACAACCGCCAAGACATCATCCGCTTCGATCGACGGCTCGAGCATCCGTTTGGCATTCAGGTATGCACGGTAGCCGACCTGATTAAACGTGCCCGGGTTGTTGGCATCCTCGCCGACCAGGTCGATCATTCTTTCGCGCACGGTACTCGAAGATGCAAGCTCGTCTACCAGACCATTTGCCAAAGCAAACTCGGAGAAGTTACCTCCGGATTTTCGAAGCTCATCGGCAATATGGTCAGCCATGTTCTGGATCGTGTCCGGCTCCAGATCGCGCTGGGCGGTAATGTCGCTCTTGTAGTTTGACCAGAGCGCATCGAGCAGGCGTACCCGCTGTCCGCGGTCTTCATCCGACATGCTGGTACGTGTGTAGGGTTCGATGAAGCTCTTGTGCGTACCCACTTTAAAAATGTTCCAGGTGATTGAGAGCTTCTCAATCACTTCCGCGTAGTAGGTCCGGTAAGTGCCGTACCCATCCGCAATGACGACGCCATTAGGGTCGAGGATTACCTCATCGGCATGCGAAGCGAGGTAGTAAGCGCCCTGGGAGTAGTAGGCCCCGAACGAGAGAATCTTCTTGCCGCTCTCCTTAAAGCGCGTCAACGCCTCACCTACCTCACGGAGTTTCGTGAGCTCTCCACCGCCAAGAACATCTGCGCGCAAATAGATCATTTCAATTGCATCATCGTTCGCGGCTAGGTCGATCGCATCGACAAGATCACGTACCAGCACTTCAGCTATCGTGTCACCGGTGACTTCCGCAATCGCTCGGTCCAACGGTGTGCCTGACAACTGCTCCGTCAACACGCCGGCCGGCGCGACCACCAGGGCCGCTCGTTCTGGCAAAACGATATCTGACGGCGTGACTACGCGAATGAATATCGAAAACAGCACCAGCAACAATACAAGGTGCAACACTTTCCGAAGGCCATTAATCAGGCTCCAGATACCGCCGAACAGGCGAAACAACAGGTTGGGTTTGTCAGACATAACGTAATTTGGTTTGAGCGAGAGTGGGGATCGGCAAGACTACCTGAAACCAGGCGATCGCGCGTGGCTGTTACACGAGCGCCATCGAGAGCTGCGGCCAGAACGTGATCACGATCACCGATAGCAGCAAAATCAAAAGGAACGGGAACGTGGCGCTGTAAACCTCGGTGATCGGTCGCTCAAAGCGATAGCTCGCGATAAACAGATTCAGACCGACTGGTGGTGTGAGATAGCCTAACTGCATCGCCGACAAGAACACCATACCAAGGTGGACCGGATCGATGTTGTACTGTGCCGCCACCGGAAGAATCAGCGGCACGACGAGAACGAGCGCTGAGAAGATATCCAGAATTGCACCCAGCACCAACAAGAACAGCAAGAGCAGGATCAGGAAACTCGTCTGTGTATCGACGAAGCCACTGACCCAACCGAGAAGCTTCTGCGGCACACCGGTATCGATCATAATGTTGGTGGAAGCGAGCGACATCCCGAGAATCACGAGGATGCCACCTACCAGCAGCATCGACTCGCGCATGAGATCTGGCAATTGCTTGAAGCTGATTTCTCGCAGCACGATCACCTCGACGATCAATGCGTACAGTGCGGTGACCGCGGCCGCCTCCGACACCGCAAAATAGCCCGAGTAGATACCGCCCAAGACCACGATCGGTAATGGCAGCTCCCACTTGCTTTCCCAAAGCGCGCTGCCGACGGTCTTCCAGGAGAATCGCTTCAGGGTCTGCTTCTGATCGCGGTTCACCCACAGACACCACCCTGCAAGCATGGCGAGCATGAGCATCCCCGGGAGCACACCGGCTCGAAACAGCGTGTCGATCGAAATACCGGCAACGATGCCGTAGAGAATCAAGGGAAGTGACGGGGCGAACAAGAGTCCGAGCGATCCTGCGGAAGTCACGAGGCCCAAATTGAACTTCGGTTCGTAGCCGGACTGCTTCAGTGCCGGATACAAAATGGCACCGAGAGCGATGATCGTGACGCCCGATGCGCCCGTGAACGCTGTAAAGAACGCGCAAGCAGCCAACGAAACGATGGCGAGCCCCCCGGGCATCCAACCCAATAGTGCATCCGTGAGACGTACCAATCGGCTCGGCGCTTTGCTCGCGCTCAGCAAATAACCAGCGAAGGTGAATAAAGGGATCGCCAATAAAACCGGCATCTCTGCGATCGAGAAAAACTCAATCGCAAGTGCAGACAAATCGATGTCTTCACGGGAGTAGGAGTACAAAGCACTTGCAGCGATCAACGCGAAGAGAGGCGCGCCGAAAATAGCCAGTAAGAGCAGCAGTGCACCGAAAACAATCATGCGTCAGATACCGACCGTTCAGACTCGGATCGGCGACCGGCGATGTCGAGAATCACGAACACCAAATACCGCCACGACATCAATGCGAACGCGATCGGCATGATGATCTGGAACCACCAGGCCGGGAGCCCACCGAGCAGTTCATCCTCATACTCACGAGCCTGCAGAACAAAATCTGCAGCAAACCAGGCGACACATCCGCAGACGACTGCGGTAAAAAGGTTGGTGGCCACACGCGTGAGTCTGCGTCCCCACGGTGGCAGGAAGCGAGACATCACGTCGATGGCGATGTGCTTATCGGCGCGACTTGCTGCCACCGCGCCTGCGAGCGCCAACCACAACACCATGAGGCGGAGCGCCTCATCACCCCAGATCAATCCAGCATCAAAGAAGTTCCGCAGCACGATCTGACTGCACGCCAGTACGATCATCGCACCCAGCAACAAGACGAGTACGGCATCTTCGGCCGCCTTGCCCCAGCGGGCGAGTTGCTTCATCGAACCGGTCTTCAGTCAGAGGCTGCGACAGCGCGCTCGGACCGATACTCGCTCAACAAACCAAGCATACGATCGAACATCTCACGCGAAACGACATCTCGATCAGCGAGCGCTTCGTTGGCTATCGCAACGGCGTTGCGCCAGCTCTCGAGTTGCCCCTCGTCGAGCTCAACAAACTCGATGCCCACGCTTTCCAACGCTGCCAATGCATTTTCGTTCTCAGCGCGATTGCCTTCATCGAACTCCGTGTAGATCCTCGTCAGGACCTCATTCACGATCGCCTGATCCGCGGCCGAGACACGGTCGAATCGCTTCTTGTCGATGGCAATGAATGCCATCGTGTAGACCAACGGCACGTTGGTTGCATATTTCACTTTCGTGTGCCACTGGAGCACCAGTGCGCCAACCGGCGGTGTTGCCACGACGTCGAGCAGACCGGTTTGAAGCCCGGTAAGCACGTCAGTCAGCGGTAAAGTGACCGGGGCCAGGTCGAGTGCTTGCATCCCGGCATAGCTGATCTCGTCACCCTCAGGCACCCAGACCTTCTTGTTCTTGAGATCAGAAAGTCCGCGAACCGGCGTATTTCCGAGAATCACTGCAAAACCGCCACCAGCAAAACCGAAACTGACAAAGCCGGCATCTTCGAGACCCTGCTTCAAATCTGCATCGAGCCGTGACCGTACATAGTCGACTTCTTCCTGCGAGTTGAACACGAGCGGCAGCCCGTAGATCGAGAGATCCGGATAAAAACTCATCATGCTGCCAGCGGTGAAGGCTCCGCCATGCAACTGACCGATCCGCATCTTGCGCAACACTTTGCTGTCACTGCCCTGGATGCCGCCACCAAACAACTTGATGATGACTCGGCCTTCGGTGCGTTCCTTGATCTCTTTGGCGCCCGCACGCATTTTGCGCATCCATTCCGAATTCTCAGGCGCGATCGTTGCTAGCTTGAATGTTTCGGCGTGCGCGACAGGCGCCGTCACTGACGCCGCCAGAATTGCTGTCAACAAAGCAGCCAACAGGCCGCTGCTTCGGTAACTCATAACTACTCGTCTCCGTGAGTGCCGGTCATTGCCGGATGTCGTATTCACCATAATACTGGGCAGATCGTGAAGATTCTGTGAACCCTGCACGCCCTCAGTCGCTTGCGACCGTAGACCGACGAACTGAAGCAGTTGTTACGGGATCGGAAATCGATCAGAAGTAGTCTGCGCCGCTTTCCAACAATTGTTTTGCGTCTCGAACCGCCAGCGTATTCGTCAGGGTCAACCCTTCAGATTCGACCTCCGATGCGAGCACTTCGTTCAACAATTGATCGTGCAATTCTTGCTCGTATAGCAGGCGGGCATAGCCTCGGGCGTACTCGACCTTGATGGCAAGATCACGACCCTCAGTCAGTGCAATGGCACGCTCGAAATAATCACGGCCGACCTCTGGCTTGCCACCGAGGGCAGGCGGGCGAAGCGTGTTAAGGATGCCAAGGTAGTTGTACAGCGCGCCACGATCCGCCTCCGGGGTCTCATCCACAACAGCCAGCAGCAACGACTCGATGTGTGGCAACCGCGCCAACGCGGCCCAATCATCGCTGTGCGCCCGAATATAGGCGAGTGAAGCCACGCCGTAGGTTTCAGCCAATCCCGCATTGTCATCGTCGATTTCATCGAGACCTGCCTCGAACTCGTCGAAGGTCGCGGTCGGCCATGCGCAGCCCTCATCGATCTCGAGACAAACCGCACGCTCGGCGTATTCGAGTGACCGCGCGGTCAAAATCTTTGCGCGTTCGGGTTCGCGCGCGAACACGGCGCCATAGGCCGCATACAGATCTGCCGCTGCGGCCAACGCAACGGCGGAGTCGGGATTGCCCTCAATCAGACTATCGAGGAGCAACAGATAAGCCGGAGCGCCGTCTTCCACAATTAGCGGGTCAGGCTGGTTAAACACCGCACTGCCCAAATCCTCGGCAAACCCTCCGGCAATAGAGGACACCAGACCGCCACAGGCACTGGCAGTCATGACGATCACAATCACAGCCAGGGCCTTAACGACCCTCGCAGCAGAGGACGGTGCCGTCAGCATCGCAATCGCGTTAGATTTTCTCGCGGATACGTGCAGCTTTACCGGTGCGGCCGCGCAAGTAGTAGAGCTTGGCGCGACGAACGTCACCGCGGCGTTTCACCGTGATGTCGCCCAGCATAGGGCTGTAAGTTTGGAATACGCGCTCAACACCCTCACCGTGAGAGATCTTGCGAACTGTGAATGAGGAGTTCAGACCGCGGTTTTTCTTAGCGATCACAACACCCTCGTAAGACTGCAGACGCTCACGCTCGCCCTCTTTGACTCGCACCTGTACTACTACGGTGTCACCCGGACCAAATTCGGGAATCTCCCGCGTCATTTGTTCCGCATTGATCGCATCAATAATCTTGCTCATCGTTCTCTTTCCAATGACGCACCAAGCGCCCGTTTCTCTAATCCCGATCATGTCCAAGCGCCGCGTGCGACGCTATGTATTGTTCGAGCAGTTCGCGGTCACCCACATCGAGCTCCATACCTTCGAGCAGGTCCGGACGACGCAACCACGTTCTGCCGAGTTGTTGTTGCCTGCGCCAGCGTGCTATCGCCGCATGGTTACCGCTCTGCAACACCGCCGGCACATGCCGGCCCTCAATCTCCGCCGGCCGCGTGTAGTGTGGACAATCAAGTAACCCATCAGAGAAGGAGTCCTCATCCGCAGAGTCGGCATGCCCCAGCGTTCCTGGGAGCAACCTGACTACGCTGTCCACAACCGCCATCGCGGCCAGTTCACCACCAGACAACACAAAATCGCCCAGCGACAGTTCCTCATCAATCTCGGCATCGACGATGCGCTCGTCGAGCCCTTCATACCTGCCAGCCACCAGCACCAACTCTGGTCGCCGGGCCATGGCCGCAACTCGCGCCTGCGTCAGTTGCGGGCCCTGTGGGCTCATCAGCACGACATGCGCAGCCTCCGAAGCCACTCTCGCCGCGCGTATGGCTGCCGCCATCGGCGCGAACTGCATCACCATGCCCGGACCACCGCCGAAGGGTCGATCGTCCACCCGACGTTGCCGGTCCTCGGCAAAATCACGCGGATTGATGCAGTCCAACGTGACCGCGCCATCCGCAATCGCCCGGCCTACAACGCCGTGCTCTGCGACCGTCCGAACCCAGTCCGGAAACAGTGTGATGACCGTGACCCGCTCAAGTTGCCGGATCACCGTCTTCCTCCGCGCCCGACCAAGCCACCTCGATCGTGTGCGCCTTCAAATCGACGTCGAGTACGTAGCGCTCCATGACAAACGGCACCAGCGTCTCAACGCCACCGGCATCCGTCACGACCATTACGTCGTGAGCGCCGGTTTCCAACAAGTGGTCAACCTCACCAAGCAATCGGCCGTCATGAGACACGACCACCGCACCAATCAGGTCGGACCAGTAGTACTCGCCAGCGTCCGTCTCTGGAAGCGCCGAGCGTGGTACCTGCAGCACCGTGCCGCTCAAGGCCAGCGCTGCATCCCGATCGTCTACGCCGTCTATTCGCCCTACCAACGTCTTACCCTGGCTGCGAGCCTCGAGCAATCGGTACTCCTCGCCGTCCGGACTCTTGAAACGCGAAAAGTGCAACAGGTTGTCGCGTGGATCGGTGAAGGAAAATAACTTCACCCAGCCCCGAACACCGTGCGCCCCTCGAATCTCACCGACCGTCACTTGCCGATCGGTCAGTGTCACGACCGGACCCCCACCGCTCAGGCGGCAGCTGCAGCCTTGCGGTATTGCTTCAGCAGTTGCGCAACACGCTCGGAAGGCTGCGCACCCTGGCTCAGCCAGTGATCCGCGCGCTCGATGTCGATACGCAGACCTTCTGCATTGCCTTTAGCAACCGGGTTGAAGAATCCAAGACGCTCAATGTAGCGGCCATCGCGACGGTTGCGGCTGTCGGTTACCACAAGGTGGTAGAACGGCCGTTTTTTCGCGCCTCCGCGAGACAAACGAATCGTAACCATAAGTACAAATCCAAATAATGATCTTGTGAAACGAGGCCCTAATCCAATCAGCGTTAACGCTGGGACCATCAATTCACCTCGAAACAGCCCGCCATTGTAACGGGGCGAGGCCCGCTAGGGAATACGTATTGTCGAAAAAGCCATTAACGCCCGAATGGCGGCATACCGCCACCCCCACCAAGACCCCGCATCAGGTTTTTCATGCCGCCTTTGGAGACTTTCTTCATCATTTTCTCCATCTGCAGGTGCTGCTTTAGCAAGCGATTGACATCTTGAATCTGTTGTCCGGCCCCGCGAGCGATACGCTTCTTTCGTGACCCATTGATTTTCTTGGGAAAACGGCGCTCGTCGAACGTCATGGAGTTAATCAGAGCGATCTGGCGAGCGATCTGCTTATCATTCATCTGATTCTTCAGCGCACCCGAGTTCAGATTCCCGGGCAGCGGCATTTTCTCCATCAGAGCGCCCAATCCGCCCATGTTCTGCATTTGTTCAAGCTGATCTTTCAGATCGCCCAAATCGAAACCTCGCCCCTTTTTGAGCTTTTTGGCGAGCCGTTCGGCCTTTTGCTGGTCAACTTTTTGCTCGACTTCCTCAACGAGCGTCAGGACGTCGCCCATGCCGAGAATGCGCGATGCCATGCGTTCCGGGTGGAACATCTCAAGGCCATCGGTCTTCTCGCCGGTGCCGATAAACCTGATCGGTTTGCCGATGGTTTCGCGGACCGAAAGCGCCACACCGCCCCTCGCATCCCCGTCAGTCTTCGTGAGGATCACACCCGTTAGTGCCAGCGCATCGTCAAAAGCTTTCGCTGATTGCACCGCGTCCTGACCCGCCATGCTATCGACAACGAACAACGTTTCGTGAGGAGAGAGCCTCGCGTGCACCGCCGCGACCTCCGCCATCATTTCGCCATCGACGTGCAGGCGCCCGGCGGTATCGACAATCAACACATCGGCATATTGACGCTTCGCATCGTCAACCGCCCGAGCCCCGATCGCGACGGGTGCTTCGTCGGCGCTGGATGCGTGGAACATCGCTCCGACTTCCTGCGCAACGGTCTGTAGCTGCAAGATTGCGGCCGGCCGGTGAACGTCGACGCTGACCACCATGACTCTTTTCTTGTCGCGCTCAATGAGCCGTCTGGCCAGTTTCGCGGCGGTGGTGGTCTTGCCGGCACCCTGCAGCCCGGCGAGCAGAATGATAGCGGGTGGCTGAACCTTCAGGTCCAGCGGCATAGCACCCTCACCACCCAGGACAGCAGTGAGTTCGGTGTGGATGATCTTGATGAACGCCTGACCCGGAGTCAGGCTCGTCATTACGGTCTCACCCAGAGCCTGGGTGCGCACACGATCGATGAACCCCTTCACCACCGGTAGCGCAACGTCCGCCTCGAGCAGCGCCATGCGCACCTGTCGCAAGGTGTCCTTGACGTTGTCTTCAGTAATCCGACCTTTACCGGTCAGTTCCTGGGTGGCACGCCGCAGGCGCTCCGAAAGGTTGTCAAACATGCGCAGGCCCGATCAGAAATCCTGAGCCAGAGTTTACCGCAGCGCGGGTCAGATGATGAGCGTGTTACCGGTTGAGAGCATCTGGACCGGCCGTGAGGGCACCGCGTCCTGAACCTGACGCAGGATTGTGGACTCATCGCCTGGTTTCATGGCAGTCAGCCAGATTTCAGGGGTATGAGTGAGCTTGGTTAAATCGGCCGCTAACGTGCGAGGCGTGTAGTGACCGGCAGCCTCGGCCAACGCGAGCTGCTCGTCGGGGAACGAGACCTCGACCACCAGCACCTTCAAATCGGCAAACGAATTCAGCAATGGCCAAAGCGTTGCGTTGGTTGTCGTGTCTCCACTGATGGCGAATACGCCGTCTGGACCACTGACACAGTAACCCTGCGCTGGCACGCTGTGACGGACATCGACCGCGTGGAACAGGCGTCGATTGATATCAACCACTTCCCCAGGCTGGAGCGTCTGGTACTTGATAACGGGATTAGACAGGTCGGGAAGCTGGGCAAAGTCCGGCCAGATTTCCCAGTTGAAGATGTGCTTTTGCAGCGTAGCGAGCGTTTCGCGGCGCCCGTAGACCGTCAGTGGGTCGCCGAGGCGCGCATCGAACACACTGTCGATGAGAAACGGGAGTCCCGCGATGTGATCAAGATGCGCGTGCGTGAGCAACACATGTCGTATCTTGCGTAGTTCAGGTAGAGAGAGATCTCCAACGCCGGTTCCTGCATCGAGCAGGACATCCTCATCGACCAATAATGCGGAGGTACGCGCTCCCTGCCCTATACCTCCACTGCATCCCAGCACTTTAATTTGCATATCGATACCGCCTGTGGCGCCTCATGCGCCAGTTAACCGGTCCACCGGCTCCATCGGAGTGTTGCACCCTGCCATGACTTAACCGCAGGCATTCCCTGTGCGATCATCTCCGTATAGTTCCCAAAATTTAGGCTAGAGCAGCTGGAGATTCTGTGCTTGCGTTCACAATTTTTGCCGCCTACGCAGCCATCGGGATTGCGCTGATTCGGCAAGCTCAAGGGGGAGAGGCGACCAAGACGCTGCCGGGATGGCTCGCGGGACTGCTGGTTCTTACGATAGGCGTCCACGGCGCAGTCTTCCTCTCAGGAGTACTGCTCAGCCCGGGCACAGGCGTCGGGCTGCCCGACGTCTTGAGCGTTATTGCCTGGTTATTCGCGGCCATTGGGCTGTTCGCCGGTATGCAGAGCGGCTTTGCTGTGCTCGCCGGCATCGTGCTCGGATTGAGCGCAGCGTTGGTAGCCCTGACATTGATTGTACCTGCGGCGGGCGTGTCCCCGCTCACCTGGCAGCTGAAGCTTCACGCGATCCTCTCACTAACTGCATACAGTTTTCTGGCCGCTGGGGCGCTTCTGGCGGCCGCGTCACTGATCCAGGATGCGCAGTTGAGGGCCGCGCGAGTCAGCAAGCTGTCTTCGGTACTCCCGCCGTTGTTGGCCACCGAGCAACTGCTTGCGTCACTCACGACGTCCGGGTTTATTTTCCTGCTGATGGCCGTCACCAGCGGCTTCGTGTTTGTCGACAACCTGTTCGCACAACATTTGGCTCACAAGAGTGTCTTGTCGCTAGGCGCCCTCGTCATCTTCGGCATGCTCGTGGTAGGTCGGCAGGCAGCTGGCTGGCGAGGTCGGCGCATGCTGCATTTGTACCTCACAGGTTTCGCTGTGCTTGTACTTGCCTATTTCGGTAGCAAGCTGGTACTCGAAGTGATCCTCCAACGTAGCTGGGGTTGATCTCAAAGCACTGATTGACAACGGCGGTCACAGACTGCTGTTATTAAATCTTCGGGTCAGGAGGTTCCGCGTCTTTGGACGACATCCCCGTCAGTGTCATGTTCGGTATCATTGCCGGACTCCTCGTCTGTTCCGCTTTTTTCTCGAGCTCAGAAACTGCGCTGATGAGCCTGAATCGTTATCGGTTGCGACACCGAGCACGATCGGGTAGTCGCTCAGCACGAATGGCCGAGTCCTTGCTCCAAAAGCCCGAACGCCTGATCGGTCTGATTCTGCTCGGCAACAACGTGGTCAACATTCTCGCCGCCTCTCTCGTCGGTATCATCTCGCAGCGCCTAGGCGGGAGCGCGGCGTTCGCCATTGCCAATAGTTTGTTGACGCTCGTCGTGTTGATATTTGCGGAAGTAGCACCCAAGACACTGGCTGCGCTGAATCCCGAAAGGGTTGCGATGCCCGCAGTCTATTTCTACTACCCGGTGCTGAAGGTCACTTGGCCAATCGTGATGCTGGTCAATCTCATGGCGAACACGGTGCTGCGCTTATTTGGTGTGAGTCCTCGCGAAGTGGATGGCAATGCGCTTAGCCACGAGGAATTGCGCACCGTAGTTAACGAAGCAGGCGCGTTGATCTCTCGCAAATACCGCACGATGCTGACGGGTATTCTCGATTTGGAAAAAGTCACCGTCGACGATGTCATGGTGCCGCACAACGATATCGTCGGCATCGATCTGGATGATGATCTCGACGACATTCTTAAGGCGATTGAGTCGAGCGCTCATACCCGACTGCCGGTCTACGAGGACAACATCGATCAGATCGTTGGCGTCTTGCACATGCGCAGCCTCGTCAGGCAGACGCGGCGGGAATCAGTTACCAAGGATTTCCTTCGCAGCGTGGCTCGGGAGCCGTATTTCGTGCCGGAGGGAACCCCGCTCAGCATCCAGCTCGTGCAGTTCCAAAAACGCAAGGCGCGACTTGCACTCGTAGTGGACGAGTATGGCGACATACAGGGGATGGTCACCCTCGAGGACATCCTCGAGGAAATCGTCGGCGAGTTCACTACCGATCCAGGCGCTGCGACCGATCAGGTGCGAGAGTCCGAGGACGGCGCCTTGCTGGTTCAAGGCGCCACCAACATTCGTGAACTCAATCGCCAGGTGGGCTGGGAGTTGCCGACCGACGGTGCGAAGACCATCAACGGGCTAGTACAAGAAACCCTGGAGCGAATTCCGGAGGCCGGCACTGTGCTTTCGATTGGCGACTACCGCATCGAGGTGCTTGCCTGCTCCGATAACAAGGTGTTGGAAGTACGCCTTTGCGAGGCAACGGAAGGATAACGTCAGTTGTCGGCGCTAATCGAAGCCGAGTTCGATAGCCTCGCTGACCGACCGGACACCGATGACCTCGATGCCTTTGATCGCCTGTCTCGGGCGGTTCGCCCGCGGCACAATCGCCCGCGTGAAGCCCTGTTTCGAAGCCTCTCGCAAACGCTCTTCACCGAACTTGATCGGACGAACTTCTCCTGCCAACCCGACCTCGCCAAAAGCGAGCGTACCCGGCGGCAACGCACGATCTCGAAAACTGGATAGCGCTGCGAGCAGCCCAGGCAAGTCTCCTGCTGTTTCGTGGATCCGGATGCCACCAACCACGTTGACGAACACATCCTCGCCAGCGAGTGACACGCCACCATGTCGCTGCAAGACCGCCAGTAGAAGTGCCAAGCGATTCTGGTCGATGCCTTGAGCGAGCCGTCTTGGGTGTCCGCCGTGCGCATCGGCGACCAAGGCCTGGACCTCCACCAGAAGCGGCCGGCTTCCTTCCCAGGTTACGGTCACCAGGCTGCCGGGCGCATCGACCTGATCTCGCGACAGGAAAATCGCCGACGGGTTGGATACCTCACGAAAACCATCCGACTGCATCGCAAACATGCCCATCTCACTGGCGGCGCCAAATCGGTTTTTGACGGCGCGCACCAGACTGTATCGACTGCTGGGATCACTTTCGAAGTACAACACAGTGTCGACCATGTGCTCGACGACACGCGGGCCCGCGATGACGCCCTCCTTGGTGACGTGGCCGACGACAAACACCGACACGCCCGCTGATTTGGCGAAGCGAGTGAGCGCACCCACGCACTCACGCAATTGTGAGACGGCGCCCGCCGCGCCCGTCTGTGCCGATGACACCAACGTCTGCATTGAATCCACCACCAGCACTTGTGCACGCTCTGCAGCCGCAGTTGCGATGATCGTCTCAATTTCGGTCTCGGCGAGTAGCGTCACCTTGCTATCAGCAACGTTGAGCCTCCTCGCTCTCGCGGCCACCTGGCTGACGCTCTCTTCGCCGGTGACGTAGAGCACACCCAGAACATCAGCGAGTCGCGCCGTGACCTGCAACAGCAGAGTGGATTTGCCGACTCCAGGGTCACCTCCTAGCAGGGTCACTGCCCCGGGAGCCAGACCGCCCCCGAGCACCCGATCGAACTCGGAAAACCCCGTTGGGTATCGCGTGCTGACATCTTCGGGCGCCTCGGCCAACGCAGACAATCGCGAAACCGCTTGAGTCCCGGCGTATCCACTTCGCGCAGTGCCCACCGCCGCAACGCTTGAGATAGCCTCCAACGTGTTCCACGCTCCGCAATCGCTGCATTGCCCTTGCCATTTCGGTGCGATCGCTCCGCAGGCGGTGCACTGATATTTTGATGACTTCTTGGCCATTTCCACGCTATTTCCACATATTCCCCTATTTACCAGAATACGCCAAAGTGGTACCTGTTTCGCAGTAACTCAAAGACTTGCGAACTAAGCTCTCGAGCGTTTATGAAGTCAGTGCTCAACATTCCACTGGGACGCCAGATTCAGGTCGCGGTTAGCGTTTTTGTGCTGCTGCCGGCAACGCTCGCGCACGGCCCTATGCTCTCGTTGCTGCAAAAAGGGGACTTGATGCTGCGGCAAGTGTTCTCCCCCAGCGCGATCGTATCGGGATCACAACAACCGATTCTGATCGATGCCGGGCCTACAGACAATGCAACAATTCGTGCGCTTCTAGCGCAAATGGATGATGCTGCCAGTGTCACGATCGTTGACCCGCTGCCCGACGCTAGCGACGCGCTCGCCGAAGCGGTGCGCTTCAACGGCGCGACCTACATTACGGACACACCGGATCCGGATGGAAGAGAGTCCGCAGCGGTCTTCAAAGCGGCTGCCCGTGGCATCGCGCATGGCCAGCTACCCTCGCAGACCAACGAAATCCACGCCGGGTTGCAAGCTTGGAACCTGAGCGGCAACACAATGCGCGCGAGCGCTGCGCTGATGCCGCTGTTGCCAAACTCACGCTGGCGTGAACGCAATGGCATAGGTAGTCTCGCACCCGATCTCAACGTCATCGGGATGCGCGGACTCGACGCACCAATCCAAAACGCGGCAGCCGCACTGGGTGACCGCGAGATGCCTCTGGCTCGCAAGACTGCCTCCCGGCACGTCTACATCGGCGGAGAGAACCTCGACCGACTCGCCGCTTTCGGTCGCTACCACGCAGGACTCGCGAGCGGCGAAATCCTGCGTCAGCCTGGCTGGGCGACGACCGCAAACTGGCTCGCAATCACCATCGGCATGTTCCTTCTGGTGTCTCTCTTGTGGCGCGAATCGCGGCGCATCATCCTGACTTACGCTGGTCTCACGACTTCTGTCTTGTTGGTTGCTCAGTGGACGCTCGCAACTCAGGCGCAGCTACAGGTCGACGTGTTGGTCGTGATCGTTAGCCTCTTGTGTGGTTTTGCGATCTGTTTCTGGCTAACTCCGGATCGCAAATCGAACCGGCGCGAAAGTTTCCGGAGCGGCCTCAGGTATCTGCGCCACGGCAAGCTGGATGCTGCTTTCCGCGTGTTCAAGAGCTGCCCAACACACCCCAGCCTGATGCCGACGCTTTACAAGCTCGCCATCGCTTTCGAAAAGCGATCTCAGCCGGAGCAAGCCCGAGCGGTCTTCGCGCACATGGCTGGCCGCAAGGATGGCAAGAGCAACGCCGCACAACCCAATGCTGGAGGCGCTACGACAACGATGCGCCGACCACCGACCACGCCCGACAACATCCCGGAGACACTCGGAAGGTACGAGGTTCTGCGCCCGCTCGGCAGTGGCGCGATGGGCGGTGTTTTTCTCGGTCGTGATCCACGAATCAATCGTCTGATCGCATTGAAGATTGTCTCTTTCGACGAGATTGGCGATGAAGCAACCCGAGTCGAAGCTCGTGCGCGCTTCTTCCAGGAGGCCGAGTCCGCCGGGCGACTCACGCATCCCGGCATTACCGCGGTTTACGACTCCGGCGAGGAGAACGGGCTCGGCTATATCGCGATGGAGTACGCGCCCGGTGTGCAGATGGTGCGCTACACCGCTGCAGACACGTTGCTCGACCCCGTGACACTGATGCGTTCGATGATTCAGGTCGCCGAGGCGTTGGATTACGCACATTCAGAACATGTGGTGCATCGGGATATCAAGCCAGCAAACCTGATTTACGACGCCAGCACCGACGGCATCAAGGTCACCGATTTCGGCGTCGCGAGACTGGTCGATGCGCAGCGCACCCAGACCGGCCTTATCCTGGGCACACCGACTTACATGTCACCGGAACAGTCGAGCGGCGCACAAGTCGATGGCAGTTCCGACTTGTTTTCGCTTGGTGTTACCCTATATGAACTTTTGACTGGGGAGGTTCCGTTTCGCGGGAAAAGCGTTGCGGAGCTCATGACAGCGATCAATAACAAGACACCGCAATCTGTCTCGTCACTGAGACTGGGAATGCCGCCCGTGATCGACAGTTTCATGGAGAAGGCGCTGGCGAAGCAGCCTGAAAACCGGTTCGCATCGGGCCACGACATGGCGTTTGCGATGCGCGAATGCGTGTCCGGCATGTTCGGACTGGCGGCGAACCAGTAGTAGAAGCACCGCGATGAGCTTGAAGGGAAAAATCCAGTTCTCCGCAGTGACCGACACCGGCAGGGTAAGGGAACACAACGAAGATGCCATTGCGACCAATGTGGACGCCGGTTTGTTGGTGCTGGCAGATGGCATGGGTGGCTATAACGCCGGGGAAGTCGCCAGTGGTATTGCGGTGAAAACCGTCCACGGCCTGCTCTCTGACGCTGTGATGCGGGAGAAGCGCGGAGACATCGAGTCCACAACCGGGTTCATGCGCCAGTCCATCGCACTGCGCGACGGCGTGCGCCGAGCCAACAAAATCATCCATCAAACCGCGCAAAGCCAACCTCAGTGCGAGGGCATGGGCACAACCATCGTAGCTGCCCTGTTTTACGATGATCGAGTATCGGTCGCGCATGTAGGCGACTCTCGACTCTATCGACTGCGCGGAGGCGAGCTGAGACAAGTCACGCTCGACCACTCGTTGCTTCAAGAGTTGGTTGACCGCGGGTTTTACTCCGAAGAAGAGGCGCAGCGCTCCACCAACAGAAACTACGTTACCCGCGCGCTTGGCGTAGAACCGCAGGTCGAGGTTGAGATTCAGGAGGCGGCCGTCGAGGTCGGTGACATCTATTTGCTGTGCTCTGACGGCCTGCCTGACATGGTCGAGGACGAGGATATTCATTTAACGATCAGTACGTTTAGTGATAACCTTGAAGTAGCAGCTAAGCAATTGGTTACCCTCGCAAATGAACATGGCGGCCGTGACAATATCTCGGTGATGTTGGCGCGGATCAAAGAACCATTCCCCGCCAAACGCAGCTTAATGCAGCGGCTGTCGGGGCTGTTCGGCGGGTGATTGGCCGCACGGTGTTGGTGGACGAACGGATTACAGTGATTCTTGACGCAGTCTCGAATCAATAGCAACCAAGAGAAGTGGAACGAATATGGCACGGCTGGTTCTGAGTCTGGGTGATCAAGTGCTCGCTGAGTACAATATGACCAAAGAGCGCTACACGATCGGGCGACTCCCGGATAACGATGTGCGCATCGATAACCCGTCGGTCAGCGGACACCACTGCTTGATCATTAATATCCTGAATGATTCGTTCCTCGAGGATTTGAACAGCACCAACGGCACCTACGTGGGTGGCAAGCTGATCAAGAAGCATGCCTTGCAGAATGGCGACACGATCACCATCGGGCATCACCAACTGCGCTACGTAGACAGTCAGGTCAGCGACCCGGAACAGGAAGAGTTCGAAGCGACCATGGTCATTTCACAGACCAAGCCGGACTCGGCCAAAATCCAGGCAGCAGCAGAAGCGATTGAAGGCGCCTCCGAAGAGGCAGACGCCGCCGCCGAAGTAGCTGCGGGCGAAACCACCGCTGACGAAGCGCCAGTCGACACACCCAAGGCGACAGAGACTGCAGCGGTTGAGACCGCTGCGACTAGTGCGCCACCCAAGACCTCCGCACTGCCGACCGCAAAGCTTCAAGTCTTGTCCGGCAAGTTCGCAGGGCGCGAACTTGAGCTAAGCAAAGCGCTGACCACCCTCGGACGCCCCGGCATCCAGGTTGCCGCGATCACACGGCGCAGTGAAGGCTTCTACATTGTTCATGTGGAGAGCGCGGAAGGCCGAAGCGCGCCGGCCGTCAACGGCGAAGAGCTCGCCGCGCAGGCGCGCAAGCTCGAGGACAATGACGTGCTGGAGCTTGCAGGCGTGAAGATGGGCTTTTATCTGACCTGATCGCTGGAGTCCAGCCTTCGGTCAGAGATACCGGCGCGTCACCCGGTCAGAAACCCGCGTCACGAGCTCGTAACCAATCGTGCCGAGGGCGTTGGCAACCACACCGACCGGCAGTGCTTTTCCCCATAACGTCACCGCACTCCCATAGCCGCTGTCGGGTAGATCGGTGAGGTCGACGGCGAGCATATCCATGGAGACTCGCCCGACGAGCCCAGCGCGCGCTCCGTCGATGAGGACCGGTGCACCATCCGGCAGCATTCGCGGGTAACCGTCACCATAACCGGCGGCGACGATACCGACACGCATCGGTTTGTCCGCACGGAACCTGCCGCCATAGCCTACGCGATCGCCAATGCCGATCGTGCGCGTCGCGATAATCTTTGCACTGAATTCCATGACGGGAACGAGCGGCTCATGTTCGGGCGCACCGCCGTCCTCAAACGGCGTGATGCCATAAAGACCAATGCCGGGTCGAATCCAGACGTCCCGGTCCGTCGCACTGAAACCGCCCGCGGCTAAGCCACGAAGCCCCCCCGGTGAATTGGCAAGGCTCAGCCCGCCGCCCCAACTCTCGATTAAGGGTTTGAGGGTATGCAGCTGCGCTGTAGTCTGATAACTCGAATCAAGGTCCGCACTGGCGAAATGACTCAGCAACCGAAGTTCTGCGTATTCGCAAGTCGCGCTCACTTGAGCCACAACACCAGCAAATCGATCCGGCGGAAAACCGAGCCGGTTCATCCCGCTATCGACCTTGATCCAGATTATCCCTGGCTGGCGGTCGCTGGCAGCCAACAACGCAAGTTGCTCGTCGCAGTGAACTACAGTCTCACAATCAAGCGCTAACGCGGCTTGCAAATCCGAAGCGTCGAACACACCTTCCAGCAGCACAATCGGTGTTCGCACGCCGGCTTCTCGGAGTGCGCGAGCCTCGGAGATGCGGGCCACCGCGAAGCTGTCGGCGTTCTCAAGCGCCGTTGCGACAGGCACCAAGCCATGGCCATACGCGTTTGCTTTGATGACAGCCATGACCTTGCAACCTGGTGAAGCACGTCGCAGCACCTCGAAATTGTGCTTCAAGGCCGCCGTATCAATGATTGCGGTCGCAGCGAAATCCATGGCGGCTAAATCGTCTGCTAAAACTGCGGAACATCCTGCGCGTAGCTGTCGGGTACCCAGTTTTCGAATTTGGTGTATTTGCCAACGAACGTCAGTGGGAACTCACCTGTAGGGCCGTTGCGTTGTTTGGAGATGATAATGTCGGCCACACCTTTTCGCGGCGTGTCGGCATCGTAAACCTCCTCGCGATAGATAAAGCAGATCAAATCGGCATCCTGCTCGATCGCACCTGACTCGCGCAGATCAGACATCACCGGTTTCTTGTCCGTTCGCTGCTCGACACTACGGTTGAGCTGCGAGAGTGCGATCACGGGAACTTCGAGCTCTTTGGCGAGCGCTTTCAAACCGCGCGAGATCTCGGAGATCTCCGCCGTGCGATTCTCGGTGTTTCCTGGTACCTGCATCAGCTGGAGATAATCGACCACGATAAGACCCAATCCGTGTTCACGTTTGAGCCGCCTCGCCCGTGCTCGGACTTCCGTCGGCGACAGCGCCGGAGTGTCATCGATAAAGATCGGCGCTTCCGACATCAGTTGTACTGCCGTATTGATCCGAGACCAATCCTCGTCGGGAAACTTGCCCGTCCGCAAGTGTGTCTGATCGACCCGACCGAGCGATGAGATCATGCGAAACGCCAGCTGGTCAGCGCTCATCTCCATGCTGTAGATCGCGGTGGGCTTCTGATAGCCGATTGCCGCGTTCTCGGCAATGTTGACCGCGAGGGTCGTCTTACCCATCGAGGGGCGTCCCGCAATAATCACGAGATCGCCGGGCTGCAAACCCGCAGTCATTTTGTCAAATTCGGCATAACCGGTCGGCAGACCGGTGATGTCTCCACCGGATTGATGCAACTGGTCGAGGCGATCCACGGTCGCTGGCAACACATCACGCAACGCCTGAAAGCCGCCACGCCGATTACCCTTATCCGCGATCTCGAACACTGCCCGTTCCGCTTCATCAACGAGCTCGGTGGCGGTTCTGCCCTCCGGCTCAAATGCACTGCCGGCGATTTCGTTGCCCGCGGTGATCAGCGAACGCAACACAGACCGCTCACGCAGGATTCTCGCGTACGCGACAATGTTAGCCGCCGACGGCGTATCATTAGCTAACAGTGCGAGATAATCGAGACCACCCGATTGCTCAAGCTCGCCACGGTTGTCGAGGAACTCGGAGACCGTCACCACATCGCAGGGCTGGCGATCCTCATTGAGCAATCCCAACGCCGTAAATATCAGCCGATGGTCGGGACGATAGAAATCGTCAGCCGTGACCACATCGGCGACACGGTCCCAGGCTGTGTTGTCCAGCATCAAACCGCCGAGCAATGACTGCTCGGCCTCTATCGAATGCGGAGGAACGCGGAGCTGGCGCTCCGCTTCGAGACCGCGCTCGAACGCGCTGGACAAGACGCTGACTAGCCTTCGTCGGCGACGATGACGACAGTCGCCATCACATCGACGTCGGCGTGCAGATGCAATCCTATTTCGTGCTCACCCAGTTCACGGAACGCCCCTTCGTCGGTCAGACGAACCTCAGAGCGCTGGATCGGCAAACCGGCCGCCGTGAACGCATCGGCAATATCCATCGTACCGACGGACCCGAAGAGCTTCCCTTCGGTGCCGGCGAGCGCCTTGATTTCGACGCGGGCGCCTTCCAGTTCCTCTGCACGCTTCTGCGCAGCTGCGAGTTCTTCAGCAGCTTTCGCTTCGAGCTCTGCCCGACGGGCTTCAAACTCTTCGAGGTTCGCTGGCGTTGCCAACGTCGCCTTGCCTTGCGGCAACAGGAAATTGCGACCATAACCTGACTTCACGGTGACCTTGTCACCAATGCCACCCAGGTTCTCTACTTTCTCAAGAAGAATCACTTCCATCTTTATCTGCCTCTTTGCCCCTAATGAGCATTCAACCCCAGCTTAGCCGTCCGAAGGCGTTCGCTGCGAAAAATTAAACCATGCGTCGATATATCCTGCTATCGGGTAAATCGGCCAGGCAACTAAAAACGCCAAGTAGACCGGGACCAACGCAAACCATGGTAGTGCCCACCGAACCCGGCACCAGTGCGCCAACGCAATACCATGCAAAACAAACGCCACGAAACACGCAATCGCAAGGTTCATCAACAGGCCCGGCTCACCAATCAACGAGACCACCACAGCGAGCACCAACAGCAACACAGCAAGTGCGCGACCAAGATTTACATCGCAAAATCGTCCATAGCGCTCGCGTGAACGATCGCTGCCCGTGTCCCACAGGAAATTACCGACACTCAGCGCAGCTGTGCACATCAGCCAGAATCCCCCAGCAACCGCGCCGGTCGCCAGCGTCGACAGCTCCTTCAAGCGCGCGGATAACTGCAATGTCTCCGCGTTGGTCAAGTCCGTCCGCCATATCGGCTCCAGCATCGTTTGAAAAACCAGTAACCAAAATGCCGGCGGATCATCGACCATAATCCAGAAAGCGACCACCCCAGCGAGAAACGCGAGCAAGCTCAACTGAATCGTGAACGTAAGCGACCGAGTTCGCTTTAGCATCATCGCCATAGCGACGGCGGCGATGAACGCGACGCCCGCCTGAATCGGTAACGCAAGCCCCCCTTCTGGCCCCACGAGCCCTGCGATAAAGAGAATCACCAGACTGCTCAGCAACACCGGCAAGGAACCACTGACTCCGTAGGCAAGCACCGATGCGGTCGCAATGCCCATGGCGATCACAATGCCGAAGCCCAGAAAGAACATCAGCGTGATCAGAATGCTCTGACGACGCTTCGAACCCATGATCCAGATCGCGGCGTCTCTCACGATCGCGCCCTATGCCCTAGTGCTGATCCGTGTACGGCAACAACGCGAGGTAACGAGCGCGCTTGACGGCAGTCGCCAACTGACGTTGGTAACGTGCCTTGGTGCCTGTGATGCGACTCGGCACAATCTTGCCGGTTTCCGTTATGTAGCCCTTCAGCAGGTTGATGTCTTTGTAATCAATCTGCTCGATGCCTTCCGCAGTAAATCGGCAGAATTTCCGGCGACGTGAATGACGGCTCATGCTGCCTCTCCTTCTTTGTTGGTGGCTTCCGCCTCGGGCGCCGCCTCAGCGGCTTCTGCTGGCGCTTCGCTGGCTTCGCGTGCACGCGCTTCAGCTGCGGCTTTCGCTTCACGACGGCGAGCAGACTCCCGCTCTTTTGCCTTCTCGTCTTCGACAGCCTTAGCCATCGGGGACGCATCGGTAAACGCACGATCCATGCTCATGATCAAGTGACGCAGTACGGCGTCATTGAACTTGAAGGCAGCGCGCAGCTCTTCGATCGCGTCTTTGCCCGCTTCAACGTTCAGCAGCAAGTAGTGTGCTTTATGTACCTTGTTAATGGAATGCGCCAGCTGGCGGCGGCCCCAATCTTCGAGTCGGTGGATGACACCGCCCGCATCGGTGATGAGCTTCTGATAACGCTCAAGCATGCCGGGGACTTGTTCACTCTGATCAGGGTGGACCAGAAACACGATTTCATAGTGTCTCAAGAGACGCTCCTTTCGGGTTTGCCACCCATACACTTGGTGTGGCAAGGAGTTAATCCGAATTGTCTAGGCGACCCGCCGGGACTCGCCGGCCGGCAAGGATACAGGAATCCGGGCTTCTGCGACAAGCGTCAGTCGCGACGTTGGCGTAGGGCCTCGTAGAGCATCAGTCCGGTCGCCACAGAAACATTTAAGCTCTCGACAAGCCCTTTCATCGGCATGGCGACAAGATGATCACATCGGTGGGCGAGCGAATCCGACAACCCGGTTGACTCGGTTCCCATCACAATCGCCGTAGGCCCGGCCAGGTCGGCGTCCCAATACGTGCTACCTGCCGCATCGCTCGTGCCAATGATCCTCACGCTGTAGCTTCGCAACCACTCGAGGGTCTTGCCGGCGTTGCGAACCGTGACCAGTGGCACAGACTCGGCGCCTCCCGATGCGACCTTGCGCACGGCAGGTGTCATCCTGGCCGCACCGTCACGAGCCACAACCACAGCAAGCACACCGCAGGCGTCGGCTGTGCGCAGACACGCACCAAGATTGTGCGGGTCCTGCAGCTCGTCAAGTACCAACAAGAGCGGCGCCTCACCCGCTTGCAAAGCCTGCTCCAACTGAGTCCTCAGTCGGGCCTCATCCCAGGGGTCAAGATTCTTTAGCGCCGCTACCAAGCCTTGATGGGCAGTACCCTTCGCCATGTCGTCGAGGCGAAAGTTACGTACCGGGTGAACTTGGATACCACGCGCACCCGCCTCTGCAACAACTGCCTTCACGCGCTCATTGAGGCTGCGCTCATCGACAAAGACTTTCCGTACCTTGGTCGGGTGGGTGCGTATCAGGCGCTGCACAGCGTGAATGCCGGCGCTGAACTGTCCACCCGTCGCCACCCTATCTGCCTCGCCGTTTCTTGCGTTCCGGTCTGGACGAGGTTCGTTCAACGCGGTCGTAAAGGACGAAATCGATCTGACGGGACTCCATATCCACTCGATTCACGATCACCTCAATCATATCGCCCAGCTGGAACACCTGCCCCGAGCGATTACCGACGAGTCGCTGCCGCTCAGGCTCGTGCTTGAAGTAGTCGCTCCCTAGCGACGATACATGAATCAGGCCGTCGACCTGCAAATCGCCGATCTGGACGAACAGACCAAAATGCGTCACGCCACTGATCAGTCCGTGGAATCGTTCACCGAGATGCTTCGACATGTACTGGCACTTGAGCAGCGCTTCCACCTCGCGCGTGGCCTCCTCGGCGCGACGCTCTCGCTCCGACGTGAGCTTCCCGAGTCTCACCATTGCCTCGCCATCATAGCGATATTGGTGCGCCTTACCCCCGGACGTCATGTGTCGGATGGCACGGTGAACGAGTAGATCCGGGTAGCGTCGAATCGGGGAAGTAAAGTGCGCGTAGGCGTCGAGCGCCAGACCAAAGTGCCCGATATTGTCCGGGGTGTACTCAGCATGGGCGAAGGATCTCAGCAGTGCCATGTTGATCGCATAGGCATCGGGGCGATCCTGCACCTTGGACATCAGAGCTCGCAACGTCTTCGGCGTCGGGTGCGCGGAGTGCGGTACCTTAAAACCAAGCTCCAGCATGAATCGCCGAAACTCATCAAACCGATCCTCATCGGGTTTGGCGTGAACGCGGAATAACGCTTGTACCTTCTTTTTGAGAATAAACTTCGCCGCCTCGACATTCGCGGCAATCATGCATTCCTCGATCAATCGATGTGCGTCGTTGCGTGGGGTGGCCGCGATGGCTCGTACCTCGCCGTCGTCATCGGTTCGGATGCGAAGCTGAGGCAGATCCAACTCGATGGCACCGCGCATCTTGCGCCTTTTCGCGAAGGCCTTATACAAGTCATGCAACGTTCGCACGCTCTCGGCAACTTCGCCTCGCAAGGCCTTGTGACTGCGCTCGCCGTCCAGGAATTTTTTGACCTCGGAGTAGGTCAGCCTGGCATGCGAGCGCATGACCGCATCGTAGAATATTGACCGGGTCACCTGCCCTTTGCCATCGATGGTCATGTCGCAAACCATGCAAAGCCGATCTACCCTGGGGTTCAATGAGCACAGCCCATTCGACAGCACCTCCGGCAGCATCGGTACCACACGATCCGGGAAATACACCGAGGTTGCGCGATTGATCGCTTCCTTGTCGATGGGGCTATCGGGCGTTACGTAGTGCGCAACATCGGCGATAGCGACGATCAACCGCCAGCCACTGCCCTTATTTTTCGCATAAACAGCGTCATCAAAGTCGCGGGCATCCGCACCGTCGATCGTCACCAAAGGCAACTTACGCAGATCCTTGCGTCCCCGTTTCGCGCGTGTCGGTACTGTGGCACCAAACTGCTTTGCCTCTGCACCCACCGCCCGTGGCCAGCGATGAGGGATACCGTGCGCGTGGATCGCAAGATCCGTCGGCATACCGTGTTTCTCCGGATCGCCGAGGACACGGGCAATACTCGCCGTCGCTAACTGATCGCGATCCGGATAATCAAGAATCTTCGCAATCACGACATCACCGGGCTTCGCTTTACCATGCTTGCCTCGAGGCACTAGTAGTCTCTGCGTCAAGCGCGGATTATCGGGCACGACAAGTCCGATGCCGCGCTCGCTGATATAGCGTCCGGCGACCTCCTGATGTGCGCGCTCGAGAATATCGAGAATCATTGCCTCCGAACCCCGTCGCGTGCGCCGCTTCAGCTTTGTGGCAACCCGATCACCGTCCATGATCCGCGCCATTTCGCGGGGGGAGAGGTACATGTCTTCCTCGTCATCATCGCGAATCAGAAACCCGAACCCATCACGGTGCGCCCTGACTGAGCCGTTGATGATCTCAAGTCGTTCGGACAGGCAGTACTGTTCCTGCCGATTAAGATGGAGTTGCCCGGAACGCAGCATCCGCGACAGCACCTCAGAGAGCGAGCGTTTTTGGCGTTTTCCCTTAAGGGAAAATAGATGTGCGATTTGATCGAAATCGAGCGGCCGACCGGCCTGCTCTAGCGCATCGAGAATGCCAACACGATCTGGGACTGGATGTTTATAGGCGCCGCCTTTCTTGTTGCGCCCGGATGATTCACTCAATCAGTGTTTTCCTTTGCTTGACCCGCCATAGTTCGTTGACAGGTCTGTGATGGTTCCGCTACAGTCGCCGGCCTCACCAGTACACGACCAGTGTACCTGCACCCTGTGCCCAGGTGGCGGAATTGGTAGACGCGCATGGTTCAGGTCCATGTCTACGAAAGTAGGTGGAGGTTCAAGTCCTCTCCTGGGCACCACTCTCGACACGTAGATGTGTCATTTTCACCGCTAGATCGCTCCGCTGGGCATGCCGCCCCGACACAGCGTGGCTGGCACGGCATCAACGCCATGCCAGCCACCGTAACGTCAATCCGTGCTCAACGCGCGTTCGATCAAAAGCTTGAGGTGTGCAACGTGTGCACGAGTCGACGCGCTGCCACCGCGATTGCGGGAGATCATACGCTCGATGTTCTGCAGCGCGTAAACCGCAGCGGACTGGCTCGTGGTGTCGTAGCCGCCGGTCGGTGAGGAGATGGCCGCAAGTCGACGTACGTAATCGATTTGCAGTCCCTGGCGGATCGTGTCCACGTCTCCGCGAATGTCGGCTGCAAACACCGCATCGGTCAGGTCTCCGACCATGTCGGCCAACGTGTACTCGTTGCCATACAGCGATGTATCCGTCATGCGCTTCATAGTCGCCGGATGCAACAGGTGATTAAGCACACTGCCTTGCACCGAAAGCACAGCGTCATGAATTTTCGGATCTTCAGTACCGCTGAAGAAATTGAAGCCGCGACGTTGCTGCGCAAGATAGCGGAACACCGGCGCTGCTGGATCGACAATACCTGGCGCGAACAGTTGCTCCGACAAAATAGCCATGGCACGACGCTGAGTGTCAGCATCAACTACGGTGTACGGCGCATCTGACCCCGCTTGGCCGACCATACCGCGGTTCAGCAAGACGCCACCTACGTAGCGCGATACCACTGCGCCACTGCGAGCCCAGCTCCGAATCAGCGTGCCGAAGGCATCATGTGTTTCCTGCCAGGACTTACCGTCTTCCGGCGGTAGCTCCGCCAACTGAGTGAACCCTTCCACGATCAATGCCATTCGATCCGAGGCATAACCCACAGCGTCGTTCGACATATCATAAATATTGACCCGAGGATCGATCGCCTTGCCCGGAGATCGCATGTCATCTGCGTCGTTGCCAAAAGCTAACTCCGGCTCGTTGGAGCGCGACAAATGCTGCGCCATCTTCGCCGGATCGCTGAGGTCAGGGTCATAACCGAACTGAATCGCCCAATCGTCATAAGGCCCTGGCGCCACCGTGTAGAACAAAGTCTGATCGATGCCGATTGGCGCGAAATTCACCGCTGGGTAATCCATGACTGAACCGGTGAGCACACCGTTTTCGATCACCTCCGGATCAAACGCCTGCTCTGGAGACAGAAGCTGGGTCGCTTTCATGTTGTGGTTCAAACCCAGCGTGTGGCCGATTTCGTGCAGGATCAGGTAGTACATGGAGTCGTGCACGAGCTGCTCGTCGTACTTACCGGTCTCTCCGTGCAGTGCCCGACCCAGCGTGTGCGCGAGGTGAGTCTCGGCGCGCAGGCCCGCGCCCAGCGAACAGAACGCTTCGGCCGCTGCCAACCCTTCGGGCACACTGAAGTCTTCAACCAGAGTGGATGCGTCACTGACGATGTACTTTGCGAATTGGAATCGCCCGAGGAAAGAGTACTCAAGCATGATGTCCGCGCCGATGATCTGGCCTGTACGCGGATTCGTGAAACTTGGGCCGTAACCACCGAAGGGTGGATTCGGAGATGAAGTCCATCGCAGCACGTTGTAGCGAACGTCACCTGCATCCCACTCCGCGTCATCCGGCTGCACTTTGACCTGTACGGCATTGCTGAAGCCGGCTTTCTCGAAACTGTTATTCCACTGCAACGCGGCGTCGCGAATCATGTCGCGATACTCAACCGGTGTGGTGTTCTCGATCCACAAGGTGATCGGCTCGACCGGGTCAGAAACCGGTGCGGTTGGATCCTGTTTCACGAGGTGCCAACGATGGATCATGTCTCGATACGGCGTCGCACTGAAAGAAGTCAGGTCGGTGACTTGCGTCATGAAATAACCGACTCGCGGGTCGTCCATACGCGGCTCATAACCGTTGTCGGGCATACGCACGAAACTGTGCATTACCGGAATCTCGACGTGGCGCCGATCTGCGATGGCACCGCCCGTGACTCCGGTCGGTGCCGGGTTCGAATAGACGTAGGTTACTTCGATATCCGTGTTGTCCGGATAGCTGCGAAGGTTCGAAACGCGTGTCGAACTGTCGGACAAGGAGCCAAGCGAATACGCTTGCGGATTGGCATCCGGGTTTGGCGACGGCTTGATCTGCAAGAGCGACTCAGAATTGAATAGCTTGTCCGCGTCGATGAGTACACCCTCATCGCCCTCGGCCAGCACTTTTTCGGTCGCCAGAATCGCGTTACTTGTGTTCGCGCTACTCGCTCGTGCCAGCGCGTTGTTGGGATCAAAGTAGAACGAGGTATTCGGGATCACGATATCGAGCTTGTCGAAACGCCGTTCAAAGCTCAGGATCTGCTCGGCCAGATAAGCACCACGGAAGTAGCCGACCTGAACGACACCATCGGATGCCTGCGCGACATGAATCACTTCGTTGCCGATGAGATCACCGGGCACCAACATCTTCAGTTCGCCAGTTTCCTCGTTGCGGAACAACGTCACCAAGCCATCCATGCGGGTATAGCCTTCGGTGAGTTCCGCAATCGTCTTCGGCGCCTCTTCCTCTTCTTTAGCCTTTTCTTCGTCGTCTGCATACGCAGGCGCAAACAGCAGGACGGTGGCGAGCAAACCCAAGATCGTCTTTTGATTCATCGTGATTCCTTTAATGCGGCTGGTCTTGAAATCAGCCGTCTTTCAGTTTTGAGCCCTTGAACAGCTGGCTCACTTTCTGGGCGAACATCAAGTCACCCTCAACTTTCAACTTGCCGGTCATGAACGCCGTCATGCCATCCAGTGTTCCGGACATCAGACTTACGAAGTCGTCATCGGCCATCGTGATTGCAACCTTGGGCGATTCGCTGGTACCCGGCGTCACAGTTGCCGCACCGTCCTTAATGTGGACATAACGCGGTTCCGAGGTGTTGAACTGGATGACCGCATCCAGACCGGCGGCGGCGTCGGCGTTCAACGCGCCCGGCAGGCGGTCAAACAAATCGTTGATATTCATGGCTTCCCCCACTTTGAAACCCCGGAAGAGTAACGCAGCAAAAGCAAATTGTCTTTGCCATGCCAGTGTGAGGTAGATCACAGAGACCGACGCTGACCGGAATTACTCTCTAGTTTGGAGGACTGAATGCCAGCACTACCCCCTTTTTCCCCGCTTGCGGTGACACTCGCGCTGTCCGCGCTGGTGTTCCTCACGAGTTGGTCTGCTACGGCGCTCCGACGATGGCTACGCTTTCGCCGACGCCGGCACCTGCCCGCGCAGGCGGGCGCTGCCGCGCTAGCGTTCGGCGCCACACTAGCAGGCGAGCGCCGTGCCGCTATGCAAACTACTCTGGTCGCAGTCTGCGGCGCACTGACGGCGCTATTCACGTCACCCGCGCCAGAATTCGTGCAGATCGAAAGTGTCGACAGTCTTAGTGCCGTGGGCCTATGCATCTTGGTCTCCGCGTGCTTAACCATCGTACTTCGCCGTTGGCCGCGAGAACGCAAAGCGGCTAGTGACGTCCTGGCAAGGCATTCGACAGGTGCCAGACTCGAAACCATACGACTGCCTTCACAGCGAATATTCCATGATGTGATCCCCGGCGCGGGTGGCAGCATTGCGCACGTTTTGACGGCAGCGTCGGGAATCTATGCGGTGTTCACACTAGCCGATCGTTTCGACGGCACCGGCGCATTTCTCCGAGATCGCAACACGCTCGCACTACCGGCGTCACGCGCAGCCATTAACCTGCATGAGATCCGCTCGCGGACCGCCCAGTTGCAGCACTGGCTACAAGCGGAAAGCGGCGTCGCCTCTCGCGTCCGCACGGTACTCGTGGTGCGCGCTTGGCAATCCGCGACCGTTGGGCCGAACGACATGTTGATTGTGACACCCCGTGACGCGGTGATGCTGAAAGGCTGGAAAGATCCGTCCACTGCACTGATGGATGATGAATTAGACAAGATTCAACAGGTGCTTGAACAAGCGCGGGTCCCCCACTTTACGCACTGGGCCGCTTATCGGCGCGATGCCACGGTCAGAACTCTGCCGCGTCAGGAAGTCTCCAGCGGCTCGGCCACAGAAGCAAACGCCTGACGCTGCAAGAGCGATTCGAATGCATCGCCGAGACGCTGAGTCTCCGCGACGACACGTTTCCACACAGTAATTCGTGTTGACGCATCCATACTTTTAAAGTCATCACGATCCGGAATCTTCTCGCCCGGTAGACCGGCGACAAACTCTGCGGAGGGTGCAACCAACAAGACGCGGTCCACGTGTTCTCTCTTGGGTCGTCGATGCAAGCCCTTGTCGAACCATCCCGGGGTCAAATCCGGATAGAAGTGCGGATAGAGGGTCAAGCCCGCTTCGTGCGACACCGGCAAATCAAAATGGTAGTCGATGATCCCGCCATCGCGGTATACCCCCGGATTGCCGCCGGCGAGATTCCTGACGCCATTCAGCACTAAGGGAATAGCACTGGAGGCGAGAATCGAATCAATCAGGTTGTCTTCTGCGAGATCCAGGCGCTGCATCGGAAAATCCGAGGCCTGATGAAATGGTCCATCTGCTCGCGGATCCGACACTAGCGCGCGCGTGAAAAAGCGACGCAGATGCCGACGGTTGACGCGGTTCGCGACCATCGCCGCAGTCAAACCCAAAAGCAGTGGCACCGTTCGTTCACTGGCGGTGAGACCATGCGCCTGCGCAGTCATGATGTGCAAATGGAAACGTTCGCTATTGACCGCGTTGGCGATACCGCCGTCACCCAACATCGTTGAGACCATCTGCCGTCCTACTCTCGTGATCTCGTCAGTATCCGGCTTTGCGCTGTAAGTCTGCTCGATGTAGCCGCGTTCGAAACGGGTTAGCGCTGCCAGCGGATCGGGCTGGGTGTAGCAGGCAAATCGCCAGGTACCAATCGATGAGCCCAACAGATGAACGCCCGGCCTTAGATTTGGCAGGATCGAACGGATAATGGCGTGGTCGAGTCCGACAAGACTCAACCACTTCGCACCGCCCGATGCGCCGACCATGATTCGGATATCTTCCGGCTGCAGACCGTTGTTTTCGAGATGCTCGAGTGCGCCCGGTCCGGCGCGAACCGCGAGCACGTTATCGGTCAGCGACATGTGCTCAACCGTTTATGGGATCGCGGCGAATGATCGTTTGTTCACGACCGGGGCCGGTCGAAATGATATCGATCGGTGTCTCCACAATCGCTTCGATTCGCGCGATGTAGTCGCGCGCAGCATTCGGCAGCTCATCGATATCGGTCACGCCAACGGTACTCTGTTGCCAGCCAGGCATATCTTCGTAGATTGGCTCTGCCTCGGCATAGCGGTCAACGATCACCGGCGGCGTGGAAATTTCCTCGCCGTCGATGTGATAGCCCACACAAATGCGTATCGTCTCAAGCTCATCCAGCACATCCAGCTTGGTCATGCACAGACCTGACACCCCGTTGTTGATGATACTGCGTCGCAACGCGACAGCATCGAACCAACCGCAACGTCGCGGCCGGCCTGTGGTCGCACCGAACTCAGCACCGACCCGTGCGAGGTGTGCACCATCATCGTCATGCAATTCCGTGGGAAACGGGCCGGCACCGACGCGTGTGGTGTAGGCCTTTACGATGCCGAGCACATAGTCGATGCGATCCGGGCCGATACCGGTCCCGGTGCACGCCCCTGCCGACACGGTATTGCTCGAGGTAACAAACGGGAACGTCCCGTGATCAATGTCGAGTAGCGTCCCCTGCGCTCCCTCAAACAACACGCTGTCCCCTGCCTCACCGAGATCATGCAAGATCGCGGTGACATCGGCGACCAAAGGCGCGATCCGTTCGGCTTGGGCCATGGCGTCATCAAGCGACTCGTTGAAGTCGACAACAGGCGCTTTGAAATAATGCTTCAGCACAAAATTATGGTAGTCGAGGATTTCACCGAGCCGGGCTGCGAATTTCTCCCGCAGAAACAGATCGGAGACGCGTAGCGCGCGACGGGCCACTTTGTCCTCGTAGGCGGGCCCGATGCCGCGCCCGGTGGTGCCAATCGCTGCCGAACCGCGCGCCTTCTCCCGAGCCTGATCAAGTGCGACATGGCAAGGAAGAATCAACGGACATGCCGGCGAAATCTTCAACCGGTCAAACACGGGGACGCCATTGGCGACGAGCCCATCCATTTCTTTCAACAGGGCCTCGAGTGACAACACAACACCATTACCGATCAGGCATTGCACGTTGTCGCGCAGCACACCCGAGGGGATCAGGTGGAGGACCGTCTTCTGCCCGTCAATAACAAGCGTGTGGCCGGCATTGTGCCCGCCCTGAAAACGCGCGACCGCGCTGACGCGATCGGTCAACAGATCAACGATCTTGCCTTTGCCTTCGTCACCCCACTGTGTGCCGACGACAACTACATTCTTGCCCATGGTGGTATTTCCAGAGAGTCAGACGTTGGTGATCATCAGGAGGAGCATCGCACCGACCGCCATCACAATACCACCGACAGTGCGGATAACGTTATCTGGCATGCTGGCAATTCTGGCAATCGCTCGACGCCAGGCGCGTGGTGCCGCGAACGGCGCCATGCCCTCGAAGACCATCATCAATGCCAGGCCCGTCAGCAGTAGCTGCCAGCGCATGCGCCGTCTCCGGGCCAGTCAGTTTGCTTCGCGATTATTCAGGTAGCGGAAGAAATCGCTGTCGGGGTCGAGCACCAGAAGATCATTCGCCTGGCCCAACGAATTCCGGTACGCCTCCAGACTCCGGTAAAAAGAGTAGAACTCGCGATCCGCGTTGTACGCCTGCGCATAGATTGCCGCAGCCTGCGCATCGCCTTCACCACGAGTGGTCTGGGCATCGCGATAGGCTTCCGAGCGAATTACCGTACTTTGGCGATCCGCCGTAGCACGAATCTCCACAGCCTCTTCGTTACCTTCGGCGCGCAACTGCTGGGCGATCCTCAATCGCTCTTCACGCATCCGGTTATAAACTGACTCCGAGACTCGATCGGAGAATTCCACGCGTTTGACACGCACATCGATCAGTGTGATGCCGAGCTCATCGGCGAGTGCCGATGCGTCAGCCATCATGTCGCGCATGAGCTCGTTACGCTCCAAAGAAATCACTTCCTGCATCGTGCGCTTGGCAAACTCGGTACGGATCGCCGCCTTGATGATCTGCAACAACTGTTGGCGGACGACCAACTCAGAACCTCGCGCAGAGACATAATAGGTTTCTGGGTCGCTGATTCGATACTTCAGGAAAAAGTCAACCGAGGCCGGTTTTTTCTCTGTGGTGAGAATGTCCTCAGGCGATGGTGTGATCGTCAACACCTGATTCGAGAACTTGAGCACCTCATTATAAACCGGAATCTTGAAGTGCAAGCCGGGCTCATAATCGGCGCCCACAATCTCACCGAAGCGGAGTTTCAACGCGTGTTCGCGCTCATCCACCGTGAATGCGCTCAGTCCCAGCCCGACAAGAGCTAGTCCAAGGACCACAAGTACTACCGAAATTGAGGTTTTCATTGGCGAGTCCTCCGCGCACGTGTCCGCTCAGTATTGGTATTGGCACCACCTCCTGGCGAAGCCATGGGCTCCGGACGTGCCAGCCCGTTCGTCGCGGAGCGTGGCGACCTTTGGGCGTTCTCCATCAGCTTGTCAACCGGCAGATACAGCAGGTTACCCTCACCATTGGTGTCCAGGAACACCTTATTGGAATTGGAGAACACATACTCGATCGCATCGATGTAAAGACGCTCACGCGTGACTTCAGGTGCCGCCTGATACTCCTTCAAGAGGGCGGTGAAACGCGAAGCGTCACCTGCCGCGTCGTTGATCACACGCTGACGATAAGCTTCGGCGGCTTCTTTTTGCCGTGCGGCCTCACCGCGCGCCGCAGGTATCACTTCGTTGGCGTAGGTCTCAGCTGACAACTTGGACTGCTCCTTGTCCTCGCGTGCTTTCACCGCATCCTGAACCGCATCCTGAACAGGTCTTGGAAAGTCTACCTTCTGCAGGTTGATCGCGGTGATCTCGATACCGGCTTTGTATTCGTCGAGTGCACTCTGGATCAACACCTTCGTCTGATCCGCGACCTGCGCCCGATTGTCCAGCAGGGTGAAATCCGCCGGGTGGGCGCCAACCGCTTCACGAATCGCGCTCTCGCTGACGTCCTGCAGCGTCTCCTCAGGATCACGCACGTTAAAGGCGTAGTCAGACGGAATCGTGCGACGGAACTGCACCGCAAGGTTGATCACTACGAAGTTTTCGTCCGCGGTCAACATCTGGATTTCCTGCTCGAATCGATCGATCAACGACACGTTGACCTTCTCGACGCGCTCGATCGGGTAAGGCAGATGCCAATGCAGTCCGGGGTTCGTGGTTTCGGTGTATTGGCCGAAGCGCAGCTCCAAGCCGCGCTCCGCCTGATCGACACGGTAGAAGCCGGTCGCTAACCAGAATACCAACGCCACCACCACGATGCCGATCAAACCGGCGGCGGATCCATCATCGTCGCCCTTGCCACCAAACGCCGCAGTAATCTTGCGCTGGAAGTTACCGATCATCTTGTCCAGATCATTCGGTGCCTTTCGCCGGCGGTTGTTGTTACCCCATGGGTCCTGGCCATTGCCAGATTCGTTCCAAGCCATATCGTTACCCGTTCAAATTCAAGCACTCGCCTGCGCGACTGCTGTTGACGCTTCTGCGTCGGGATTCAATTGATCGATCCGATCCAGCACCAGTCCGGTTTCCGCACATAGCTGCTCGAACGCCACACGTTCCATATCGATTGTTAATACACACTCGCCTTGTTGCGTGTAGGTCTCAGAAAGAACCGCACCAGCATCAAATAAGCGAGACCTCAGCAAACCCTCTTGGGCGCTGAGCACCAAAGTTCCCTGGACATGATCCAAAGCGACCAGTTGCCCTACCGCTGTCCGCAACAGATCCAGACCGTCACCGGATTGCGCGCTCAACCAGACGCTGGCAGGAGCCGCGTCGGACGCGCTGCGAAACTGTGGCAACCGTCCCTGGATGTCTATTTTATTGTATACGCGAAGCTGGCGCACCTTGCCGGCGCCGATACCCTCCAGCACCTCGTTCACCTGCGTCTCGCGGAGTGCATGTTCAGGATCGGCGGCATCAATCACATGCACGATCAGGTCTGCTTCGCGCGTCTCTGTCAGAGTCGCCTTGAATGCTGCGACCAACTCATGCGGTAGATCGGATACAAAACCGACGGTGTCTGCCAACACCACCTCGCGCTGCGCCGACAGCTCCCAACGACGCAGCGTTGGGTCGAGTGTGGCGAAAAGCTGATCTGCCGCGTAAACGCCGGAATCGGTCAGCGCGTTAAACAGCGTCGACTTCCCGGCGTTGGTATATCCGACGAGCGCAATCGTTGGCATGCGGTTTCGAACCCGGTTGCGCCGACCGAGTTCTCGCTGCTGGTCGACTTTGCGCAGCCGCTCAGTCAATCGCGTAATGCGCTGGCGCACGAGGCGTCGATCCGTTTCGAGCTGAGTTTCACCGGGACCGCGTAACCCGATGCCGCCCTTTTGACGCTCGAGGTGGGTCCAGCCGCGAACCAGCCGCGTCGACAGATGCCGCAGCTGCGCGAGCTCGACTTGCAACTTGCCCTCGAACGATCGCGCGCGCTGCGCGAAAATATCGAGGATCAAACCCGCCCGGTCCAGAACACGGCACTTCAATTCACGCTCGAGGTTACGCTCCTGGGTCGGCGTCAGTGCGTGACTGACCAACAGCAGCTCTACTTTTTCGTGGCGTACCCGATCTTTTAGTTCAGCGACCTTGCCACGTCCGATCAGAAACCGGGATTCCGGCTGCGAACGCTGCACAATAATACTGTCGAGCACGTCTGCACCGGCGGATATCGCCAGCTCGACAAACTCTTGAAGGTCGCAACTTTCGCGACCAAAAAATTGTGGATGAACGATGAGTACACGTTCGCCCGATTTCGGTCGCTCAAACATGATGAGTGTTGCCTGCGTCAAACTCAGGCAATCCGTAATTAATCGTCGTCGCTTCGACCGTCATCATCACTCAGTGGCAAGCGCACGTTGCGCGCCGGCACAACCGTCGAGATCGCATGCTTGTAAACCATCTGGTTGACGCTATTTTTCAGAAGCACCACGAATTGATCGAACGAATCGATTTGTCCCTGTAGTTTGATCCCGTTTACGAGGTAAATGGATACCGGCACCTTTTCCTTGCGCAGAATATTGAGAAACGGATCCTGCAGTGATTGTCCCTTTGCCATAGGAATCTCCTTCTTTTTGCCCACGAGGACCTCGCGAGCTGCCCAAGCACGATTTGGCCCTCTAGATGAAATTTGATGGTAGCACAGCGTTTCGCGGCTTCGTTTCTGTGATTCGAAACAACGCTGTCAAGAATACTAAGGTTAAATCTGTGCAGTTTCAGCGGCGAGCACTTGCTCGCACAATGTAGTGATGGGGCCAATCGGATCGCTTTCAAGAGGATCGAATACGTGTATGTCCGGCATACCCCGCAGCCAGGTATGCTGACGTTTGGCCAAACGGCGAGTGGCGGTCATCGCGTCCTGAATAGCCTGCTCATACTCACAGTCGCCCGCCAACCAGGCGGCGATCTGACGATAACCAACCGCTCGCAGGCTGGGTAGATCGGTGTGCACGCCCGGCCGTTTCAGCAACCCCTTAACCTCATCAACGAAACCCGCTTCGACCATTTGCTCGAATCGCTGCTGAATCCGTTCGTGCAGCACAGTACGGTCGCTCGTCAAAAGAGCCATTCGCGCCACCGTCCAGTCATTGTCGATTTTTTTCGGGTTTGATTGAAGCGCGCTGATCGGGTGTCCGGTCAATCGATACACTTCCAGCGCTCGCTGGATGCGCTGCGCATCATTTGGCGCAATTCTGGCAGCGGCATCGGGGTCGACACGGATCAACTCGAGGTGCATCCCAGGCCAGCCGACGCGCTGTGCTTGCGCATCAATTTCGCGCCTGCAGTCAGGGTCTGCCTCTGGCAAATCGGCCAGCCCATCCAGAAGTCGCTTGAAATACAGCATAGTCCCGCCGACCAACAACGGCGTGCGACCCCTCGCGTGACTGGCCTCGATGGCAACTGTGCAATCCTGTACGAATTGCGCCACAGAATAAGGTTGCTCGGGATCAACGATGTCGATGAGTGCGTGGGGGTAGCGCGCTAACATCTCGGGTGATGGCTTAGCTGTGCCAATATTCAAACCGCGGTAGACCAGCGCCGAGTCCACACTGATCAAATCCACCGGCAAGCGATCGGCGATTCGCATTGCGACCTCGGTCTTGCCCATGGCCGTCGGTCCCATCAGGCACAGCACAGTGTCGCGCACGCCCTCAGCCACTACTGCCCTCGAAGAAAGAGGCGATCGAGTTCCGGCATGCCGAGCTGTGTCCAAGTGGGCCGACCATGATTGCACTGATCTGCCCGATCCGTCGCTTCCATGTCGCGCAGCAGCGCATTCATTTCAGGCAGCGTCAGCTTTCGGTTGGCGCGGACCGACGCATGACAAGCCATGGTTGCCAACAACTCGTCGGTGAATGCCGCAATCCGACCGCTTCGCCCCAGCGATTCAAAATCGGCGAGCACATCGCGTAACAGCGACTCCGCACGTGTTGCGTCGAGCAGCGCAGGAATCTCACGCAGGATCACGGCCTCCGGACCGCCGCGCTCAACAACCATCCCCGCCTGCCGCAACACCGCTGCATTCGCTTCGCACAAGTCTGCTTCGGCACGTGACACGTTCAGTCGCAAAGGCACCAGAAGCGGTTGGCGAACCATTGCACGATCCGAATGTGCCTTCTTTAAGCGCTCGTAGGTGATGCGCTCATGCGCCGCATGCATGTCGACGATCACGAGACCCTCTGCGTTTTCAGCGAGAATAAATACGCCGTGAATCTGCGCCACTGCGAAGCCTAGCGGCGGCGGCGCATCGTCAGCCACGGGAGGAATCGCAGCCGGCATCTCCCGCACGAGATTGGTCCAGTTTGTAGTACTGGTTGTGCCAGTGGATGTTGCGCGATTCATGTCATTCGGCGTCGCGAGGGAAAGACCTGACTGAGATACAGGCGCCGGCCGAGACGGCAACCCGGTTACCGCATTGCGCTCGGTTCCTGGCCTTGTCGACCGCATGGCATCGGTTACCGTTCGTTGCACCAATGCGTGTATGGCGCCCGAGTCGCGGAATCGCACCTCGGTTTTGGCAGGGTGCGCGTTCACGTCAACTCGCGTCGGATTCATCGAAATCCACATGACGTACGCGGGGTGTCTGCCGTGGAACAAGACATCCTGATAGCCCATTCGTACCGCATGCATGATCGTTTTGTCACGCACCCATCGCCCGTTGACGAACGCGTATTGCATGTCTGGCTGTGAGCGGTTGAACGCCGGTGCTGCGAGCCACGCATCGATCGCAAGCCCTTCGCGATGCTGACTTGCAGGAATGGCCGCAGCGATGAACTCGGTACCGAGCAATTGCTCGATGCGGCGTTCCGGCCCTTCGCCGTCAGGTACCGCGGCGAGGTGCATCGAATTGCGTCCATTGTGCTTGAGCGTGAAAGCGACCGAGGGATGTGCCAGCGCAAGACGCCGAACGACCCGTTCGATATGCGTAAATTCGGTTTTCTCCGTGCGCAGGAACTTTCGGCGCGCCGGCGTGTTGTAGAACAGATCCCGGACCGTCACCCGAGCACCGCTGCGCATGGCTGTCGGCACAATGTCATGCGCGGCGCCTCCCTGAACCGCGAGCATCGCACCATGCTCGCCAGACTCAGTGCGCGCCGCGAGTTCCACGCGCGCGACCGATGCGATACTGGGCAACGCCTCCCCACGGAAGCCGAGAGATGCGACCGCGGACAGGTCTTCAAGGCTCGTGACCTTGCTGGTCGCATGGCGCGACAGCGCAAGTGGCAACTCGTCTGCTGCGATGCCAACGCCATCATCAGTGATCTCGATCAGTCGCGCACCGCCCGCCTCGATCGAGATGCCGATGTGCTGCGCGCGCGCATCGAGACTGTTCTCGACCAGCTCCTTGACTACGGAAGCGGGCCGTTCAATGACTTCTCCCGCCGCGATCTGATTGATCAGATGGTCGGGCAGCTGCTGAATGGGCACCGGGTCGATTACCCTCCGGGTATACGCAACACCTGGCCCACGCGGATACGGTCACTCGTCAGAGCGTTTTCCTGGCGCAGACGCGCCAGACTCACCCTGTAGCGGTCAGCGATTTCACTGAGCGTGTCGCCAGGAGAAATCGTATGGGTTCGTGCGAGCACCTGATTGTGGTCCAACTGTGCAAAAAGACTATCCACAGGTGGATTTTCCACAAAATGCTCGCGAATACCCGAAAAGATTGCTTGTGCCAGTTTCTCCTGATGCGCCGCGCTGCGCAGATTCTGCTCTTCCTGCGGATTGGAGATGTAGGCGGTCTCTACAAGAATCGACGGCACATCCGGCGATTTCAGCACGATGAAGCCAGCCTGCTGCACCGTGCGGCGGTGTAACCGATTCACCCCGCCCATTTGATTGAGTACCAGTTGACCGATCTCTATCGAGGAATTCAGAGTCGCAGTCTGCGACAGGTCCATTAGCACGCGCGCAAGGTCGGGCTCTTTGTCGGTCAGCTCCACACCGCCGATGAGCGAGGCGTTTTGATCGGCTGCAAGGCGCCGCGCCGCTTCACTACTCGCACCCTCCAGTGACAAGGCATACACCGAAGAGCCGCGCGCCCGCCGATCCTCCACCGCATCCGCGTGGATCGATACAAACAAATCAGCATTTGCGCTTCGGGCGATTTCCATCCGGGCCCAGTGGTCGATATACACATCTCGGTCGCGGACCATCAGTGCCCTCATACCCGGCTCGGCATCAATCAATTTGCGCAGTCGCCGCGCGATCGCGAGCACGACGTCCTTCTCGTAAGTGCGCTGTTTGCCGACCGCGCCGGGATCGTGGCCGCCATGCCCAGGATCGAGCACGACCACGATATCGCGACTGGAGCGAGTCAGACGTTTGACGGTTGGCATTGCGGCGCGCTCGCCAAGATCGATCACGAGACGTTCCGCACTACCGCGTGCGGGTCCGGCAAGAAAACTGCGCGCTCTAATCGCGTGGTCGAGATCCAGCACAATGCGCAGCCCTTCCTGCCCGCGCTCCGCTGCACGAATCGTGCGTACAACACCGATATCTTTGGGCAAGCGATCCGCCAAAGCGCCCAACTTTCCGTCAACAATATCGATAACCACCCGGTCAGGTTGGCGCAGCGTGAAGAGGTTGTAGCGCGCTGGACCACTAAGGTCGAAGACCACTCGGGTGTGGTTCGCCTCGGTTGAGGCACGGACCCCATTGACGACAGCGCCTGCACCGGCCATCGAGGGTGCCAGGAGCAGAAACAGGCCCAACAAGCGCAACATCGTCATCATCCGTCGATCACATCGCATTATGTTGGGTGGATACTATCCCCGCATACAGCTCGATTTCAATAAAAACTCAACTAAATTATAGAAGTAGAGTTGCAACCTAACCTTAATTCGTAAGCACTGCCTGCAATACCGACTGCCCAATCGGGCTGCCGGCAGCGACCATCGCCGCTCGACCCTCGCCTTCGGGTCTCAGCCGAACGTCCAAATCAGCGTCCGAAACAAGCTCCGGAACGCGCTCCGGCCATTCGACGATGCGGATGCTATCGGTGAGATCGCGCCAACCCAGGAATTCAAGTTCCGACGCATCGGCCAACCTGTACAGATCGAGATGGGTGACCGTTGCAAACTCAAGTTGATACGGCTCGAGCAGGGCGTAGGTCGGACTCGGAACAGAGCCAGTGTGCCCCAGTCCACGAATCAAGCCGCGCGCCAACGAGGTCTTGCCGGCGCCAAGATCACCGGTGAGCGTGAGTAACATCGACGTCGCATTCGCGCGTTGAATCGCGGTGGCCAGTAGACCACCGAATGCGGTGGTGGCGCCTTCGTCAGTCAGGTGAATGCCGTAGGTCAGTGGCGCGGATTGAGCCAATGCCTGAGCTCTCCGAGCAGCTCACCCGCCAACAGACCGCGCTCGCCACGACGCGCTGCGGAATCACCGGCCAGTGCATGCACCAATACCCCGGTGCGCGCCGCCGTGGCCGGGGCAAGGCCCTGTGCTAATAAGGCAGCAATCAAGCCGGTGAGCACATCACCCATGCCAGGTGCCGACATGCCTGGGTTGCCAAACGGGCAGATGCTCGGTGTCGATCCGCCGTCGGATACCAGCGTTCCCGCCCCTTTCAAGACGACAATGGCTCCGGTCATCGCTTGCAGCTCCGCCAGAGCGACTAAGCGATCGGATTGCACCGACTGCGGGTTGGTACCGAGTAAACGTGCCGCTTCGCCCGGGTGCGGCGTGATGATGCAAGGCGCCTCCAGACGGTGCCAAACGCCATCGTCTTCACTCATGATATTGAGCGCATCAGCGTCGAGCACCATGGGCTTTCCGGAGGCGAGAACACGCCCGAGCAGCATGCGACTCCATTCGGTGACGTCCAAACCTGGTCCACACGCAATGACAGTTGCCCGCGCAATCAGTTGATCGATGGCGGCTTCGTCCTCAACACCGTCGGTCATCAATTCCGGACGGGCCGCGACCATACTTGCCGCATGTGATTTGGCTGTTGCGACGGTCACAAGACCAGCGCCACCACGCAGCGCCGCCTCGGCGCTCAAGCGCGCGGCGCCCGGCATACCCTCAGCGCCACCGACACAAAGCACATGGCCGAATTGTCCTTTGTGCGCGTTTAAATCGCGTCTGGGTAGCGTCTCTGCAACTTCGTCCCGATATTGGCGACGCAAGACGGGCGTCGTCTCGGCATACACCGCGCGCGGCAACTCCAGATCGGCGAACACCAGACGGCCGCAATGCGCAGGACCTGCCGCCAGAAACAGACCGCTGTTGAGCCCAACAAAAGTCACTGTCAGGTCGGCCTGCACGGCGATCCCGCGGACAATGCCGGTGTCGCCATCGAGTCCTGATGGAATATCAAGAGACGTCACTGGTGTGGCTGCCGTGTTCAGGACTCGGATCGCCGCCGCGTACTCGTCCGCAACGTCGCGCTTTAACCCGCTGCCGATAAGGGCGTCCACGACCATGCCAACCCCCTCGACCAACGCCGGGTCCCAAGCCCGCAGCCGCCCGCCAGCGGCAGCGAACTCCTCGTAGGCACGCGCCGCATCCCCGCTCAAGTCTTCCGGATCACTGAAAGCAACAACGCGGACCGCCAATCCCGCGGCCCGAGCCAGACGCGCAACCACGTAGCCATCGCCGGCATTATTACCACCACCACAGAGCACGAGCAGGGAGCGCAGTCCGGGATAGCGCTGATTCATGACGGACAACGTAGCCGCTCCGGCTCGGCGCATGAGCGTATAGCCGGGCACACCGAACTGATCGATCGCGCGCTGATCGAGCTCGCGCACACCGTTAGCAGAGAAAATATCAACCGGCAGGGTAATCACGTCTCGAATTATACTCCGGGAATGTCGTCAGACGAATCCAATGCACGTTTGCGATCCCTTTACCGCACCATCGAGCAAATCGCTTATGCGCTCGGATTCGATGCGTTCGGGGTAAGCGACATCGATCTCGGCCAAGCCGGCGACCGCCTGGAGCGTTGGCTGGCCGAGCATCGGCATGGCGACATGGCGTGGATGGCGCGGCATGGCGAGAAGCGTTGGAAGCCAGATTTACTGGTGCCCGGCACTGTGCGTGCAATCTGTGTGCGGCTGGACTACCTACCCGAGGACGCCGAGCAGGCAATCGCGATGCTCGACCACCCCAGCAAAGCTTACGTCTCGCGCTACGCGCTGGGTCGCGACTACCACAGGGTTATGCGACCGCGCTTACAGAAACTTGCGGCGGCGGTCGAGGAAAAAATCGGTCAATTTGGCTACCGGGCTTTCGTCGACAGCGCGCCCGTGATGGAAAAACCACTGGCACAAAAAGCCGGGGTCGGCTGGATCGGGAAACACACCAACCTGATCAACAAGCGCGCAGGTTCATGGTTTTTTCTCGGGGAGCTGTACACCGATCTCGAATTACCGGTCGACTCACCGTCGACCGATCACTGCGGCAGTTGCACGACCTGCATTGAGGTGTGTCCAACGCGCGCGATAACAGGACCGTATGAACTCGATGCGCGTCGCTGTATTTCGTACCTGACAATAGAAAAAGATGGCTCGATTCCCGAAAGTCTGCGCAAGGGTATCGGCAATCGAATCTATGGCTGTGATGACTGCCAGCTGTTTTGCCCATGGAACAAGTTTGCGCGCATCAGCAAGGAAACAGACTTCGCCCCTCGGCACGGATTGAACGACGCGCAACTCGCGGCACTAGCGATGCAATCAGAAACCGATTGGTTGTCGGATATGGCTGGCAGCGCGATCCGTCGAATCGGCTTCGCACGATGGCGGCGCAACCTCGCCGTAGCGCTCGGTAATGCGACCGATCCCGACACCGAAATTGACGCCGCACTGGAGCATCTCGCACAGTGCGACGACGCATTGGTCTCCGAACATGCCCGCTGGGGGCAAACACAACGCCGTGCGCTCGCCGAGGAGTCCGTACATGAACGCGCCTGATATCTCACTGAGTGATAACCCCTGGCTTACTGCCACCGATGGTAGTTTCGACCTCGGCAGGATGGTGACACTCCACGGCGAACGCCTCGATCGAAAGCCGGCCAAGAAGACCCTGCGCCGTACCGTGCAACGTATCGCGACGGCTCAGCGAATGCTCTACGCGCAAACCAGGTTTGCTGTCCTGCTGGTGTTCCAGGCCATGGACGCAGCCGGCAAGGACAGCACGATCCGCAACGTGTTGTCGGGTGTTAACCCGGCGGGCTGCCAGGTTTGGAGCTTCAAACGCCCCTCCTCGCTCGAACTCGATCATGACTTCCTCTGGCGCACCACCAAACGACTACCCGAACGCGGTCGAATCGGCGTGTTCAACCGCAGTCAGTATGAGGAAGTGCTCGTCGTTCGAGTGCATCCCAGTATTCTGGACCATCAACAACTGCCCTACCCCATCGATCTCGACACGATTTGGGATGATCGCCTGCATTCCATTCGTGAACAGGAAGCGCACCTGGCACGCAACGGCACGGTCATTCTGAAGTTCTTTCTGAATGTATCGCGCGAAGAGCAACGACAGCGATTTCTGGCGCGGCTCTCGGAGCCCGAAAAGAACTGGAAGTTCGAACCGAACGACGTGCGGGAACGTCGCAACTGGACGGAATATATGGCCGCCTATCAATCGGCGATCGAGTCCACGTCGAAACCCTGGGCGCCCTGGTATTGCATCCCCGCGGACGACAAGCGCGCCATGCGTATCGAGGTCGCTAAGATCGTTGCGAGAACCTTAGAGCGCCTGCCGCTCGCATTTCCGGTAACCAACGCCGCAGATCAGGCAACGCACGATCTGATGCACGCGGAACTGCTCGCAGAGGAAGACTAGAACGTACTCAATCGGTGAGTGCCACTTCCAGATTGTCGATCAGGCGCGCGCGTCCGAGTGTCGCGGCGCCGAGAACCACCCAACGTGCGTCAGTCGGTGAGGATTTTTTCAGCGTGAGCGGATCGCGGATGGTCACATAGTCGGGCAGGAAGCCCGCCTCCTCCAATGTGGCGCGTGCCTCGGCACGCAACGACTTGTAGTTGCGCTCCCCCGCAATCAGGGCATCGGAGATGCTTTGCAGTTGTTGGTAGAGCAACGGCGCCAAGGCACGTTCCTCTGCGGTCAGATACTGGTTGCGCGAGCTCATCGCCAGACCATCGGCTTCGCGCTCGGTCTCGACCTTCACGACGTTCACCGGAAGTGACAAATCTCGCACCATGTGGCGAATCACAAGCACTTGCTGGTAGTCCTTCTGCCCGAACACAGCAACGTCCGGCGTCACCATGGAGAACAGTCGGCAAACAACACTCGCAACGCCATCGAAGTGTCCAGGTCGATGTCGACCGTCCAACATGCTAGTGATGCCCGGCACACTCACGATCGTCGCATTGCGAACGCCGTAGGGATACATCGCTGTTTCATCCGGCGTGAACACCAAATCCGCCCCAACACTCATGAGTTGCCGGCAGTCTTCCGCGAGCGTTCTTGGATAGGCTCCGAAGTCTTCGTTGGCACCGAACTGTGTCGGGTTCACGTAGATACTAACCACGACGTGGTCGGCTAGCTCAGCGGCTTTGCGAACCAGCGCAAGGTGGCCCGCATGCAGATTACCCATGGTTGGCACGAACGCGATTCTTGCGCCGGTATCACGCCAGGTCTGAACCTGCTCGCGCAGCACAGAGACCGCCTGGATAACCTCCATCGTGCTATCGAACGCCTAGGAGAAGCAGTGTTCCGGAGCCGGATACGAGCGATCGCGAACCGATTCCACATAGCGTGCGATCGCCTCAAGCGGAGAATCGGTGCCAGGCGTGTAGTTACGAACAAAACGCGGGGTTCTTCCGAGCGTGATCCCCAGGATGTCGTACAGCACGAGTATCTGCCCATCCACGTCCGGGCCCGCGCCGATACCGATGACCGGCACGTCCAGCGCCGCGTTCACTGCCGCACCGAGTTCATTCGGCACGCACTCAAGCAAAACGATGTCGGCCCCTGACGATTGCAGACGCTCTGCCGCACGGACCATTTCAGCCGCGCGATCGGGCTCCCGTCCCTGAACTTTGAATCCACCGATTTTATGAACGCTCTGCGGTTTTAAACCGATGTGTGCACAAACTGGGATGTCGTGACGCGCGAGATGCTCAACGATCTCGAACTGTCCTTCTCCGCCCTCGAGCTTGATCATCATAGCGCCGCCTTCCTGCATCAGACGCACCGCGTTCTCAAGCGCCTGCTCGGGCGAGGTGTAGCTCATAAACGGCATATCGACCATCAGGAAAGCGTGGTTAAGGCCCCGAGCGACAGTCTTGGCGTGATAGACCATGTGATCGACCGTCACCGGGACAGTGGTGTCGTGCCCCTGAATCACCATGCCAAGCGAATCGCCGACGAGTACGACGTCGACTCCAGCACGGTCTACCAATTGCGCAAAACTAGCGTCGTAGGCGGTGATGCAGGCAATCGGTGTTTTGTTGCCCTTCATCTTGCGCAATGTCGCCACGTTGACGGGCGGGCGATCCATGTCGCGCTGTTCAAGTTGCGTATACATGGCGCGGATAATAGCGCAAGCAATCAGGCAATGTTGGCGGTAACGGGATTAAAAAAGCGCCGACCACGTGGGATCGCGATGATCTCGTCCAACAGGGCCGCAAAGTCACGATCGTTTTGCACAGGGTCGAAGGTGGCAGTGTTGACGATCAACAGAGGTGACTCGTCATAGGCATGGAAAAACCGTGCGTAGGCTGCCGTTACGCGCTCGAGAAAAGCCACGTCCACCCAGCGGGCAAACGCCTCGCCACGACGCGACAAGCGACCCTGCAGCGCGGGTACCGGTGCTTGCAAATAAATCACCAGGTCGGGTGACGGTGGATCAATGGCGACACTGTCACAGACTTGCTCGTAGAGCGCGGCCTCGGCGTTATCGAGCGTCAACTCAGCAAACAAACGATCGCGATCAAATAAGAAGTCTGCAACGCGAGTACTGGCAAACAGACTGTCCTGCCTGAGCGCATCCAGTTGGCGAACGCGCTCGAACAGGAAAAACAACTGCGCCGGTAAGGCATTTCCCGGGATACCTTGGTAGTAGCGTTCCAGGAATGGATTCGCTGCTCGTTCTTCGAGCACAGGTTCCGCATCCATGGCGCTCGCAAGACGGCTAGCAAGCGCTGTCTTCCCGACCCCGACAGGCCCTTCGACCACAATCAGGCGCGGCATCTCAGACCCGCTGGTCATGTGTTCTCGTCCGTTGCCACCAGCCAATCGGATACGCCTGTGCTGTCGATGGAAGCGGCATGCCATGCCACCGTTCGCCCATCATGCAATACCAGTTTCGGGGCAACGTCGGCCCACGGAATCAATACAAACGCCCGCTCGAGAATACGTGGGTGCGGCAAGGTAAGCGCATCGTCTTGCATGGCAACGCCGGGCACGTGCAACAAGTCCAAGTCAATGACACGCGGTCCCCATCGGTCACCGTCGCGCACTCGGCCCATTGCCTGCTCAATCGATTGCAACGCGGCGAGCAATCCTGATGCGCCCAAGGTCGTCATCAGCGCAACCACTGCGTTACAATAATCGCGCTGGTCGCCGGGACCCACAGGCGCTGTGCGGTATTTCGCGGAAGTCGCGAATATTCGTACTGCGTCGATTTCGCAAAGTTGCATTATCGCCTCGTCAACCTGATCCGAAGGTGTGTCCAGATTGGCGCCAACACCGACATACGCACTGGTCCAATTGTCGCCGGCCTCGACCATCTCAATCGGCAGAGCCGCCATCACCTGACGGCTTGCGACGACGCCGACGGCGCCTCTTGCGTGGCGCCTTGGTACGTGTGGTGTCGTGCCGCATTCCAAAAGACTTCTCGCGCGCGGCACGATCCTGCTCTTGAACATCCGTCCAGAACTTCGCGATCTCCTCGTCCACCTCACCGATCTCAGTACGTAGGAGCATGAAGTCATAGGCAGCTCTGAATCTGCGGTGTTCAAGAAAGCCCATAGAGCGTCCGCCACGCATGCGCTGGAAACGGGGCTGCAACGTCAGCATCTCGCGCAGGGGCACCGTAAAGCGTCGTGGGATTGCGATGATCGACTGCTGGCGGGCGAGACACTCGAATGTCGCCTGACCCAGTGCCTGCGTCGGCGTCATGCCATCGTCCTCCTGCAAGGCGCGGGCACGGGCCTTGATTGGCCACCACAGGAACACCGCAATCAAAAACATCGGCGTGACGGGGCGATTCTCGGCAACCCGCTTATCCGTGTTGTCTAGCGCCACCTGAATGAAGCGCTCGAACTTGCCACCATCAGGCGCAGACAGTCCTTTGCAGGCATCGGGAAACAAGACCCGGAACACCGAATGTTCGCGCAAGGCTCGATAACTCTTGCTGGCAAACCCTGCCTGAAACATTTTGAGAAATTCGTCGAACAGCCTTGCGGCAGGCACGTCCATTAGTAGACCCCGATGCTCCGCCATGGCTTTACGTAAAGGCTCATCCGGTTCGAAATCGAGCTTGGCACTGAAGCGAACCGCGCGCAGTGTGCGCACTGGGTCCTCACGCAAACGGGTTTCGGGATCGCCGATCAGGCTAAGTCGGGACCTCTTGATATCGGCAACGCCGCCGACATAGTCCCAGACTGAGAAATCGGCAATGTTGTAGTAGAGCGCGTTGACCGTGAAATCGCGTCGCCACACGTCATCATCGATGGCACCGTAGGCGTTGTCACGGAGCAACCGGCCTTTGCCGTCGGATTCGGTTGTGCCCTCCTGCGTATCCCGAGCGTCCGCCCGAAACGTGGCAACTTCGATGATTTCGCGGCCAAACCGAACATGCACCAAACGAAATCGACGGCCGATGATTCGTGAACTCCTGAACAAGGCACGAATCGTCTCGGGCTCGGCATCGGTCGCAACGTCAAAGTCTTTCGGCCGACCACCGAGCAAAAGATCGCGCACAGCCCCACCGACAAGGAACGCCTGGTGTCCGGCCTCATGCAATTGGTAGAGCACCTTAAGCGCTGCTCTCGATATGTGTTTACGCGAAATCGTGTGTTCCGGCCTTGGAATTATGGTCGGAGAGGTGCGCGTCGCAACCGGTTCGGTCAACTCTGTCAACCTTGGCTATTTCGTAGAGTTGCCCGAACTATAACAGACCTCGGCCGCTATCCTCCTTGCGGGAGGTTCTGCTCGCATCGAGCCGGCCAGGACTGCATTAGTGGATACTTCTTCAGGTCGAATCCGCCCTCATGCGCAACACTGGTGTACGCATAGAGAGCCACGTCGGCAACCGTCATTTGGTCTCGGGCGATGAAAGCCGAATCCAGAAGCGCCTGGACCATCACTTTGAGCGCTGCCTCGCCACCCGCCTCTCGATTTGACTCACAAAGCACGCGCCCATCCGCGAGGCGCACGGTCGGCACCTTGCCATTCTGGTTCAATCGTAGAAAATCAGTGTCGCGCGTACCGCCGGCCATGATGTCGACCTCGCGCCACTCAAACTCGACGCCCGCTTTTTGCAAGGCTTAAATTACCTTGCGACAGTTACCCAAGCGTTGATCACCATAAACTACAATCGAGGTATCCAACTGATGCACTCCTCGCTGTGTTGAGTAGCAAAAGTCTAGCATCCACCTCGCCAATTTCACCCTGTCAACCGAGACGTCCGAAACCTTGAATACTCCGCCCGATTCAGCTCTGAAACCGACCTTACTGCGACGCACGAGCGCGCTCGTCTACGATCTGCTTGGCGTGCTCGCCGTTTGCCTACTCGCGGGCTTTCCACCGGTTCTGATCAATGGCGGCGCCATTACAACCGATGACGGGATCGCCTACATTATCTACCTGGCCTACAACCTCGCGCTCGCCGTCGGCTATTTCGCCGTCTCGTGGCGCCTGAAGCATTGCACACTCGGTATGAAAGCGTGGCGACTGGAACTTGTCAGCGCGGATGGATCGCCGTTCACCTGGCCGCAACTGATCACGCGCGCACTTATCGGCATCCTCGCCTGGGTACCCGCCGGTGCCGGCATCTGGTGGCAGTACCTGGACGCCGAAGGTCGCACTTGGCACGACCGTGTTTCCGCGACTCGTATGGTCGTTCTCAGGAAACAAAAAAAGACATGACACGCTCAGCGAATGCGTCGCACGGAAATGACGGTTGCAATGAACAGCAATAATGCTGGAGCAAGACCCACGAGCGCAGGATTCAGAGCGTATACCTGACCGCTGCTAGACAGCGTGCGACTGACGAGAAAGTACGCGAGCCCGATAAGCACGCCGAGCAGTAATCGCGCACCGGCGCCACTGCGTCGCAAGGACCCAAAGACAAAACCAAGCGCGAGCACCGGCATCAGCACCACGGCAATCGCGTCGCCGACTCTTCGCCACAGCTCGGTTGCGTAAGAACGGTTGTCTAATTCGTTGTTGTCCAGATAGGAGAGGTACGCGAGCAAACCGGTGATTGACAGGCTGCGCGGTCGCAACGCCGCGATGCCCAGTAGCTCAGCGTCTACGTTGAATCTCTGCAGACGTTGATCCTCGGCCTCCGCCTCAACGGCATACCCATCGAAGCGAGTTTCGGCGTAGTTTTGCAACACCCAGCCCTCTTCGCCCGACAGCTCCGCTTGGGTAGCGCGCCCGACCGCCTGCAATCCATCGCGGCTGTTCAGCTCGAAAACGAACACGCCACCAAATCGCAGCTGACCGTCATTCGACTCGACGTTGAAAATCGTATCGCCATCTCGAACCCAAGTGTTCTGAGTGCCGGTCAGCTCCGAATCGCTGCGCGCTGCCGAGCGGTATTTGCGCGCAAACTGATCCATTGGGGGCGCGAGATACTCGGCAATCACCGCGCTACCAATGGACAGCACAAGACCTGTGGCGACGACTGCGCCAGCCAAACGCCACGCGGAGATTCCCGCAGCTCGCATTGCGATCAATTCACTGTTACCCGCGAGCGCCCCAAGGCCGAGCAATGCGCCGAGCAGACTCGCGACAGGCATCATATCGACGCCGAGTAGCGGCATCCTCAAGGTCGTATAAAGCAATGCACCGAGCGTGGTGTAGGTTCCCGTGCCGGTATCGTCCATTTGGCCTACGAACTCGATGAATCCAGCCAGTGCCAGCAACACCAGTAAAGTGAGACCGGCGCCGCCGACGACGGTGCGCATCAAATACCCTGCGATCAGCCTCATCCGGTACGCCGCCTTGCAAGAAATTTGAACCAACCGTACTGCATTCCCAGAAGCACGAGCCCCACACTGAGCATCAATGCATGTACGAACCACATGCCGATTTCGCGAGGCACGGTGTCGCGCTCAACCCAGACTTTCGCAGCTCCCATGAGGTTGAAGTAGATGATGAACACGAGCACACCGACGGCGAGCTTTCCATAGCGACCTTGCCGCGGCTGGCTGCGGGATAGGGGGACGGCAAGTAACGCGAGCACCAGTGTCGCGATTGGAATACTGAGCCGCCACTGTAGCTCGGCACGCGAAAGCGTGTCGGTACTCTCGATCAAGACCGCCAGCGATTGCGCCTCAGGCTCAAGCTCCAACGCCTCCGGCTCGGGCAGCGCAAACGGCACGCCATACTCGCCGAACGCTATGACCTCGAATGCCCGCTCACCAGGACGCCCCAAATACCGACGACCGTCATTCAAAACGATGATGCGCGAATCGGTAGACTCGGCCTTTCGCTGCGTGCCGGATCGCGCGACGACCACCTCCACCAACTCACCCTCGCGCCGTTGAAGAAACACATCGCTCAACACGCCTGCAGCGTCAACATCGCTGGCGAAAATCACACCGGCACCACCCTCAAAAGTCACGAAGCGACCGGGCTCCAGGGCAGTCAGGTCGAGCTCGCGTTCGGTCTGCGCACCGATCACTTCGATGCGCCGGAGTGACTCGGGCGCCACCACAAGTGCGAGCCATGCGACGAGGGTGGCCAGTGGCAGCGCAAGCCACATCAACGGCCTAAGGATGCCTGCAGGTCCAATCCGGCAGGCGAGCATCGCGGGTAATTCACTGTCGCTATACAGTCGTGCCAGCGACAACATGATCGCCAGAAACAGGCCAAAGGGGATAATGATGGTGAGATATTGCAACGCCGTGAGACCGATCACGTCGAAGACCGCATCTTTCGCCACCTTGTCCTTCGCCGCATCGCCGAGCACCCGCGCCACTTGGTTGGCAAGAAGAATCAGCAGCAAAACGCCCGAAACACTGACCCAAGTCTGAGCGGTTTCGCGGAAGATGTATCGATCCAGAATACGCAGCATAGTATGATGCACGGCGCCTCGGCGGCGAGGGGGTGATGCGATGGTATCAGGAGCCGGCCGAAGGCGCCCACCGAGCGATCTGCAGGAGCACACAGCCATGAAGTTTTTCGCCACCTCGGCTAGCGCAGCGAAGCGCAGCACCGATTGCGTCATTGTCGGTGTCTACGACAAGAAGGAACTCAGCGACGCGGCCGGCGTTATCGACACAGCGTCCCGCGGCGCAATTAGTAAGCTGATCGAACAAGGCGACATCAGCGGCAAGCTGGGTGCAACCGCCCTCCTGAACGATCTCAAGGGCGTGAAATCGCCACGTGTCGTCGTCGTCGGCCTCGGTAAGGCATCGGCTTTCGACCGACGCGCGTATCACAAGGCGGTCAGCGCGGCGTTGCGTCAAATTGATTTACCGAAGATCACGAACGCGGTCTGCTATCTGTCTGCCGAAGATGTTGTCGGTTGTGATAACTACTATTGCGGGCGTCTTGCTGCACAGGCGCTGGGTGAGCACAACTACCGTTTCAATGACTTCAAGAGCAAAGGGAAACGCCCGCCGAGCAAGCTCAAAAAACTCGGGCTTGGAGCAAAAGGTCGAGCCGATCATGCGTCGCTGGAGCTTGGGGCTGCCCATGGCGCCGGTATCGCAGAAGGTATGCAACTGACGCGCGATCTTGGCAACACACCAGCGAACGTCTGCCACCCCACCTATCTTGCCGAAACCGCGCGTGAACTCGCGACCAAGCACACCAAACTGACCGTAAAAGTCCTCGAGGAAGCGCAGATGCGCCGACTCGGCATGAATTCACTGCTGTCGGTTGGCCATGGTTCCGAGCAACCGTCGAAGCTGATTCAGATGGATTATCGCGGAGGCAAGAAAGGCGAAGCGCCGATCGTACTCGTCGGCAAGGGCATCACCTTCGACACCGGCGGCATCTCGTTAAAGCCAGGTCCGATGATGGACGAGATGAAGTACGACATGGGCGGCGCCGCCGCCGTCATGGGAGCCATGGCTGCCACGGTCGCATTGAAACTTCCAATCAACCTGGTCGTCATTGTGCCAAGCGCAGAAAACATGCCTAGCGGTCGAGCCACCCGTCCGGGTGATGTTGTGACCAGCATGTCGGGGCAGACCATCGAAATCCTGAACACCGATGCGGAAGGCCGTTTGATCCTGTGCGATGCATTGACGTATTCGAAGCGTTTCAAGCCAGCGGCCATCGTCGACGTCGCCACCCTGACCGGGGCTTGTGTCATCGCGCTGGGGCACCACCGCTCGGGACTGATGAGCCGCCACGACGATCTCGCAGACGAGCTACTCGATGCCGGTGAGCGCGCTGTGGATCGTGCCTGGCGCCTACCGCTGGATTCCGAGTACACCGATCAGTTGAAGAGCAACTTCGCAGATTTCGCCAATATCGGCGGTCGCGAGGGCGGTGCCATCACAGCCGGAGCGTTTCTGTCGCAGTTCGCTAGCGAGATGCGCTGGGCGCACCTTGATATTGCCGGTACTGCGTGGCGCGGTGGTGCGCGCAAAGGGTCTACCGGCCGACCGGTCCCACTGCTAGTCGACTATCTACTCCAGCACACGCATTAGGCGACGATGTCGCGCGTCGATTTCTACATCTTGTCGCAGGCCGGAACGGACGCTTGTGCACAGTTCTCCTGCCGACTGACCAGCAAGGCGGTGACACTCAATCACACGGTCCACATCCGCACTGACGATGGTGCCGATGCAAAAAACCTTGATGAGCTGTTGTGGACTTTCCAGGACGAGAGCTTCCTCCCGCACGAGTTGTGGAACGGCACAACACGAGAGGCACCGGTGACTATCGCCGAGGCTGCCGCGCAGCCGCCGACAGATGCCGAAGTGATCATCAATCTTGCTGATTCGCCCGCGCCCACCGGAACGTGGCGAATCGCGGAGATCGTCGGCGCCGATGAGCCCGCGCGATCAGCCGGGAGAAGCCGGTTCGCACACTATCGAGATGCAGGGCTCGAAATCGACACGCACAAGCTCTAGCGCTATGTCCGACGACGATATTCCAGTACTCACTAAAGTTGTTCGCCGAGAACGCAGAGCGCATCTGCCGCTCACCGAAGGACTCAGAACCGATATTGCCGGGCGGATCAGCGCACGCGTTGAGGAGCTGCTGGATGCCGTGATCGACAACGCAGCCGATAGGCTCCGCGGTCAGTTGCGCGAAGAAACCAAGGCAGGACTCACTAGTCTGATCGAGCAAGCGATCGAGGACGAAGTGCGCCGGCGCCGCGAAAACCCCGGAGACGAACTCGAAGGTTCAACAACATCCGATCCCTAGCCGCAGAAGCGAGCAGCGAATACACTCGCGCACATGCACAAGACTTATGAACCTCAAGCGATTGAGGAGACGCACTACAAACGTTGGGAAGCGGCTGGTTATTTCGCCGCAGGGAGCGGAGACGATGGGTTTTGCATCGTTATCCCACCCCCAAACGTTACCGGTACCCTGCACATGGGACACGCGTTCCAGGACACGATCATGGACACGCTCACGCGCTACCACCGGATGCGCGGTGTGCCAACGCTTTGGCAGCCAGGTACAGACCATGCCGGCATCGCTACCCAGATGGTTGTGGAGCGTCAGCTCAATGGTGAGGGCAAGACGCGCCATGACCTCGGTCGAGATGCCTTCGTTGATCGAGTTTGGGACTGGAAGAGAACCTCCGGCGGGCGCATCAGCGACCAGCTCCGCAGACTCGGCGCGTCGGTCGATTGGAGCCGTGACCGCTTCACGATGGACGAGGGTCTATCGGAAGTGGTACGCGACGTATTCATTCGTCTGCACGACGAGGGACTCATCTATCGCGGCAAGCGACTCGTAAATTGGGATCCCGTTTTGCGTACTGCACTCTCCGACCTCGAGGTGCTCTCGGAGGATGAGTCGGGCCACCTTTGGCACTTCCAGTACCCTCTCACCGACGGTAGCCGGACCCTGACGGTGGCCACCACGAGACCGGAAACCATGCTCGGCGATACCGCGGTAGCGGTGCATCCCGATGATGAGCGCTACCAGCACCTCATTGGTCAGACAATCAAACTCCCGATTGTCGGACGCGAGATTCCGATCATCGCGGACGACTACGTAGATCCGGAGTTCGGCACCGGTTGCGTCAAAATTACGCCTGCCCATGACTTTAACGACTACGAAATCGGCCAGCGTCATGATCTTGATCAGATCAATGTCCTGACTGATGACGCGCATATCGTCAGCGACATGCCGGAACCATTCGCGGGTCTCGATCGCTTCGAGGCACGCAAACGTGTCGTCCAGACTTTCGAGTCGCTAGGTCTTCTGGAACGCATCGATGACCACACGCTCAAAGTGCCACGCGGCGATCGTAGCGGCAGCGTCGTGGAGCCCTACCTCACCGATCAATGGTATGTGCGTGTCGGTCCGCTCGCGGAACCGGCGATTGCCGCCGTCGAAGAGGGCCGAATTCGTTTCGTACCGGAGAACTGGTCCAAGACCTACTTCAATTGGATGAACAATCTGCAGGATTGGTGCATCAGCCGCCAGCTGTGGTGGGGCCATCGTATTCCGGCCTGGTACGACGATGCGGGTGGCATTTACGTCGGACGCGACGAGGCAGACGTTCGCCAAAAGCATGCGCTCGCTGACGACGTTGCGCTGCGCCAGGACGACGACGTCCTCGACACCTGGTTTTCCTCGGCATTATGGCCGTTCTCAACGCTGGGGTGGCCAGAGCAGACCGCAGAACTAAAGACGTTCTATCCGACCACCGTTCTCGTTACCGGCTTCGACATCATCTTCTTCTGGGTCGCTCGAATGATCATGATGGGGATGAAGTTCGCCGGCGATGTGCCGTTTCGTGAAGTCTATATCCATGGCCTGATCCGGGATCAGGATGGCCAGAAGATGTCGAAGTCGAAAGGTAACGTGTTGGATCCGATCGACCTGATCGACGGCATCGAGTTGGAGGACCTTGTCGAGAAGCGCACGACAGGGCTGATGCAACCGCATCTTGCACCCAAGATTGAGAAGGCGACGCGCAGACAATTCCCGGACGGCATCCCCGAATACGGTACGGACGCCTTGCGTTTCACTTTCGCCTCGCTGGCAACCAATGGACGCGACATACGGTTCGACCTTGGACGGATCGAGGGGTACCGAAACTTCTGCAACAAGTTGTGGAACGCCTCACGCTTCGTTTTGCAAGCGACTGAGGGTGTTGATCTGGACATCGCAGAGGCGAGCGCGGGCTCGCTACCAGAACGCTGGATTCAATCACGACTGACTCAGATGGTGACCGAGGTTGACCGGCAGTTCGCTCGATACCGACTCGATCTGGCCGCGCAGGCAATGTATGAATTCACCTGGTATGAATTCTGCGATTGGTTTGTTGAGCTCGCCAAGTCAACCCTCTACGACGACAGCGCTGCCTCGCCGACAAAAGCCAGCATGGCGCGTACGGCTCTTGAGACGCTCGACGCACTACTTCGCGCACTCCACCCGACTATGCCGTTCGTGACCGAGGAGATCGGGTTGAAGGTGGCGGAACGCCTCAGTTTGTCGCGTGAAACCTTATGCACCGCGCCCTGGCCGGAAGCCGGAACGTCAGACTCTGAGGCAGAGCAGGACATGACCTGGTTGCAGGGGGTGATCGGCGGCGTAAGACAGATTCGAGGTGAGATGGACATCGCGCCCGGCAAGCCTGTGCCAGTGTTGCTGGCGGATGCCAACGACGAGGACGGACGACGTGTGGAAGCGCTCGAGCCATTGCTTTCGCGCCTGGCCAACCTTGAGTCTCTTGAGCTTGTCGCAACCTCACCTGAAGCATGTGCGGTGGCACTCCACGACAATCTAAAGTTGTGCGTGCCGATGGCGGGCCTTATCGATGTTGAGAAGGAACGCGATCGACTTCGGAAACTGCTCGACAAGACCTCCCAGGACCTCGCAAAGACCGCAGGCAAACTGAGCAATGCGAGTTTCGTCGAGCGTGCACCAGAGGCTGTGGTCGCCGAGGAGCGGCGGCGCGCCGCTGAACATCAGTCCACGCTGGAACGCCTGGAGTCACAGCTCGCGGAGATCGAAGCCCTCGCACGCTAAGAGCTGTGCGCCCGGTCACAGTCTGCACGCGAGGGGCGTGCGCTCTCGGCCTGAATTCGCCATAGTGGAAGATGTCTAGACTCATTCCGGGATTTTTAGCGTGTCCGACCCGATTTCAATCGCTACGGCGAGTAGTGATTTTCGCGCGCAGCTGGGTGATGCAGCCAAAGCACTGAACGAGATCATTCTTGGCAAGTCCGAGCAGATCGATCTCGCGCTGACCTGTCTGCTTGCCAATGGGCATTTGCTCATCGAAGACGTCCCTGGCGTCGGCAAGACCACTTTGGCCCGTGCCTTGGCAAGCGTGCTGGGGCTCGATTTTGCGCGCGTTCAGTTCACCAGTGATCTGTTGCCCGCAGACGTCACCGGCGTATCCGTCTACCAAAAGAAGGACGGTTCATTTCGCTTCCACCCAGGCCCTGTGTTTACGCAGATGCTGCTGGCCGACGAAATCAACCGCGCCACTCCCAAAGCCCAAAGCGCACTGCTCGAGGCGATGCAGGAACGACAGGTCACGGTCGATGGTGAGCGCCACCCCTTACCGAACCCTTTTTTTGTTGTAGCCACGCAGAACCCCGCAGATCAAATCGGGACATTCGATCTGCCTGAATCGCAGCTCGATCGGTTCCTGATGACGGTAAATATTGGCTACCCGGATGCCAAGGCCGAGCGTCAATTACTCGAGGGCGCCAGCACCGCGCAGAAGATTATCGAGACCGGCAATGTCCTGAACGCCGAGAAAATTCGCGCGCTTCAAGCGCTGGTGTCGGAAGTCACGCTGGCACCAAAACTGCTGGATTACCTGCAGGCGCTGGTTGCCTACACTCGCGAGTCCGCCAACTTTATGGTGGGCTTGTCCCCGCGTGCATCCATCGCAATGGCTAACGCAGCGCGAGCTCATGCACTTTTGAAAGGGCGTGACGCGGTCTACCCCGAAGACCTCCAGGTCATATTCCCTCCCATTGCCACACACCGGTTGGTCCCGCGCGACAACGCTGGCAGTCAAAACGCGACCGAACTGGCGCGCCAGGTGCTTGATGCGGTGGCGATTCCCTAGCGCCAAGCGCCTCATCGAGCGTTTACGCAAGGGCGCCGATGCGAAGGTCTCACGCTGGGTGCGCAAGCGACAGGGCGAGGATCACCTGCCGCTGACCCTGCGCTCGAAGCGAATCTACATCCTGCCGACCAGCGTCGGGGTGACCTTCGGCATCGTGTGCCTCGCCATGCTGCTCGGCTCCATGAACTACAACAACTCCATGGGCTTTGCGCTGACGTTCATGCTGGCCGCCATTGGCTTGGTCGCGATGCATCGCTGTCATCAGAATCTCGCTGGCATACGAGTCCTGTCTGCCACCGCAGAGCCGGTCTTCGCAGGCGACCCGGTTGAGTTTGAGTTGCAGTTGCACAACGAGGGGCGCAGCGAGCGATTGGATATCGAAGCCTACGTCGGCCGACAGATCGGCGCTGCCGACGATATTCCTGGGGAGGGTATTGGGAGATTGCGCGTGTCGTTACCGACCGAGCGTCGTGGTCAGACGGTCGTGGAGCGCTTTGGAATCCGTACTCGGTTCCCCATGAGCTTACTCAACACGTGGACATGGATGTACACGCCGTGCACCTGCATTGTGTGGCCACGGCCGGCAACGGACGCACCGCCACGACCACCCGCCCCAGCACGTGCGCGCGGCACCCAGGGCAATCAAGGCGACGACGACTTCGCCGGCTTGCGAGACTATCGCGACGGTGACTCGCCACGTCTGATCGCTTGGAAAACATTAGCGCGCAGTGATCAGCTCAAGTCTCGACAGCTCAGCGGCGGAGGTACGGACACGACATGGATCGATTTCGCGGTCACGCCTGGCGCAGATCTCGAGTACCGACTGGCTGTGATAGCGCGATGGGTTATCGACGCCGAGCGTGCTGGCGAACGGTTCGGGCTAAGGCTGCCCGATAGCGAGATCACACCTGACCAAGGTAAGGCGCATCGGGATCGATGCTTGAATGCGCTCGCGTTGGTCACTCCTGTTTCTGAGTTGCGTCATGCGTAGCACCGGTGAACTAAAAAAACCGCTGAGCTGGACCTTGCTGGCGCTGCTGATTTCCTATCTGCCGCATTTGCTCAACAAACCCATCTGGATCAGTGGACTGTTACTGCTTTGCATGAGTATTCGCTGGTGGTCAGAGCAAAGCAAAGGGCCACTCGTGAATGCGTGGGTGCGGACCCCAATTGGTCTCATTTGTTTTGTCGCCGTGCTACAGACCTACGACGGGCTCAATGGCGTGGCACCTGGCAGCGCACTGCTCGCGGTGATGGCGGCGCTCAAGGTCCTCGAAACGCGTACACAACGAGACCAGTTTGTCTTGTTATTCATCTCGTTGTTCATGGTGTTGGCAGGTTTCCTCGTCGAGCAATACCTGTGGAGCGGACCGTATCTCCTGATTTCTGTCGGGGCCATCGTGACCGCATGGCTGGCGGTTGGGCGTCGCGGCAAACCGCTGAGCGATGGTTGGTATCTCAGGCAAATGCGCAGACATATGCTGCTCTCGATTCCTGTCCTGATTGCTATGTGGGTACTGTTTCCGCGTGTACCGGGACCGTTTTGGGCTATCCCGACAGAAAGCGGCAAGGCGAATACGGGTCTGTCAAAGACCATGAGTCCGGGGGACATCTCTCAATTGAGTGAGTCGGACGCCGTAGCATTCCGCGCCACGTTCGACGGCATATCGCCCGCGAAAGATCAGCTCTATTGGCGGGCGATTGTAATGGGGCGTTTCGACGGGCGCAGTTGGGCCTCGGACGATCCAGTACATAACCGCACGCGCGATGAGAGCGTCACCGCGCGCGGGCAGGAAGCGCGCTACAAAGTGCGAATGGAAGCCACCAATCAGCGTTGGCTATTCGCCCTTGATATGCCGAGCGACTGGGAGGGTCGCGGTGTTTACCGCAGCCCCGTGCAAACGCTCCAGCGGCAACGACCAGTGGATGAGCGCATCGAATATACGGTCACCTCGTTCCTGGATTACAGTGCCGATCCTGAATTACTACCCCGCACCAAGCGCTTCTATATGCATCTTCCTGAGGGCAGCAATCCGAGAGCACGTGCCTTCGCAGATCAACTTCGAAAGACCTATCCGGACCAACGCGACTATGCGCAGGCAGTACTCAACTACTTCACAGAAAAGCCCTACTACTACACGCTCTCGCCGCCGGCGCTCGGTCGCGAAGCCGTCGACGAGTTTCTGTTCGACACGCAACGCGGCTTTTGCGAACACTACGCATCGAGCTACGCGTTCCTGATGCGCGCTGGCGGTATTCCGGCGCGTATCGTGGCGGGCTACCAAGGCGGCGAGACCAATCCCTTTGCCGACTACCTGATCATCCGTCAATCCGATGCCCATGCCTGGACGGAAATCTGGCTGCCGCAGCGCGGTTGGGTTCGTGTGGACCCTACTGCTGCCGTGGCACCCCAGCGTATCGAACAAAACCTCGATAGCGCCCTTCGGGAGTTCGGAGAGCGCACTGACTCGCTGTTCGAGCTTGCGATGCTCGAACGCGTGAAGCTGGCGTGGGACATGGTGAACGCGCGCTGGAACGAGTGGGTGCTTGGCTACGGTCCCGAGACACAACGCGAGCTATTGGAGAAACTTGGACTTCAGGATGTTGGCTGGCGTGACATGATCATCATGCTCGCAATCGTGCTGGTCGGCATCATGACGGTTGTCACGGCTTATCTCTGGATCGCACATCAGCCGCCGCGACCCGATTACTACCAGACGTTGTTTCGACGGGCACAACGTCGCACTGGCATCCTGGCGCGTCGCGGCGAAACGGCAACCGGCTGGGCGCATCGAGTGGGTCGGGAACAACCGGAAAACAGTCTCGCGGCACGGCGATTTGCTCGCCACTACTTGAGGGCGCGCTACGCTGGCAACACGACTGCCAGACGCAGACTGCCGCTCACGCTATTCGGGATTCGCGGTCGCTGGCGCAGCCGTGTCCGCCTCCCCTTGCAATCGCACGCGCGAAAGAAGCAACAAGCCGCCTATAAACAAGGGCAATAGCGCAACAATGGCAACCCGCGGGTCGTCACTGACCTGAGACAGGATGCCAATTAACAGCGGCCCTAGGATTGCTGCAAATTTCCCAAGTGTGCTGTAGAAGCCAAAAAATTCTGAAGCCTTGTCGTCCGGGATTAACCTCGCGAACATCGCCCGGCTCATGCTCTGAACGCCGCCCTGAACCAGTCCGATTCCGATCGCCATGGCATAAAACTGCCACACTTCCTTGAGCATCAAACCCCAGGCAGCAATCAGCAAATAAACAAGAACCCCGACAAAAATCGCGCGTTTTGGTCCGATTTTCTGGCCCATAGCGCCGAACGCAATGGTGGCAGGTGCACCAACAAAGTTCGTAATCAGGATGGCCGCAATCAAATCCGTCGACTTGAATTCAAGGCGAGCGCCGAAGTCGGTCGCCATCAGAATCAGGGTATGTACACCATCGATATACAGCCAATAGGCAGCAAGAAAGAGCGCTATGTTTCGATACTGCCCGATGTCTCGCAGCGTCTGAAGCAAGGTGCGATAACCTTCGACCGCCGCACGCATCAATCCCGGACTTTCCGTCTTGGGCTCTTTCACAAACAAGAGCAACGGCACGGTAAACACGGCCCACCACACCGCTACTATCGCGAACGCAGCGCGCATCGCAGCCGTCACATCCGCGAATCCGAACACCTCTGGCTTTGAGACCATCCAGGTATTGAAGGCGAGCAACAGCGCGCTGCCGAAGTAGCCGATACCGAAGCCCAAAGCGGAGACCTGCTCGTAGCGATCTCGTGTCGTCACAGTGACCAGCAGGGAGTCGTAGAACGTATTGGCCGCATAGAAGCCGAGTAATGCGCTCGCATAGAGGCCAAGCGCGACAAACCACTCGCCCTGCCCCACAAAATACAGTCCGAGTGTCGACGCGATTGCGAGCAGGGTGAAGCCGAGCAGGAAACGCTTACGAGTGCCCCCGGAATCCGCAATCGCACCTAGAATCGGGGCAAGAAGTGCAACACACAAACTGGCGCCTGACACACCAAACGAAAGGCGCGATGTGATCGCAGCGGGGTCTTCACCTGCGTTGTAAAACTCGCGGAAGAAAATCGGATAGAACGTCGCGATCACGGTGAGCGCAAACGCAGAGTTCGCCCAGTCGTAGAGCGCCCACCCCAGTACCGGTTTTTCCTTCAGCAGGCGCAGGCTCATAGGGACTCCGTTTAGAGTTCGCGAGTGGCACGGAATTGAATTTCCGGCCAGCGCTCCTCGGTCAGTTGAAGGTTTACGCGCGTCGGTGCGACGTAGACAAGCGCATCGCTGTGATCCACAGCCAGGTTGTCATGTGCTTTTCGGCGAAACTCATCGAGTTTCTTATCGTCCTCGGCATGCACCCAGCGCGCCGTATGCACGTTAACCGACTCGAACTGGCACTCGACGCCGTACTCCTCGCGCAGTCGATGTGCGACCACATCAAACTGCAAGATGCCTACTGCGCCCAGAATCAAATCGTTGTTACGCATCGGCTTGAACAACTGTGTGGCGCCCTCTTCGCACAACTGTGCCAAACCCTTTTGTAGCGCTTTCAGCCGCAAGGGATCGCGCAATACCGCGCGTCGGAAAATTTCGGGCGCGAAACTCGGTATGCCGGTGAAGTTGATCTGGCCCGATTCGGTGAAGCTGTCACCGATGTTAATCGTGCCATGATTGTGCAATCCGATAATGTCTCCCGCGACTGCAGAACTTGCCTGTTGTCGATCGGCCGCCATGAAGGTGATGGCCTCAGGAAACTTGATGTCCTTGCCAAGTCGCATGCTCTTCAATTTCATCCCCGGCCGGAATTCTCCAGAGCACACTCGCATGAACGCGATCCGGTCACGATGCCCTGGGTCCATGTTTGCCTGAATCTTGAAGACGAAACCGGTTAGGGCCTCTTCCTGCGGTGCGACCTCACGCTCCTCGGCCGCCCTCGGTTGCGGTCCCGGTGCATGCTCTACAAACCCTGCCAGCAACTCGCGAACGCCAAAGTTGCTGATCGCCGACCCAAAGTAGACCGGAGTCTGCCGCGCCGCGAGGTACTCCTCGAGATCAAACTCGGCGTACACGCCTTGCAATAGCTCAATCTCGTCGGCGAACGCCTGCCAATCATCACCGAGAAACTCACGCGCAGCGTCAGACTCAAGTCCTGCGATGATTTCAGTTTCGCCGGCGGTGTGACGATCTTCCGCCTGATACACATAGATTCGGTCCTGCGGAAGGTGATAGACACCGCGCAGTCGGCTACCCATACCGATAGGCCAGGTAACGGGGGTACAAACGATACCGAGTACCGATTCGATTTCATCCAGCAGCTCGATGGGTTCACGTCCCTCGCGGTCGAGCTTGTTGATAAAGGTTACGATCGGTGTGTCTCGAAGACGGCAGACTTCCATGAGCTTGACCGTTCTTTGTTCCACGCCTTTGGCGCAGTCGATGACCATCATCGCCGAATCGACTGCGGTCAAGGTACGGTAGGTATCCTCCGAAAAGTCCTCGTGCCCGGGTGTGTCGAGCAGATTGACCACGTGCCCTTCAAACGGAAATTGCATGACCGAAGAGGTCACCGAAATACCGCGCTCCTGCTCGAGTTTCATCCAGTCCGAGGTGGCATGACGGCTCGCCTTACGGCCCTTGACGGTACCCGCAAGCTTGATGGCCCCACCAAAAAGCAACAGTTTTTCTGTCAGCGTCGTTTTACCCGCATCAGGGTGCGAGATGATCGCGAAGGTGCGGCGACGCTGCACTTGTTCGAGCAGCTCTGTCATGAACGAGAAAGGGTAATCAGAAAACAGGCGCGCAGGATAACTCAGGCGCTGATGGAGCTACAGCGTGAGCGACAATACAAGCGCATCCTCACGCCCATTGTTGTCGGCCTTGTAATAGTTGCTCCGTCGCCCGATCGTCGTGAAGCCCAAGGCATGATACATGCTGGTTGCGGCGAGATTGGACGGTCGTACTTCCAGAAAAATGCGGCGGATGCGTGCATCTCGGGCAATCTGGATCATCTCGTTCAGGAGCATCACGCCGTATCCCTGCCGGCGGAATGCAGGCGCAACACATAAGTTCAGGACGTGCGCTTCGCCAGCAGCCATCGACAGAATGCCATAGGCTCGGACCTCACCCTGTTGTTCAACCGTGAGGCACTGATAGCCGGCGAGCAAGCAGTCACGGAAGATGCCGATGCTCCACGGGAACTGGTAGCTCTGGTTTTCAATTTGAGCGACCTGCTCGACATCCTCATGGCGCATCGGCCTGACCGTAGGCGTCAAAAGTTCGTCGGCAACGCTCACGCTTGGTCACCCAATGCGCGGCGCACGCGTTTCAGATCGATCCACGCGCGGCCTTTCTGAGCCGGCGTGCGCAACAGATAGGCAGGGTGGTAAGTCACGATGACCGGAATACCGAACGCCTCAAGATCGTCGCGTCCACGCATTTTGCCGAGCGGTTCGGTTGAACCCAACAAGTGCTGTGCTGCGACTCGACCAACCGCCAGCAACAGATCTGGTTTTACGTGTGAGATTTGGGCGCGTAAATAGCCCGAGCATGCTTCAACCTCATCCGCCCGTGGGTCACGATTCTGCGGTGGTCTGCACTTGACCACGTTGGCGATAAACACCTGTTCACGGGCAATGTTGATCGCATTCAACATCGCATCAAGCATCTTGCCGGCACGACCCACGAACGGCTCACCGGTGCGATCTTCTTCCGCCCCTGGGCCCTCACCGATCACCATCAATCGCGCGCGCTCGTCGCCAACCCCGAAGACAGACTGCGTACGCGTTTCATGGAGGCGGCACTCCGTGCAACGCTTCACCGCGTGGCGTAACTCTGGCCAATTGCCGGGAAGCTCGCGGGCACTCGATTCACGCGCGATATGCTCTGATACCGAAGCGATAGCATTGGGTGTCGCTGGCGCTGCAACGCTCTCACTGCCACGCTCACGCCAGCTCCGGATACCCATCGCCTCCAGTGTCTCTACACGCTGCGCTGGAGTGAGACGTTCAGCCATGCAAATCCCTGATGTTGTCGTCCGAGTCATCTTCGTCTAGGTCGTCATCGAACATCACCCGATGAACGGGTTCACGATTAACAATCATCAAGATCGGTCCTGACAGCGCATAACTAAATGCGAGCAAGAACAGTACGACAGGAGGATTGATGGAAATCAGCGCAATGATCAGAGGCACTAGCAGCAGTACAGCAAACGGCACCACCCGCTTTTGGGACATTTGCTTGAAACTGTAATAGCGCAGGTTGCTGACCATCAGCACACCCGCCATAGCCGTCACCGCAAAGGCGATAATCAATCCGACAAAACCGCCAATACCATACTCTGCGCTGAGCCATACGAAGGCGGCAACCATCGCCGCTGCCGACGGACTCGGCAGACCTTGAAACCACGCCTTTCCAAGCTTGGATGGCATCGTGTTGAACCGCGCTAGGCGCAGCGCCGCGGAGACAGCGAACAGGAACGCGACCAGCCAGCCAACCCGACCCCACGTGACAGAATATTCCGCTAGTCGTGCAACACCCCATTGATAGACCACGACTGCCGGGGCGAGCCCGAAGCTGATCATATCCGAGAGGCTGTCGTACTCTTTGCCGAAGTCGGTTTGTGTACTGGTCATCCGAGCGACACGCCCGTCCGCCCCATCCATAAACATGGCAACGAAAATCGCAATCCCTGCCGCATCGAAATTGCCATCGATTGCCGCGACGATCGCGTAGAAGCCCGCGAATAACGCGAGCGTCGTCAGAAGGTTCGGCAACAAGTACACCCCTCGCCGGCGAACCTGTCGTGGTGCACTCATAACTGCCACCAGTGACTGCGGAACATCAGTGTGCCACGCCCGATAGCACTACGGATACAGGGATCAGGACGATTCTGGGGTTTTTTCTACCTCGTCTAGCTCTCGTCGCAACTTGGCGAGCACCGTCTGACCTGCGGTTACCCGTTGTCCAGCCTCAACTCGCGGCAAGACTCGCTCTGGAAGATAAACTTCGCACACGGATACCAGGCGTAAATAAGCACATCGCTGACCGTGACCCACGCGTTCGCCATACCGAAACATTGCGCACGGACCACCGAATCGTTGCTTGCCTGAGAACGACACCACCACGTCATCGCCCTCATCTGTGCGCAGCCACATGCCACCCCGACCTGTCGCCAACGTACCCTCAGCGATATTGTCACGAGGGTCCAACAAGCGCCCCTCCACCGGAGCACGCAGTGTGTACGCGCCGAGCGGATTGTTGGCGATGCGGATACGCAGCGATTGGCGGTCCAACAATCCCGAGCGACAAAGCTCGACATCGAGCACCGTGCCGTCGACCGGCGACAGCACCGAAAGGGGCGCCAACGGAAGCTCACGGCGCGGGTCCTGGAACAAGAGGATCCCGAACACGAACAAAATCACCCAAGGCAGCGACCACAACGGACCCGCCCACACCGATGTGGCGATTCCAGCGCCTGCAATCGCTAGTAAGACCCACATGCCCTCAGGGGCGATCACCGAGTAGCTCCGCATCGTTATAGTCTACCGCCAAGATCTTTCGTCGCTACAATAGCGGCCGGAGTCGACAAAACGAGAATCACATGCGAGTCAGCCAGATTCATCTGCGCACCTTGAAAGAAGATCCTGCAGAAGCGGAGATTGTCAGCCACAAATTGATGTTGCGTACCGGAATGATCCGGCGACTAACGTCAGGCATCTTCACATGGATGCCGATCGGGTTGCGCGTGCTGCGCAAGGTGGAAGCGATCGTACGTGAAGAGATGAACGCAATCGGCACCCAGGAATTGCTCATGCCCACCATTCAGCCAGCAGAGCTGTGGCAAGAGAGTGGACGATGGGACCAGTACGGACCGCTGCTGCTGCGTGCACATGATCGCCATGAGCGTGACTATTGTGTCGGTCCGACCCATGAAGAGGTGATCACCGATATTGCGCGCCGCGAGCTTCGCTCATACAAGGACCTGCCGATTTCGTTCTACCAGATTCAGACCAAGTTCCGCGACGAAATCCGGCCGCGTTTTGGTGTCATGCGTTCGCGTGAATTCATTATGAAAGACGCCTACTCGTTCGACATCGACGAGAACACAATGGCGGCGAGCTACGATGCGATGTCGGGCGCCTACCATCGAGTGTTTGCACGCATGGGGCTCGGCTTTCGTGCAGTCGATGCCGATAGCGGCGAGATCGGCGGCGCACGCTCGGAGGAGTTCCACGTGCTTGCCGATTCGGGTGAGGACGCCATCGCCTATTGCGACACCGACCATTACGCCGCGAATGTTGAACTGACGCCGGCACCAGCGCCGGGAGAGCGCGACGGCGCGACGGAAACGGTTCAGACAGTACCAACGCCAGGCGCCAAGACGATCGAAGACGCAGCAACTGCGCTGAATCTCCCGGTGGACCGGGTAGTCAAGACGCTCATTCTCGCGGGCACCGATGGACCGGTTGCGGTCGTGCTCCGTGGCGACCACACCCTCAACGCTGTTAAGGCGCAAAAGCACCCGCTCATCACTTCACCGCTGACCATGCTGGAGCCGGGTGAGGTCGTAAAAGCGACCGGAGCACCACCGGGTTCCGTCGGACCTGTCGGGCTCCGTATTCCCGTCATTGTCGACAACGCTGCATGGTCTTTGTCCGACTTCGCTTGTGGCGCGAACGTCAAATACGAGCACCTGACCGGCGTCAACTGGGGTCGCGATGCAGAGTCCGGCGAGCCCTTCGATCTACGCAACGTTGGTGCTGGTGACCCATCACCCAATGGTGGTGGCACGCTGTCCATCGCTAGAGGGATCGAGGTTGGCCATATATTCCAGCTGGGCAAGAAGTACTCTGAGGCTCTCGAAGTCAGTGTGCAGGACGAGGCGGGCCAGTCCGTCACCCCCTTCATGGGATGCTATGGCATCGGCATTACGCGCATAGTCGGCGCTGCGATCGAACAGAACCACGATGAGAACGGCATTATCTGGCCGGAGCCGCTCGCGCCCTGGCTCGTGGTGATCGTCCCGATCAATGCACATCGCTCTGACGCGGTCCGTGAAGCGTCCGAGTCTCTGTATCAGGAGCTCCAAGCCGCGGGCATCGATGTCCTTATCGATGACAGAGATGCGCGTCCCGGCGCAAAATTTGCTGATGCGGAGCTTCTTGGCATTCCGCACCGAGTGGTCGTCGGCGATCGCGGTCTGGCTGACGGCGAATACGAATATCAGTACCGTCGGGAAGGCGGTCGAGAGATGTTGAAGCGTGACGCGGTTCTTAGCCGAATTGGTATAAGCTGACATAATAACGGGATGTTGCATCGACTGGCGATCATCATCCTTTTCGGCCTCACCGTTTGCTTGCCCGCAAATGCAGCAAAGCCGACAGAAGCGGATCCCGAACTTCGAGAGGCGCTGCGCCTCGCTGCGCTGGAGCCTGAGACGTTCGACGATCGCTTCGAAGCGGAAGTTTGGCTGAAAGACATGTCAGCGCGGCTGGGTCGTCGCGTTGAAGATCCTGAAGAGCGGATTCAGATTCTCAAAGGCGTACACCGCGAGGCGACGCGCGTCGACCTACCGCCGGAACTCATCCTTGCCGTGATCGAGATCGAGAGTAATTTCGACCGATTTGCAATCTCGCGTGCCGGGGCACGGGGCCTGATGCAAGTTATGCCCTTCTGGCTCGATGAAATCGGTCAGCCCGACGATAGTCTGTTCGATATCGACACCAATCTCAGGATGGGTTGCACAATCCTCCGCCACTATTACGACCGCGAAAAAGGTGACCTTCACCGCTCGCTCGGCCGATATAACGGGAGTCTTGGTAGCATGCGCTATTCAAACAAGGTTCTCGACCGGCTGCGCGGCCGTTGGCGTCGCGACTAATCTCTCGACGCATCCGGGCCGGCAGCCTCGGCTTCGTCCCGCGCGCGAATCGCATACTCTTTCGCAAGTAGTGCATCTCGGCGGGCCGCTGCGTAAGCGCGGATCTTGAGGTTGCGCTCTGCACTGGTCAGCAGTAAGCCAGCTTCCGTCAGAGTCTCTGCAGCGAGGCTCTGCGCGTCCACTGTTTCAGCGGCACTGATCGCCTGACGTGCATCGCTCATCTCCTGAATCGGAGGCGTCGCCGCGCAGGCTGCCAAGCCAAACGCCACGATCAGTACACAAATTGTTGTTTTCACGGAAAACATTACCTGAAAATTATCTTACTGCCGCGCAGAGCGTCAAGCCGCTGTCCACCGCTGCTTCGAAAGGTCCGGCGTGGCATAATTCCAAAATCATGCACGGCATCCTAATCCTCTATTATTCCGTCAACGGCTCCACCGAGGCGTTGGCACGAGCCATCGCGCGCGGCGTTGACACTATCTCAAACGCTGAACCTTGGTTGCGCACAGTACCGCCAGTCACCGCAAAGACCGAGGCAGAGCTGCCACCTGTGCCGGAGTCCGGCCCCCCTTATGTGACGCACGAAGAGCTCGCGTCTTGCAGTGGGATGCTGCTCGGCAGCCCCACCCGCTTTGGCAACATGGCGTCAGCTATGAAGTATTTTCTCGACGGCACCAGCGGTGCATGGCTGTCCGGCGCATTGGCAGGAAAGCCAGCCGGGGTCTTCACGTCGTCGACTTCCATGCACGGCGGCCAGGAAAGCACTTTGCTGACCATGGCGGTGCCGCTGCTGCACCATGGCATGTTGATCTGTGGTTTGCCTTACACCGAACCCGCGCTTGCGGCGACGCAGTCGGGAGGGACGCCGTATGGCGCCTCGCATGTCGCAGGCACACGCAATGCCGGCGTGCTCACCGACGAGGAAGCATCGCTGGCCGAAGCCCTGGGCGCACGCGTTGCGCATGCTGCAGTCCGTCTCGCGTGATGAAAACGATCTCTGGACGTCGACGCACAGGCCTCACGGCGTGGCTCACGCTCGCGGCAGTCACGATTTATTGGCTCTGGGACGCGGGCGGTTCGGTGCACTGGAGTTCCTGGCCGATCCTGCTCCTGCCGTTTGCACTCGTAATTCCCGGACTCTTGAAACCCTCTCGTAATGTGTGGCTGCTAACGCTTTTGGCGACCATCGGGTACGCCACCGTCGGACTCATGGATGCGATCGCCAATCCCTCGAGTCTCGCGCCAGCTGCCGCACTGGCGATTGCCGCACTCGGTGCCTTTTTTTTGGTGATTCCAGCGATAAGGACCGTACCGTCCGAACCGATACCTGACGAATCGGACCAGGTCGAAGTGGAGACGGACGCGCCGTCGGACTGACTAGGATTGCGTCTCCCGACGCATAACCTCGCTGACAAACGGAACAGTCAGCTTACGTTGCTCAGATAGTGACGCGTCGTCGAGCCTCGCAAGCCAGGCGTAGAGCGACGTTGGGTCTCGGGGCAATCGTGACATGAGGTAACGCAGCGTCTCCTCCGGCAGTTCCAGTCCCCGAAAGCGCGCCCTTAATCTGAGCGCTTCGCCTTGTGCTTGGTCATCAAGGAACTCGAGGCGCAGCCCGACCAAGGCCTGAAATCGGCTACGCAAATCCGGCAAAGCGATGTCAGTTTGGCGAACCGCATCGGAGGCAGCGATCACCAGCCGTCCGGAACCGATCAACAGTCGCTCATAAAGCACCATAAGCGCGCGCTCCCAGGCCGCATTCTCAAGCACCTGTTCGATGTTGTCGAGGCACACAACCATATCGGGCGGTAGGTCATCGAGAACAGATGCGGGAAAAGCGCACTCAAGGGGCAGATACATCGCACTACCCGGATCGCGCTCAGCAACCAGCGCCTGTAGAAGATGCGAACGCCCGCTCCCCGCGCGACCGCTGAGCCAGACGCCTGGCGCCGGAGGCGCTTTGACAGTGGCCACCACTGAAGCGTTCCTGCCCGCAAAAAATGTGTCGAAACGCGCCTCCACATCGAGTTGCACTGGCAGCGGCAGTTGTCTGCCGCGCTCAATCGTCAACCGAATCTCCGGTCTCATACTCGTCGAGAAAATCCTGTGCTTCTGGATGGGCGCTCAGGTAATTGAGGTAGGCATAACGAACAAACACCGCGATCACTGCGGCAGCCGGTAGTGCGAGCAAAATGCCGAAGAACCCGAACAGTTGACCGAAAGCCATCACGGCGAAGATGACCAGCACCGGATGCAACCCGATCCGGTCACCAACGAGCTTGGGTGTCAGTATGCTGCCTTCGACCATTTGTGAGACCCAGAACACAACCACCACCAAAGCGAGCGTGATCAGTCCTCCATCCGAATTCACGGCGGTGAGTCCAGCCAGAGCAATACCAAAAATAAATCCGAGGTACGGCACAAAACTCACAAGGCCCGCGACAACACCGATCGCCAGTGCAAACTTCAACCCGATCAGCGACAGCCCCACGGTGTACATGATCGCAAGGCCGATCATGACCAGCAGTTGACCGCGCAGGAACGCGGCTAACGTCTCGTCTGTTTCACGTGCGAGCGTGAACGCGGCCTCGCGCTGTCCCGCCGGTATCAGTGCGCCAAGGCGCGCGAGAATGGTGTCCCAGTCACGCAACAGGTAGAAGGTCAGGATCGGCACCAGGAACACGTTGATCACAGCAGTCAGTAGTGCACCGCCAGAACGTGAGATTTGCGTGAGGATCGTCGAGCCCCACTGTCCCGCCGAGCTTCCAAGACTCTCGAGCATACTGCTCAGGCGAAACTCCGGTTCCGACGCATCGCCCTCACCCGCCAGCAATCCGGCAACA
>JBCBNU010000008.1:0-67182 GCA_039821645.1 Pseudomonadota bacterium
GTGATGCGGCTACCAACCATTCCAATCACTGGACTAACTGGTGATACGTTCGTCGAAAACCAGAAAAAGAAAGGGCTGTTCGACGCCGCAATGTAGCCCCAAACGAATACTGCACACGTATAAAACGAGATACAAAGAAAGACCGAGGTGGCCACAGTAGCTAAATCGTATGACTTGGTCATGGTATATAACGCCGATGTTCAGCTGCACTTGGACGCGGCGTGCAGAGCTGCGGCAGCGGCGCAAGCGCAGGGTCAAGTGTCAGCTGCAGCGATTTGTTATATATCCTCAACGACGCACCTCGAAACTTGTGATCCTGTATTCGTAGTCCAACGGTACCTTACTATCCTTAGGAACTGCGAATAGCTCTTCATCGACATTTGACAGCAATCGTAGCTGATGAGGATAGCCAAGTTCAGAATCGAAAAATACTTCTACTGCTCGCTCGTAATCAAGAATGTCATCAAACCTCAAAGATACAATTTCTGCGTGCAAGTCAGATATTTTTCGATTCAATAGAGTATCAGTATCGCCCGTCCACTTTTGAGCGCAGAGCTTGTCTGTATTCTTTCGCAATCGGTGAGAGACGGTAGTCAACTCAACAGTGACATTAGCCTTAACAATTTCGCATCCGTGGCGAAAATACGAAATCTGATAGCTGTATTCGGTGATTCCAGCGTTTATCCAGGCTTCCATTGCAAGAGAAAGGTCCTCTTGGGTCTGCCTTGATTCGTTGTGCACGCAGCTCGTCATCAAGAGACTGATGACAACCGCGACGTATCTCACGATATATAACGCCGGGGCTCAGCAGCGCGAACGCAGCCGGTGCGGCTCTTGCGAATGCAAGAGACGTGACGGTTGCCTCGTGTCTGCTGCAGCGACTGGTTAGGTGTGCCTCCCTTACTCACGCTTGCCGGCCTCCTGCAACCATTGAAACACGACGGAGGGAAATACTTTCCGTGCAGCATCTGGATCGGCTTTGACATCAGCGTAGGTGACGAAGTGTTCCACTTCAAAACGCTCTTGGTCCTTTGCTATGGCGGATAGAAGGCCCGCGCGCTCCGGACTATGAATCCCGCCGAACTGAACCAGCATGTACAGTCTGGGCCACCCGATTCCCACCTGGCCCATTCCAAGGATGTAGTACTGAGGATCCTCATCTGCCGACTCTGGGAATTGGTCTGCCGCATACAGCTTGAGGTCTCTGTCGAGAATAGAGTGGAGCTTGTCCTCCGGCGGCATGTTCGCATCGACATGGGACTTGCTGATGGCCCGAAACATCTCCTCTGGCGATGTGATTGGAGGCTGTTCTGACTCCGAAGGCTCCCCCGCTGCGGCGGCGCTGACGCAAAATAGGATCAGGAGGCGAGATAGCACGGGCACACCTAACGCCCAGGCTCAGCTGCGCCATTGACGGCGACGGGGTTTCGCGACAGCGAAACGTCGGCGCTGTCCATCAGCGACAGCTGCAGCAGCTTGTTAGTTCGCGTTCTCAATTCAAGAACTACAAAAGAATGGTAAGACATCCGCACTCGGTGCGGTCAGGTGCTGTGCTTCCTCGGGAAGTCGGGCTGTACATGCCCAACTCAATCCAATCTCCTCGTCTACGACTGGAGTCCACGCCAGAGACTTTCCAGACAACTCCGATTCCGCGGCTTCGTTGAATGTAACAACTACAACGCCAGAAAATATTTCTAACGACGATACGACACCGTAGGAGGTATCGCTTGGCGTTTCACTCATACCAGCTTCCACACGGTTCTTCGGAAAGCGGCCTGAGCTTAGAAAAATATCCGAAATAGCTGCTCGAGCCGCAGACGAAATCATCAGACCTTCACTAACGTCTCTACCAATAGGCGTGTTTGGCATGGTTTCACCGGCCAACACCGATAGCGAAAGAAACCACATGGCGACTATCGTAATAGTACCTCTCACATCAAACTCCTTCTCAAAACGCGATCTAACGCGTTAGCTCAGCTGCACTTGAGGCTGGCGCGGGCTTGGCGACAGCCAAGCTCGTGACAGGGTCAAGTGACTGCTGCAGCGTCTGGTTAGGTTGCGACACGCTGCCACCAAAGAAAGCCAGCTGCGACAATTGTTACTACGTTGAAGACCGGAGCTTTATTGTAAATGAGCGGCAATCGCTGCATCGGATCTCGACCGAACACCGCAGGAACGGCGACAATGCTAAGCCCGATGAATGCTACGACAACAAACCACCATGGGAGCTCCAGGAATCCCCAAACGATTAAGGCAAGCATCGCCGGAAAGGCCAACGCTCCTACTATTTGACGCCACATCGACTCGTGCTGTGTGAGGACGAGCCCGGCACTATCTCTGGACATGATTCGGATGGCATAACCCGCGATAAGGGAAGCAGCCAGAGCGAGAATAAAAATTGCCAAGTTCACGTTCAGTTCCATCTCGCGACCTAACAGCTGATTCTATGGAAGATGCTGAGTAACGTGCGTGCGGTGTTGATCACTGTTTGGGCCCCTCCGTGGATCAAGTTAGTGTCTGTGAACACCCCAAAAACTACACTGAGTCTGTGATTGCCCGCAACGTGTAATTACAGCTGCGTCTTTTGAACTGCAGTCCTTGTATTCCATAGCGACAGGAAGCAGGACCTCGCGAGGTTACTGACAAACCACCCGTTTCTCACGATCTGGCCAGAAAGGCGTGAAGCGTTCAGGGGTGGATGCGGTGAAACTCCGAGGGAAAGAAACCCCGGGAGCAGTCATGGACGACATCCGCCCGCCGATTGACAAGGAGCCTGAGCGCTTCATCGATCAATTGCGACGCAGCATTCGGAACGAAGGACTCAGTTATGAGACGGAGAAGACTTATGTGCATTGGTCGAAACGGTTTATCCGTCATCATGGTTTCCGCCACCCCACCGATATGGGCGCCGAACAGGTGACGGAATTTCTGACCGATCTTGCCGAGCGGGCTCGGGTTGCGCCTGCGACCCAACGCACTGCTCTTAACGCACTCGTGTTTTTGTTCCAGCGCCATCTAAAGCAGGAACTCGGCATGCTGCCGTTTCGCTATGCGAAAAAACAACGGCCGATGCCCAGTGCGTTCACTCATATCGAAGCGAACGCAGTGATCGAACAACTCGACGGCGAGACTGCACTCATCGCGCGGCTAATGTATGGCGCTGGGCTTCGTGTCTCCGAAACGTTGCGCTTAAGGATCAAGGACATCGACTTCGGAGCGCTGCAGATCACGGTACGAGACGGTAAGGGTTCGAGCGATCGATGCACACTGCTGCCGACATCGGTTGTTGCACCACTCACCCAACAAATCGAAAAGGTCGAAAAGCTCCACGCGTTCGATACCACCTGTGGCTACGGTAAGGTGTACTTGCCCTACGCTCTGGCGCGCAAATACCCGGAGCTCGCGAGCGAGACTGCGTGGCAGTTCTTGTTCCCTGCTCGCGAAATCTCCGCTGATCCAATCGACGGCACGCTACGTCGTCATCACCGACACCCGACAGGCGTGCAACGGGCTGTGAAATGGGCGATCAAGGCCTCCGGATTCAAACGAAAAGCGAGCTGCCACACGTTTCGACACTCGTTCGCGACGCGACTGATCGAAACCGGCTACGACATCAAACTCGTGCAGTCACTGCTCGGCCACAAAGACATCCGCACAACCGAGATCTACCTGCACGTCGTGCGCAACCGCGCGGGCGCGATCGTGAGCCCGGTCGACAACTTAGCGACTACTCTTCATCGAGCAGCGGTGGCAGACGCACGCCCTGCAAGCCACCGGGTGAATCGAGCAATCCCTCTCCGGCGACAGCCGCCTCGACGTCGAGTCCAAAATTGAGCTCGAGATAGTCGAGCAACATCACGCGCACCTCGGGCGACACGACGGGCATGTTTTGAGTCTCGCTCATCCACGTCATGAGCTTGTCCCAACCCTCACGACTCTGCCGTTGCTGTTTGATCAGATCGAGCGAGTGGCAGGAACCACAAAAACCACCAGTGAGTTCGCGATTGGGGCCTGCGGGCCAGTCCTCGCCAAATGGGTCCGCATCAGCAAAGACGTCGCTGCACACCAGCACCCACGCAACAAACAGCCAGCGGTATACAGTGGACATCACGCGTCACCCACCAGCACAGCGATCCGGTGCAGCGCATTGTTGAGATAACCCTTGGGGTTCCAGGCGACGACCATCGGCTGACGCTCGCCCGCTGAATCGGTCGCGCGTGCCCACACCTCAAAATACCCCTGAGACGGGAAGCGCAGCTCGGTCCGCCATGCTTGCCATGAACCAGGATTTGGGGCTTCGTCTAAAGCTGCGGGTTGCCAGCTGGCACCAAAATCAATCGAAGTCTCGACGCAAGCCACAGACCGGTCGCCCGCCCACGCGTGCCCTGCGACCCGCAACGGGGACACGGAAGACGCATAACGCACACCGTTCTTCGGAGTTGTAATCATCGACTTCACCGGCATCGAACCGATCGTCACGAAGTCCGCCTTCTCGACCTTCGAGCCGGGCACCACCGGCTGGCGCGGCACCGAGTACGACGGCGGCGCCATCTTCGCACCCGTCCATTTCTCGGTCGCCACATGAATCTGGGTCAACCACTTCTGCGAACACGAGCCTGGCCACCCGGGCACGACCAGCCGCAGCGGCGCGCCGTTATGCGGATGGATCGCCTCGCCGTTCTGCTCAAACGCGATGAGGTTGTTCGGATCCAATGCCTTCTCAATCGGCACGCCCCGCGACAAAGACTGCTTGTCCGGCACACCGGAGATATGCGCATCAGCGCCAAGGTGCCCTGTGTACACAGCTTCTGGTTTCACACCCGCGCGCTCGAGCACATCAACAAGCCGCACGCCGGTCCAACGTGAATTGCCAATCGCACCGAGTGTCCACTGATTGCCGCTCGCCGGCGGGTTGAAGCTCGCCCGCCCGTTGCCGCCGCACTCGAGCTGAAGTGCGGCCTCCACCACCTCGAACTCACGCTTGAGATCGGCGATCGACAACACGAGCTCACGCTCGACAGCGCCCGTGATTCGCAGCCGCCAGGCACCGACGTCCACATCGGTCGGCGGAATGCCGTTGTTGCGAATGAAATGCCGTTCGCGAGGTGTGACTAGATCGGTCAGTAAATGCGGTGGCGTTTCGGCATTCAGCGGACGATCGTTCAACAAGACGAGTCCAGACTTACCCGCAATTTCGAAAGGCTCGCCCGTCTCTGCAAAAGCGGCCGGGATCAGACCTGCAGGCATGTGCCGGTGAAACGGAATCCAGCCGCCGACCGCCGCAGCCATCGCCGTAAGCCCCGCATTTTTCAAAAAACCGCGCCGCGAGAGCGCCGATCGACGCCCGAACACGGCGAGATCACCCCGCTCCGGATTCTCTGCATACAATTCAAACAGGCCGCGTTCGACTCGGCTCATATCGATTCCCACCCCGCCTCGCGAATCCCGCGAACTTCATCGCGATTATACGGTCTTTCCTGTTGAAGCCTCAGGGCGATCCGCCGCTAGACATATTTAGGACATAGAGTATCGTTACTCTGTGCTGGGGGGACATGATCTGAATGAGCTGTACACGGAGGACCGTCATATGTCAGCACTCGTAATCGCGGTAATTGGATTTGCTTGTTTTCTGGCCGGATTGGGCATCGCTTACTGGTTCATCAAGACCGATAGCGATATCAACGCCGAAAAAGCGGAGAACCTCCGCACCGAGTTCGATACGTATAAGACTGACGTCAGCCAGCATTTCACTGAAACCGCTCGCCACTTCCAGGCGATCGGCGAACAATACCGCGCGTTGTATAACCACATGGCCGACGGCGCCGAGAACCTGCTCGGTCCCGAGGGCGAAGAGGCGCAACGCAAGTTTGCGTTGATCGCACCCGCCGCCGCGGCAGCAGAAACCGCCGCCACAGATGCCGGCGAAGTGATCGAAAGCGCCGCAGTCGAACCTGAAGTAGAGGCTGAGGACGAGACGGTTCAGGGCGCCATTGACGATGGCGAAATCACAGCAGAAGCGGAAGCACCAGAAGTCGAGCAGGAGGCGCCCGTCGTTGAGGCCGAGGCGGAATCGACTGAAGAGATCATCGTAGACGAGGCTGCCGAGGAAGCAGTTGCTGAGGTCGAGGCTCCTGAAGCGAAAGAGGAAGCTGCGGAAGACGATACCGTTGAGATGAAAGCGCTGGATACATCAGCGATCGAGGCAGAAGCCGAGGACGAAGCGTCGGCGGTGGAAGGTGCGACGGTACATGTGTTGCACAAAGCCAAGGAAAACGCGGCCTGACACGCTCTAGACAGTGCATATTTGGTCATTTTCACCAAATATGCATCTTTACTGACCATTTTCGGTTTGCTACGTTATTAATCAGTAAACAGGGAGTTGCTGTCGTGTTTCGCGTACCCGTGATTCTGTTCGCCGTCGTGTTCTCTTTATCGTTGTCGCAGATGGCGTTCGCCCAATCTGGCAGCGGCCAGCTCGGTTTCCCCGGCGAGCCCATGAGCGAAAGACGTCTGAAAACAGCCAAGAAAGCGGAAGCAGCGTTTGAGGCGGGCAACTATAAAGACGCGTTTTGGTACTACAGCACCGAACTCGCCCCGATTGGCGATAAGTACGCCCAGTACATGGTCGGCTACATGACGGCGCGCGGCCTCGGCACGCAAGCCGACCCGATCCGCGGCGCGGCCTGGTACCTGCTTGCCGCCGAGCGCGGCCATGACCCGCTGGTGAACAACTTCGAGTCGATTATGGCCGACCTCACGCCGACCCAAAGGGTCCGAGCGCAGGAAATCGCTGCGGAGCTGCGTGTCGAATATGGAGACCGCGAACTGGTCGAGCGGTTGATTCGTCTGGATATCGATCGGCTCGCGGAAACCACCGGCAGCCGGATACGCGGCCGCGATAAATGCTCAACGCGCTCGCTGCGTGTGATCGACCCACGTCGTTTCGGCAGCATGGACGGATCGCGCTACTGCAAAATGCTGAACGACCGCATTGATTCTCGCGTCGCCTACCTTACGGGCTACATCGAGTACAGCGGCCTGGAGCTCCTGCCCGACGAGGAGCTGGACAAAGCGGCGTCGAGCGAGACGGACGAGGACGAGACAGAATCGACCGACGAGTAGGCAGTCGCGTTTTGCGTTAGTCGACGCGCGCCAGCAACCGGATCACGAAAGATGGTGCCCCTCCGCCGCTGTCGCCGTTCATAGCGCCGGTCAGCGCAATCTGCACACCAGTGACCGCCGCATCAAACCCATCAGCATCCGGCGTCGGCACGTAATCGAACGGCGCGCCACCCCCGGGCTGGTTGCTGAAGCGCACCCCCGTCGCAAAAGTGAGCGATACGCCGCTCGCCACCCCGCCATCGGTAAACACCACCGGATCGCCTGAACCGGTATCCACAAAAAGAGAAAGGTCGTCCGGGATCACGTCGGTCAACACCAGCGTGTCGGTATCCACCGCACCCGAGCCAGTATTGGAAACACTGAGGTCATACGCTTTGATCGCACCGGGGATAGCGTAGGGGTTGGTCGTGCCGTTCACCGGGTCGGAAATCGTCGACGACACCTTGGTCACCTGCAGCTGCGGCAGGTCGCGCACATCAAGACAAACGTCATCAACGTGCCAGAAATCGAACGCGAGGCCCGAACCGCCCTCTTGGCGGAATCGAATCCGGAACGCCGCATGCCGCGCGCCGACCGGCATCGCGTAGTTGCGATTAAAAATCTCGCCGGGCGTCCCGCTGCCACCAAACGTCTCGAGCAGTACCCAGGTGTTGCCTGAATCGAGGTACTCGATCGTGAAGTCTTCGATGCCATCGGGATTCTCGCTAAATGCATCGGCGCCGCGGCGTACCCACAGCGACACCGCATCGAACGCCGGGTCCGTCGTATCGATGGCATTCGAGGTGACGGTGACCTGCCCACCGTTCGTAAACAGACTCGCGCTGGGCGACTGGAAGGTTGCGCTACTGGTGCCCGCGTTGCCGCCGGCCGATGTCACCGTCCAGTTGGTCGAGAGTCCGGTATCGAACTCATCGCAAGTTCCGACAACAAGCGCGGGCGCTGCAACACGCTCAACGACGCGAATGTCATCCACATGCCAGTAGTCAAAATCGTTGCCGGAGCCACCGGTCTGGCGCACCCGCAACGCGGTGTTCGCGTGCAATGCATCGGGTGGCAAGAAGATCGTATCCTGAAAAATCTGTCCTTCCGGGCCGCCACCGGGATAGGTGATGAGACTGCCCCAGGTGCCATTCGCGCGGCGATACTCGATCACGAGATCTTCGCCGCCGTCCGGGTACTCGCTAAACGCATCGCTGCCGCGCCGCACCCAAAGGCTCACTTCCGCCGCGGGTACTGCCGCCGAGAACGTTGGGCCAGTCGTGATGACAGGATCGTGGCGCGTAAACAAACCGCGCGTGCCAGAGTTCGACACATCAACGCCGGTCAGGATGCCCGAGCGAAATCCGTTGTTCGTGGTCCACGGCGCAATATTGGCGCGCTCGAAATTATCCGTGAACAGCACATCGCCGGGTGCAGCAAAAGCCGCACCCGGAGCAAGCAGCGCGAACCACGTCATTGCGGTGCGCCAGTGTCTCAGGCGATGGGTCAGGGACATGCGTCATTGCAGCCAAATTAACCTCAACACAGTCTATCGAGCAGCGACTTGACATAGCGTGCGAAAGATCACATTGCGAAACATGTGTCTGAAGCATTTTTTTGTTAGCTTTCAGGCCTTTCTCATCGACAGGCAACCCTAATGGCTGATCGCTCCGGCTTCATTGCGGGCGGGACATCACTTGCGGAGACGCAGGCGGAATACCTCGAAAAGCTGCTGGCACGAAACGCCCAAACCGTGTTCGGACGCCGACATAGCTTCAGCGACGTCGTCGCCGGCGGTGCGTATGCGGATGTGCCGTTTATGCGCTACGACGCCGTCGCAGGCTTCGAGGATGGCAGCTATTGGCCGGACGCGTCGAACTACACCACCGATCGCATCAGTGCGTGGTTCCTGACCAGCGGCTCGTCGAGCACACCAAAACGGATACCGGTGACCAGCAGTCTCGTTCGCGAAAAAGCGGGTGCATTCTCGTTGTTCTGGGACGCGATCTATGCCGACCACCCGGGACTGCGCACCGGCAAATTCATCGCCAACTTTGGCGACAGCGGACACAGCGCACGCAACCAGAACAACGTGTTGGAGGTTTCCGAAACCACCTTCTGGAACCAGCGCATGCAAGGTTTCCAGGCAAGCGACCGCTGGCCGATTCCGCGTCAGATCACGGCGATCGAATCGCCTGAGTGGCGCTACTACGCGGCGGCCCGGTTAGCACTACAAGGTGAGCTGCACGCAATGATGGGGCTAAACCCATCGACGCTGCTCAAGTTTTGTGAGGTGCTCACAACCCACGGCGATGCACTTGCTGCAGGACTCAAGCACGGCAATTGGGGCGTAGCAGCGCTGGATGACGCATCGTTGCCCGAAAAACTCACCAGCCGTTTGGCCACATCTTCCGAAGCGGCAAGCCGACTGATCACCGCGATCAGTAGCACAGGCAAAACGCAGCTGCCCGACATCTGGCCAACACTCGAACTGATGATCTGCTGGCAGTCCGCACTGGTCGGCCCGTATCTGAACCTGCTGCGCGAACACTCGGGCGGCGTTGCTTATCGCGACTACATCACTCAGTCGAGCGAATGCATCATGGCTATCCCGATGGTCGACAACGATTGCGGCGGACTGCTCGCCTACCAGACGCACTACTACGAGTTCATCCCTGAGTCCGAAACCGAGGCGACCCACCCTCGCACGCTCGGCGCACACGAGCTGGAGCAGGATGCGCGCTATGAACTGGTCGTCACTACCGGAGGTGGTCTCTACCGCTATCGCACCGCCGACTGCGTGCAGGTCGTCGGTTTCGACAACGGCATTCCGCATTTGAGTTTCCAATATCGACTCGGGCGCACGTCGAGCATCACCGGCGAGAAACTCACCGAGGCGCAGGTGCTCGATGCCCTTCGTACGATGACCGGTCCATCCGCATTCCACCGTCAGGATTTGATTGTGCATCCGCGTACCGGGGAACGACCGCACTACGCGTTGTTAAGTGCGGGCAGCAATGTCACCGAAGGCACAACCGATGAGGACCTCAGTGCGCTCGCCAACGCTTTTCACGATGCGCTGTGTGCCTCCAACGGTGAATACGCGGATAAGTGCGCATCGCTGCGACTCGGCAAACCGAGTGTGGTCATCGTGACCGACGAAGACATCGCTGCGCTACACCGAAAACTACGCGCAAGCCACGTCGGCGACGACCAGTACAAGCCCGGCGTCCTGCGACGCGAGCATGATCTTGATGCCAGCATGACCGTCTTGCGCGAAGCCCATGCAGATACGTAGCATCACGCTGAACCGGGCGCGTATCCCGTTTCGCCAAGCGTTCAGCCACGCCGCAGCGAAACGTGCGGAAAGCGATGTGATTCATGTGGCGATCACCGATGATTCGGGTCACACCGGTTTCGGCGAGATTCAGGCACGCCCGTATGTCACCGGCGAGGACAACGACGCGGTGTTCGAGCGCACGGCACCGGCACTCGCAGAGCAACTGCTCAACGTCACACTGACCGATCGTGCGAGCGTCGAGCACTGGCTTGCAACGCGCGCCGATCGCACGTCACAACCCGCCTGCGTGGGCGGCTTTGATCTCGCGCTACATGACCTCTTGGATTTGAACGGTCTGCTCGACTGGTCTAATGCACTCGGTCCCGCTCGCACGCGACCCATCGGCAAGTGCATCACCATTGGCGACGATCAGGACGACAAGGCACTGATCAAACAGGCGCGCTTCGCGCGACTCTCGGGTTGCACAGTGGCCAAACTGAAAGTCAGCGGGCCAGATGACCTTGAACGTTGCCAAACATTGCGCAAACACCTTGGGGCGGCAATCGCCATCCGCCTCGATGGCAACGGGCAGATGACGCTCGATGGCGCGACCGAATTGCTGACTCGGGCAGCAGACCTCGACCTTCAGTCTTTAGAAGAACCGTTTGATGCCAAGGCGACGGACGTGGATGAGCGCTTGCGCACACTTCATGCTGAGACGGGTGTCGCATTAGTCGCGGATGAGTCCGCCTGCACAGCGGCAGATGTCGAGCGCTGCGCGGAACAATCAACCTACCAGATCATCAACGCGCGCGTGGGCAAGTGCGGCGGCATTACCGGCGTGCGCGATGTGGTCGATGCTGCCCGCAAGCACGGGCTTGGGCTCGTGTGTGGGACGATGGTGGGCGAGAGTGCAGTATTGCTTCGCTACAGCAAAAAATTATTGCATCATTGCGATGCGCTGGATTACGTCGAGGGCATCGACCAAAACAAGACGTTGTTGGCAGACGAGGTGATCGTTGCATGCGAGGATGCTGCGTTGAGTCACTTCCACTGGCAGCAGGACAAGCGCGAGCTATTCACGGTGGGGACCAGGAATTTCGGATAATTGAATCAGGAGCACTATCCATGGCTGAGTCCAAACAAGAAAAAATCCAGGCGTTCATCGCGACTCTGAACCCTGCTGCGGCAGACGGTCTCGATCCGGACGCCAACCTGCTGCAGGACGAAATCGTTGACAGCGTCGCCATGATGGATGTCATCGTGTGGCTGGAAGAGACTTTCGATATCTCGATCGATCCTGATGACCTGACGCCGGAGAATTTCGGCACGGTCAACAGCATCGTCGCCTACCTCGACCGCTAGAACACCATGCGCCTGGAACAGGCGTTTGCCCGGATTGCTACCGAACGCGACGAGCACCTCGCGGTGTCCGTCGTGGGTGGTGGTTCGCTCACCTATGGCGAGCTGCATGCGCGCGCGACGCACTACGCCGCTGCACTGCAGGCATCGGGCATCGTTGAGGGAGACCGTGTCGGCATCGTCTCACGTCACAACGCGGAGGCGATTGCATTGTTCTGGGGGGTCATGACCGCCGGGGCCATCGTCGTGTGGATGAACGATGATGCCAAAGGCAAAGACCTGCCTGCGGTGTGTGCGAGCGCCGATCCGAAACTGATCGTGGTTCAGGGCGAGAAGCAGCAGCGGCTGTTCGCCAACAACGATGAGATGTACGAACGCGTGATGGAGCTCGAAGTGTTGGCCGGTATGGCCGTGCTGCCGCCCGAGCCGATTACCGGTGACGAAAACGCGCCTGCGGTCATCGTTTACACCTCGGGTAGTAGCGGTCGGCCAAAAGGCGTGTGTCTTTCGCACAAGAACCTCTACACCGTCGATCGTTCGGTGATCGAACACATGCCGATCACGCCCGACGACATTTACCTCATGGTGGTGCCGTTGCATTACGTCCACGGCATCATGCAGCTGACCGTGCACCTGCTTGCCGGCGCAACGCTGCACTTCCACGATAGCTTCCTGTTTCCGGCACAGGTCGTCGATGCACTCGTCAACTTGCGCTGCACCGGTTTCTCCGGCGTCCCGTTTCACTTCAATGCGCTGATGACGCGCGGCAGCCTGCTTGATCGGGAGCTGCCGGATCTTCGCTGGGTCACGGTGACGGGGGGCAAACTTCCGGCCGATGCGATCCTCACCATTTCGGATCGCTTCCCGGAACTCGAATTTCATATCGCCTATGGGCAGACCGAGTGCGCACCGCGTGCCACCGCACTCAAGCCCGACCGTATTCGGCGCAAACCGGATTCGGTCGGCAGCCCCATCCCGAACGTAAACGTCGAGATCATCGGCAACGACAACACCCCAGTGCCGCAAGGTCAGAAAGGCGAAGTCGTTGTCTCTGGCGACAACATCATGCTCGGTTATTGGAACGATCCGGAAACCACCGCAGAAGCAATCGACGATCAGGGACGACTGCGCACGGGCGACATCGGTTATTTCGATGACGAAGGGGATCTGTTCCTCGTCGGCCGCCGCTCAGCGATGATCAAGTCGGCGGGCGAGCGCATTGTGCCCGAGGAGATCGAACGTGTTCTGGATGCGCACCCTGCCGTGATGGAGTCTGTGGTCATCGGTGTCGCCGATGACATGTTAGGCCAACGCGTCGTCGCCCACGTTCGCGTCGAGGCGCAAGCGAGTCTCGACGATGCGCTCGGCGCTGAACTGCGCACCCATTGCCTGCGCACCATTCCCCTGCCGCGTGCACCGCGAGAGTTCCACCTGTGCCGGGACTTTCCGCGCAAAGCCAACGGCAAGCCGGACCGCGTTGCGCTCGCCAGCCTCGGAGCCGAAAACGCATGACCGATCATTCCACCCGTGATCTTCGCGAGTTCCTCGAATTCGCTGAGTCCAAGGGCAAGTCCGCGTGGCTACAAATCGACAAACCAATCTCGCCCAAATTTATGACGACCGCGGTGGTCACGGGTCTTGCGCGCAAGTTGCGCAGCCCGGTGATTCGCTTCAACGACATTGAAGGCAGCGGCCTGCCGACGGTCACCAATATTTGCGCATCGTTGGATCGGGTCGCGCGCAGTGCCGGTATGACTGCGAATGATCTGAACGAGCGTCTCGTCGGTGCGATGTCGGCGGGTATTAAACCCGTGGTCCTCGGTCGCAAAGACACACCTGCGCAACAAGTCGTTCGTGACGCCGATGCCTTCAGCCTTCACGAATTGCCAGCGCTCTACTACACCGACACACAGGACGCGCCCTATCTGACATCCGCGCTTGTCGTCGGTCGTGATCCCGACACTGGCGCACACAACCTCAGCTTCCACCGACTAATGATCGCCGACGATCACACCTGCGCGATCTACATGACACCCGGCGGACACCTCGATCAGATCTGGCACAAGTACAGTGCCCGTGGCGAACCCACACCGTTAGCAGCGGTCGTTGGCAACCACCCGTTGTGGTGCTACGGCGCGTTGATCGCCGGTGCGTTGGAACACGAGGACTACGAGGTCGTCAGTGGATTACTCGACGCACCACTCGCGCTCACGCGTTGCTTATCGCACCCCGAGCTTCAAGTGCCTGCACTGGCCGAGATGATTTTTGAGGGTGTTATCGAACCTGCTGAGACCCTGCAGGAAGGCCCGTTCGGTGAGTTCTTGGGCTACGTTGCTGACAAGGCGGCACGACCGGTAGTGCGATTTACCAAGCTGACGCATCGCGAGCAACCGATCTACCAGGACATCGTCGCGGGCCAGACCGAACACGCCACGATGTCGAGTGTGAGTCTGCGTGCCCGTTTAAATCGCGACTATATGCAGGACGAACCTGCGATCCGCGATTTCTGGTTGCCTGCGCCGATGACCATCTTCCTGTCAGTGGAGGAACACGCTGAGGACTTCGACGCTCAAGCGTTCATGGAGCAGTTGCTCACTAAAGAGGCGTATCTCAAACAGGCGATCGCGTTCGACGCGGATGTCGATCTGCGCAAGCAAGCGAGTGTGCAGATGGCGCTTGCTTGCTTCACACAACCGGGGCGCGATGTGACGATCTATACCGACCAGAACGGTAACGGCGTGGATCCGTCAGAAACCGACGGGCGCACGTCCAAGATTGCTATCGACGCACGCTCGCGCATCCATGCGGTGCGTAATCTCTTGCCGGAGAGTGTCGAGACCGAGTTTGATCTCAACGATTGGATTCGCTGATCAGTTCGCGGTGCGACCGCCGTCGACGTTCAGGGTCTGCCCGGTAATCGAACGACTCTCGTCCGTCGCCAGATAATTCACCAATGAGGCAACGTCCTCGGGCGTCACAAGGCGGCCTGTTGGTGTGTCGTCGACCAGGTCCTGCTCGTGTTTTTCAATGCTCACGCCTTTGATCCTGGCGCGCGCACCTTGGGTCTGCGCAAACAACTTGGTCTTCACGTAGCCCGGTTGCACGGCATTCACGGTGATGCCGAGTGCCGCCACTTCCAAGGCCAGCGAGCGCACCATGCCGGCGACCCCCGCTTTGGAAGCCGCGTAGATCGCGTTGAAAGGTGCGCCGACCTCGGCAGAAATCGAACCGACGTGGATGATGCGCCCGAAGCGTGCACGAATCATCGGGCGCAACGCAGCGCGGGAGATATTGAACGCACCGAGCGTGTTGACGCGCACTACCCGCTCCCAATCCGCATCTTTACCGAGCAGCACAGGTGCGATGTAACTCACGCCTGCGCAGTTGACCACCGCGCTCAAGCCACGTTGGTCGGTGGCAACCTGCTTCACCACGTCGCGGCATTCATCGCCATCATCGATCAGCAGTTTTACTGGATGGAGCGTGCGCTCGGCGTTGGCGAGCGCTTCACACGCCTGCTCTGCCTGCTCGATCGTACGCCCGGAGATCACCACACGGTGGCCCGCATCAGCCAATCGTTCACAGATCGAAGCCCCAATGTCTCCGGTGCCCCCGACGACCAGCACCGCGCCATCACTCATCCCCATGGGCTGATCCTGATGTCGTCGGGGTCATCTTCCCAGCCGTTCGCCTCGTTGATCCATTCACGACGCACTTCAAGCTCACCGTTGTTGTGGGTGGCAAACAGATTGGTCAGCCAGTTCGCATCGTCGCGCTCGGGATAGTCGCTGCGATAGTGCGCACCACGGCTTTCCTTGCGCATGTCCGCCGCTCCGATAATCACCTCGGCAACGTCATGCAGATTGCGTTGCTCATAGGCAAGCGCGTAATCGAGCGGTTCGCGAATCGCGAGCTGCTCGTTCAAACGTTGGCGATCTGCCGCGATGTAGTCGCGTGCCTCGGCAAGCGTCGTTGCATCTTTCTCGACCGTGAGCAGCTTCCACATCGTGTACTGCAACTCACGACGCATCGTGTCGATATCAACCTGACCCTTCGCTTTTTGGAACGTACGCAGCGCATCAAAATGGGCAAGCGCGTCGTCGTCGGAAATACTGACCTGCGGTCTTGAGCCGCACTGCTCGCCAGCGAACCGCCCGGCACGCCAACCGAACACTTGTGACCCCCCGAGCATCGTGCCGCCCAGACGATCGGCGCCTTGCCAACCACCGGCCTCACCGACCGCGTACAAACCCGATACCGTCGACTCGGCGCGCTCATCGATGCGAATGCCACCGTTACTCGAATGGTGATGGATCTGCACCTGAACGAGATCGTTCTTGATATCGATGCCGTTGTCGATCATGAAGTTCTCAAACAGCTCGTGCTTAAAGCCCCGCGTTGCGTGTGACAGATCGAGGAACACAGCGTTGTTCTCGGTGCCCCGCCCTGCCAACACCTCGTTCTTGATCGCGCGATCGATATGCAAAGACGCATCCCGGCAGCTCACAGGCCAGTGCGCCGCCTTGAGGTTGCAACCTTCGATCATCGAATCCGCATCTGGATAGTAGTCCCGCAGGAACGATTTACCGTGCTTGTTGATCAGGCGATAAGGCTCTTCCATTTCGTAGAGCATGACGATCGCCTGTTGCGGCCAGGTGGTCGCCAACCCCTGCTGCATGTACTCCATGTTGAACAGATCGGCGCCTGCACGCGCCGCCATCGCGTAACCGTCGCCGGTGTTGCCCTGCGGGTTGAAGCTGTAGGTGAACAACTGACCAACGCCGCCGGTCGCGATCACGACCGCACCCGCTTCGACGACAAACGGGTCACCATCGTCTGTCACACCCACCGCGCCGATGCAGCGCCCGTTGTCGACCACCAAATCTGTGAAGTTGGCGTGTTCGAGCACTTGCGTGTTCGTGCCTTCGATCACTGCTTTTTGCACCGCCACGATCCGGTTGGTCTTCAGATCACTCTTGTGCCCTTCCATCGTCGCAAGCATCTTGCTTTGAAAGCGCATGCCCATCGACTGCAATCGCTTCACCGCGTCAGACACTTCGTCCACAAAAATCTGGCACAGCGCCGGATCAGCCATGCCCAAACCCGACTGCAGCATATCGGCGTGCACGAGTTCCGGCGGATTGAAAAAACCACCTTTCGGTCCGACGGTTCGGATCGTCCAGAAATCGCCGATGGGGTTCGAAGTGGCACCGGCGCCGCGCACACCAGGGATACCAAATCGCCCTTTGACAGCGAGCATGGTCCGTGCTCCGGCATCGTGTGCCGCGATCGTCGACGCGGTTGCCGCACCGCCACCGCCGATCACCAAAACGTCTGTGTTGTAGCGCTGCAATTTCATAGTCACGCTACCGCTGTCACGATGGCTGCGTACTGATCGGGGAAGCTTCCCGAAATCGATTCGATATCCGGCCAGATTTCGCCTTGCGAGAAGCCCGCCAATTCGAACACCCGCAACCAGTTCTCGGGTGCGAGATAGCAATGCACCGGCCGGTAGTCCTGATTGCGGATCGCAGCGGTACGGTGATACACCGAGAGGTTCAGTGACAGCTCGCGCGGCGCCATATCGCGCGGCGTCAGTCGAATCCGCTCCGCAAACAGCACACGGCCGCCGGGCTTCAGAGTCTCTTTGCACGACTTCAGAAACGCGACAATATCTTTTGCTACGTGCGCAGCATTGACCGCGTAGATCAAATCGAAGTCACCCTGCGGCACCTTTTGTTCCGACAGTGGATTGTTGAGGTCTGCGAACCGCCAGTCGGTGCTCACGTCCGGGTAGTCGGCGCGGATTTCATGGCGCGTACCCATAATGAACTTCGCGCTGATGTCGGTGAAGTGATAGTGCTCGACACGATCGAGTTCGTTCTTGGCAGCAAGATGTTTGAACAGATTGCGAATGCCGTTGCCGGTGCCGCCGCCGATTTCGAGAATGCGACCTTTCGGCAACAGCATATCGATGGCCTTCGCCCCCATGATACCGTGCACGTTCTGCAATGGGTCGGTGTTAGTCGCGCGGAACCAGAGCTCCTGAAACTCGGACTCACGACCCGACAGAATCGCGTCGAGAAAATCGGGCTCGTCCTTCAGCGAACGTACCCAATGATCAGCACCGAATTGCAGAAACTCGAGGGGTGACACGTATTCATCGCCGAGCGCCGCCATATCCTTTTCGATGCCGGCGATATCGCGCGGTGGTGTCGCTACCGCACCCGTGTGCTGGAAGCTTGGCGTCCCGTCCGACTCGGTGCGGATGACGAAGTCAAAGCGTGCGCTCAACCGATCCAGCATCGCCTCCAGTGTGATGAACGCAGAATCGACATAGCCCAATGACTCGGTCAGAGCTGCCGGCGTCGTCGGCACCGCCAATTCCGTCGTCAGGTTCAATGAGCGGTAAAGGCCGAGCAGATGAAAATCGAGCGCCTCCTGCAGCAGCGCCGCCCCCTGGATCATTTCCGGAGTGAAGAGATCCTCAACACACCAACGGGTGAAGTCCTGTCTGAGTTGTTCGGTCACGATTCGATCCTTTTGGTTATTGTTTGGGTTCCCGTGCTGCGATCAGGCGGCCGTTGATCCCATCGCCTGCGCCACTTCGTCGGTCCACGCCGTCACAGCGGAGATCGTCTCGGGTAGTGCATCAAATTGCACCCCATGCTCACCGGGAACGATGGTATGCGATTTGGGGGTCCCTTTGACGTGACGCCATGCACGCAAATGCTTTTCGTTGTCGGACAGCCGATCCTGTTCGGCCAACACCATGAGCGTCGGCAAGCGCAGTTTTGCCCAACGCGGGCCGAGCATGCGGTTCATATCAACCAGGCACTGATTGAAACGCGGTGAAACCTCACACGTTCGAAGTGGATCCGGAATGATGAAGTTCTCATAGGCAGGGCCGCGAGTGAACCGATCGATCGGCACGTGCGGCTCGTATTGCGCCTCGCCGGAATCCCCAACCACTAAATCGGCACCGCCGATGTCATCTGCCGGAAAAATCGACGGGGCGATCATCAGAAACGACGCAACCCCTGCGGCATCGCGCGACAACGCATTGAGCGCGTACGTCGCCCCCCAGCAAAACCCGCCGAGGTGGGTGGTCAGTGTGTCGGAGGCATAGTGGTGTCGCACCGCATCAACATCGTCGAGCAGCTGCGCGGTCGATGGCGCATCGCCACTCGCCGACGTGCTGAGCCCGGCTCCGCGACGGTCCACCGCAAGCACAGCAACACCTTGCTCCGCCAAGCCCTGGCCTAAAGTCTCGAGCCACCCGGAATGACTGACCACGCCGTGTAGCAAGATAATCTGATGTGCATATGGGCGATTCGGCACATAGCGCCGCACCGGCAATGATTCACCATCAGAGGAAATGACAGATTCGAGCAGCTTCTCGGTCATGCGCTGTAGTCTACCCAAAACCGCGATGGTTCGATCCCGATGCATCCACTCTCAAGAACGTGACGAAGTTCACATAACTCGAATCACGTGGATCACCTTGGGAGCACCGTCATGTCGGCGCCTATCGATTTCGCCCAATCGCCTGCATTTGACCTGGCTGACCCGGATTTCCACACCTATGGGGATGTGGACCAGGTATTCCGCGACCTGCGCAGAACAGAGCCCGTCTATTGGCAGCGGGAAAAAGACGGTCCCGGGTTTTGGTCGATCACCAAGTACGACGACATCGTCGCAGTATCGAAAAATCCCAAGATCTTCAGCTCCGATCTGGAGCGCGGTGGATTCCACATCGAGGACAGCCGCACCTTCGCCGTGAATACCGGCACCAATATGATCACCAGTGACCCGCCGCAACATAGCGCTTACCGCAAGGCGGTCGCGCCAGCGTTTGCGCCTACCCGCGTGCGCGAGCTGGCAGCCACCATTCAAAACTCTGTGGCTGAAGTCATGCAGGCATTGGCGTCTCGCAGCACTTTCGATTTCGTTGATCTCGTATCGGCACCCGTCGCGATCGATGTCCTCGCACGCTTGCTAGGGGCCAGCAGGAACAAGCAAGACCTGATTCGCTGGTCCGATGAATTGGTGGGCTATGACGATCCAACGGTGCGCTCTTCGGAAGCGGAAATCACCGAGAGCCTGCGACGCATGTCCATGTTCGCCCTCGGGCTGCGGTTGAAGTACTCCAAGGCGCCAGAAGACACGATGATCTCGATGCTGGTAAACAGCAAGACGGATGCTGGTAAGCCGATGAACGTCAGCGATTTCATCGCGACCTTTATCCTGCTGATCGTCGCGGGTAACGAGACCTCTCGGAATGCGATCTCCGGCGGCATGCTCGCCCTGTTCGAAAACGCGCCGCAAAAGCGATTGCTCAGCGAGCATCCCGAACTTGCCAATGCCGCCGCCAACGAGATCGTGCGCTGGGTGACACCCGTGATCTACATGCGACGCACCGCGACCGAAGACGTCACGTTGCGAAACACACGGATCAAAGCGGGCGACAAAGTTGTGCTTTGGTACACCTCGGGTAATAGAGATGAGGATACCTTTGAGCGCCCTTACGAGTTTGATATCACCCGCCAGAAAGCAGCGCATCTCGGGTTCGGTAGCGGTACGCACTATTGCGTCGGTTCACGGGTCGCACGGATGCAGATCGGCATCCTGTTTACGTCGCTGTTGCAGCGCTACCCGAATATTCAACTCGCAGGTGACGTCGAGAAGCTGCGCTCCAACTTCATCAACGGCGTCAAACGGATGCCGGTCAGTGTGTGAATCGGTGGTCTAGACGTCGTTATCGATGAACGAGAGCACGACCTGATCGACCGACGCGCCTTCAACGTGTGACAGTCCCACCGTGACGAAGGCACTGAACGAATCGCGCACCCGAAAATGCGCTCGCGCCAGTACAACGGCAGCCGCCGACTGGTGATCGGGAATCGTAAACGTCAGAGAGCGCCGTCTGCCTGCATGGCGTCGTGTCAGTTCATCAACGAGCGCGCGCAGCGCATCGTCGGTGGTGTAAGCCATGTCTCCCACGATGAGCGCATTGTTCACGCCCGAGCGAAGTGCGGCGAAGGCTGCCGCGCACCCATGCTGGTCTTCGACGGCAACGAGGTCATAGTGGTGGTTTGGGCTTTTCTTGATTCGCCAATCGACAAACTGCGCATCGCGCCTGCCGATCTGCCAACCACCCGCGACCAGTGATTGCCAAAGTCCGTCCATGAATTCTGGTGTGTAATCGACTACTTGATATCCGCTGCGCCGGAACGAGGCCCGGAGCGCATAGAAGCTGCGCGATACGAGATTCAATGCGCCACCCACTGGAGTTGCGAGCGCACCTGGCAGCCTCGATTTCAGATAGGCGGTAAAGTCGAGCGGCAGCACATAAATATCGAGCGAGTAACCGAGTTTGTGGCCTCCGAAGGAACGAACCTTGCCCGAAAGCGGGTTTGGAAACCCGAAAATGAAATCGGAGCGTTCCCGTGCGTACTGCAGAAAGTCTTTCTGGAACTTGAGCGCCGGGCCAAGGCTACGGTGCTCCGGTTCGACGGCAAAATCGCCGAACACTGACCCGATTGCACGCTCACCCGCCACAACAAATTCGCGCGGGCTGAGGCACACCACACCAACGTTCCGCTGCTCCGGCTTGTAACTCAGGAATAGCACTGTGCCTGCGCCCGCCGGATTATCCCGGTAATACCAATCCAGCTTCTCGCGTTGCGGTGGATTATCGCCAGGCAGAAAACGCCACAGACGCAGGATATCGTCAGCATCACGCTCAAGATCGCCCTCTTGAATCTCGTAGAGGTCGCTGACTTTCGCGCTACGTGGCTTTTCTGCGGACTGCTGCTGCACGGCACTCACTGGTTACCTAAACCCTCCCAGGGTTCGTAGAGTTCATTATTGACGCCCGCAAGGCTCATGACGCGACCGACGGTCTCGCGCACCATCGTCTCGATATCTGGCGGGTTCGAATAAAACGCCGGCACCGGAGGGTAAACAATACCACCCATCTCTGTCACCGCAGCCATGTTACGAATGTGTGCAAGATTCAGCGGCGTCTCGCGGGCCAGTAAAATGACGCGTCGCCGCTCCTTCAGCATCACATCGGCGGAACGCGTAATCAGCGACCCGCCGATGCCCTGTCCGATGCAGCCGAGTGTTTTCATGGAGCATGGCGCGACGATCATCGCGGTCGACGGAAAAGAGCCGCTCGCAATCGAAGCACCGACGTTGCGATCATCGTGCACCACATCGGCCGTTGCCTCGAGCTCGGATTTCTTCAGACCGGTCTCGGTGGTAACGGTGAGGTAACCCGCGGCGGATACGATCAGATGCGATTGCACGTTGGGCAGTTCGCGCAGCGCTCGAAGTAGGGTTACGCCATAGACGGATCCGGACGCACCGGAGATTCCGACAATGATCTTATGTTCACGCGGACTGGACATAAGTAGACAAAAGTCACTGTTTTAGAAAAGAAAAACAAGAATAATCGGAATATTACAATCATTGCGTTGATTTTTCCGAGTAAAAACTCGACGATTTCCCGCCGGAAGGGAGTATTCACGTGTTAGACATGAAATCAGTCTTGCGACAGGTTTGGGCGGGCGCCCTGATGGTGGTGATCGTCGGTACGCTGGCGGCTTGCTCGCCCTCAGGCGACGACGAAGTGCAACTGCTGCCGATCGCGACGCCGGATACGGTCGGCCTTTCGCAGTCGGGTGCAGAATCCGCGATCCGCGGTGCGGGGCTTGAGGTCGGGACGGTCACCGTTGAGAGCAGCAACACCGTCGCCGCAGGCAGTGTGATTTCGCAGGACCCACTGGCTGGCACTGATTTGCCACAGGGTTCCACCGTCGATCTCATCGTGTCGGGCGGCCCTGCCGACGTCCCGGTGCCCGACACCGCGGGCCTGAGCCAGGCTGAGGCCGAGGCCGCGATCGTGGCCGCCGGGTTTGTGGTCGGCACCGTGATCACAGAAGCGAGCGACACCGTCGCGCTCGGCGGTGTAATCCGGACGAGTCCACCCGCCTCCGACCTCCTAGCGCCTGGCAGCACCATCAATTTGGTGGTCTCGGCCGGACCGAACAACACACCCGTTCCGAACGTCGCAGGGCTGAGCGAGGCCGATGCACGTGCAGCCATCCTTATGGCTGGGTTGACGATCGGTAACGTTACGGGCGAAGCGAGCGACGTCGTGCCCGTCGGCAGTGTGATTCGCACCGACCCGCTCGTCGGCACAGAAATCACCGCAGGTGCACCCGTCGATATTATTGTCTCGCTGGGACCGGCCAATGTCGCGGTCCCCGATGTCACCAACCTCACCAGTGCTTCCGCCGCTCAAGCTCTGATTGATGCGGGGCTGATCGTCGGAGACGTGACGTTCGCGGTCAGCGTCGATGTGCCGGCAGGCAGTATCATCAGCCAAGATCCGGCCGCAGCTGCGCTAGTCGCGGCAGGCACCGCGGTCAACCTTGTCGAATCACTCGGGCCCGATGCCGTTCCTGTTCCAGACATCGTGGGTCTGCAACAAGCCGATGCAGAGTCGGTGGTGACCACGGCCGGACTTGCGGTCGGCAATATCGGTTTGCAGGTCTCGACGCTGGTGCCCGAAGGCGAGGTACTGAGTCAGTCGATTCCGCCTGGCACACAAGTGATTCCTGGCACGACGCTCGACTTCGTGGTGTCTATCGGCGCACCGGTGACCGTACCGGATGTCACCGGCCTTAGCGAAGCTGACGCAAGCACCACACTCGTCGACGCGCGTCTGGTTGTCGGCAACGTCACGACACAAGAGGACTTGAACGTGCCTGCGGGCGATGTGATCTCTCAAAACCCCGCGGGGGGTGCGGTCGTCGATCCCCGCACAGCCGTTGACCTCGTCGTCTCGATTGGACCACCGACTACGGTCACACCGGGTGTCATCGGTCTCATGCAGATGGCCGCCGAACAGGCGGTTATCGATGCACAACTGATCGTTGGGACGGTGACCCAACAACCATCGAACACTGTCGCTGCCGGTGTGGTTATCAGCCAGAGTCCAGCGGCCGGTGCCGTCTTGGTCGTCGGTAGTCCCGTTGATTTGGTCGTCTCCAGCGGTCCGCCGCAAGCGACTGTGCCGGACGTCGTTGGATTGACCGAGGCAGCCGCCGGCACCGCGCTTAACAATGCAGGGCTCGTGACGGGCAACGTCACTCAGCAATCGTCGACCAGCGTCCCTGCCGGACAGGTCATCAGCCAGAACCCGGCAGCCGGATTGCAAGTGAACGCAGGCTCCGCGGTGGACCTTGTAGTGTCTTCAGGCCCGGCAAGCGTATCGGTACCGAATGTGGTGGGTCTCACTCAGGCCGCCGCCACCAGTACTATTACCGGTGCCAACCTCGTGGTCGGCACCGTGAGTACGCAAACCTCCAACACGGTCGCCAACGGCGATATCATCAGCCAGAACCCGACGGGCGGTACCACGGTCTCCGAAGGCAGCGCCGTTGATCTCGTTGTCTCCAGTGGCCCAGCAACGGTGTCCGTGCCGAACGTCGTTGGCCAATCGCAAGCCGCGGCCGAAGCAGCGATAACCGGGGCGAGTCTTGTGGTCGGCGTGGTTTCCAACGCCTCGTCAAACACCGTGGCGAGTGGTGATGTAATCAGCCAGAACCCGGCAGCCGGCACGAACGTGACCGAAAACTCGGCGGTGAATATCGTCGTATCGACCGGCCCAGCCACCGCGTCGGTACCGAACGTCGTTGGCCTCTCTCAAGCGGCCGCGTCGAGCGCTATCACTGGAGCCAACCTGGTCGTTGGTAGCGTCACTACGCAGACGTCGAACACGGTCGCCAACGGCGATGTCATCAGCCAGAACCCGACGGGCGGTACCACAGTCTCCGAAGGCAGCGCTGTTGATCTCGTGGTGTCCAATGGCCCAGCAACCGTGTCCGTGCCGAACGTCGTGGGCCAATCGCAAGCGGCGGCCGAAGCGGCCATTACCGGGGCGAGTCTCGTGGTCGGTGTGGTCTCCAACGCCTCGTCGAACACCGTGGCGAGTGGCGATGTGATCAGCCAGGACCCGGCAGCCGGCGCGAACGTCGCCGAGAACTCGGCTGTGAATATTGTTGTATCGACCGGACCTGCGACGTCGAGTTTCACCGACGAGTTCAACGATGCGGCCTCGCTGTCCGACTGGTCGCTGCGCCACCAGGTTGAAGGCACGAACCAGCAATACAGCACGCTTGACATCGACACCTCGCGCGCTGGCTATCTCGTGTTGATTCCCTCGGTGCGATCGGGATGGTTTGCCTCCGGCAGAGCACCGCTCGTATTCAAGGAAATCACCGGCAACTTCGCTGTGCAGACTTATGTGGTTGCACGCAGCCTTGGCTCGGCGAGCGTAGCGCCTGCGAGCGAGTTCAACTCGGCCGGTCTACTCGCGCGGAATCCGGCTGGCGCAACAGGGCCTGAAAACTACATCATGGTGAACCTCGGCCGGCAGGATACCCGCATCGCGGGCAGTATCGGCAGCGAGGCCAAAACCACGGTGAACTCGTCCTCTACCCTGACGCTCGATGCTGCCGGGTTCGAGGGCGACATCCTGCTGTGCCGAGTGGGCAATGAGATGATCGCGTATCGCAGACTGGCAGCCGATCCGGATTGGGTGGAACTCGATCGCTATACCCGCGCGGATTTACCCGCAACCTTGCAGGTCGGCCTCGTAGTCAACGCGTTCCAAATGCCAATCGACATTCGTGCCGAGTTCGACTACGTCCGCGAGCTGCCAACACCGAGCAACGACACGCAGTGCACGCCTTGATCAGCGAATGAGTCAGGCGGGTTAATCGCCCGCCTGACTCTCTGCCTGTTTCGCGGCCTGCTCACGACGGTAATCGACGAACGCACGATACTCGGCAGCGCTCAGCTCGCCGTCCTTGTTCTGATCAAAGTTGCTTAGGCCACCCTCGGTGAACGCCTGGCGCATGTCGTTGGGCATCTCCGCCGGGTCGAGACTTCCATTAAGATCATCGTCCATCGCGCCATAGAACTGGTTGATGCTGAACTGCAACGGATCATGTACCGGCGCCTCGACCGTGCCGTCTTTCCAGCGGAAAAAGAACCCGCCGTACAGCATTTCCTCGAATGACTGCAGCCCCCAATAGACGGGCTTCGTCGCATCAGGGTTCGACGGATTACGCTCGCTGTTGTCGTATACCGTGCGGTGCACGAGGCGTGTGCCCGCGGGCACCTCGACCGGCTGTTCAAGTGTGTAGGTATGCTGCCAGTTGAAGTCGTAACGGGGCACATGCAATAGCGGGGTTACCTTGCCGTCCGGGTAGTGCAGATCAAAGCTCGTGCTCTTGCCGCGGTAGTGCGCGTGTGGGAACAGGCTGTAGATCACCGCGTCTTCATCGAACTCAAAGTAACCGCGCTCCTGGTGATCACCCTCGCCTGGCGGAATCTGGATATCCCATCCCATAACGACCTGTTGACGTAGATGGAATTCGGGTGGCTCCTCGTGGAAGTACAGCGCCACCTCTGACACATCGGTCACCTCACGTCCATAAGTCGTGTAGTGCATTTGCAGGTTGATCATGCCACCTGCTTTCACAAATACGCCGGTGCCTTCGGGGTAGATGTAGGACTCCTGGCCAGGCGCATAGCCCATCAGGTAGTTCTCGAACACCGCCTCCAGCTCACGCTCTTCCGGTACTGGCTGCTCCGAGGTGCCGATCAGCACGTGGTGCACAACCTTGCCTTCACCGGGCTTGATCGTCACTGCGCGCACCCACACGTCTTTATCGAGTGGGTTCTCAATCGCGGGGAACTGGTAATCGACCACGCCAGTCGCGGGCACCGTGAACGCGGGCGACTGGACCACAAGATCCGGCTCGCCGAGCGGCCATGCTTCCGGCAACGGTGTCACGGCCTTCAACGGGTCAGGCCCTTCTCCACGAGGTGCGCCCGCTTCGATCCAGTGCACGAGCGTTTGCTTCTCGGCAACAGTCAATGCACGCGACGCGCCGATCGGTGGATGATCATCTTCGACCGATACCTCCCACGGTGGCATACGGCGCGTACGTACAACCTCGCGAATCATCGGCGCAAACCCACGCACCATCTCGTAGCTCGTCATCTCCCACGAACCAATACCGCCGGGTCTATGGCACGTCGTGCACCGCTCCTTGAGCATCGGCGCGATCGTTTCGCTGTAGCTGATTTCTGCATGCTGCGCGGTCAGCTCACGCTCCGGGAAGTTCACGATACATCCTACCGCCGGGCGGCTCGGGTTCGCCACTTCACGGCCTGCAACCACATTGGCGAGCGCGTCCTTCAGGTAGTGCTGCGTCGCTTCCTGCTTTTGCGTCTCGTAGCCCACACGATCACTCAGCGCGCCTCGGTAGGCGATCTTCCAGTCGTTAGTGGTGATCACGAGTACCTCACCGGTACGGTCGAGCTCGAGTGCCTCGCCGATCAGCTGCGTCTCATCTTTGAGAATCGGCATGTCGATACCGAATGCTTCCGCTTCCTCGCGGATCGCCGCGCGCGTGTCCTGAAGACTCGCGTTGATCATGGCGAATACCACACCCTGATCTGCGTATTCGTCGCGAACCGCCTTGTAGTCGGAAATCAGGTTGCGACCAATCGGGCAGGCGTTGCCCTGCACCATCAGAACGATAGCCTTCTGGTCTTTGTAATAGTAGAGCTCGTGTGACTTCCGGTCCTGATCCAGCAGGCGAAAATTCTCAACTCGTTCCACTTTGGCATGCGCTGTCGACGCAAGGCCGATTAACGCGAGAATAAACAGTCCCAATCGCATTTGCGTAGTCCCCATGAACGCAATCAATAGGCAAATGATGCGCGCTCATCCGACCACCTGCAACCAACCCATCACGGTCTGAAAAAAAAACGGCCAGACCCCGAAGGATCTGGCCGCCTTAATCAGGCTTTTAACCTGCGATTACTCGCCAAACGTTTTGCGAATGGACAGACCGTAGGTACGCGGTGCGTTCGGGTAGCCGTTGAAGCTGCCTTCCTGCGCTACGGTCGGGAATGCACTCTGCAGGAACTCGTCTTCCGTCAGGTTGCGGCCCCACAGGCCGAATTCCCAGCCGCTCGGCGTTGCAATACCGAAGCTCGCGTTGAGCAGGCCGACTTCGCGAGAAGCGATTTCTTCCGGCACGTTTTCGATCACCTGGACATCGCTCTCATACTGGTAGTCACCCCGCGCGAACGCGGTCCAGCCGTTGTTCAGCTCCCAAGTGTATGTCGCTGCGAGGCTGGCTGAGGTTTCACTGACGCCCGGAGGTGCCGTGCCAGTCAGGTCGCCGACGGAGCTCATGGTGAAGTCGTCAAATTCCGGATCGAGCAGCATCACCGCGAAGTTCAACTGCAGCTGCTCCGTCGCATACCACAGTGACTCGAACTCGAGACCCGTCGTGGACTGTTCACCCGCGTTGATCAGGCTGAAGCCCGTACCGGTGAATACGTTCGACTGGAAGCCTTCGATCGACTGATCGAAGATCGTCAAAGCGAAGTTACCGCGGTTGAAAGAGCCCTTAAGGCCCGCTTCAATGACCGTCGTCTCTTCGGGATCCGCAAAGCGCGTGCCCGGCAACTGCTGAGCCGGTGCAAGTCCGGCAGCCTGCAATGCACCAATATTTTGCGGCAGCGGACGGGAGTCACGTGACAGGTTCCAGGACGTTGCCTTGAAGCCTGTGCCGTAGCTGACGTAACCGTTAAGGCTGTCCGTCAAATCGTAAGCAAGACGTACGGTATAGGTAACGTCGGAATCATCAGAAGTTCCCGTCTCTACTTCGTTCGGAATAGAGAGCGTTTGCGGCAGGAACTGGAACGGACGCAGTGCCAGCAACTCGTTACACGCCGGCGGCGGGTTGGTGGCAGAGCAAGGCACGTTCGCCAACTCTGGCGGCAAGCCGAGACCTACGCCAATAGCCGCGAAGTCCAACTGTGAGAATACGTCGTCGTTTTCCTGTCGCAGCGTGATGTCTTTCTCGACCTGCGTGTAGTTCGCGCCCACCGTCGCCGTAAAGCGATCGGTCAGGTAGAAATCGAAGTTCGCAAAGATCGACAGCGACTGATCGTCCTGCGTCGCAAAATCGCGTGCACCTGCGCCCTCAGCGAAGAACGTGCCTGGCGGCAGGCCAAGACCCGCTTCGAGATCAGAGAACGTGTTCGGATCAGCACCTGTTGCTACAGCCAGCTGTTCACCGTATGCGCGGAAGTCAGCGCCGTACAGCAGCGCCGTGTTGTATGCCACATCCTCCTGCGCGTAGAACAAACCGAGCAGGAAGTCGGTCTTCTCACCGAAGCTTGTCGTCAGACGAAGCTCTTGTGTGAAGGTGTCGATGTCACGGTCCTCGAAGTTGCGACCGATCAGGTCTGCACTCGTGAAGTCCGAGTCAGCGTTGGATACTGCGCTCTGGTTACGGAACGCGGTGATGGAGGTCACATCGAAGTTATCGAAGCTGAAGTCCATCTGTGCCGAGATGCCGCTGTTCTCGATCTCATTGTCGGAATCGAAGTTGATGAACGTGCCGTAGGAGAACGGATCGTTCGGCACCAGGCTGCCTCCTATTCCTTCTATGATGGCACCGGTCGGACCGTTGAACAGATTGGTCGTGCCGCAACAGTTCTCATCGATCTCGTCGAAGTCAGCGATGATGCGCATGGAGAACGTTTCGTTCGGTTCGATCAACAGATCACCACGAACCCCGTAGCGGTTACGCTCATTCAGCTCGGAGCCATCCTCGAAGTTATCGAAGTAGCCGTCGCGCTGGTTGTAGTTGCCCGATAGGCTGAATGCTACGGTCTCCGATAGCGGGCCCGTGACATTGCCGCGGAACACTGTGGAGCCGAAGTTACCTGCCAGCACTTCAACAGAACCACCCGCTTCAAACTGCGGTGCCTGTGTGACGACACTGATAACACCCGCAGACGCGTTCTTACCAAACAGCGTGCTCTGCGGACCGCGCAGCACTTCGATACGCTCGAGGTTCGGCAGGTCAGACAAGGCAGATGCCGAACGAGAGCGGTAAACGCCGTCGATGAAGACGCCGACCGAAGGCTCGATACCCGGGTTGTTAGCACCGTTACCGAAACCGCGGATCAGAAAGTTGGTGTTGCCGGTTGACTGTAACTGGCTTACGCGAAGCGAAGGAACAACCGTCTGCAGATCGATCACGTCGAGGATGACCGCTTTTTCAATGGTGTCCGCGTCGGTGACCGATACCGAGATGGGTACTTCCTGCAACGTTTGTTCGCGTTTTGCAGCCGTGACTATGATCTCTTCGAGAAACGCATCTTCCTGAGCGAATATTGGATTGGTTGCGACGCTCATCAGCGCGCCAAATGTCAGCGCTGAGCTTATCGCACTACGTCGTAACCCTTTGAAATTACGCATCTAAACCCCCGTTTAACGTGCGTCATATAGGATGGAGTGTGCGCCAGAAGCGCACCCATGAACGCGCGGAGTATAGAGCACACCTCTCAGATTAGAAACAGGTTATGGCATAAACCCCTAATTATTCAGGAATAATGTTGTGTTAATGAGACACGCGTCACGCTCGGTCGGATATCGCACGCAAAGCGTCGATCGAAACGCTGTGACAAGTATCGTCGAGTGTGGCGACCAACTGAATGTCCAGCCTCGCCTTGGGCAACTCATAGCGGAAGAAGTACTCGCAAGCGGCTAGCTTGCCCTCGTAGAACGCTGAGTCACCGTTCGCCTCGATGCCACTCGCGGCGGCGAGTGCCTGTCGCAACCAGAGCCACGCAGCCACCACATGTCCGAATCCGTTCAAAAACACCGTGGCGTTCGCCAGCGCCAGCGTGCGGTCCGCGCACTCACCGGTCGCTCTGACGGCCTCCAGCACCTCAGCCCACGCACCGTCTAGCTCTGCCGCGTGCGCGGCGAAGCGCGCATCTGCCCTCGCCGCTTCGAGATCATCCGCCATCTCCCCGGCGAGCAATTGCAAAGCGGCGCCATCACCCAGTCGCACCTTGCGACCGAGAATGTCGAGACCGTGGATCGCCCAGGTGCCCTCGTGGATATGATTAAGTCGATTGTCGCGGTAGTAGCGCTCGACCGGATAGTCTCGGGTGTAGCCGTAGCCACCGAGGATCTGGATCGCGAGTTTGTTGGCTTCAAGGCAATATTCCGATGGCCAGCTCTTGGCCACCGGCGTGAGCAACTCCAGTAGCAACTCGTACGCATCGACGGTGTTCTTGTCCTCACTGATCGACTGGCGATCTTGTAACCAGCCACAGTACTGAATCAGCGCAAGACCACCCTCTACCCAGACTTTCTGCGCCATCAACATTCGGCGCACATCTGCGTGCTCGATGATCGGCACCTGCGGCTGCGCTGGATCCTTCGCACCGAGCGGTCGCCCTTGGCGGCGTTCCTGCGCGTAGTCGAGCGAATAGAGATAGCCACCCAGTCCTGCCATCACCGCGGCAAGCCCAACACCGATGCGCGCTTCGTTCATCATGTGGAACATGTTGGCAAGACCTGCGCCTTCAGCGCCGACAATATAGCCTTCGCTCGCCCCACCCTCGCCGAAGTTCAGCAAACAGTTCGTGGTGCCGCGCTGCCCCATCTTGTGATTCAAACCCGCAAGCGCAATGTGGTTGTCCTCACCGAGTGATCCATCCTCGTTCACGCGAATCTTCGGCACTAGGAACAGGGAAATCCCTTTGACCCCTGCCGGGGCGTCCGGGGTTTTGGCGAGCACCATATGAATGATGTTTTCACTCAACGGCTGATCACCACCCGAGATCCACATCTTGGTGCCCTCGAGGTGGTAGGTCCCATCCGCCTGCTTAGTGGCCGTCGTGCGAACATCCGCCAGCGATGATCCCGCCTGTGTCTCCGACAAACACATCGTGCCGAACCAGCGTCCCTCCAACATCGGTGGCAGGAAGCGCGCCTTGAGTTCATCGCTACCGCACACGTTCAACATGTTCGCGTTCGCACCGGTCAGAAACAGATAATTGCTCGCCGCCGTGTTGGCGCAGGAAAACAGCCCACCAATCGCGTGCGAGACAGAGAACGGCAGCTGCATACCGCCAACATCCTGATCGAAGCCTGTGGTCAACATGCCCGCCTCGGAATAAGCCGCGAGCGCCTTACCCACCTCCGGCATCATCTCGACCTTCCCGTCGACAAACTTCGGCTCATTCGCATCCAGCTCGGCTGCGAGCGGCGCGAACTCCTCTTCGGCAATCGCTTGCGCCGTATCGAGAATCGCGGCCAATGTCTCCCTGTCGTATTCAGCATAGCGCGGCGCTTTCAGGACATCCTCGAGCCCAAACACTTCATAAAACAGGAAATCGAGATCGCGGCGACTCACGACTAGCGACATGGGGTGCTCTCCTTTACAGATCGACGCGGAGCATACCGCAGCAGGGTCTGGGAATCTTCATTTACGTTAACGTCAACGTAAGTTAAAGTGCGAGCATGAGTAAAGTCATCGAAGCCACCTACGCCATCGGGGATCTCGCCGACGAGTTTGGAGTGACCACGCGCACACTGCGTTTTTATGAGGAAAAGGGTTTTCTGAAACCCGAACGCCGAGGCCGCGTGCGCTATTTCAGTCAGGCGGATCGCGTGCGCCTGCGTCTGCTGCTGCGTGGCAAACGTCTCGGTTTATCGTTGGAGGAGAGCGCGGAAATCGTCGATCTCTACCAAACGCCCGAGGGCTCAAAGCGTCAGTTGAAAGTGCTGTTGGCAAAGCTCGCCGAGCGACGCGAACAACTGCTCGAACAAGCGAGAGACCTTGAGGCAACGCTCGATGAACTGGAGCGCGTAGAACAGCAGTGTGGCGACGCGCTCGCACGGCTGGAATCGCACGGCGGGACAGCACGATGAGCCAAATCGACACAAAGATCGTGACCACAGATGATCGCTTCCGCGAAAACGCCGCGCACATGCGTGCGTTGGTCGAGGACCTCCGCAATGTCGTCGACAAAGTTTGCGAGGGCGGTGGCGCTGCACGACAGGCGCGTCATGTCGAGCGGGGTAAGTTGCTCGCTCGCGACCGCATCCGAGCCTTGATCGATCCCGGCAGTGCGTTTCTTGAGCTTAGCCAGCTCGCCGCGCTCGACGTATACGAAACCGAGGTTCCCGCTGCTGGCATCATCACCGGCGTCGGTGTGATTCACGGGCGTGAGTGCATGCTTATCGCCAACGATGCCACCGTAAAAGGCGGGAGTTATTTTCCGCTGACCGGCAAGAAGCACCTACGCGCGCAACGCATCGCGTGGGAAAACCGCCTGCCGTGCATCTATCTCGTCGACTCGGGCGGTGCGTTCCTGCCGATGCAGGACGAAGTGTTCCCCGATCGCGAGCACTTCGGTCGTTGTTTTTTCCATCAGGCACGCATGTCGGCTGAGGGAATTCCACAGATTGCCGTGGTCATGGGTAGCTGCACCGCCGGCGGTGCATACGTGCCGGCAATGGCCGATGAATCGATCATCGTGGCTAATCAAGGCACGATCTTTTTGGGCGGACCGCCACTGGTCAAAGCCGCCACCGGTGAACAGGTCACGGCGGAGGCGCTCGGTGGCGCAGATGTACATTGCCGTGAATCAGGCGTCACCGATCACTATGCACGCAACGACGCACACGCACTGCAACTGGCGCGCGATGCCGTCAAGCGCCTGAATCGTGAGCCGACCACTGCACACTTGCGTCAGGAATCGGTGCCACCGGCCTATCCTGTCGAAGAGCTTTACGGTGTGGTTCCGAGCACGCTGAACACGCCCTACGATGTGCGCGAGGTCATCGCCCGAATTGTCGATGCGTCGGAGTTTCATGAATTCAAACCGCTCTACGGTGACACCCTCGTGTGTGGATTCGCAAACGTCGATGGCTACCCGGTGGGTATCGTTGCCAACAACGGCATTCTGTTCTCGGAGTCATCGCTTAAAGGTGCGCACTTCATAGAGTTGTGTACACAGCGCAAGACGCCGCTCGTGTTCCTGCAAAACATCACCGGCTTTATGGTCGGGCGGCAATACGAAGCACGCGGCATCGCGAAAGATGGCGCGAAGCTTGTGAACGCGGTCGCGTGCGCAAATGTGCCAAAGATCACTTTCATCATCGGCGGCTCATTCGGCGCCGGCAACTACGGCATGGCCGGACGCGCCTACGATCCACGCTTCCTGTTCATGTGGCCGAATGCGCGCATTAGCGTGATGGGTGGTGAGCAGGCAGCAAGTGTCCTGGCCGAAGTCAAACGCGACCAACTCGAACGACAAGGCGAGACCCTTAGCGAAGCGGCTGAACAAGCAATCAAGCAACCGGTGATCGACAACTATGAGCGCCAGGGCCATCCCTACTACGCCTCGGCAAGACTGTGGGACGACGGTGTGATCGATCCGGCAGACACGCGTCGCGTGTTGTCGCGGTGTTTATCAGCAAGCCTTAACCGGGAAATCGAAGATACGCAGTTTGGCGTGTTCCGGATGTAATCATGGAAAAACTACTGATCGCCAATCGCGGTGAAATCGCCTGTCGCATTATCGCCACCGCAAAGAAACTCGGCATACCGACGGTCGCCGTCTTTTCGACGCCAGACGCTAGCGCACGACATGTCGAGCTGGCCGATGAGGCAGTGCACATCGGCGATGCTGCGCCGCAAGCGTCTTATCTCAAGCAGTCGGCGGTGCTCGATGCCGCGCGCCGCACAGGAGCGACCGCCATTCATCCGGGTTATGGATTTCTGTCCGAGAACGCGAGCTTTGCGCGCGCGTGTGCTGACGCGCACATGACGTTTGTCGGACCACCCGCCTCTGCGATTGATGCGATGGGCTCCAAGTCTGCCGCCAAGTCGATCATGCAGGCGGCCGGTGTACCGCTGTTGCCTGGCTATCACGGCGACGATCAGGCCGACGAGACACTTGAAAAAGCGGCTCTCGACATCGGTTATCCGGTGTTGCTGAAAGCTACGGCCGGGGGCGGTGGGAAAGGCATGCGAATCGTCGAGTCTGCAGGCGAGTTTGCAAACGCGTTGAAGACAGCGCGGCAAGAGGCTACGAGCGCATTTGGTGACGACAAGATGTTGGTCGAGAAGTATCTCGGCGCACCACGCCATATCGAGGTGCAGGTCTTTGCCGACACACACGGTAACTGCGTACACCTGCATGATCGTGACTGCTCCATCCAACGTCGCTATCAGAAAATTGTTGAAGAGGCCCCGGCTCCCGGCCTCGCTGAAGACTTGCGCGAGCGCATGGGCGCGGCAGCGATCGCTGCGGCTCGCGCCATCGATTACGTCGGCGCAGGCACGGTGGAATTTCTGCTCGAGGGTGACGGTTTCTATTTTATGGAAATGAACACCCGTTTGCAGGTGGAGCACCCGGTTACCGAGGCAATCACTGGCGTTGATCTTGTGGCCTGGCAGTTGGCCATCGCCCGTGGCGAGGCGTTGCCGCTGTCGCAGTCGCAGATCCCGCGCGATGGTCATGCAATTGAGGCACGTATTTATGCCGAAGATGCGGACGCCGGGTTTCTGCCAACGCCAGGCCCAATCCATTCGCTGCGCTGGCCCGACAGCGAGCCACAAGCGCGCATCGACACCGGCGTTCGATCAGGCGATGTGGTCAGCATTCACTACGATCCAATGATTGCGAAAATGGTCCAATATGCAGACACCCGCGAGGCTGCGGCCAGCGCGCTGTCCAGAAGTCTGCGCGACACGCTGTTTGTCGGACTCACTACCAATGTCGATTTCCTGATTCGTGTGTTGGACGCTCCAGCGTTTCTGGCGTCGCATCCCACAACCGCATTTCTCGGTGAGCAGGCTGAAGCCGTTGAACGGCGTGAGCCGTCGAATGACGCAATCGTTACGGCGGCGCTAGCGCTCTGGCATGAGGCGCAATCCGCACAACCCGGTACTTCTTGGCATACCGGCACGGGATGGTGGCCAAATCAACCGCCGCAAGTGAGTTTTCAGATGCAGGTAGGACCGATGGCACTGGATATAACGGTTGGCTTCGATTGCGATGGAACGATGCCGTCCGCCGTGCGCTGGTCAGAGAACGCCGTTGCCTTGGAGGGTGTTCGCATCTCAACAAACGAATTGGTCTTTGCGCGCGACGGCCATCGGATCCGCACGAGCGCCCTCATTCGAAACGGCATGGGCGTGATCAGCGCCGGGGCGCGCCAATGGTCAATCGCGAGAATTCCTCCCGATCTGGGCGAGGCATCCGTCGGTGTGTCCGATGGCACTTTACGAGCACCGATGACCGGACGTCTGGTCGAGCTGCAAGTACGCGCGGGAGACACCGTTAACGCGGGCGACACCATCCTCGTTATGGAGGCCATGAAGATGGCGCACACACTGACCGCGCCGATCAACGGCACGATCACCGACTGCCACGTCGCACCTGGCGACCTCGTCGAGGGCGGGCAAGTGCTCGTGCTCATTGAACCCGAACAAACCGATACCGATTAGGAACTCCAATGCTCGACTTTGATCTTGGTGAAGACATCGAACTGCTACGTGACACGGTGCGCCAATTCGCACAGGCGGAGATTGCGCCGCGCGCGCAAGACATCGATCGCGACAATGCATTCCCGACAGACCTTTGGCCGAAGTTCGGCGAACTGGGTCTGCTCGGCATGACGGTTGCTGAGGAATATGGTGGCAGCGGCATGGGCTATCTGGCTCATGCGATCGCTTATGAGGAAATCTCGCGAGCATCGGCCTCCGTTGGTCTGTCCTACGGCGCCCATTCGAACCTCTGTGTGAACCAGATATACCGCAACGGCACCGATGCGCAACGCGAAAAATACCTGCCCGCATTATGCGCAGGCACTGCAGTGGGTGCGCTCGCGATGTCGGAGCCCGGTGCAGGATCGGACGTGGTCAGCATGCGTTTGAAAGCCACCGCCGACGGCGACCATTTCGTACTCAACGGCAGCAAGATGTGGATCACGAACGGACCGGACGCCCAAACCTATGTGATCTATGCGAAGACTGACCCCGATGCCGGCTCTCGCGGGATCACCGCATTTATCGTGGAGCGCGATACCCCCGGATTCACACAGGGCCCGAAACTGGACAAGCTCGGTATGCGTGGCTCCAACACCTGCGAGCTGATTTTTGAGGACTGCCGGATACCCGCGCAGACCATGCTCGGGAAACTGAATGAGGGCGTGCGCGTTCTGATGTCTGGCCTAGACTATGAACGCGCCCTGCTGGCTGCGGGCCCCGTTGGCATCATGCAGGCGGCAATGGATGTGGTGCTGCCCTACATCCACGAGCGCAAACAGTTCGATCGACCGATCGGCGAGTTTCAACTGATGCAAGGCAAAATCGCCGACATGTACGCGTCGTTGAACGCATCGCGTGGATATCTGTACGCTGTGTGCCGCGCTTGCGACAACGGCCGTGTCAGTCGTGCGGATTGTGCGGCGGTCATACTCTACACCGCAGAGCGCGCAACGCAGGTCGCGCTCGAAGCGATTCAGGCGCTCGGTGGCAACGGCTATATCAACGACTACCCCACTGGGCGCTTGTTGCGCGATGCGAAGCTGTACGAAATCGGTGCCGGCACTTCCGAGGTGCGCCGCATGTTGGTCGGTCGTGAACTGTTCGCCGCATCCGCGGGCTAGGAGAAAGCGATGCCCGGTTTATATTTTGATGACACTCGAATCGGTCAGAAGATCGAGCACCGACTCCGACGCACTGTGACTGAGGCGGATAATGTCATGTTTTGTGCGATGACCCACAACCCGCAACCGCTGCATCTGGATGCCGAGTATGCGAGCAAGACCGAGTTCGGTCAGCGCGTCGTCAACAGTCTGTTCACGATGTCGCTGGCCGTCGGCATCAGCGTCGAGGACACCACCAACGGCACGATCATTGCGAATCTCGGCTTCGGGGAAACACGCTTCACGAATCCAGTCTTTCATGGCGACACGCTGCGATTTGTCACCGAAGTCATCGACCGACGTGATAGCAACTCGCGCCCCGATGCCGGCATCATCACGTTTCGCCACGAAGGCTTCAATCAACGCGAGGAAATGGTTTGCAGCATTACGCGAACCACGATGCTACAGAGAAGCCCGACATGAGCGCTCGCGCGCGCTCATGGCTGTTTGTCCCCGGCGACAGCGAACGCAAGATTGAAAAGTCTGCCACCACCGACGCGGATGTCGTGGTGTATGACCTCGAGGACGCGGTGGTACCCGAGCGCCGTGCACATGCTCGCGAGCAAGTTGGCGCCATACTGCAGCGCTCCGTCGCTCCCGTTCAATGCGTACGCGTGAATCCTGTGGATACCGAAGCGTGTGCTCAAGACGTTGCGGCTGTCATGCCGCATGCTCCAGCCTGGATCATGCAGCCCAAGCTCCGCGGTGCAGCGTGCGCCGATCAACTCGCCGCACTCCTGCGCGACGTTGACAACAAAGCCGATGACGATCCGGAGGCGACACCTATCATCGCCATCGTCACGGAAACGCCGGAGATGGCGCTGAAGCTCCCCGCACTAAATTCCCTCAACCCACGGGTCCGCGCGATCACCTGGGGCGCCGAAGACCTGTCCGCTGCACTCGGCGCTACGGCCACGCGCGACGCGAACGGCGACTGGTTATCGTTGTACCAACAGATGCGAAGTCAAACGTTACTGCTGGCAAGGTCGCTCGATGTGCTTGCGATCGACACACTGTTTGCTGACTTTCGGGATATCGCTGGGCTTATTCACTACGCGGCGGCTGCAGCACGTGACGGCTTTGATGGGCAGTTGGCGATTCACCCCGCCCAGACCGACCCCATCAACACGGCATTTACCCCATCAGCAGAAGCACTTGAATACGCGCAACGCATCATCACTGCTTTCGCGGCAACACCCACCGCCGGTGCTGTGCAACTCGACGGTCGCATGCTCGATCGACCGCATCTCACATTGGCCCAGAAACTGATCGCCCGCGCGGGTTAGATCAAACCTAGCTCAATCGCTTTCAACACGGCGCGGGTGCGATCGCGCACGCCGAGCTTCGAGAGAATATTGGAGACCTGATTCTTGATCGTGCCTTCCGACTTGGACAGCGCCTGAGAAATTTCCTTGTTGCTGTAGCCCCCTGCCATCAGGCGAATGACCTCGGTCTCTCGCGGCGATAAGGGCTCGACGGCATCCGACGGCGTGTCGCCCGAACGCTCGCCTAACCCCTTCAACAGAGTCTGTGTCAGCGCGGGTTGAATCATGGTCTCGCCGCGTGCAACCGATTCGATCGCCGCCACGAGATCATCGAGCGAAACATCTTTAAGCAGGTAGCCCTTGGCGCCGGCACGAATACCGTCGAGCACCTGCTCATGGTCGTCAAAAGTTGTCAGGATAATCACCGGCACGCTCGAGCCGGCTTCGGTCAATGCACGAATTGCATCGGCACCGTTCAGGCGCGGCATACGCATGTCCATCAGGACAACATCGGGGTCGTGCGCTTCGACAAGTGCGACCGCCTCAGCACCATCATCGGCTTCGGCGACCACCTCGACGGCATCGGACAGCGCCAGTAAACCCGCGATGCCCTGTCGGACCAGCATCTGGTCATCGATGAGCGCGACCCTTATCGGCATTAGGCGGCTAAGGGAATCACGGCACGCAGCGCCACACCCTCTGGTGCCGGCTGAACTGCCAACGTACCGCCAACCGCTTGCAAACGTTCTCGCATGCCTTTGATGCCGTTGCCTTCGTCAAGCGATTCGGCGCCACCATCGTCACGGACGCTGACGTGCACTGCGCCATCTTCCTGATACACACGCACCCAGCTGTGCCGCGCGTTGCCGTGACGCAGCGAGTTAGTAATCGCTTCCTGCACACAGCGGATGATCGCATCCGCAATGTCGACATCCTCAACACTGACGGTCGCATCTACCTCCAGAGTGACGTCGAGCTGAGGCACGTTTTCCACCAACAATTCGAGCGAGCGACGCAGGTCAAGCGTGCCCTGATCGCGCAACGAGGACACCGCCTCACGCACATCGGCCAACAAAAGCCGAGCCAATCCACGAGCTTGTTCAATGCGCTTGCGTGCTTCACCGTCGGCTTGGCGTTCTGCAATCTGAAGATTAATTGACAGCGCGGTGAGGTGGTGGCCGACCAGATCATGTAGGTCCCGCGCAATGCGAGTGCGTTCGCTTTGCCGCGACGCCTCGGACAACAAGTGTTGTGTGGCGACCAACTCGGCATACAACGCCTGAGTGTGATCGCGTGCTGCCTCAGCGCGCATCGCACTGCGTGCACTCATCAAGGCAAAGACATGAAACGTTGCGTATAGCGCCGTCGTCTCCACCGCGAAATCGTCACCCCATGAGAATGTCAGCATCGCCCACCACGCCAGCGTGACGCCGAACAATGCCGCGAGGCAAGCACGCGATGGATACAGTGAGGGCATCATCGCGATCCAGATGATGGTAAAGATCTGTAGAAAATCAATGGAGATCAGACTGGCTAAGGCGAACACGCTCAGCAACTGAATCGCATGCAAGACCCGCCGAATCGTTAACGACCAGGCCTTGGTGTTCGATGCCAGCATCGCCACGAGGTACACGAGCAAGAGCGCGATGGTGGGTTCCAGCATCGCCATATAGGACACAGGATTCTTCGTCATCGTCCAAAGAACGATGCCACCGACCACAGCCCAGGTGCCGATACCCGCATAAAAGTCGATACGCCACTGTTTCATTGGATTGTTCATAACCAGTATTGTGCCCTGCCTGCGGTATTGGGCAAATAGGCCAAAAGTCATAGTGACAAGTCATGACAGGCGGCACTTCGAAGCGTGCGGTTCGCCGACGATACTGAGCTCACGCTAACGAGGAGTTCGTCATGCACCATGTTCACCAGTCATTGCTCTACGCCCACATCGCCACTGGCCTCGTTGCCGTTATCGCCTTCTGGTTGCCGGTTGCCGCCCACAAAGGCTCTGACTGGCATATCCGGGCAGGCCGCTTCTACGTGTGGGCCATGTATGCAGTCACGGCCACCGCGTTTAGCATGTGTGTGCTGGTTCTGGTGAATCCTGTGGGCATCGCCGCTGAGGGCGAGTACATCAGTGCCGAACGCGCTTGGTCAGTGCGCAGCAACGCCCAGACTTTTGCCGTATTCCTATTGATGCTATCGCTGCTGGTGTTGAGTGCGCTCAGACATGGACTGCTCGCACTGCGCCTGAAATCCGATGCAAACGTTCTGAAGCGCCCGATGCACCGCGCGCTGATTATCGCGCTCGGTGTGGTCAGCGTACTCGTCGGATGGGTGGGCGTTGACCAGGGCCGCATCCTGCTGATGGTCTTTGCTGTGCTCGGCATCAACGGCGCCATTCGCATGTTTCGCGAAACGCTTCGTTCCGAATGGACCCGAGGCGAAATGGTATTCGCCCATCTGAACGGCCTGCTTGGCACCGGCATCGGCGCGTACACCGCGGTATTCGCATTCGGCGGTTCGAGACTGCTGGCCGAGTTGCTGCCCGGCCAGCTGCAAGTGATTCCATGGGTGACACCAGCGATCGTCGGCACGATCGTGGTCGCACGCATGAAGCGGCGCTATGTCCGCAAGACCACCGAACCCCGACGCGCCGGCGCGGTCGCATCAATCAAGGCGGCGCTGACACGAGCATAGTCACCATGACCCAACTCAATTCCAACTACACTCAACGCCTGGAGGATAAAATCATGTCGCGCATAGAAACGATTATCCGAAACCTGCCGCTGGTCTTGCTGCTGATGCTGGCGGCATCGATGGCACGTGCGAATACCCTCGACGACATTGCTACCGCACTGGAAAACGGCCAAACCACCGAAGCACAGGCAATGCTCGACGCTCTGGGTGACGACGCAACCGCGCCCGAAGTCCAATTATTACAAGGTCAGCTTTGGGTGCAGACCAACCAACTGGATGAGGCGTTTGAACTTCTGAGTCAAGTCACCGAAGCGCGCCCTGACAACGCGGACGCGCAGTACTGGCTCGGCGCTGCTGCCGGAAGCCTTGCTGCCAACGTCAGCATGTTCAAAGCAGGAAAGTACGCTCGCATCGTCAAGCGCGCGTTCACGCGCACCATCGAAATCGATCCCGAGTACGAAGACGCCTACGCAGGGCTGATCAGCTTTCATCTGCAGGCGCCACGCATTGTTGGCGGCAGCAAGAAAGAGGCACAAGCACTGGCCGAAAAACTGCAAACCCTCGATCCATTGCAAGGTGGTTTGTCTCTCGTCGACGTCTACCGTCAAACGCGGCGCGAAGACGAGGCGCGTGAATTGCTGAAAGCCATGGCCGAGAGCATGCCCGACGAGCCGCGCGCGTGGAGTTCGCTGGGTTTTCAGGCACAAGGTGATGAGGATTGGGAAACCGCCCACGAGGCTTTTAGCAAGGGTGCGAAGGCCGGCGATGATAGCCTTGAGCAAACTCGGGCACGGCTCGGCGCGCTCTACCAAGTTGGGCGCACTGCCGTTTTTGCGAACACCAACCTTGAAGCCGGTATTGAAGCATTGGACGACTACTTGAAGGCCGACCTGCCCGACGGGCTGCCGGGTAAGGACTGGGCACACTATCGCAAAGGGCTGTTGCTCGAGGCGTCAGACAACAAGAGCGCCGCATTGACCGCCTATACAAATGCCAGGGCGATTACCGAAGATGAGGAATTGTTGGCGCAACTCGGCCGCAAGCTCTAATAATCAAGACTCAGGCGTGTGGCGCTCGAGAAATGTGATCAGGTCGTTCATGAAGGGGTGATAAAAATCATCCGCCTCCTCGAACAGACAGTGCCGGGCTTCGGCGTAGACCTTTCCTTCACAGTTTGACAGCGCCGCACACGCCGCCTCTGACTTGGCGTTATCTACGAACGTGTCGTTCTCAGCGAGCGGCATCCACACCGGCAACGTGAGCTCTTTTAGCGTCTTTGCCTGCGCAGCGCTCGCACCGGATTCAAGCATCGCAATAAGGAAATCATTGGTTAGCCCGCCCACCTTCAGCGCTGGATCGGCGACCATCCACGAGTACCACAGACGCGTACGCGGGTTCGGATGACTGCAGTCACTCGCTTCGAGATTGTGTACCTGCAGATCATATGACCAGTCCGTGGTGCCCGGCGCATAGCGTTCACCCAGACCCATGCCCCGCAGCATAATCAACAGGGCCTTCTCGACCGAGCTCGGGCGATCCCCATACAAGCCATAAGCCGGCGTGATCAGAGCCGCTGCTGTAACCGAGTCGCCATCGGCAGTGGCGAGCACACGGGTGCCGAGCTGTGCACCCATCGAAAGCCCCACTACAAACACCGGCAGGTTGGGGTAGACCTCGCGCGCGGTTCGGATCGCTGCCCGGCCGGCGGTCACATGAGGATCCAGAGAGGTGGCATGGATTTTTTGCGGATTCGCGAGTGGACGGGCGCTGCCGCCCTGAGAGGGCCAATCGATCCCAACCACCGCGTAGCCCTCGTCCATCAGGCGCGTGAACGATTCATAGTAAATGTTGAGTGGTGCGGAATAGCCCGGAAAGAATACGACCACCCCTGTCGGCGCGAACTGCGAGCCCAGCCCGATTCGAACGGTCCCCGCACCATCCACTTTCAATTCACGCGTAGTCCAGTCCTCGGGTTTAGCAAACCTCGGGTCGTCGAGGACATCGGTCGCGTTGTCGGGAATCGCCACCAGGGGCGCGGGTTGCTCGCGCGATACCCACAATACCGCACCGAACACCAGCACGAGAAGAACAATGACGAACAACCAGCGATTCATGCGGCGATTCTATCGAGCCGACACGGGAATCACACCTCGTCGCGCTTGTGTTCCGGACCGGATGCAGAGAATCCCGCTCCGGAAACTGTGCGACCCGTCGGCGCTGGCTGCGTACCACTGAGTGTCTCTCTGAGCTTGCGCCACACAGCGGAGCAACCATCAAAGAAGTCCTGCCGAAGCATGTACAGCACCGGCACCATCACGAGGGTTATTACCGTAGCAAAGATGATACCGAAACTCAGGCTGACCGCCATCGGAATCACAAACTGCGCCTGAGCGCTGGTCTCGAGCATGATCGGTATCAGACCGATTGCGGTCGTCAAAGACGTCAGAATAATCGCACGGAAACGCGCTTTGCCCGACTGCACCACCGCCTGCTCCAACGCTACGCCCTCTTCGCGCGCCTTGTTGATGAAATCCACCATGATCAGGCTGTCGTTTACCACCACGCCGGCCAGGGCAATCAATCCAAAGCAGGAGAACATGCTTACCGGCATATCGAGAATCAGGTGACCAATCAGTGCTCCGACGAAGCCGAACGGGATCACCGACATGATCATCAACGGCTGCGAATACGACTTCAGAGGAATCGCAATCAGTGCGTAAATCAGAAATAGCGCCGCAATCGAGGCATAACCAAGATTTTCGATGAACTCCTGCTCTTCAAGGCTGGCGCCCTCCAGCTTGTACTCAACACCGGGGTAGCGCTCGAGAATGCCGGGAATAACCCGTGCTGTCATATCCGCAATGATCGTACCGGGCTGCGACACCAGCGTATCGAGATCGGACGAGACCGTTACAGTGCGTTCACCGTTCTGGCGTGAAATTGCTGAATAAGCACTACCGTAGGTCGCCTTGGCTACCTCGCCGAACGGTACACGATCACCCTCAGGCGTCGTCACCAGCAGCGTCTCAAGGTCATAGACAGAACGCCGGTCAGACTCCGGGAATCGAAGCATCACGCGGACCTCATCGCTACCACGTTGAATGCGCTGCACCTCCTCACCAAAAAAGGCCTGGCGAACCTGAGTGCCCAGCGAATTTAGCGTGATCCCGAGCGCCTCACCTTTCGGCTTGATCTCCAATTCGATCTCGTCACCTGCGGCGCTCGCCGAATTGCGAACATCGAACACACCCGGGTATGCCGAAAGTGCCTGAGTGACTTCTTCGGCTGCCGCCTCCATCGAAACAATGTTCTCGCTGGTAAGCGCAAAACTCAGCGGTGCACCGCCGCCAAAGGTCTGGCCATTCGTGAACTGCAGCGAGCGTACGCCCGGCAACTCACCTACCGCCTCGCGCCAGCGCGCTGCGTACTCGTCACCGTCAATCAATTGGTCCTCGGTTGGCAACATCTCGATGATGACGCTGCCGCGTGTGCCGGTCTCGGTGAACGTCGCGGTATATTGCACCGGTTTTTCAGCGCCGGGGTTGTCTTCGAGGAAAGCTTCTTCAACCGCATACATTGCCTCCTCGATTTTCAAGAGCGTCGCATTACGATCCTCTTCCGGTGTGCCTGTCTGCATCGACACTGATGCGAACAGATAGTCTCCGGGCAGCGTCGGAAAAATAACGAGTCTGAGCGTGCCGCTTGCGAATAAACCACCCGCGAGAATGATCATCGCAAGGAAGGCGGTGAATGACACCGCACGCCAGCGCAGAGCCATTTGCAATAATGGCCCGTACACCCGATCGATGATCCAGTGCAAACCATGCTGCGTACGTCGTTGTAGGCGTTGGAAGAATTTGCTAACCCACTGCAGCGGATTCATGCTCTTCGCATAGGGACTGAAAATCTTCTCCTCGTCGACCGGTTCGATTTTCGCGTGCGCCAAATGCGCTGGCAGTATCAACTTTGACTCCACCAGAGAAAAGATCAGGCACAAACTGACAACGACCGACACAGCTTCGAGGAAAGACCCGGCGACACCGCCAACAAACAGCATGGGCGCAAACGCGGCGATGGTCGTAAGCACACCGAAAGTGGCCGTGAGCGCGACTTTGTTCGCACCTAGAATCACGTTATCTACCGAATGCCCATCAGCACGCGTCTTTGTGTAGATACTCTCGCCAATGATGATGGCGTCATCCACCACAATACCGAGTACCAGTATGAAACCGAACAGGCTGATGACATTGATTGTGACCGGCCACGGTGTGTAGGGCAGCAGCGCAACCGCGCCAAAGAAGGTCACCGGAATGCCGATCATGACCCATAGTGCAAATTTTAATCGCAGAAACAGACTGAGCACGATGAACACGAGCAGCAAACCCTGCCAGAGGTTTTTGAACATCATGTCGAGTCGCTGCTGTAGGTAAGATGCACGATCTACCCAAGTCACGATCTGTACTGAGTCGGGGAGCGTCTTGCGGAACTCTTTCACGTAGTCTTTGACGTACTTTGCGGTATCCAACTCGTTTTGCTGGCCGCCTGCCATCACCTGCATGTTGACAACCGACTGCTGATTGAGGCGACTAAAACCTTTGCTTTCGACAAAACCATCGTCAATACGAGCGATGTCCGATAGCGTTAGCCGGGTTCCGTCTGCGAATGTTCGCACCGCGATATCGGCATATTCCTGTCCAGTGAAGGCCTGGCCTTGTGTGCGCAATCGGATGTCGCCGCGGTCCGTTTTGATCGTGCCGCCCGGGATGTCACGAGCGCCGTTGCGAATCGCATTGGAGATCTCTGTCATCGTTAGGCCATAGCGCTCGAGTGTTGCCTGAGACACTTCGAAGCTGATTTCGTAGGCGCGGTCACCCAGGTACTGCACGTCGTTGATGCCCGGCAGTTTCAAAATACCGTCTCTGACATCCTTGGCGACCTCTTTGCGCGCATAGGCATCCATATCGCCAAACACGGAAATGAAGATCACCGGGATCGGTACTTCAATGCGCTCGATGACCGGTTCCTCAGCCAGTTCCGGGAACGTATCGATCGCATCTACGCGCGTTTTAACCTGCGTTTGAACCTGATCGAGACTTGCGCTCGGTTCCAGCTCGATCGACACCGAGCCCGATCCTTCGCTGGCTGTCGAGGTGATTTCCGAGATGCCCGGAACGTCCTGCAGCGCCTCTTCGATGCGGATCAATATGCCCTGCTCAACCTCCTGCGGCGCAGCGCCGGGATACGGCACTCTGACGCTGATGATGTTCACCTCGAACTCGGGCGTCGTTTGCTTGCGGATCGTGGACGAGACGTAGAGGCCCGCCAGCACGATCACCGCCAACAGAAGATTGGCCGCAACCGGGTTGCGTGCAAACCAGGCAATTAGTCCAGTAGGCTTTTCACTCATCGCACCGTCCTAGGGTCCCGTCGCAACTGCATTGGAAGCGGGAGCTTGAGTGCTCGCAGCCTCCACGTTGTCATCATTGCCTACCCGCACCAGCATCCCATTCAATGGTGCTTCGAGCACTGTCAGCACCACTCTGAGCTCTTCAAGCTGATCCGCCGCGACATACGCGTAGGTCGCATCGGTCCGAAGAAACTCCAGATTCCTGAGCCGCAACTGACTCTCGTCGTCGACAAAAACGACCTGGTCGTTCCCGCGAATAAGCGTGCGCGGAATACTGACTACGTCGTCAAGGACGATCCCCTCAATTTCGGCAGAGACAAAGGTGCCTGCAGGCAACGGTTCTGCATTGCCGGATTCTGCTGTTCTGAGATAAGGATCATCAATTGATGCCACCGAGAACACCATTCGGGTGCGCTCATCGACAACACCTTCGGTCCGAACGATACGCCCCGCCCAGGTAACCTCACGGCCCCGGTAGCTGCCGCGCAAGGTCACCTCAGGCAAATCCTCTACCGCCGTGTTGACGCCGCTCTCCGGCAGATTCACAAACGCAAGATCATTGTCGGGCAACGGGAGGCGCACCTCGAAGCGATCGGTCGCAAAGACGGTGCCGATCGGCGAGCCGGGAGCCACATAGTCACCCAGCTCCGCATCGCGGCTTCTTACGAGCCCATCGTAGGGCACGATGATCCGTGTGCGGTCGAGGTCGCGCTCGGCACGCACCAAGTCAGCACGCGCAGACTCCAGCGCTGCTTTGGCCGACAGAAGCTCCGCCTCCGCGCGATAGCCCTGCTCCCTGAGTTTTTTGGCACCGTCATACTCAATCTGCCGCTGGTCTAACGCCGCTTTCGCGCGCGCCACCGCCACCTCGTAATTTGTAGGGTCGATCCGCATCAATTGCTCACCGGCAACAAAACTATCGCCAGGTTCAAACACAGAGGACAGTTTAACAACGGTACCGGCGACCTCGGCGCTCAATGAGGTCTGCGTCACCGGCAATACACTGCCCTGACTCTCGACGGAGAACTGCACCTGCCCAGGTTCCAGTTCAAGCACGTTGACTAGTGGTGGTGGTCGGTCTTCAGACTTTGGTTGCGGTCGCGCCACATTGGCCATCATGAAGCTGACCGCACTCAGTGCACCGCCGAGTATCACTATGATCAGAACGGCCCCGATCATGAATCCCTGAGTCCATTTAGGCACAGGCTTATCCCTCTATCCTAAGCTCCGCGTACATTGTGCGCCCTCACCCCGGCCGATAGCCAGTGTTAGACAGCAATACAACGTCAAAAAGCGTCAAGAAGGGACCCGATGCTGCTAGCACCAGCATGCCTGTTCAAACGGTGATCGTTTGGGAATAAACCGCGACCGCGGTGTTGCTAAGCGATTGATTTTTTCACGGCACGAATTGGCTGGGGTCATCAACCTTGTGCGGCTACCCGCGCTTCGATGATCCCAATCGCATCGTGAATCCTTGCGAGGGTTCTCGCCTTGCCGACTAGTGCCAGCGTATCGCCCACCCCGGGCGAGGCACCACCACCGGTGATCGCCACGCGTGTTGGCTGTCCGATCTTCCCAAGACCAATGCCTTGCGCTTCTGCGACTTGCGCCACCAGCGCACCAAGTGCGTCGGCCTCCCAGGTGTCGCTTGCCTGAAGCGCGGTGAGCAAGGCCTGCAATGGTTCCAGCGCAACCGGACGCAGGTGTTTTTTAGCAGCTCCTGCATCGACCTCTATGTCGTCGACGTAGAGGTATTGCAGACCGTCTGCCAGCGCACCGAGCGTGACCGCACGATCCCGGTAGATCTCAAACACGACAGCCGGGTCGGGTCCGACTGCCACATCAAGTCCACGCGAGTGCAATTGCTGGGCTAGCAAAGCGCCCATCTCGCCCGCATCGGCCGCTTGCAGGTAGTGCTGATTCAACCAGTCGAGCTTCTCGGTATTGAAGGCAGATGCCGAGGCATTGACATCCCCGATATCGAACAGCGCCACCATTTCGTCGATGGAAAAGACCTCCTGATCACCATGCGACCATCCGAGCCGAACCAGGTAATTCAGAAGCGCCTCGGGCAAGTAGCCGGCATCCCGATAGTCGAGCACATTCACCGCGCCATGACGCTTGGATAATCGAGAGCCGTCGTCGCCGAGAATCATTGGAACGTGGGCGTAAGTTGGTGGCGTTTTGCCGATCGCCTCGAACATATTGATCTGCCGCGGCGTGTTTGCGAGGTGGTCATCCCCTCGGATCACATGCGTGATCCCCATGTCTGCATCATCGACGACCACGGTGAAATTGTAGGTTGGCGTGCCGTCCGATCTCGCGATGATCAAATCATCGAGCTCGCCATTGCTGATGTTGATGCGACCGCGAACCTGATCATCGAACCTCACTGTACCTTCCAGCGGATTCTTGAAACGCACAACCGGATCCACACCTTCGCGCGGCTCGTTGCGATCGCGGTATCGACCGTCGTATCGCGGCTTCTCGCCTGCGGCGCGTTGCGCCTCGCGTAACTCGTCGAGCTCCTCGCGAGTCGCGTAGCAATAGTACGCTTTGCCACTGTCCAGCCATTCATCGATGACCTCACGATAACGATCGAATCGATGAGTCTGGTAGTACGGGCCCTCGTCGGCATCCAGTCCCAGCCAAGCCATGCCGTCCAGGATGGCATCGACTGAGGCCTGCGTTGAGCGTTCGCGGTCGGTGTCCTCAATACGCAGCACGAACTGCCCGCCGTGGCGGCGCGCATAGAGCCAGGAAAACAATGCGGTGCGCACACCGCCTACGTGCAACACCCCGGTTGGACTCGGAGCGAATCGCGTCTTAATCGTCATGTTGTGAATGATACCGACTCGTCTGCGCTATCGCGCGCCCTTGTAACCATCGACATAGGCGCGAGCGGCGAGCATCGATTGACGAAATTGCTGCAGGTCGTCTTCACTGACGGCGCCCTGCAATCGAGTCACCGACTCACGCAGCCCCCGAAGGGGTAGATCGCGGAACTGATTCAATCGCTGGATCTCGAAATACAGGTCCGGGTTTTCGTGCACGACAGTACTGCCCATCGCAAACTGCGCATCGAACGTAGGACTTGAGATCAGCGCCAGCGCCTCGGCATCAATACCGCTGTTTGCGAGCGTGTCGACAAACGCGATGTTCACGAAATGCGAGAGCCCGAGTACGAACGCGATCAGCTCATCGTGCGCCTCCAGCGTCATGTCGACCGATTCGACCATCGTATCGGCAAAAATCGCTCGCGCCGCTGCCGTCGCTTCGGGATTTCCGACATCGCAAAAGATCATGTGCCTGCCGGCCAATAGGCGTGTGGACGGACCAAACATCGGGTGCAATGAGGTCACCGATACGCCGGACTTGGCGAGCGACCGCAAAGGCTCGACCAAGGGCGTTTTGAGCGAACCCACATCGAAGACCAGGCCACTTGGTGCGAGCTGCTCCAGCTCTGCCAGCAACGCTGCCGACACAGCGAGCGTTGCAGCAACGACAATCACGTCGTAATCCACCCCCGCCGCGGCAAGCGATTCGTGCACATGCGACTTTGAGAGGTCGGCTGCGGGATCAACGATGGCCACGGCATAACCCTGCGAATGGAAATACTCAACAAACCATCGACCCATACGACCGGCGCCGCCGAGCACCAACGCGCTTTTGCCACTGCCACTCGCCGAGCCTCGGATTCTCGCTTGCTCCTGATCCTGCAGTGACGCACGGATGACAGCCGCGAGCACGTCGGTCGCCAGCTCCGGAGAAACCCCAACCGATTCGGCGGTCGCGCGCGCCTTGTCCAACACGACTTTCTCGCGCCGAAAATCACGCGTCTGGTGTCCTTCAGCAGCCTTGAGCTGACCGATCTGGCGCACGAGATCCTGACGCTCACCGATCGTCTCAACCAGCCGAGCATCGACCGCATCCAGTCGCTTGCGTAATTGATCCAACGCCTCGGAACGAATATCTGTTTGTTTTTCAGTCAATGTATGTCGCTTCAGGCAGCGCCTCGGCGAGTGTGATCACAATCGCTGTTCCCGTTTTTCGCAGATGCTAGCATTCACGTGGCGCAGGTAGGAGCACAAATGACGTTCGACGTCATCGAAATCGGAGCAGAATCGCTCCACCAGATTCGTGAACCATGGGAGTCACTTACAGATCGCGCCACCGAGCCGTTGCTGTTCCAGTCTTGGCACTGGTGCAAAGCTTGGCTGGAGTGTCACTCAGATGCCTCGCGGGCCGAGCTCGAGCTAAAGCTGTTTGTGGCTAAGACGGAAGGCGGCGACTGGGTGGGTCTTGCACCACTCTTCATCCGACCAGTAAAGCGAATCGGCATCACGCTTCGATGCCTTCAGTTTGTAGGTGGCGCATCCGGGATGCGCACGGTCTTCAGGACGGAGTACAACGATTTTCTCCTTGACGAAGCCCACGCTACAGCAGCGCGTGCGGCGTTGTGCGACGCGATAGTGCGTTGTCACGACTGGGATGAGTGGTCGCTGTCCGACATACCCGTCTGCGAAACGCTCGATGCAGTGAGTACTCGTCTGCGAGGCAAGGGGCGAATGACCGCAGATGAGTTGGGGTACAGGGCCGATCTGTCTGACGGCTTTGATGCGTACATCTCACAATTGCGCGGCAGCGCGCGCCGACAGCTGTTTAACAAACGCAAGCGCCTTGCAACCATTGGAGCAGTCCGTGTAAGCCACGTTTGCACCGAGCAATGGCCAGACTTTCTGGAAGCCATGAACGATTTTCATACCAAGCGTTGGGGTCAACCGGTCATCGGGCCACTTCGCAGCCGGTTCCTGAATCTATTGTTGAACGAGGATGGCGAAAATGCGCCCAAGCAAGCCAGTAGCTTACTGATGGTGGACGAAACGCCGTACTCCGCCTTACTCGACATTGATTACCGGGGGCGGCGATACAACCTGCAGGCGGGCATCAATGACTGCGCGTCATCAGCGATCAGTCCTGGGCTACTGCACTTTGGCTTCAGCATGGAGGATGCCGCAGACCGACAGCTTAGCGCCTATGAGTTTCTGATCGGTCGCGGCAAGCATGAGAACTACAAGCAGTCCATCGCTACACAAGAGATACGCGCACTCAGCCTGAACTTTCCGAGGCCACTTTGGCTACGCACGCTCTACGCTGCCAACGATCGAATCAACCAGATCCTGGGACGTTAGTCGCGGACTCTGTTTTTCCAGCGCGGTGAGCGATAGAGCTCATCGACGAACGCGATATTTCCAGACTCAGCATAGGTGTGGATGCCAATGGCGCCGCTTCTGGTGCGAGGTGGAATATGCTCAAGCAGAACCTCTCGATAGTCGGTGGTCGACAGCGCTGTGACCTCCATGAAATTCAATCCGTAGCCGTAGCGATAGGTGCAATCCTGAGTCGGTCGAATCAGACGACCGTTTTTTTCGATCATTGCACCGCCCGGGCGCGAGGTCCTGCAATCGGAGACCACTGGGTTGAGTGGGTGCGCCTGCCACGGACCCACAAGATCCTCCGCAAAGTAGAGAAAACACTCATCCTGGGAAGACACCGCAGGGTGCGACTTCACGTTGGCGAACATCCACCACAGGCCATCACGTCGCAGCAGCGTCGCGTCCGACGCGTCAATGTCCTGCATTAGCACCGAGTGCAATGTCCACTCGTCGGGAAACGCGGTCGCCTTGTATAACTCGATCGTTTGGTTGGCTGACGTTTCTGGCAGCATGTAGTACTCGCCACTGACGTCGAGAATCTGCGGATAGGAAAGGTGATAAGGGCGCTGCAATATCATTCGTGTGCCGCCGTCAGGCCTGCCGTTGGCATCGAGGGACACTCGGGATAGATGCCCGAGTTTACGCCGGTCACAGTACTCCTCAAAAAACAGGAATCGTGATTCACCGCTGACATGAATAAACGGGTCTGCCCGATAAATCCGGTCGGGGTTGTGCTGGACTTCGGCGAGTCGTGTCTCGCCGGTCAGCGCAAATGGTGTGGCCCGACGCAATCGCCATCGCTGCTCAAACAAATTGTTATCGACAAGTGCAATCGCTTTGCGAAAAACAGCGCGCACAACGTACAGGCTGTATGCGAGTGCGCCAGGGTGTGGCGCCGAGAAATTGCGCTCGAAGGATTGGTCGACCCTGGTGCGACAATCAGCGAAAAAGGCATTCGCCCCCAGCTGGCGCATACGCTGGACTGCCCGAGGGATACCAAACAGCATCTTCCAGTAATGGCGAGAGATGTTGTCTCTTGTCGAGTGGCGACTGGTTGCCATCCACGACTCCGCCAGAACGATTGGTGCGCGATCGGCAAACGTGACTGCGAGAGTGGATCGCGTCAGTGGCGCACCTTTGAGCACCGGCCAGAATCCAGCAGGGTAAGCCTGTGCGATGCCGGCGGGTGAACCGAGTAAAGACCAGACACCAAATCTGGCACTGGTAATCACTTCGGAGGGAACCGCTCGCAATCCACAATGCACAACCACATCGACATTCAGATCAACCAGGTGCTTGCGATCTGACTCCGAAAATGTGCCCGGAAGATCGACCAATACCTCACTGTCGAGATCCGCATCGCAACGACGCCAGGCGTCGGCGAAAACGAGGTTCCGATCAACGAGCTTTCGGTAGCTCGCCATCAAACGCCGTCGCATGCCACGACGCAAGCGCCCGTCCTGCCATCGAGGCTTGCTGCCTGGAGTCCGTCCGCCACGTCTGCGATCGTGCGCAATCATCACACCAGCGATTTCGACGCCATCATCCTGCGTGAAGCAATCCAGCAACTCGGCCACCCATGCAGGGATGGCGTATCGATCTAGAAAGAGTGCAACACGGGTTGGTAATTGTGATTCTTGTTCGCTCAACGCGTTCAAATCGCAGGTAGCTGAATGCCCAGAGTCTAATCGCTTCACGTGGGCGGCACGAGTCCGACCGGAGTGTCGGTTTCCCAACGTGGTTGTCTGCATTCTGCGACAGACCGAAGAGCCCGCTGCTTTCAGAGGGTTGCGCAGTGCATCTCGGCAAGCGGTGACCGGCCTGTTTCTGTCTGACGACACTTCGCCCATTTTGGGCTTCTGAATAGCAAAACTCGCAATCGGTGCAAAAACAGGCAGTTAGATGCAAATCTGCGCGTCTGAAATTTGTGGCACAAAAGTTGCTTTACTTAACTTGGATTCGAAGCGCGTCGAGCCTGCACATCGTGGTTTTTGACGCGAGCATTACGTGACACAAGCCTCAATTCGACGCTATGGCGCTGTCGGCGCGATCACAGGGTCGGCACACTAAGCGGCAGTTGAAAAGGCATAACCGTCGAAAGGCGGCGACGCAAAGCTACCGGTCTACAGGCGAGAGCCCACGACGGCGGAGTTACCAAACTCGGGAGAGGCAGCCCTGCTTCTCTGTCTGCCGAAAACCGTGTATCCCAGCGTTCGTCGTCTCGACCTGACCAGGTGAAACAACGAGCATGACACGCCGTATTCTCAGTCAGACAAAGCGATTTCCCACTCTGCTCGCGGTAGCGGGTTGTTCACTTGCTCTCGCGGCCTGCTCGGGCAGCGAAGATGCAACCGAGAACACGATTTTGGACGGTGGTGCTGGACCCACACCGACTCCAGTCGACAGCCAGCCGCCTCAGATCAGCATTTTGACGCCCGACGACGACGGGCGTGCCGAGACCAGCTCGACGGTTATTTCGCTGACCGGGCAAGCCTCGGACAATGTAGATGTTCAGAGCTTGGGATGGTCGAGCAATCGCGGCGATAGCGGTGACATCACCGTATCGTCCAACTGGATCAGTCCGCAAATATCGGTCTTCTCCGGCAGCAACGTGATCACGGTGACCGCCGAAGACGCCGCTGGCAACACCGCCAGTGACACGATCACGATTGTGTTCGAGCCCAATTCGGCGCCGGAACCCGCGATGGGGATGGTGAGCTTCAATCCTGATCTCACCAACCCGATCCGACTCGCAGACAACACGATTTCACGGCAGTTCGCCTATTTGTTTTTCGAACCCAATTCAGAGTGGATTGATCGCGGCGTCAGCCGAGTGGAGTTTTCGTGCTGCCGCTCGGTTACCGGCACGCCCGAACCACATTTGCCGACCGTCACCGACAGCGCGGCGCCGTGGGCGTTACCCATCGACCTCGTTCAGTTCGCAGCGGGCACGCGACGCGAGCTCTCCATCGATGTGATTTTCGCGGACAATGGCGAACGAGTGACGCAGCGAGTCGAATTCAACCTGGCGACCGCGAGTGGCGGCAACAACCGTGCACCGATCATCAGTGGCAACGCGCCTGGGACGGTCGTTGCGGGCGAAAACTACAGCTTCGTGCCGACGGCGAGCGATCCGGATGGCGACATGCTGACCTTTAGCGTGAGCAACCTGCCCCGCTGGGCATCGTTCGATCCGGTGACCGGCGAGATTTCGGGCACACCGGCCAACGGTGATGTTGGTCTGTTTCGTAATATTCGAATTCGCGTCTCCGATGGCATCAATACCGTGTCGCTGCCGCGTTTCGATGTGCAAGTCGATGCGGTGGCACTGCGTTCGGTGACGCTTAACTGGACGCCACCGACGCGTCGCGAGGACGGCTCACCGCTCAACGGCCTTTCGGGATATCAGGTCTACTACGGCCAGGTATCGGGCGTTTATCCGAACCGCAGATCGGTCAACGACGGCTCGATTTCGAGCTTCACGCTCGACAGCCTCCAGCCGGGAACGTGGTACGTAGCGATCACCTCGATAGACAACAACGGACTGGAAAGTGCGCTGTCGAATGAGGTCGCCAAACAGGCGCAATAACTCTGCAAAAACCGTGAGTTGCGCAAACCTGCGCCGCGAAAACAGCGCGGATTTTTGCACGTTGCTTGAAACATGCCTGCTAAGTTACTGACGCCAATACACTAAATTGCTGCCGGTTTTTTTCGACAGTTGAGACCGGCGCATCTAGACCCGCATCATTCTGTCATGCGATTAAACATATTCCTCTTGCGGAGGTTCGATCAATGATGTCGACAACCACCGCACACGGGTTGTTTTGTGCCCGTGCAACGCTCGTCGGCGCTGCAGCGCTGCTGTCCGTTATGCTTGCCGCCTGTGGTGGCGGTGGCGGCGGTAACCCGGATAGCCGCACGGTTAGCACAGGCTCACCGAGCGGCTCCGGTGGTACCCCACCGCCGACGAACGGAAACATTGAGGTCGCGTGGACCCCGCCAACGGCGAAGGTCGACGGAACGGCGCTCACCGATCTTGCGGGGTATCGTTTCTATCTCGGTCGCGAGAGCGGGCGATACAGCGAAATGGTTCCGGTCAACAATCCTGGGCTCTCGCGATTGGTTCTGGAAAACCTCGAGGGCGGTACGTGGTTCGTGGCAATGACCTCCATGCGTCGCAATGGCGTGGAGAGTGATCTATCTAACGAGGTGGCAAAATCCACCAACTAAAGCCCTAGTCAACCGCATCCTGCAGTACGCAGACGGTCTGGTCGATGTCGACATTCTTGACGTGCGAGTGAATCGGCAGCGTCAATATCCGATCCGCAAAGTCGCTAGCACTTCCCAGCGAATCCTGCACAACGACATGTTCGTTAGTGCCGGGAATCTCATTCACAGGACGCGGATATAGCCGAGTTGCCCCGAGCCCAAGGCGCTCAAGGCGATTGAGTGCAAACTCCCGAGCCTCAGATGAAGGCGCCAAGACGGTGTAACGCAACAGGCTGCGTGATGCATCCGCTTTGCACTCGCTGGGCAAGTCGCGCCATTCGGGCACTGACGAGAGACCTGCGGACCATAAGGCGCGCCGTGCTTCGAAATCAGTTGCCCGAAGATGTTGCGCTATGCCTGTGGCCACCGCAGCAATGCCGCCAGCATCCAACGTCGCCAGGCGGTGGAGCGGGTGGAAAACCGTCTCGCCGATGCTGAGACCCGGCAGCCGGAGCAACACCGAGTAGGCGCGAGGGTGAATCAACAGATTGTAGGCGAGACGCTTCAGCGCCGAGGGCGCCGAAACAGCGCCGCTCGTCGCAACGCCTTCCACAGACGCTTCCAGCGCACTATCAGCAACCCATAGCGCACCGCCGACCAAGGCGCTGGCCGGTTTGCCACGGCCGAAGCTGAATACCAGTGCATCCGAGCAGCGCATCGCGATATCGCTTGGCGGATATGCCTGGCAGTGGTCATAAACCAGAGGCAGACCCACCGAGTCACAAAGGACACGCAGATCAGCCAGACGCTCGTCGATGCCTTGGAAATTCACGGCAACCAACGCGACCGCGTTCGGGCTCAGCGCACCCTTAAGCGCGGTCAGCGACATCCAGGGTCGGTCGCGCTCAAGGTCAACAAGTACCGCCTTAGCACCTGCAAAAGCGATAGCGCTAACGACATCGGGGCAAGTGTAGGCTGGCATGATGATTTCAGGTGTCCCTATCACCGAGCTGCGCTGGATGATTGCCTTCAGGATTGCGGCGAGCGCCATTGTCCCCGAGCCAAAGAAACTGAGATCACGCCCTGCCAGTGGCTCCAGGTCCGCACCGCCGCTTGCCGGTATCGCCTCGCCGACAGGCCTAAGCGCGCGCAAGTGCTTCACCCGTCATCGATCGCCTCGGCCGAACCATCGAACCAGCCGGCGACGGATACGCTTCAGGATTGGCTCTGCCCGCCGTGATTCGGCGGTATTCGCGCGTGGAAATGGTTTAGCGGGCACCTGATGCCCAAGAAAGCCGCATAACGCTTGCCATCCATCTCCCGCAGTCAAGTCCATGATCAGCAAATCGTCGGGCCGGTCTTTAAAGTACTCACGAACTTCTTGCCCGTGTTGCCGGTAACGTTCGAGGTAAATCGATTCATTACCCTCTGGAGCACCTGCATCGGCACCGTAGATCATCTTGCGCATGGGAGTTGTTCGGGTACCAAAGTGCTTCACCTGGCTTCGAACCCATCCGTCAGCATCACGCTCGGTCAGGACAAATTTGCTGCCGGGATAACGCGCATCCAGCTCTTTGAAAACGATCGGCCAAGGGTTGTCCTGAAACGCATCGTACTCGGTAACGGCCTGCTCGATGATCGACCAGAGGTTCTCGGCAATATCCGGATCATGCACGCCGTTCGGCCCGGTTACTCGATACCCGAGTTCGCGCAGCGCCACCGTCATACTGGAGGTGCCGGTCTTGTGAAACCCGATGCAGAAAACCTTGGCCTTCATCACTCTAGCTCCCCTACCGCACCGACGGCTTCCACGTCGTGATTCGCTTCCCGCGAACAAACTGAATCGCGGCGAGCCCGATTGCCGCATTCACCTGGGCAAAGAAGAACACGACGCGCATCAGCCCACTTTCACGCAATACGGGGGCAACCCAGGCCATCAATGCCGCGCCGTAGAACAGCAATTGCGCGACCAAGGCCAGCAGGACCAAAGGGGACTTCGGTACAAGCAATGTCGAGACAGCCAGTGCGAGGAGAAACCACGGGACCAGCCAGCGCATGATCTTGTGACTCCACACTTGAAACGCGAACCAACCCATCTTCGGGAAGCTCAACACCACAGGAGCACGCGCCACTGCAGTCATCCCTCGAATCACCGTGCGCACCTTGCGCTGAAACTCTTTCGCAGGATTCTTGATGTCTTTGTAGACGCCGATCACCGCCGGACTGGACACCGCGACGAGACCCTGGCGGGCGCAATTGAGTGCCGTGTTGAAGTCGCTGGGCGACACAATATCCCAGTCACGACACACGCTTGCTCGCGCTGCGAAAAAAGAGCCACTCAGTCCCACCAGCCCGGCCAATCGAGACTCCTGCGCCCTCAGCCACATCTCATAGCGTACGTACAATCCTTCGCCGGCCACCTCACCATCATCGGTGATAAAGCGGTCTTCGCTCGAAACCGCGCCGACGGTTGGGTCACGAAATACGTCGACGAGATTGCGGATGGCTTCCACCGGAACCGACGTTGCTGCATCCGAAAACACGAGGATGTCGCCTGTCGCCGCCTTGACCGCAAGCGATTGCGCGTACTCTTTACCAAGATGCTCGTCGGCGCGAACCAAAGTGACCCCTTCAGTGCGGCTGACAATCTCATCGGTTTCATCTGTCGAACAATCCGATGCGACGAGAATCTCAAATCGATCATCGGGATAATCGATAGCGAGGCTATTGGCGAGCTTCTCCTCGATACGGGCCGCTTCATTGTGCGCCGCGATAATCAATGTCACCGAAGGTAGCGCGTCTTCCGTTGCAGCACCGGGCTCGCGCTTCGGCAACAACATCAGAATCAGGGGGTACAGGAAGTAGCTATAGACGGCACAAATCGCCAAAAAAACCACCAGCGCATCGGTCCAAAATGTACTCATCTGCGTGTACTCCAATGGGACAAATCACGCTCGATCAGTTTTCCAAGCAGGGCCACTTCCGGTGCAAACTCTGCGCGCAGTTGCGCTGCGAATTTCGGATCGCGTTGCGGCGTGCTGACGCCGCGGCGGTTGAATGCCCGCAACCGCTGTCCCAGCCCGAGCGACTGAATACCGAGCAGGCGCTTTGCGCCGCTGAGGCTTCGGCTCACCCACGCCGGTGGTCTGCGCACAAAGTGCTCCAGAGCTCGCGACTTATGCCCCTTTCGCGCGTTGTAAGCAGAAGCGTCCTCAATCGTGTGAGACGGCAGATCAAGGAAACGAAGTACTTCGGAGTACTGCTGCACAGAATCTGCCTTCAGATCCTCGAACACAACAAAGTGGATTTGTTCTCTTGGCACACGAGACAGGAGACGTTCGACCTGGGATCCCAATGCACACGCTGCCCGATAGTTTCGAATGCGCCCCGGCTCGTTCGGTTGCGCCATCCAGGCACGCTCCGGCGATGCCTCGGACTCTGACATGTTGTAGAGAAACTGCGAATGCAGCGAAAAAAACATATCCGCGGGATCACGCAGCATCACCACTAGCTTTGCATCCGGCCGAAACCGCAGAATGTTGTCAACCGCTGTCTCAGAAAACAAATACCAGGTGGATGCCTCCCCCATCCGAGTGGCAGAAGGATCGGCGTTTTCAAAGAGTGCAAGGTAATCCCGTTCTGTCTGCACCGTCCGCATCTTCGGAAGATCCGTCGAAAAGAAGTTTGGCTCCTTGGGCTTGCACACAAAAACGTTGGGATGCCGATCGAGGTAGACCCACATCGAGCTCGTACCAGACTTGGGCGCGCCGATGATAAAGAACTCGGGTTTCAAACTGCCCACCGATTCGCCCTATAAAATTTCATAACCAAAGTGACGAAGGGAGTCACCAGCAACTCGATTCACTATCGCGATTTGTTCAGGAGTCAGCTTCTCGATGCTGATTTGATTCATGTTTCGAACCGCTTCTTTGCGTTCATGAATCGCCAGCGCCTCCGGACGATAGAAACCCTGCGTCGTATTGAGACCCGCAAACTCGGCGACCCGCGCCAGCGCCGCTTCAGGGTCTTCGCACAGATCCTCATACTTCAGCCACATGAGGTTATCGAGGTGTTCAGCATCCTCGAGCAAGACGTCGTTGCCACGCGCCCACTGACGCGCTGACATTTCGATTGGCCAGCCTTCATCGAAGTGCTTCGGATCCCCCTTACGGGTAATGCCCTCAGCCACGGCGTACCCATTCCTGACCAGCGCCACGAAGTACGCATCCTTGAAGTGCGCCTGCAGCCACCGAGTCCGAGCGGAATTGGGCGGTGACTTCTCCATGAACACTTCGCCCTGCCCGCGCGCGCGCATGCCCCACTCGCGTTTGATGCGCACCGCGTCGGGTCCGGCATCGTGTTCGGTGAGACGGAAAAGGGACTCTTTTTCAACCCACATCCGTGGCACACCGATCGCATAGTCCTTGACGAGCTGATCGGTGATGAAGTGTCCTTCGGTCGGCAGCGAACGTATTTCCGGGTGGCGAGACAACAATTCAGCGAGGAGCGTGGTCCCCGAGTTGTAGCAACCGACAAGAAACAACCATCTCTTCGGCGATGGAACAGGCGTCAGCGCAATTCGCACCTCTCGCCACATATTGCCAAGGCTTTCCCGGAATACCGATTTGAGTCGTGTCCCAGCCATAACGCGCGCACAACGCCCCTCATAAAAAACTCGCGAACTTTAGCCTATCCGCGCAGCGCCCGCTATGTTACAAAGCGCGTTTTTATAAGGTTCGAAAAGCGGAACGACGCGCATGTATATCAGCGAAAAACTCGCGTTCGTCGAACTGCATAAGACCGGCGGGTCGCATATCGGTCGTTGGCTCGCGAAAACCTTACCGGGCGAGCAGATCGGCAAACATAATCGTCTCGCACCGGAGCACTATGACAAATTCGTCGTTGGCTCCGTACGTAACCCCTGGGATTGGTACGTCTCGCTCTGGGCCTACGGCTGCTCATCACGCGGCAGCGTCTGGAAGCAAACAACAGACGCCCCGAACTGGGCCTACTATCGACGCTCTCTTCACCGCGAAATGGGCCGGCGACGGACGGGGCCAGCAATCGCTATACGTCAATGGTTCAACGATCGGCGTAAACCGCGAAGTGAGTGGCAGCGCACCTATAGTGACTCGAGCAATCCCGCTGCTTTCCAACGCTGGCTCAAGATGATGCTCAATCCCGGCCGAAGTCTTGATCTGCGCGAGGGCTACGGGTTTTCCTGGGTAGCCGAGCGGGCCGGCTTGATGAGCTATCGATACATCAAATTATTCACCAGCATCGGCGACGCGCTCTACCAAACGAGGCATCAAGAGCCCATCGATGTGTTAATTGATCGTCTGGGATTTGTAGACGCGTTTGTGCGGACCGAGCAACTGGAGCCCGACCTGGTCGCTGCCATTGAGACTGCGCAGATCGGACTATCGTCCGAACAACGCACGGCAATTCTCGAATCCGGCGCACAGAAGACCAATACCTCTGATCGTCGATCAGCAGGCTTCTACTACGACCCGGCAACGATCAAGCTCGTTGCAGAGCGCGAGCGCGTGATTATTGAGCGTCACGGTTACACACCGCCCGAACTTGAGAGCGCCCTATGAGTTTTCTCAAAGTCGCCTACGAGCGCTTGCTCGATGAGGAAACCCGGAAACGGATTTACAAGTGGCGGCACCCGGAACACTTCCAAAGAATGCGCGAACAGGTGAATCCCTCCGAGAAGGGTAATTTTTCACTAAAGCCATTCGACGAGCATCAATGCATCTTCGTGCATATCACCAAATCGGCGGGCACATCGGTGGCCTTGGCACTATTCGACCACCTGCCCTATCACCACACTGCACGGGACTACCGCGTGATCTACGGTCGAGACACCTTCGAGCGTTACTTCAAGTTTGCGTTCGTTCGTAATCCGTGGGATCGCCTGTATTCAGCGTACTCATACCTTCGCGGTGGAGGTTGGGATGAACACGATCAAGTATGGGCTGAAGAGCACCTGGCCCGCTTCACATCGTTTGAAGAATTCATACTTACGGCATTCTCTTGGCAGTGGCTCAGCCGACATCTGCACTTCAAGACTCAAATCGACTTTATCGGTGATCGACGACAACAACCGATGATCGACCATCTAATGTACTTCGAAACGCTGACGACAGACTTCAACCATCTCGCACAGAAGCTGTCGCTTGACGCGCGCCTTGAACACCGAAACCCCTCTGCCCGGGCTGGCTATAAAGAAGTCTACACGCCCGAGATGATCGCGGTGGTAGAACGGGTTTATGCTGACGACATCCGGACCTTCGGGTACGACTTCGAAGGCATCGTGAACAGAACTCGGGTTGTCGACGGCGCCTGGACTCGCGATGACTGACTCCCGGCCTGGGTTCCTACTGGTTGCGAATTGGCCATCGGATGTAGGCTTTGCCTGGTGGTTGATGGAGAGCTACTGGGCAGCACTGGCCAACCACTACCACCCCGACTTCCGAATGGTACTGGCGTTTCCGAAAATCAACGAAATTCCAGCGGTGATTCGCAATGCGCCGATCGACACAGTCGAATACGCCTTCGGGCGGAACGCGATCGGCCTCGACCTTCAGTTCCTGCAGCGGCACCGGATTCGGGAGATTTACTTTAGCGACCGCCCAAACATTGACGCTCGTTACTTGCGCTATCGACGCGCTGGCGTCCAACACATTATTACGCACGATCACACCCCCGGACTGCGCACGCCTCCGACGGGCCTCAAACGAGTCTTGAAATGGTCAAGGGCACGAATCCCGGGGCTTGTTTGCGATGCTGCGATCGGCGCTACGGAGTTTGTCCGACAGCGCACCATCGACACGAATCTCTTGCCAGCCGAAAAGTGCTTCGCCGTGCCGAACGGACTTCCGGCAGCGCAAGCACTAACGCCGCGGAATCCGGTCGAGGAATTCGCGCTCGACCCTGATGCGGTGCACATGGTTATGACAGCGAGAGCCAATCCCTACAAAGGTCTACGGTTTGTACTCGACTGCCTTGCCAGGTTTCGACGTACCGAATCCGTCGACCTTCAGTTCACGCTTTTGGGAGATGGGCCCATGCTGAACGAATTGATGACGCTGGCCGCCGATCACGATATCGCTGACGCGTGCCACTTCCCAGGCTATGTAGACGGCGTCAGTGCATTGCTGCCCGGCTTTGATTTTGCGATTCATCCGTCTAAGGGTGAAGTCGGATACTCACTCGCGATCCTCGAGTACATGCGAGCGGGCTTGGCGACGCTCGTGCCCGACAACCCATCCGTTTGCGGCGCAACCACCCATGGACAAACGGGTCTTATCTTTCGTGAAGGCGACCAGGACGCTTGCATCGCGGCGATGAAAGCCATGGCGTGCGATCCAGCCTACCGCTCCGAACTCGGTGAGGCAGCAAGAATCGACGAAAGACGCTACTCACTAGCTAACGCACACAAGCGACTACTGGAAATTGTCGAAACGACACTCTCGCGTTAGTGCCGACCAAGCTTCGCCAAAAGCGCGATACGCACCGATTTGAGATCGTCGCGGGTTGCAGGGTCTCGCTCCAGCATCCACCAAAGTGCTCCAAGCAGGAAAAGCCCCAGCGCGCACTTGCCCGCCGCACTGACCCATAGCGACATCTCCGCAAGAAAAAGTATGTCCAAGGCAACGACTGAAGCGCCGATGACGATAAACCAGAAAGCTGGGAAAAGCCGCACTGAGATATCAAACGTGCGCTTTGCTACTGATGCTGTGATCAACAACATAAGAAACGCAGCGGCCACTGTCGCGTAGGCTGCCCCAAGATAGCCAAGCGCGGGGATCATTGCGATGTACATCACGGTCAGCAGCGCAGCAGATCCATACTTCAGTGTCGCAATGAGGTAGGTGCGCTCCGAAGCAAGGAAACTGACATTCAAGAACAGTGCGAGCTGCTTCAGAACGACGGAAAACGCTAATGGTGGGACTGCAAGTGAGGCCGTATGAAACGCCGGGTCTGCCATCACCCGGATAACGATGTCCGCGAACAAACTGATCCCGGTAGCCATAACCACTAGCGCTGCCGAAAGCAGGGCATAGACCGACCGGTAGACCGGAGCGCCCCGATCATCGCGACGCAGTAGCGCAAAACGCTCAGTCTGCCACCATTGATTGAACGGTTGCCAAATCAGGATCATCACAAGAGTGCTGAATCGCGCTGCAAGGTCATACAACCCCACCTCGGACAAACCACCGAAATAGCGAATCATGAACCGATTGGCAAAAGTGACGTAGACCGCTGCTGCACTGCCTACCCACAATGGCCAGCTGAAGCGAATCAACCGTCGTGTTAGTGTCTTGCGGATGCGCCATCCACCCGTTTGGTAGATTGTGTAGACGCCCAAGACCAGACCGAAACCAGATGATGACAACACTGTACTAGCGACCACACCGGCAACGCCCCATTCAAGAAACACGACAAACCAGATGTTTAGCGACAAAGCGACGACAAGCTTTGTGAGTGAAACCGCCATAAACAAGAAGGGTTTGTCGCGCAGTCGAATGTAAACCAATGCGTAGTTTTCGATGGCGACTGTGATCAGGGTGATGCCGTACAGCGCAACGAAGTGCCAGAGCGCGATATCGGCAAGGAATGCGTTCGCAAGCGGTCGTGACATTGCTGCGATCAGCAAGGCACCAATTCCGCTGGCGGTGATGGTAATCGCTAATGCAGTGCCGATGACCGTGCCGCGCTCCTTTTCGTCATCGTGCTCGTAGTAGAACTTTGGAATCGCAGAGGCAAACCGGGCACCGAGAACGAGCTCGAAAATCGAAATCAACAGCGCCAACATCGCGACGATGCCGTAATCGCTTGGCGCGAGATAGCGCGTGTAGATGGGCAGCATCAAAAAGCCGACGATCTGGCGAATGATAGCGCCGGCGGAATAGATCCCGAGGTGTTTGGCAGCGTTCTTACGACGACCCATATCGCCTATTCCTGGGAAGAGGTTTGCGATCGGCGAATGTGTTCGTTATAGATAGCGGTCATTTGTTTGCCGATCACCTCACTGGAGAAACGACTCTCAACCCAATCACGTCCGGCAACCTGCCATTCCTGCCAACGGTCAGGGTGAGCCAAGACCCGCTTCAACGCATCAGCAATCGCTTGCGCGGATCGATCTTCAATCAAAAAGCCCGCTCGACCGTCGTCGATGCACTCGGGAATACCCCCGGTTCGCGTTGCGATGACCAACAAGCCCGACGCCTGCGCCTCCTGCAACACCACGCCTTGTGTTTCTTGCCAGCGGTCTGCAGATGCTCCAAGGGACGCCAACACCAGCACATGGCAACGCTCGAAGACCGCACGCAAGTCCTCATCCACCAGAAGCCCGTGGAAAACCACTTCATCTGTCAATCCGCCGGACTCAACCAGCCGGGCATACTCTTGCCTTGCTGGACCGTCACCAACGAGATGCAACTTGACAGGAAGACCGTCGGCCTTGAGCTGCCGTACCGCTCTGATCGTGTACTGCTGCCCTTTTGACACATCCAATCGGCCGATCGACAGAATCTCGAGTGGCTCCTCTGATCGCGGTGCATGACGGTGTACGAAGGGAAACTGATCGAGCGGGATACCCTGAGGTACGATGCGCATTTTTTCGGGTGGGGCACCGAGTGCTATGTACTGCTGCTTCGCCGCATCAGTATTCACCAGAATTTGATCGGCAATCGCGATATACGCCTCGCGTCGGCGTTCGGATAACTCCGGAACGCCCTCAGGTGTCAACCCGTGGAACGTGGCCACCACAGGAACGTCGAGACCGATGATGATTGGCAGAAGTTTGCTCCCTGCAACCTCACTGTGCGAGTGAACAACATCAACATCGTCGTAGCCATAGAATCGACACAGCAAAAGACCATAGAGCTTCTCTCGCGTCGACAAGACCGACGCTGATACCACACGCCGAAACCGAAACAGCCCACGCCAGGCACTGCCCATCCGTGAAGGCAGCACAAAACTGATCAACCAATCAAAAAGCAGTCTTACGCTATTGCCCGGTATCCACTCGCAGCGATCTAGCAAGCCGTGGTCTCGAATTTCTCGAGACACGAGATCGAGTTGTGCGCGACGAGCGAGAATCCTGTTGCGGCCGCCGTTCGCCTGGATACCGATTAGCTGATTAACAAACCATGGCTGGACAACATTGGGGAACTTTGCCGTTATCGACAAGACTCCACGCGATGACTGTTGACGATTCATTGCCAGCGACGGCCCGTTGCCCACCCAAACTGCGCCGCAAGTCTAAGCCAGACACTAAGCGGAAAGCTACGACAAGATTCCGCCTCGCTGTGTAAACGTGTCTGTTTTCGCAGTTAGTTCAGGTCGTTGACGCGCTCGGCGGGCGGCTGATCAGGGTCGTAGTTTTCCGGTCCAACAAAACCCTTAGCGATTACGATCTCATCAAAATACACCGAGCCACTGACTGCATTTGTGTGTTGCCAATTCCCATGGGTGGAAATGGCCGTCAACTGACCTAACTCAAACCCGCTACGCACCAAAATCGGCGTGGTCAACGTTGCTAGCGATTCATCAGCGGGACCCATATAAAGCCGATATGATCCGTCCCTAACCCCCGGGCCTGATTCACGCCGAAAGGTCTCTTCGAAGTAAATCCACCGATCCTTAGGGGCGAACGCATCCACGTTAATTGACTCGCTGTTCGGAGCGGTCAAGGTGACTCTCAGGTCCCGTTGCACTGAGAGCTTTAAGGTCGCGTTACGGCTCGACTCACCCTGCCGTTGCCAGCGACTGTACCCAAGCTTGAACGTGATGTTTGGAAGCGTTGTTACCGAGGGGATGTAGAGGTAAAACCTGCGCGAAAGTGTCTCGCCAAAGTCCAAATCAGTTGGGCGGACGTTCACCAAATAGTTGATCGCTTTATTGCAGTCTGATCGACGCCCCGGGTCATTAGTAACCTGGCCGTTTACCCCACACTGAAACGGTATCCGCATCGTGTCACCCGCCCGAAGAGCTGG
>JBCBNU010000009.1:0-67104 GCA_039821645.1 Pseudomonadota bacterium
GGCGATGTTGTGGTGTACGAGTCGACGGTGTACCCAGGCGCGACCGAAGAGTTTTGTGTGCCGATTCTCGAAGCGCAGTCGGGTCTCAAGCTCAACGAGGATTTCTACGCTGGTTACAGCCCCGAGCGGATCAATCCCGGCGATAAACAGCATCGATTGCCAGATATCCTGAAAGTGACCTCAGGTTCGAGCCAGGCGGCTGCGAAGTTCATCGACGATCTGTATACGAGCATCATTACGGCGGGTACCTACCAGGCCACCTCAATCAAGGTTGCCGAAGCGGCAAAGGTCATCGAGAACACCCAGCGTGACGTTAATATCGCACTGGTGAACGAGCTTGCGATGATTTTTGATCGCGTCGGTATCGATACCGAGGACGTGCTGAAAGCTGCGGGTACAAAATGGAATTTTCTGCCATTCCGTCCCGGCATGGTTGGCGGGCATTGCATCGGCGTTGACCCTTACTACCTCACGCACAAGGCGGTAGAGCTCGGTTATCACCCGGAGATGATCCTTGCTGGACGACGAATCAACGACAACATGGCGCTGTACGTTGCTGGCAGGATCATCAAGCTCATGATCGGGCGGGAAGTGCGACCTAAGGGCGCACGGGCGCTCGTGCTTGGTCTTACCTTCAAGGAAGACTGTCCGGATGTTCGAAACACCAAAGTGATCGATCTGATTGCTGAGCTCGAAAGCTATGGTGTGAGTGTCGATGTTCACGACCCATGGGCAGATGCGGCTGAGGCCAAGGCCGAGTACGGCATCGAACTTCTGGAAGCGCCAGAGCCCGCTAACTATGACACCGTAGTGATCGCGGTGGCACACCACCAGTTCCGTGAGTGGGGCGCCGAAAGAATTCGTTCCCTATGCAAGCCACACGGCGTAATCTACGACATCAAATACTTGCTGCCTGAGGATGCGACTGATGAGCGCCTGTAGGCACGGAGGGCTCCATGAACGTCCTGGTGACCGGTGCTGCCGGCTTTATTGGTTTTTTCACTTCTCGTTACCTGCTCGAGCGCGGCGACACCGTGATCGGTCTCGACTGTGTTAACGATTACTACGACCCCTCGCTAAAAGAGGCACGCCTCAAGCTGCTCGCTGAATACGACCGGTTCACACCTGAGCGTATCGCGTTGGAGGACCGGGAAGGCGTGGAGCGCGTGTTTCGCGACTACGATATCCAGCGTGTCGTCCATCTGGCCGCGCAAGCGGGTGTGCGCTACTCGATCGAGAACCCGCATACCTACATCGAGAGCAATATCGTGGGGACGCTCCACGTATTGGAAGGGTGTCGCCACCACGAGGTTGAGCACTTGGTGTATGCATCGTCGAGCAGCGTATATGGTGCCAACGCCAAAATGCCGTTCTCGATACATGACAACGTCGATCACCCATTGGCGTTGTACGGTGCGACCAAGAAAGCCAACGAGCTCATGGCGCATTCGTATTCCAATCTCTACGGGCTGCCGACAACGGGGCTCAGGTTCTTCACCGTTTACGGCCCTTACGGCCGCCCGGACATGGCGCTGTTCCTGTTCACGAAAAATATTATCGAAGGCAAGCCCATCGATGTATTTAACTACGGTAAGCATCGGCGCGATTTCACCTACGTCGATGACATTGTCGAGGGTGTCATCCGCACGATGGATAACGTGGCCTCGCCGAATGCGGGCTGGGACCCTATGGCTCCGGATCCCGGTACGAGCAAAGCGCCGTACCGTATCTACAACATCGGTAACAATGAGCCAGTCGAATTACTGCGCTACATAGAAGTCATCGAGGAGTGCGTCGGCAAGAAGGCGGAGAAAAACCTGTTGCCGCTGCAGCCCGGAGATGTGCCCGACACGTACGCCAATGTTGAGGATCTGGTCGCGGATGTCGATTACAAGCCAGCGACACCCGTCGAGGTGGGTATCCGCAACTTCGTCGATTGGTATCGGGAGTACTACAAGGTATGAAGATACGCGCACCGATGAGTGCTCGATTCCCAACCGACCTCCCGGCCTGGCGCAGACTCAAAGATGAAGCGAAAGCCGTGCGTAAGCTCGGCCTCGCGAAAGTCGTGTCACGTGACAAGCAACGCTTCGATCGTTGCAGTGTGAAAGGCGCAGACCTCGTCCTCGACTTCTCGCGACAGCTGGCGCGCACCTCAACGTTGAAGCAGCTCGTCATGCTCGCGCGCCAATGCGAAGTCGCTGAGCGACGCGATGAAATGCTCGCGGGCACGCCGATCAACAACACCGAGGGTCGTGCCGTACTGCACACCCTATTGCGTGCCGGAAGACTGCCCTCGACTCACGATTTGTCGGAAGCCTCGAGAGAGGTGCAGTCGGTTCTACGACGTATGTTGCGTTTTGTCGACCAGATGCATAACGGTGACTTACTCGGCAGTTCCGGTAAACGGTTCACCGACGTCGTGAACATCGGGATCGGTGGCTCGGACCTCGGCATCGTGATGGCGGCTGAGGCGCTGTCACATGCTGGCACGGGATTACGCCTCCACGCGGTTTCCAATGTTGACGGTACGCAGCTAGCCGATCTACAGCAGCACCTTGATCCGGAGACTTCGTTGATCGTCATTTGCTCAAAGACGTTCACGACACTCGAAACGATGACGAATGCCAACGCGGCGCGTGCCTGGATTGCGTCGACGCTCGGCAAGTCTGCAGTTGCGAAACACTTTGCGGCGGCGTCAACGAACCACTCGGCCATGGATGCTTTCGATATCGATCATGAGCGTCGGTTTGGGTTCTGGGACTGGGTCGGTGGGCGCTACTCGCTTTGGTCTGCCGTCGGGCTCTCGATCGCCCTTGCAGTTGGGTCAGGGGCTTTTCGGGAGCTGTTGAGCGGTGCGCGTGTGATGGACCGACACTTTGAACAAGCGCCACTGGATCAGAACTTGCCAGTACTGCTCGCAATGTTGGCGGTCTGGAACAACAACTTCCTCGGTGCGACAACCCACGCGGTGTTGCCGTATGACAATCGACTCCATCGACTGCCAGCTTACCTTCAACAGTTGCAGATGGAGAGCAACGGTAAGTCGATACGACGCGACGGTAAGCGGGTACGGTGTGAAACCGGTGCGGTTATCTGGGGAGAGCCAGGCTCCAACGCCCAGCATTCCTTCTATCAATTGTTGCATCAAGGTACGCGCGAGTTTTCGGCCGATTTCATTCTGCCGGCACGCTCATCCGGAGCATCGCAAGCTCAGCAGGATCTCGCCATCGCCAACTGCCTCGCGCAGGCCGATGCGATGGCCTACGGATACGACGAGAAGGCCGCAACCGCTGAACTCAAGGCGCGCGGTTTGCCATCAGCAGAGGTTCGAAAACTGGCGGCTCACAAGGTCCATCCTGGGAATCATCCCAGCAGCGTAATTATTATGAAGTCGCTAACGCCTAAAACGCTCGGGCAGTTGATCGCACTGTACGAACACAAGGTGTTCGTCGAAGGGGTGGTGTGGGGCATTAACAGCTTTGATCAGTGGGGCGTTGAGCTCGGGAAAAAGATGGCCTCAGCGCTGGCGCCTGCGGTTGCGAATCCGAAGGCGGCCGATTCGACGAACGTAGTTACTCAACAAACACTGAAAGTACTGCGTCGCTGGCGGACATAATGTTAAACGTCTTTTCTCCGTCTAAGGTTTGTTGAGGCGTAAACTCCGATCGTCGCGAGCCGCTCTTGTCGAATGGCCAGAGGCCTGTGCTATGTTTGGGGAGTACCTAGGATGCGCGGATTTAAGCGTCCGATCCAATTGCGTTTTTCAACGAGGGGAATACTTTTGAGAACTCTTGCTAAGTGGCTTCTGGTGGCATTACTGCCGATTTCCATCGCTGTCGCTGAAACCTCTGTCCAAGACTTCGTCAAGCTACCCAGTTTTGGTGTAGTGGCGATGTCGCCGGATGGTAAGCATCTCGCTGCTACCACCGACGTCAAGGGCGATGCGGCCATGATCGTCATGAACATTGAAAACCCGAAACGACCTGATGTCGTTCTGCGGAAAAAGGCGGCTAAAGGGCAATCGATTGCGTCTATCCGTTGGGTTTCCAATGAGAGGCTCTTGTTCACCACTTCCGAACGGAATGGCACTCTCGCCCGCCCGATTGGCGGTGGCATTGTCTACGCTGTCGACTACAACGGTAAGAATGAGTTTCGACTCGGTGCCGGACGCTCATACTTTGCGATGAATCAGATTCTGGATCTGATTCCGGATGACCCCTACCATATTCTCATCGTCTCTTACGGACAGGGAAGGGGCGCGATATTTGAGCGCGTCAACGTTGTGAATGGCCGCCGTAATACGACGCAGACCTCGCCCTTCGATAATGGAGGCCTGCTCGCTGACGCGGATAATGTCGCTCGATTCGCGGCCGGCTCGGACGAAAGCACAAATACACCGTACTACGCATACAGAGCCAGTGCTGATGATGAATGGGAAACATTTGGAAGCCCATTCGCAGGTGGCGTATTCCCCGTGTCGTTCGAGGAGGAGACCGGTCATATCCTGATGGCGACTAATGATGAGAATAGCTTCGGCATGGGCTCGTTCGATCCTGTGAGCCGTGAATACACGCCGATGATCTCTCACGACAAGGTTCCCGCTAATGAACTTTTGGTCGGACCAGATGGGTCGATCGTCGGAGCGGAGTTTCTCCCTGGATTACCTGAAATCCAATATTTGCCTGGAGATAGTGACGGACATCTGTTGTGGAAACGTCTCCATGGCGCCTTCCCGGATTATCAAGTACGCATTGAGGATTACACGCTAGAGGGCGATCAAGCGCTCGTGCGCGTCTGGAGCGACGTGCAGCCTCCACGATTCTTCTTGTTGGACACAGAGGCGTTTACGGCGCGTTACTTGTTCGATACTCGTCCGGAAATCGACGGTAAGGAAATGCGGCCGAAGACGGCGCACTGGTTGAAGGCCCGTGATGGCGTCGATTTTCAGGTCTACGTCACGAAGCCAGAGGGAGAAGGACCTTTCCCTACGGTCATGCTGATCCACGGTGGACCTCACGGACCGCGCGATGAGTGGGGCTATGACCTCGAAGCACAACTGCTCGCCAGTCGGGGTTACGCCGTAATCCAACCCAACTACCGAGGTTCGGGTGGGTTTGGTTATCAGTTCGAGCGCTCCGGGTATCGCCGCTGGTATCTCGAAATGCAGGATGACGTCACCGACGCAACCCTTTGGGCGTTCGAGGAAGGGATCGCAGATCCGAACCGCACTTGTATCTACGGTGGTAGCTACGGCGGCTTTGCTACTATGGCCGGCGTAACTAAAGAGCCGGATTTATATGCATGCGGCTTCGCGTTTGTTGGCGTTTACGATCTTGAGATTTTCCTTACTCGTGGAGATATTCCTGACCGTGAGTCGGGTCGAACCTATCTGACTCAGGCAATTGGTCGGGACAAACAAGACCTGCAAGCAAGATCGCCGGCAAACCATGTTGATAAGATCAAGGCGGCGCTCTACGTAGCACACGGCAAAGCCGATCAACGTGTCCCTGTGGTGCAGTACTACAACCTCCTAGAGAAGCTGGATGAGGCGGAAATCGAGTATGACTCGATGCTGGTTCCGCGCGAGGGCCACGGGTTTTACAAGTTGGAAAATCGTGTGAAGTACTACAACGCATTGCTGGATTTTCTAAACAAGACGATTGGTCCAGACGGTCCTGGTAAAGAAAGGCTACACGCCAGACTTTAGCTCAAGTCCGGAAACCTGATCTGGAACCGCGTGCACGAAAGCGCACGCGGTTTTTTTTGCTGCGCAAATGATCGCTTATTGGCACACTGCTCGGCGTGGGGGATTGAAGGACGTAGTTTGATGAGCAACCGACAAGAACAAAACAGCGGGACGCGTCCGGTTCGCGAAGCGCACCGAATCGATGAGTCCCGGCTTTTTGAGTACCTCGGCGATCAGATTTCCGGGTTCGAAGGTCCTCTGACGGTATCGCAATTCAAGGGCGGGCAGTCCAACCCGACCTACAAGCTCGAGACGCCAAAACACTCGTATGTGCTCCGACGTAAACCGCCGGGCAAACTGTTGCCGTCTGCGCATGCGGTCGATCGTGAGTATCGGGTCATCAGCGCTTTGCATGAGACAGGGTTTCCGGTCGCAAGACCGCATCTGTTGTGCGAAGACGACGATGTCATCGGAACGATGTTTTACGTGATGGACTGCGTTGACGGACCGATCTATTGGGAACCGGACTTACCCCAATGTGACACCGAATCGCGAGCGGAAATCTATGATTCGATGAATCGAACGATCGCGCGTCTTCACTCGATCGACTTCAAGGCGATTGGCCTTGAAGACTATGGCAAAGCGGGCAACTACTTTGAGCGGCAGATTTCCCGCTGGTCGAAGCAATACATTGCTTCCGAGACTGAAACTATTGAACCGATGAACAAGCTGATGGCATGGCTGGAGGGCAACGTACCTTCGGACCAATCGGAGAGCATTGTCCACGGCGACTACAGACTCGATAACATGGTGTTCAATCCGACAGCCAATTCGGTGGCGGCGATCCTCGATTGGGAGCTGTCAACCATCGGTCATCCGCTCGCCGATTTCACTTACCACTTGATGGCTTGGCAGATGCCGGACATCGGTATCGGTTCCAGCGGGCTCGTTGGCAAAGATGTCTCCGAGCTCGGCATACCGACAGAACAAGCGTACGTTGAGGCGTACTGCGAGCGCACCGGTCGCGACGGCATCGAGAATCGAGATTTCTATTCAGCGTTCAACTTTTTCCGTATCGCCGCAATTCTCCAAGGAATCGCCGGTCGAGTCCGCGACGGCACCGCGGCGAGTGCACACGCAGCGAACGCGATTGCCGGTGTTGGACCGTTGGCTGAGACTGGATGGCACTACGCGCAGCAAGCTGGCGCCGCGGGTTAATCATGGCGCTCGATGCGCAACGCTTAAGTTCTCTTGCTCGTAAAGACCTGCCGTTTAGCTGGCGTTCTCACCAGTCCTGTTTGTACGCGCTTAGTATCGGATTCGGACGTGAGGTGGATGTTCGAGCGGAGCAGGAGTATCTCTTGCCCGGTGCGACACAACGCGCTGTACCGACCATGGCTACTGTTATGACCGTCAATGTCTTCGAGCAAGACTACGGTTGGCAGTACGAACAGATGCTGCATGGCGAGCAGTACCTTCGCCTTCACCGACCATTGCGACCGGCAGAAGACCTGCTTGCAGATTTCTCCGTCGATCGAGTCCACGACAAAGGGGTCAACCGCCCTGCAATGATTGTCACGCGCGTCGATGCGAGGCGGGCATCCGATGGCTCGCCGTTGTTCACGCTTGGCTCAACTCTGGTCGCACGCGCGGATGGCGGTTTCGATGGGCCGCAGGATGCATTGCCATCACTGCACGTGGTGCCCGACCGTTCACCGGATCTAACCCACCATGCGCCTACGAGGCCTGAGCAGGCGTTTCTCTATCGCTTTAACGGTGACCACAATCCGCTGCACTTGCGCTCAGATGCAGCGCGACTGGCGGGGTTTCCGAAACCTATCTTGCAAGGGCTATGTACATACGGTTTCGCCTGCCGCGCGATACTGGAAACGATTTGCGATTTTGATCACACCCTGATCGGTGAATTCAATGCGCGGTTTACCGGGCCGGTGTTCCCTGGGGAGGTCATCACGACACTGATGTGGCAAGAGGGTGAGGATGTTTCATTCCGCTGTCGCATCGATTCGCGCAACGTGACCGTGTTGGACCACGGCTACTGCAGACTGCTCGTGTAGTGAATGAATCAATCTGCGGTTTCTGAGCTCTTCGCACGCGATAGGCGTTGTGCATTAATTTCGTAGCGCACCGTCATTCCATCGGCCACTCTTACCGCGCCGCCCGCCGCTGAGAAGGGTGTTAAACCGAGCTGCTCGTGTGTCAGTGTTACTTCGCCAGTTACCTGGAGTTGGTTCTCGGATTGCTCTAGTGAGAGGGGCATACGCAAGGCGACGGTCTTACCGATGACCGTAATGTCACATGCAGCCGTCGCGGGCTCCGTATCCATTTGGATATCGCGACAGGCGGCCCGAATGAACGCGTGGTTATCCGCATCGAGAAAGTCTGCCCCCAGCATGTTGTTGCGTGTGCCGACTCGATCTTTTTCCGGTACGGGTGCTTCGAACTCCGCCCCTTCCTCAGCACGCACGGCGGGATCATCCACGACAAGCGTGGTAACTGGCAGCACGATGCGTGCGATGGTTTCTTCGAGTTTCGGTGCAACCCAAATTGTTCCCGTCAGTCCGGAGCTGCTGATGGCATGGTTGTGGCCGAGTCGTGCCATGGTGCCCGCGCGAAAGGTCAGCACAGTGACGCGACTATTGGCCGGAACCACAGCGAATCGTTCTGCGTCTGGTGCTGGCTCCTGTACGGGTTCAACCCGCGTCACACCATCTGCGCTCTCTACCCCAGGGGCCGTGGACTGCGTTACCGGCGCGCAGCCCGCAAGCAACGCGGTCAGCGCGGTTATGAACACTACGATTTTTCGCATGGGTCGAGTCGCCGGGAAAAAGGGGCCCCAAGGCCGATGTCGGTATAATACCTGCCAACTTAAGGGGAGTAACCAATGAGCGAGCGCGTTCTCATCGAAGAGCAAGATGGTATTGCCGTTGTCACACTAAACCGACCAGAAAAACTGAATGCACTCGACCCCGAGACGTTCGACGCACTCAGCAACACTGGCGCGGACATTTCGGCGCGATCAGACCTGCGTGCGGTCATTCTTCGCGGAGCAGGCGGCAACTTCTCTGCCGGTCTGGATGTCTCGGGTATGGGTAGCTCGGCGCTGAGTGACTTTCCGGACCAGGCTTTCAAAGGCCTGATGGGCACCCCCGCCAATCGATTCCAACATCCGGTCTGGGTATGGCATGCCATGCAGATTCCGGTTATCGCGGTACTGGAAGGCATCTGCTTTGGTGGCGGGTTCCAGATCGCATCGGGTGCCGATATTCGCCTAGCGGCCCCGGATGCGCGCTTTTCGATCATGGAAAGCAAATGGGGCTTGGTCCCGGATATGGGGATGACGGCGGTCCTTCGCGGCGTGGTGCGCCGAGACGTGTTGAAGCGCCTTTCGTGGACCTCGGAAATCATCGATGCCCCGTCAGCGGCCAATTACGGTCTAGTTTCTGAGGTGTGTGATACGCCGATGGATGCGGCGCTTTCGTTGGCGAAGACACTGACCGAACGCTCGCCGGACGCTGTACGGGCGATCAAAACGCTGATCGATACTGCGTGTGACGCGGCACCGGAGAGCGCGCTCAAGATCGAGGCGCATCTTCAGTGGGCGATGTTGCAAAGCGAGAATCAGAAGGAAGCGGTCATGGCGAACCTGCAAAAACGCGCGCCGGAGTTCAGCGATCCCGAGAGCGACCCGAAAAAAGTCCTCGACGCGCTTTGACGCGTCGTTTGCTCTGCCACAGGCGCTGTACAAAGACGAGACCGACGCTCAGGCCGTAGTCCTGCCGGAACAACGGAGAGTCCTCGTTGGTGCTGTCGTCCAGGAAGGCGTAGCTAACACCTACGGCTGCGAACCGGCCCTCGCCGCGCCACTGCAAGCCCAGCCCGAGGCGGGTCTGCAGGTAACCACCGCTGGCGCTGAAGTCTGGCCGGTCAGCAGTGGCGAATTCCGGGGCGACATCGAAGAAATACGATTGCAAGCGCTCGCTCGCGAACGCGGGTGAAATACTGATTGACCATTCGAATTGTCGATCCGCAAACTCATGCTCGTATTCCAGCTCTGGGTTGAACACAAATCCTCGGTCCCGTAGCCCATCGTCATCGAAGGAAAATGCAGCGCGGACGGGTAGCTCGAGCTCAATGCGACGTGTGCCCTCGGCAAACTGAGCGAGTTGAATCTCAATCTCTGGGCCGACCTCGAACACGAAGCCAAGATCGGGCATGCCGGCGCGCGCGCCCACATCATCACTCTCAGCATCAAAAGAGCCGTTCAGGCTGATCCCAAAATCGACTTTGTCGCTCTGGAATAGCTGGCCTGAAGCAACATTACCGTCACCAATACGTAGGAAATTTCCGCGATAGATGACGACAGGGAGGGGCAACCCGCGTGCGGTCTGAGACGTTGCGCCGGGATAATCGGGTGTCCACGCACCACCCACCCCAACGCCAACCTCCCAAAGGGGCAACCCCTCGCCATTGGCACTGCTGCTCGGTACTTGCATGGACTGCGCGAAAGCCGCAGTCGACACAAGCCATCCTGCAGTTGCAACGAGGAGTCTTGAGATCACGCGCCTAGGCCACGCGTCAGGTAATCCGGGAAGGTAGCAGCAACGCGTTGCGCAACCGCGTCGTCGCCATGAAACCATTTCGGGATCCAGTTAATTGCGCCCATGATTGCGTTGCCGGTCATTCTCACGTCGCATGCGAGGATACTGCCATCCTCAATGCCTCGCTCGAGCACTTGCTCAAAACGTGCGCTGTGTTCGCGGGAGAGGGCAAGAATGTGTTCGCGATCATCGTCTCGCAGTGAGGGAATCTCGCTCATGATCGCGATAGGTCCGGCGCTGCCGCAGTGCGCGTCCACGTGGCGCCGCACGTAATCGCGGGCGATATCCAAGCCGCTACCGCCGTTCGCAATCGCATCGTCGAGGGCTGCTCGCCCAATGTCGGCTGCGCGGCGGTAACACTCGTAGACCAATTGCTGTTTGCCGTCGATGTAGTAGTAGATCGCGGCGTCAGTGAGGCCGAGATGTGCGCTCACATCCTTTAGCGAAGTGCCGCTGTAGCCCTTCTCATTGAAGCAACGGGCCGCCGCGCGCAGTAATTGCTCGCGCTTGTCGCCAAACGCGGAGGTAGCGGATTTGGTTGAATTTGAGACCATCGTTCCGTATTTTAATCATCATTAAAACCGGGGGCTACACCTCCCGGTCGCGAGTTGTTCCAGCCAAACCCCGGGGGGTTCCCATGAGCGTTGTTGCTAACGAGGCTACGTCGACGGCGTCCCGCCGTGAAGCCGTGCCGCTCAGATTTGTCACCGCAGCCTCTTTATTCGACGGCCACGACGCCGCGATAAACATCATGCGTCGTCTTATTCAGAGCAAAGGCGCAGAAGTTGTGCATCTCGGCCACAATCGTAGCGTCGCAGACGTCGTTCGCGCGGCGATTCAGGAAGATGCAGACGGCATTGCGATCAGCTCCTATCAGGGCGGGCACAACGAGTACTTCCGCTACATGGTCGACATGCTCGCTGAGCACAACGCCGGTCACATCCGCGTATTCGGCGGGGGCGGTGGCACGATTACGCCCGAAGAGATCAAGGACTTGATGGACTACGGGGTAGCAAGGATCTACCACCCCAATGACGGGATGAACATGGGTCTTGACGCCATGATCGAGGACCTGATCACCAAGACTCGCGAGGGCCGGGCTACCCGCGCGTTGCTGACTTCCCCAGAAGAGCCAAATCCCAGCGACATGGCGACGCTTGCGGCGATGATCTCGGCGATCGAGCAACAGGGTTTTGACCTGGACACGCTCTCGCACCTAAGAAAGACCTGGTCGCTGTCGGCAGCGGTTCCCGTGATCGGCATTACCGGGACAGGCGGTGCCGGCAAGTCGAGCGTTACCGACGAGTTGCTCAATCGCTTCACGCAGTATTTCCCAGAGCACAAGATTGCCGTTGTTGCGGTTGACCCGACACGACGTCGCACCGGTGGCGCGCTGCTCGGCGATCGGATCCGCATGAACACGCTGCGTCATCCAAACTTATTCATGCGCTCGATTGCGACGCGCCGCCAACACCTCGCTACAAGCGAGATGCTCGGCGATATCGTGGCGTTCCTGAAGCACTCCGGCTTCGATCTCGTCATTGTGGAAACCGCGGGTATTGGGCAAAGCGATAGCCAGATTGTCGATCTGGTCGACTTCGCGATGTATGTGATGACGTCTGATTATGGAGCGGCCAGTCAGCTCGAAAAGATCGACATGCTGGATTTTGCTGATCTGGTCGTTCTCAATAAATACGACAAACGGGGTGCAGAGGACGCATTGCGGGATATTCGCAAACAGTGGAAGCGCAACCGGCTCGAGTTTCAGATGGATGATGAAGCGGTGCCGGTCTATCCGACCATCGCCAGCCAGTTCAATGATCCCGGCCTTACCTGGATGTTTACTCAGCTGTGCCAGCGACTGGCAGAAAAGCTGCATCTGGATGCGGAGCGGTGGATCCTGAATGTGCCGCCAGGTGACAAAGAGCCCCGCGCAACCGCGCTGATTCCCGGCGCGCGTCAGCGCTACCTCGCCGAGATTGCGGAACAAGGTAGAGCGATCAACGGGAGTGTTGATCGCCAAGCGGAGCAGGCGGCGGCAGCGCAGCACTACTACGAATCGTTGAGCGTACTCGAAGATGCGCATCTGCCGCGTCCCCGCGGTCGGTATGCGCCCGAAGCGTTGACCGGCGAGGGAGATGCGACACTGCTGACTTTGCGCCAGCGGTATCAGGAGGCGATCGGCTCGCTGACCGGAGAGGCGCAAAAGCTACTCGACGAGTGGCCGGAACGTCGCGAAGGGGTGACAGCTGAGCAATACGAATATTCGGTTCGCGGCAAAACCATCACCGGCAATAATTACCGAGAGACGCTGAGCCACCAACGCGTCCCAAAGATTGCGCCACCGCGCACGGAGAGCTGGGGTGAACAGTTGCGTTTCCTCATGCGAGAGAACCTGCCGGGTGCATATCCGTATACAGGCGGAGTCTACCCTTACCGTCGTACCGGTGAAGACCCGATACGGATGTTTGCAGGTGAAGGGACACCGGAGCGCACAAACCGGCGGTTCCATTTCCTGTCGAAGGGGCAACCAGCAGCACGATTGTCGACCGCGTTTGATTCCGTGACGCTTTACGGCGAGGACCCTCACGAGCGGCCGGATATCTTCGGCAAAGTCGGGAACTCGGGGGTATCGATCGCGACGGTCGATGACATGAAAAAACTGTATTCGGGTTTTGACCTGTGTGCCCCGACGACCTCTGTGTCGATGACGATCAACGGGCCGGCGCCGATCATCCTGGCGTTCTTCATGAACACAGCAATCGACCAGCAGGTTGAGAAACATCTCGACGAAGCCGATGGTTGGGATGAAGCCCAAGCACGTATCGACGCGTATTTCTCCGGTCGTGAGAGGCCGGGATACGACGCGGAGTTACCCGATGGTCACAACGGACTGGGTCTGCGTCTGTTGGGTATACCCGGGCATGCGGTGGTCGATGCCGAAACGTATGAACGCATTCGTGAGGAAACGTTGAAAACGGTCCGCGGCACGGTCCAGGCGGATATTCTGAAAGAGGATCAGGCGCAGAACACCTGTATCTTCTCGACGGAGTTCGCGATGAAGATGATGGGTGACGTACAGCAGTACTTCATTGATCACAAGGTCAGAAACTACTACAGCGTTTCGATCAGCGGCTATCACATCGCCGAAGCCGGAGCGAACCCGATATCGCAACTGGCGTTTACGCTGTCCAATGGCTTCACCATTGTCGAGTACTACCTCTCACGCGGCATGGACATAGACGACTTCGCGCCGAATCTCTCGTTCTTCTTCTCCAACGGGATGGATCCGGAGTACACGGTGATTGGACGCGTTGCGCGACGCATTTGGGCGCGGGCGATGCGCGAGCGCTACGGAGCGAGTGCAAGAAGCCAGATGATGAAGTATCACATCCAGACTTCCGGGCGCAGCTTGCATGCGCAGGAAATCAGTTTCAACGACATTCGAACGACGTTGCAGGCCATGTATGCGTTGTTCGATAACTGTAATTCCCTGCACACCAATGCGTTTGATGAGGCGATCACCACGCCGACCGAACAGTCAGTACGGCGCGCTGTTGCGATCCAGTTGATCATCAATCGGGAGTTGGGTCTGAACTTCTGCGAAAACCCATGGCAAGGCTCTTACATTGTCGATGCGCTCACAGACCTCGTAGAAGAGGCGGTGTACCAGGAGTTTGAGAGAATCTCCGAACGCGGCGGTGTTCTGGGCGCGATGGACACGATGTATCAACGCGGCAAGATTCAGGAAGAGAGTCTTTACTACGAGAGCAAGAAGCACGACGGCAGTTTGCCGCTCATCGGTGTGAACACCTTCTTGCCTCCGGAAGGCCAGGAAGACGAGATCCATGAACTTGAGTTGATTCGATCAACAGACGAAGAGAAGCATCAACAAATTCACTCGCTGCGCGCGTTCCAACGACATGCTGAGTCCACGACCACACGGGCGTTAGCCAAACTACAAACGGTTGCTCGTGAGCGCGGAAACCTGTTTGACGCATTGATGGACGCGGTGCAGGTATGCTCGCTCGGTCAGATCTCCGGTGCGCTATATGCGGTCGGCGGCGAATACCGCAGGAACATGTAGTTCGATGGCGAGTGGACATGAGCATTTGGCGGTCGAGCGAGACGGCGCCGTACTCACGCTGACACTGAACCGGCCCGATGCGCTCAACGCATTGACATCGCAGATGCTCGAAAGCCTCGCGTCAGAATTGCTCGCGGCAGAAGCGGACGACAGTCTGCGCTGCGTGGTGATCACCGGTGCAGGTCGCGCCTTTTCCGCCGGCGTTGACTTGAAGGCGCTTGGTGGGCGCCCCATCGAGCGCGGCATGGTTGGCGACATCCTCGATTTCCCGGCACGCAAAGCGATCGATTGCATGGCGCGTATGCCGCAGGTCGTGATCGGCAAGATCAATGGGCATTGCTTTACCGGTGCGCTTGAGCTGGCGTTGGGCTGTGACCTTTTGTTCTCGTCGTCGAAAACCAAATTCGGCGATACCCACGCGAAATGGGGTGTGCGTCCAACCTGGGGTATGTCCCAGCGATTGCCACGGCGCATCGGTTATGCAAGAGCCAAATATGTCGGTCTGACAGCTCGCCCATTCAGCGCCACGAAAGCGCATGAGTGGGGGATGGTCAGCGGCGTTGCTGAGCCAGAGTCACTGGATGCGCTGGTTGATGAGCAAATAGATGCGATTCTCGACAACAGCCCCGATGTCCTAGCGGCGTACAAAGACCTCTGGCGCCGCAGCGAAGGTTTGGCGCTGGACGAGGGGATTGCGATTGAGACAGGATCACAATACGACATCTCTGACACTAATGAACGCTTGGCAGAGTTTCTGAAATGAAAGAGCCATTGTCTTTGGAAGACTTGGGTATCCCAGACTACCTCGGTACCTATCTCGATTTTCTCGACTTCCGGATCGTCGATGCCAAGCCGGGTTTCGTGCGTATGGAAATGCCACTCAACAGGCAGCATACGAACACAATGGGCATGGCGCACGGTGGCATCATTATGAGCATGCTGGACATCGCTGGTGCGTTCAGTGCTCACATGCATAGTGATCACGACCAGGTGTCCATTACGGTTTCGCAGAACACGAACTTCATTCGACCCGTAACCGGCGAGGTTCTGGTCGCGGAGGGTAGGGTTGTGCGGCGCACCGGTTCAACGGCCTTCACCGAGTCTCACATTCTGGATTCGAATGCCGGTGATGACCGTGAGACGCAGCTTTGTGCGCAAGGTCAGTGCGTGTTCAGGCTTCGCGATCGTGGTCGGGCGAAGGTGCGCTGAGCGCCAGCTTAGCCGCGGGGCGTCAGTACCAGGGGTAAACCGTCTTTCGGTTTAGGGATCGGAATCTGCTGCATCTTCAGCTCGTAGTTGTCTGGCAGTGAAATCTCGAACTGAGAAACCAGCTCGCGTAGGAACACCTTCGCCAGAATCTGTGCGAAGTGCATGCCGATGCATTTGTGTGCACCACCACCATAGGGCACAAACGCAAACGGATGTCGCCGATGCTCAGCCCGTTCCTCCGAGAACCGTTCCGGATCGAATCGTTCGGGGTCGGTCCAGTATTGTTCATCGTAGTGTGCACCATCTGGCGATACCCCGATCTGGACGTTTTCCGGAATTCTCACGCCTTCAAATTCAAACTCGCGTACGGTACGACGAGGGATGTAAGGGACTGGCCCCCACATTCGCAATGCTTCGTTAAACAACATCTCGCTTTGTTTCAGCTCAGCCTGATCGTCATAGCTCAACGCAGCTTCGCCAAACGCTGCTGCCTCGTCACGAAGTCTTTGCTGCCACTCGGGATACTTTGCCAGTGCATGCACGGCGGTCGTCAGCGAACTCGTGACCGTGTCGTGTGCCGCCATCATCAGGAAGATAATGTGGTTGACAATGTCTTCGTCGGAGTAGGGATTTCCTGCTTCGTCGACGGTCTGACATAGCCGCGTAAACATGTCCTGTCCATCGCCTGCTCGACGTGCTGCTATTTGAGCGCTGAAAAAAACTGCGAGCTGCTCACGCCCACGCAGGCCACGCCACAGCGAGAGTCCCGGTATCGGTACGCGGACGACGGCAAGCGACGCAGCGACCGTGTCCACGAATGCCTGATTCAACGCATCGGCACGTTCATCCAGCTCGATCCCCAGAAACGCAACCGCCGCGTTGTCGAGGGTCAGCTGCTTGATGGAAGGGTAAAAGTGGAAGTCTTTTTGGTGACGCCACGACTGGATGTGTTGGCGCGCAATCTTATGCATTGCCTGCATGTAATGAACTAGTGCGTCCCGTTTGAAGGCGCTTTGCATCATCCGACGGTGCAGGCGGTGCTCATCGAAGTCCATAAGCATCAGGCCACGCGAAAATAGTCGCCCAATCGAATGGTCCCAACCGCCAGCGCTGGAGAAATTCCTATCGCGGTCCTGAAGCACTAATTGCAGCGCGTCTGCACCGGTCAGTGCGACGGTACGTTGACCAAGAAACCGGATCCGATATGCCGCGCCGTACGTATCCCGCATACGCCGTGACATTCCGCGAGGGTCGGTCAGGAACTCGTAAGCCAAGCCGAAGAATGGCACACCGTCTTCGCCCGGGATGTGCATCACATTGTCGCTGGCTCGCCTCCCTGCCGTTGATTTCAGCGCTTGCTCCGCCATCCTCCGCGTCCCCCGAAGCTCGATGTTGCGCTGATATTAGGTTACTTGCTTGTTGACAACAAGTATTCTGGAGCGCAGCATTGCAGAGGGTGCTTACTAGGATATGGATCGACTTTGACTCAGCCCAAGACCGCATCGACCGTACAAAACAGCGTTGGCAAGACGCAGGCGCAGCGTGTGGCGGCGTCGGATAAGGCCATGCTCGATGCAGCGATGGCCTTGATACTGGAAAATGGGATGGACGGTACGACCCTGGCTGCCATCGGCGAACGTGCCGGCTATAGCCGTGGGCTCGCTACTTACCGGTTCGGCTCCAAAGCCGGCCTTTTTCGAGAAGTTTCCGGCAATATCCAGAGACATTGGTCGGATTACCTGAACGCGGCAGTTGGCCAGGACTCTGGTATCGACGCCTTATGCAACGCCGCCAGCGCTTTCCATCACTTTGTGCTCGAGTTTCCTCAGGAAATTCGTGTCCTGCACATCCTATATTATGGCGGGGCGTCGCCAAATTCCGATGTGCGCGGTTTGGCCAAGCAGGCCTTTTCTCGCCAAGTGGCTGACGCAGAACGCTGGGTAGAGGACGGCCTTGCGTCCGGATCGATTCGGAAGGACGTCGATCCACGGTCCATCGCGGCTCAGTATGTCGCGCATATCGCCGGCCTTACCTACATCTGGTTGCTAAACCCCGGGGACATTGATTTCACCCGGATTCACCAAGACTTTATCCGCACGTTGCGCGAGCGACTGGCGGCCTGACCATTCATAGGGAGACTCACGATGGCTGACGCCTTTGTTTATGACCATGTACGCACGCCGCGGGGGCGCGGTAAAGCCAGCGGTTCGCTGCATCCCATCACGCCGGTCGAATTGACCTCACAGATGCTGTCGTCGTTGCGCGACCGCAATGAACTGGACACCAGCTACCTGGATGACGTCGTCCTTGGTTGTGTGTCACCGGTGGGCGAGCAGGGCGCCAACATCGCGCGTATCAGCGCACTGACTGCTGGCTATGAACAGAACGTACCGGGCAAGCAGCTCAACCGTTTCTGTGCGTCCGGACTCGAAGCGATCAACACAGCCGCATCGCAGGTCATGGCAGGTCAATCCGATCTTGCCATCGGCGGAGGTGTGGAATGTATGTCGCGTGTGCCGATGGGATCAGACTCCGGTGCAATGGCTGCAGACCCGCGTGTCGCCTACGACACCTACTTCGCGCCGCAGGGCATCAGTGCGGATTTGATTGCGTCCAAGTACGGATTCTCGCGCGACGATGTCGACGGCTACGCCGTGGAAAGCCAGAAGCGCGCCGCGAATGCGTGGGAGCAGGGCTACTTCAAGAATTCGGTTGTTCCCGTTGTCGATCGGTTGGGCATGACGGTGCTCGACCACGACGAACACATGCGTCCGGGTACCACCAAAGACGATCTCGGTAATTTGAATCCAGCGTTTGTGATTCCTGGCGAGCAAGCTGGTTTCGATGCCGTCGCACTGCAGCGCTACCCGGAAGTCGAAGCGATTCACCACGTGCATACGGGTGGAAACTCCAGCGGTATCGTTGATGGCGCAGCAGGGGTTCTCATTGGCAGTAAGGACATTGGCGATGCGTTGGGTCTGAAGCCACGTGCACGGATCAAGGGTTTTGCGTCAATCGGTACCGAACCCACCATCATGTTGACTGGCCCCGCGCCTTCCGCCGAGAAGGTGTTGAAGCGTTGCGGTATGACGACCAGCGATATCGACCTGTTTGAGCTGAATGAAGCGTTTGCATCGGTGGTGCTGCTGTTCATGCAGCAGCTGGATGTCGATCACGACAAACTCAATGTGAATGGTGGCGCGATTGCGATGGGTCATCCGTTGGGTGCGACTGGCGCGATGATTTTCGGCACTGTTCTGGATGAGCTTGAGCGTCGCGACCAGTCGACTGCGCTCATCAATCTTTGCGTTGGCGGCGGTATGGGTACCGCAACTATCATCGAGCGCGTTTAAGCGCCCGTCATACATGAGGACAACACTATGAAAACGATTCGTTTTGAAGTCGACAGTGATGGGATTGCGCTGCTGACGATCGACGTGGCGGAGCGTTCGATGAACGTTTTGACGCCGGAGCTACAAGCGGACCTTTCCGAGAGCATCGACAAGATTTCTTCGGATGAGGCAATCAAGGGCGCGGTAATCACCTCGGCGAAATCGTCTTTCGTTGCAGGTGCTGATCTGATGTCGATGGTTAATGCCTACGAAGACGGTCGCTCGGCTGCTGAAAAGTACGAGTATGCTCGCGGCTTTCAGCAGATTCTGAGACGCCTCGAGACGTGTGGCAAGCCGGTCGCCGCGGCGATCAACGGCACGGCACTCGGCGGTGGGCTCGAAATCTGTCTTGCCTGCCATTACCGCGTAGCCGCGGATGTGCCGAAATCGGTTCTGGGTCTGCCTGAAGTGCAGGTCGGATTGCTGCCGGGTGGCGGCGGCACACAGCGGCTGCCTAGATTGATCGGCCAGCAGGCCGCTTTGCAGCTCATGACGCAGGGTACCCATCTGAAACCCAAGGCCGCGCTTGAGCAAGGCATAGTTCATGACGTTGTCGCACTCGACGACCTTGTCCCTGCGGCGAAGCGTTGGGTACTTGAGACCGGCGATCCGGTTCAACCCTGGGACAAGAAAGGCTTCAAAGTGCCTGGCGGTGCTGGTTTGATGCATCCGGGTTCAATCCAGACGCTTATGGTCGGCAGCGCATTGATCGCTAAAGAAACGAACCATAACTATCCTGCTCCGATCGCGATCATGTCTTGCGTCTACGAAGGTACGGTGTTGCCGATCGACGCTGGTCTAGATATCGAATCGAAGTACTTTGTGACGCTGCTGATGGATCCGGTGTCGCGCAACATGACGCGCACGTTGTTCATCAATAAAGGCGCGGCAGACAAGCTTGTGCGACGCCCGCAGGGCATCGATAAGACCAAAGTCACCAAGCTCGGCATGTTGGGTGCCGGGATGATGGGTGCCGGCATCGCTTACGTGTCTGCATATGCGGGGATGAAGGTGGTGCTGCTGGACCGCGATCGCGATGCGGCGGAAAAGGGCAAGGACTACTCCCGTGCGTTGCTGCAAAAACGTATCGATCGCGGCAAGATGGCATCTGAGAAAGCCCAAGAGATTCTCGAGCGTATCGTCACCACTGACGACTACGCAGAACTGGAGGGTTGCGAGCTCGTCATTGAGGCGGTGTTCGAGGACAAAGGCATCAAGGCGGACGTTACGGCGAAGACCGAAGCGGTAATTCCGGCAGATGCGATTTTTGCATCCAACACCTCAACTTTGCCGATCACGGGACTCGCCGAAGCGTCGAAGCGTCCCGAGCAATTCATCGGCATCCACTTCTTCTCGCCGGTCGACAAAATGCCGTTGGTGGAAGTGATTCTGGGTGAGAAGACCGGCGATCGCGCGACTGCGGTTGCGCTCGACTATATCCAGCAGATTCGCAAGACACCGATCGTCGTTAATGATAGCCGCGGCTTTTATACCTCGCGCGTTTTCGGCACGTACACCAACGAAGGTATGACGATGCTCTGCGAAGGTATCTCGCCTGCGTTGATCGAGAACGTGGCGAAACAAGCAGGAATGGCTGTCGGACCGCTGGCGGTTATGGATGAGGTGACGCTCGAGCTTGGCTACCACGTTGGCAAAGCGACTGCTGCAGCGTTGGGCGACGACTACAAGCCAACTACAGGCTCACCGGTCATCGAACGTTTCGTCGAAGAGCTCGATCGTCGGGGCAAGCGCTTTGGTAAAGGGTTTTACGACTATCCAGAAAGCGGCAAGAAGCATCTCTGGCCGGGACTGTCGGAAGTCTACCCATTGGCGGACCCACAGCCGTCACCTGATGAGGTGCGCAAACGCTTGCTCTACGTACAAGCGCTGGACACGGTGCGTTGTCTCGATGAAGGCGTACTGACTCACCCGGCTGATGGTGACATCGGCTCCATTCTTGGTTGGGGATTCCCGCCGTATACGGGTGGCACACTCTCGTTGATCGAAACTGTAGGATTGCAGACTTTCGTTGATGAGTGCGATCGGATGGCCGCCGCTTACGGTGAGCGCTTTGCAGTACCGGACAGCCTGCGCGAGCAAGCAAAGGCAGGCCGTGGTTTCTACGCTGAAGACAGCATGGCCGCGCGAAGCGCAGCGTAGGAGCTGTCGTGAGCGATGACACGGTGGTGTTGTACGAGGTCACTGGTGCTGTCGCGACGGTCACGTTGAATCGTCCGGACGCGATGAACAGCTTCGACCAGCAAATGCGGGCTGAACTCACCGATGCATTGCGCCGTGCGTCGAGCGATACCTCGATCCGTGCGGTCGTCCTGACTGGTGCCGGCAGAGGCTTCTCTGCCGGTGCTGATCTGACTGCAGGATTCCCCGAGGACAAGACGGTCGAGGCGCAACTCCAACGGGAGTACCGGCCATCGTTCGACGAAATTCGAACGATGCCAAAACCCGTGATCGCCGCGATCAACGGTGCAGCCGCGGGCATCGGCATGTCCTATGCGATGGCGACCGATCTTGCGGTCATGGGCGAGGGTGCCTTCCTTTTGGCACCGTTCTCCACGATCTCTTTGGTACCCGATGGTGGGGCAACGTGGCTCTTGCAAAAGCAACTCGGATACCGACGCGCGTTTCAGCTCGCGGTAGAGGCCGAACGTATCGACGCACAGCGCTGTCTCGATTGGGGTTTGGTCAATCGGGTTGTGCCCAACAAAAATGTGCTTGCTGAAGCGCAGGCCTGGGCACAAACGCTGGCTGCCCGAGCGCCACTCTCGTTGCGGGCGACCAAACGCACAATGCGCCATGCGGAGGCAGGCAGTTGGGAGTCCGCGTTCGACATGGAGGCGCAGATTCAAACGAGCCTTGTTGGTTCAGAGGACAACGTTGAGGGTGTTGCTGCATTTTTTGAGAAGCGGCAACCACAGTTTAACGGCAAATAAAGAGGTCGCTGCCAACGCGACCTTTCAGCAGAGTAAATGACGGGGAGTCATCATGGAACGTAATTGCTATAACGAAGATCACGAGATGTTCCGCGACGCGGTGCGTCAGTTCATGATCAACGAGATCGGTCCACATGCTGAGGCGTGGCGTGAGGCGGGCATCGTCGATCGCGAGGCGTTCAGAAAGGCCGGTGAGCAGGGTCTGTTGTTGATGTGGGCGGATGAGCAATATGGCGGTGCGGGCGTTAAGGATTTCCGCTACGAGCAAATATTGATCGAGGAGCTCGCTAAGCACGGTGATCCCGGTTTCTTCATGACACTGCATTCGCGTCTGGTCGCGCCCTACATCGGGGAGCTCGGCACCGATGAGCAAAAAGCGCGCTGGCTACCGAAGTGCGTGTCGGGTGAGAGCATCCTTGCGATTGCGATGACAGAACCCGGCGCCGGAAGTGATGTCGCTGGGATGAAGACACGAGCGGTTGATGGTGGCGACCATTGGGTACTCAATGGATCGAAAACCTATATCTCCAACGGTATTAACGCAGACCTGATTCTCGTGGCCGCGCGAACCACCGATGCGTCGCACGGGTTGGGTTTGTTTGTTGTTGAACGCGGGATGGAAGGATTTGAGCGAGGCCGAAACCTGAAAAAGATGGGCCTGAGCGCGCAAGATACGGCGGAGCTGTTTTTCAATGACGTTAAGATTCCGAAAGAAAACGTACTCGGCGATCCGACAAGAGGATTCTATTACCTTATGCAGTTCCTCGCTGAGGAGCGGTTACTGGGTGCGGCTGGCTATGTCGCTGCTGCCCAGCATGCGTTCGATATCACGATGGATTTCATCAAAGAGCGCAAGGCGTTTGGACAGACGATTGCGGATTTCCAAAACACGCGCTTCAAGATGGCGGACATGCGCACAGAAATTGATCTGGCGCAGGTGTTCCTTGACCGGTGTGTTGAAGAACACAACTCGGGCAAGTTGACCGCCGAGCTGGCCGCACAAATAAAACTTTACGGTAGTGAGCTGGAAGGACGTGTGATGGACGCCTGTGTCCAATTGCATGGTGGTGCTGGCTACATGGACGAGTACAAGATTTCACGGATGTATACCGACGCAAGGATTTCCAGAATCTACGCTGGATCGTCGGAAATCATGCGGGAGATTATCGCTCGTTCGATTGGCCTTGATCCGCGTGCCAAGAAGCCGAAAGCCGTCGATAACAAAAAACAGCAAGATGCCGCTTAACGAGCAAGCAACCACCAGGCGGGCCCACCATTTGGGCTCTCCTGGTGGTCTAGCAGTGCGTGTGTCGCAGACTGTTCATTGACCCAGCTCGACACCGCCGAGAACTCCGATATGCCGCCGGCATGACCTCGGTATGCCATCAGACTCAACACGCCGTTGTCGCTCAGCAAGTCTATTGCGTCCGCAATTGCGGCCAGTGTCGTTTCGGCATTGGTCGTTAGCGTCTTGTCACCGCCAGGAAGATAGCCGAGATTGAACACAATCGCGTTGATGCGCCCGTGAGTCGCCGCAGGGATACGCGACGCCAGATTGATGTGACTATCACAAGTCAGTGAAACGCGATCGAGCAGTTCGTGCGAATCTAATCGATGTTCGGTTGCAGCAATCGCACGCTGTTGAATATCGAAAGCGTAAACGTGACCGGTTTCGCCGACACATCTGGCCAGGAAGCTCGTGTCATATCCATTGCCGGCTGTGGCATCGACAGCGATGCCACCGTCCGGTATGTGTTGTCGCACAATCTGATGTGCAATTTGTGTGAGCTTCATGAATCGTCGATACGCTGCATGTAATCAAACCTAGCAGGAACCTCGCTGTCGTTCACGATTTGCTCTGCCAAAAGATCGCCCAGGCTGGGCGCATAAAGGCTGCCTTTCGAACCAAGACCGTTGAATATCCACTGTGAGTTTGAAGCGTTCAAACGGCCGATCACGGGCTTTCGACCGTGGACGATAGGTCGTACGCCCGCGCGTTGGCTTGTAATCATGTAGGGCACATCGAGAACGGAATCAAGAGTCTCTGTGAGCTGAATGCGTGCTTGTTTTGTTGGAATACCGTCCAGCACATCCCAACTGTAGGTTGCTCCTGCCAGGAACTGACCATTACCGTCCGGCGTGATCCATATGCCGCGTGCGTGAAGTGTGCCTGGCAACCTCAATCCATCAGCGTGAATCACAACAATCTCGCCCTTCGCTGGCCGCCACTGCAGCGTCGGTGCTCGGTTGGCTTGCAATTCGTGAAAACCGCAACACCACACTATCGGGCCGTCGATTTTGTTAGGTCTGGTTGTCAGCATCTCGTGCGTTTCGGACAGCGCCTGCCATGATGCGCCGATGTAAGCACTTGTATGCAGCCGCGCGGCCAGCGGCATTAACAGCGCTTTCCCAAGCGCTTGGAACCCCGACCATTCGGACGTGTCTCCTTGCTGCATTAGTTCTAGCAGAGATTCAGTGGAGCGGTCGAGAGCCGCGACCTCGCGCTCAGACTCGAGCAGTCGGAGCGCCGGACGTTCGAAGAGGCAGGACACGTCTGTTAGGTGCTCGATCGACCGATAGTGTGCAACCGCGCGGTTCCGCAGTTCCAGAAAGTCACCCTCTGATTTGAGCTTCTTGCCGGTAACCGGCGTGATCAGCCCCGCAGCGACTTTTGACGACGCGCCATCCAGATTCGCGTCGAATATACGCAGTCGCAGTCCGCGCTCATGAAGTGCCCAAGCGATTGCCGCGCCTGCGAGGCCAAATCCAACAATGGTGACGTCGACAGAGGTCTTCAAAGGTGCGTATGGCCGCTGATTACAAACCGCACTGGTCGTCAGCGTCGGGTTCGTGTTTCGAACCAGTCGACGCCGGCGTCATCACGGGTCACGGTGAGTACGTCTCGATCCACGAGGTAGTTGAGGTGCGCGCGGGCTTCACCTGTCGCCATAATCAGATTTCCATCGTTTATTCGGCTTCGGAACAGCAATTCAAAGGTGTCCACAACGCGCTGCGGCTTGCGGCACAAGTCCTGTAGTCCGGTAAGGTTGTCGTCGTGCTCGTCAATTAACGCCTGCAATCGAGCAGGTGCGCCACGAAATGGTTTGCCATGTGACGGTAACACCAGTGTGTCGTCATCGAGCAGCGCCTTCAGCTTGCGGCAGCTGCTGATCCAATGCCCTAACGGGTCACTGTCGGGCTCTGTCGGCCACACGCTGACGTTCGATGAGATCGTCGGTAGGAGCTGGTCCCCAGCGATAATCATATTTCGACGTTCATCGTAGAGAGACACGTGCTCAGGACAGTGACCACTGGTGGTTACCGCGCGCCATTCGTGGTCGCCGATGCGGAAGATATCGTCTTCGTAGATTCGGCGATACGCATCCGGCATTGTGTAAACAGCACGACCGAACATGCCGAACTTGTCCTTGTACCGCTGCAAGGCATCTTCATCGAACCCCGCACTGCGGTAGAACGTGACGCCGGCTTCCGGTGCGTCTTTGCCCGTATCGGCGACCAGGACTCTGCACATCAGATATTCCGCTCGGGACATGTGAAGCGGTACGTCGTGTTGTTCGACAAGCCAGCCCGCGCTACCGACATGGTCGGGGTGCATATGCGTGACTATGACGCTCTTTACATCACGCCCATCCAGCAACTGCATCCAGAGCTCGCGCGTCTCTTTGCTGTTCAGTCCTGTATCGACGATCGTCGTAGCGTCGCGTGTCCCGAGTAGCCAAAGATTAATATGCCCCAGCATGAAGGGCAGCGGCATACGAAGCCATTCCAGCTCATCGGCGAGAGACACAGCCTGACCGGGCTTCGGTGGTTCGATTTCTGAGTAGAACAATTCGCTATTGGCGACCGCCATGATCGATATCTCTTTCGACGCATGACTTGCGCCGCTTAAGGACCTGCCGCCATTATATCGGTGGGGAACAGCTGAGGGGGGAAACAATGCATCCAAGCGTGCACGCGAAGTCGCGGCCGGATCATCCGGCGATCATTATGGCGAGTTCGGGCGAGCGCCTGTCTTACGCCGAAGTCGACAAACTATCCAACCAATACGCTCAGCTATTTCGCGGCCTCGGCCTGCAGCCTAGCGATCACATAGCAATTCTTCTTGAGAACTGCCTCGAGTACCTGCCGCTCGTGTGGGGCGCGCAACGCACCGGGCTGACCTACACCCCGATCAGTACGCACCTTCTTGAGCACGAGGTTGCGTATATCCTCGATAACAGCGGGGCCAAGGTCCTCATCACTAGCGAGCGATTGGCACGCGTTGCCTCGGAGGCAAAAAGCGCTGCGCCGGGAGTTGAGAAAGCTTTTATGTTGCGGGGTGAATCTGACGACTTTGCTTCCTTGGAAGCGGCGATCGCGGAAATGCCCGTGACTCCTGTCGCAGACGAAGAGGCCGGGACGGTTATGATGTACTCGTCTGGTACCACCGGACTACCTAAAGGCGTATTGATGGCGCGTCCGCCCAACACGCCGATTACAGAGCATTCCAGAGTCGCGCTTGCATTAGTCAGCAACTTTGGCATTGGTACTGATTCGGTATACCTGTCTCCGGCGCCGCTCTACCATGCAGCCCCACTCACCTTTAACACCATTTCCATGGCGCTTGGTGGTACCAGTGTAATTATGGATAAGTTCGACCCGGAAGGCGCACTTGCCGCGATCGAGCATTATGGCGTGACGCATAGCCAATGGGTGCCGATTATGTTCGTGCGCATGTTGAAGCTTCCAGAATCCGTACGGCACAAATACGATCTCTCGTCGCAGCAGATTGTGATTCATGCGGCAGCGCCTTGTCCCGTTGAGATCAAGCAACAGATGATCGATTGGTGGGGGCCGCGACTGTTCGAATATTACGCATCGACAGAAGGGGCGGGATTCACAGCGATCGACTCAGCGAACTGGCTGCAACATCGAGGGTCTGTCGGCGTGCCGGTCGGATGCGAAATTCGCATTCTCGACGATGATGGTGAGGATGTGCCGACCGGAGATGTCGGTACCGTTTACTTCTCAGGAAACGATCAACCGTTCCACTATCATAAAGAGCCGGAAAAAACGGCGCAGTCCTTTACACAGGATGGGTGGGCAACAGTCGGCGATGTCGGTTACCTCGATGACGAGGGTTTTCTGTACCTCACCGATCGTAAGCACTACATGATCATCACAGGTGGTGTGAACGTGTATCCCCAGGAAATTGAAAATGCCCTGGTAACGCATCCTGAGGTTGCAGACGCAGCCGTTTTCGGACTACCCGACTCTGAATTCGGTGAGCGAGTCCACGCGGTGGTTCAACCAATGGATGGGGCAATTGACAAAATCTCACTCGAGGCGCGTTTGATCATGTTCCTGCGCGACCGGCTCTCGCACATCAAGGTACCGAAAGCCATCGACTTCGATCCGGAGCTTCCGAGGCACGACAACGGCAAGCTCTACAAGCGCCGGTTACTAGCGAGATACCAGTAACCGACAGCTCTGCAGATCAGATGGTCATTGCGTCAACGAATTCGTTGACCGGAGTCGCTTCAAGTTTGGATTGATCGGAGCACATCTCAATGATGCGTGCAGTCTGCGCCGCCGGAAATCGAGTGGTCAGGTTTCGAGCGAACTTTGCTTCAAGTACGGGAATACCTTCTTCGCGTCGGCGCTTGTGCCCAATCGGATATTCGATTTCGATGCGTTCCGTCTTACTGCCATCCTTGAAGAAGACCTGCATCGCGTTGGCGATCGAGCGCTTGTCCGGTTCGTGGTATTCGCGGCTATAACGCTCGTCTTCCTCAACGACCATCAGTTCACGCAGTGCGTCCACACGCGGATCCGCCGCCACGTCATCCTCGTAGTCTTCTGCGACAAGGTTGCCCTTCAGAAGGCCGATCGCCGCCATGTATTGCAGGCAGTGATCGCGATCCGCCGGATTATTCAGTTTGCCTTCCTTCGAGATGATCCGAATCGCTGACTCGTGGGTCGTCAGTACAATGCGATCAATCTCATCAATCCGGTTGTGTACTGCCGGGTGCAGATGAACGGCGGCCTCGACCGCGGTTTGTGCGTGAAACTCCGCCGGGAAGGAAATCTTGAAGAGCACTTGCTCCATCACATAGCTGCCGAATGGGCGCTGGAACGAGAATCGATTCCCTTTGAACGATACGTCGTAGAAGCCCCACGTAGGTGCGGTTAGTACGCTGGGATAACCGATTTCTCCTTTCATCACGAGCATGGCGAGCCGCACAGCACGGCTGGTCGCGTCGCCGGCCGCCCAGGATTTTCTCGGACCTGCGTTCGGCGCGTGTCGGTAGGTGCGAAGGCTAGAGCCATCCACCCACGCATGAGAGAGGGCATCGATAATTTGATCGCGGTTGCCGCCGAGCATCTTGGTGACCACCGCAGTTGAGGCGACGCGCACTAACAGTACATGGTCGAGACCCACTTTGTTGAAGCTGTTGTCGATTGCGAGTACGCCCTGAATTTCATGTGCCTTGATCATCGCAGTGAGTACATCGCGCATGGTCAACGGTGCTTCACCTGAAGCCACTCGCTGTCGACTCAGATAATCAGCAACGGCGAGGATGCCGCCAAGATTGTCCGACGGGTGACCCCACTCGGCGGCCAACCACGTATCGTTGAAATCCAGCCAACGAATCATGCAGCCGATGTCCCATGCAGCCTTGACCGGATCCATAACGTGTTGGGTTCCCGGTACTTTCGCGCCACCGGGCACGACGGTGCCGGGAACGATAGGCCCAATGTGTTTTGCACACTCGGGGAATGACAGCGCGAGGAATCCGCAGCCGAGCGTGTCCATCAGGCAATGGCGCGCGGTTGTATAAGCGAGTTCGCTGTCGATTTCCGCGTTCGCAACGTAGTCAGCAATGGCGACCAGCTCCTTATCCGGATCCGGTCGAACGTTAGTCTCTACTCGATTACTCATTGATGCTTCCTGTTAACTCGATCTTTTATCGAGCGGTACATAACTGCGTGCGTCCGGACCGACATAGTCGGCACTCGGGCGGATGATTCGATTGTTGCTGCGCTGTTCCATCACATGCGCTGTCCAACCGCTGGTTCGCGACATCACGAAAATCGGTGTGAACAGCTTTGTGGGAATCTGCATAAAGCGATAGGCGCAGGCGTGGAAGAAATCGGCGTTAGGGAATAGCTTTTTCTCATCCCACATCAGCGTTTCGATCGCCTCGGAAATCGCAAACAGCTTGTCGTCGCCGACCGCGTCCGATAGCGCCTTTGACCAACGTTTGATCAGCGCGTTTCTTGGGTCACTCTCTCTGTAGACGGCGTGACCAAAGCCCATGATCTTGTCTTTGCGCTCGAGCATGCCGAGGATTCCGGACCTCGCATCTTCAACACTCGAGAAGCCATCGATCAATTCCATCGCCGCTTCGTTGGCGCCGCCGTGCAGCGGACCGCGCAGCGAGCCGATTGCGCCGGTGACGCACGAGTGCATGTCCGAAAGGGTTGATGCACATACTCGAGCGGTAAAGGTTGATGCATTGAATTCGTGTTCGGCATACAGAATCAGCGACACGTCCATGACGCGTTTGTGCAGTGCTTCGGGGTTTTGTCCGTGAAGCAAGGTCAGGAAGTGTTCGGCAATATTCTCGGCTTCCACTTCTGTGTCGACGCGCACGCCGTCATGCGAGAACCGATACCAGTACGCGATGATGCCGGGCAGGGTGGCCAGAAGGCGATCTGCGATGTCTTGCTGGTCCTCAAAGCTGTGTTCAGGCTCGAGGTTGCCGAGCATCGAGCAACCGGTTCGCATTACGTCCATTGGATGTGCTGATGCAGGAATGCGTTCGAGCACCTCACGCAACGCTGCCGGCAATTTCCGTAGCCCCGACAGTTTTTCCTTGTACCCCGCGAGTTCCGCTGCCGACGGGAGTTCACCATGGAATAACAGCCAGGCGACTTCCTCGAACGTCGAGTGCTCTGCCAGTTCGCTAATGTCATAACCGCAATAGGTGAGTCCACTGCCGGTCTTTCCGACAGTACACAATCGTGTCTCACCGGCGCTTTGACCCCGAAGTCCTGCGCCACCAAGTTTCTTGTCAACCATAGTCTTCTCAGTTCTGCATGAAGTATTTAAATCTCAGTCTTGATCGTTTGAGCCGAACAAGGCGTCCAGTTTTTTCTCGAATGCGTGGTAGTCGAGAAACTCATAAAGCTCCTCACGCGTTTGCATCTGAGGTAGCGCGCCTACCTGTGTGCCGCGTTCTCTGATTTCGCGGAACATTTTGAGTGCCGCCTGATTCATTGCGCGGAAAGCGGACAGCGGATAGAGCGCCATTCGAATACCGACCGATTTCAGTTCGTCGATGGTGTATAGCGGCGTCATCCCGAACTCGGTCAGATTCGCGAGCACCGGAATTTGAACGGTCTCGGTCACTTTCCGGTAGAGCTCGATGTCAGTCATCGCTTCGGCGAAGATCGCGTTGGCGCCTGCCTCCTGGTATTGGTGGATACGTTCCAGCATGGGATCCATACCTTCCACGGCAAGCGCATCCGTTCTTGCCATCACCACAAAATTCTCGTCGGTTTTTGCGTCGACAGCAGCCTTGATCCGATCGGTCATTTCGTCAGCGCTCACGAGCGACTTGTTCGGTCTGTGTCCGCAGCGTTTCTGGCCGACCTGGTCCTCGATGTGCACAGCGGCCACACCGGCGGTGATCATTCCCCGGATTGTGCGTGCGATATTGAAGGCACCGCCCCATCCGGTGTCGATGTCGACCAGTAGCGGTGTTGGTGTCGCAGCAGTGATCCGACGGGCGTCCTCCAGGACGTTGTCCAGGGACGTCATGCCGAGATCCGGCAGCCCGTAGCTCGCATTGGCGACACCAGCGCCGGAAAGATAGATCGCACGGAATCCGGTGGCCGTTGCCATCATAGCGGCGTAGGCGTTGATCGTGCCGACGACTTGCAGCGGTTGCTCCGCCTCGAGTGCCGCCCTGAAGCGTGCGCCCGCGCTTGAATTGCTCATGGTGTTGTCCTCCTTGTGCGCGCTAAAGCTCCCCGTTGTGCCAACGAGCGTCGCGAGTCTCTATGTTTTTTCGAAGCCCCGACTCGAACCCCAATCTCAATGACTCATCGACCGCCCCGTGTGGAATTTCCACCACGGTGTTGCCACTGGTGTCGCAGATGACGGTTCTTGGACCGTTGTCCCGCCACAGATGAATCATCCGAATCAACCAGTAGCCACTGAGGATGGATAGTGCGGGTGCGAGCAGCGGCAAGTCTGTGCTGAATGCGGAGAAATGCACGATGGCGGCCAATGCAAGTGTTAGGAAAAAGTGACGCAGCGGATGGTGTAGTACCGAGAGATCATAGGCTTCAAAAACAAACAGGGGGTTTAGAAGCAACAGGTCATGACGTTCTACGCGTTGTTGCCTACCCAGTCTCGCTTCGATGGCGAGCATGGCGTCACCGTAGCGCAGCGTATATTGACGCCAGGCTCGGCGGAACTGGAGTGTCTTGCGCGGAGCCTTTAGCGGGGTGATGTTACTGAGATTGGTTTTGTCCATAACGTCTCAGGCGTGCACTGGTGGTAGCGCGTCTCGCCACGGTGCTGCTTCCTCAAGTTGGTAGGCAAGTTGCAAAAGCGCAGCGTCACCATCGATGGCGGTAGAGAGCTGCGCGCCGATCGGTAACCCCGATTTGCTGCGTCCGGCTGGAACCGACATCGCAGGGGTGCCGGCAACGTTGTGAGTAGCTGTGAAACTCGCAAACTCGGTTACTCGCTCGGAAAGCAGATCAAAATCGAGCGCTGGATCCAGATGACCGATTTCCGGCGCGGTTGTGCCCGTCACCGGAGATAACCACGCATCGTACAAATCAAAGAACTCTGCGACCTCGCGTTGATACAGGCTAAAAAAGGTGAGCGCATCGTCTATCGCCGAAGCAGGAAGTTTGCCGTACCGCTCCGCCAACGTGACGGTCGCCGGCTCGAGCAAGCCTGTTGCCAACACATCACCACCCGTTTCTTCGGCGATTTTCTGGACGATGGGGAAAACCCCTGCGCCCCAGAGTGTAAACAGGTGCCCGGCAAGCTCCGCGTTCGCATGCGGCGTCTCCTCCGTCTCGATGATTTCATGACCAAGGGTGGTCAGGACGCGTGCCGTTGAACGAATGGCTTCGACAATTTCAGGTGACGCGGGCCCTGCAGCGGTAGTCAGGCTGAGGGCGATCCGCAACGGCTTGGTTCTCTCTCGAGTCACAAAACCGACAGGCAGTAGTGGTCCGCCTTCCGTCTGTTCGGTAAGTGCAAGGATCAGCGCGCTGTCGCGCACAGAGCGGGTGAGTGCATGTTTAACGGAAATTGGCCAGGCTTGCGCGCTGTGCCCTTGGTCAGGAAATCGGCCGATCGACGGCTTCAACCCAAACAACCCGCACTGAGCGGCGGGTATTCGAATCGACCCACCGCCGTCACTGGCCTGTGCGGCTGGCACCATACGTGATGCTACGGCTGCCGCTGCGCCACCGCTCGACCCGCCAGGCGTGTGATCGGGATTCCATGGATTGCGCGTCGGCCCGTGAAGCTTCGGTGACGTTGAAGGGAGCAGGCCAAACTCTGGCGTGTTCGTTTTGCCAATCACAACCAGCCCGGACCCATCGATACGATCGGTGTACGGCGTCTGCTCGGTAGTGATTCGATCGCGATAGAGTGCAGAGCCGAATGTGGTTCGCATATCACGGTACGGATTCAGGTCTTTCAGCAGGTAGGGCACACCTGCAAGCGCGCCCTCGGCAACCTGTGCCCGCGAGAGGGCTCGATCATCGTCCCGAGTTACCACCGCATTTAACTGTTTGTTGACCACGTCAATGCGGTCGATCGCGGCGGCGACAAGCTCTCGCGCTGTGAGCTCCCCGGTGATCACGAGATCATGCTGGTCAATGCAATCCAGGTCCGCGATTGATTGGACTGAGACGCCGCGTCGTTTGGCGCCGCAGCCGCTCGCCGCGGCCAGCCCGCCGAGTGCTAGCAGTCGCAGCAGATCACGTCGATGCACGCGTCACTCCCTGGTGGTAGATCAGAGCAGGGCGGTCAGGTGCTGCATCGAAATCGACCACTTCCGCAACAATGATCGTGTGATCGCCGGCCTCGTGCGTCGCCACATTGCGTGCGTCGAATGTGGCACAAGCGTCGCGAACGGCCGGGTTGCCGGCCAATGTGGTCTGGAATCGATCATCGTCGGCAATTGCGTGTCGGCCTTTTCGGGCATAGTGCTCACAGAGCGCCGCCTGATCCGCCGCGAGCACACTGACCGAGAAATTCTGGCTCGCCATCCAAAGCGAGTAACTGGATGATCCGTGCTGGATGCACCACGAGATCAACCGCGGCTCGAGAGACACAGAGACAAATGAACTTACCGTAATCGCGAACGGAGCTGGGTGCTCGACGCAACCCGGGCTGCTCACAATGCAGACTCCAGTAGGGAATTGTCCAAGGGCGCAACGATAGGCTGCCGCATCCTCTTCGCGCGGCTTTCGGGTGCTTTCAGGCATCCTGATATTGTACCGAACTCGGGCTCGAGTTGGGGGTCGAAATAGGCGTTATGTCGTCGCCTTCGGATCGGGCGGTGGTATCATGCGCGGCTGATTTGATAGGTATTTGAGTGACGATGTCTAAACACGTGTGGAAACCGATTCCGAGGATGCTGCTCCCGTTGCTGGCGATCTTCGGCGCCGCCTGTACCGACACGCCCGATGAGGCTGCGGGCCAGGGCACTGCGCAGGCCATCAATGCGATCAGTGATGTCAGCTCCGTCGCATTCCTGATTGAGGAGACACAGCTTGAAAACGTGTTGTTCCTGCGCACGACGCCATTCAACGTGTTCGATGCACTCGAGTATGACTTCAATTTCGACTACGCGAGCGGCGTGACGGGTGATCAGGAGCGTCTTGCGTCGATCACTCAGACGTTGGACGTCAATACCGCCTACACCTTTGTACTTCATGGTACTGCGGCGGCGCCGGCGATCACGGTTTTGCAGCAACCTGAACGCGATTTTGCTGTTGGAGGTACCGTTCTAGACATCTGGTTCTCCCATTTTTCGCCGACCGCGCCAGCCGTCGACTTTTATCTCGGTCCAGAGGGTTTTGACCCTGCGACTCTAGCTCCGCTGGCGACCGGTATCACGCAGAACACCGCCTCGGCGATCGTGGAAATCGAAGCTCAGAGTGGAGAGTTTGTGGTTACGCAAACCGGCGATCCCACTTCGGTGTTGTTTCGATCGGAACCGACGGGAGTGACGGCCGGCGAGACTTTGCTTGTCACGCTTCTTGATGCGTCCAAAGAGGTTTTGGGCGACTACGCATTGAGTGTCGGCGGCACCGTCAGCACGGGTCTTTTGATCGACGATCGCGCCCTGCCAGAGGCCCAGTTCAGCAACGCGTCATTTTCGTCCGGACCGGTTGATATTTTCCTGACGTCAGATTTGCAGAACCCACTTGCTACCAATGTTGCGCCCGGGCAAATCACGGCGCCGGTGACGCTGCCAGATGCCGACGATGGTGCGACCTTCAGCCTCTCAGTGACGCCTGCTGGAGATGCCGGTGTCATCCTTGTCGAGCGAGAGTTGACTATCCCTGACGCACAAAACAGCATCATCTTTTTCACTGGCCGGCAAGCGGATGACAATACGCTGTTGCTTGCGATTCCTAGCAATCAACGGGTCGTGTTCGATGCTGCGCGCTTGGGCATCTTCAACGGCGTTCAGGACACCATTGCTATCGATTTCTTTCTTTTGGAAGAGGATGAGGAATTCGAGACTGAGCGGCCACAAGCACGACTCGAGGGATCAAGGAGTCAGACCGAATCGGTGTTCCAGCCGCAGACCGTAGACATGTTAGTCGTCGACTCTATTGAGCAGGTGACACGCTCGGAGCGAATCCCACTAGAGCTGCTGCCCGGCACAGTTGTACGCGTGATCACGCTGGACACGGCCGACCCGAGCGTCAGCGAAATTGTAGCCGTGGACCCACTCAATCCCTGAGAGCTAACTCTCGATTTGACCAAGGTTAGCGTGCATCACGCTGCCATTGATTACCGGATTTTGGACGCAGAAAACGATCGTGGCGGCAATTTCGTCGGGCGTTGCCAAACGTCCAAGGCACATATTGGTCGCCAGTGCTTTTAGAATGCTCTCGTCATTGCCCACGTGGTTGCGCAACATTTCGGTGTCGGTAAAACCGGGGCTCACGGCTGCCGTGTGGATACCCGTCCCAGTGAGGTCCTGACACGTGGCACGCATCATTCCATTGACCGCATGTTTGCTGGTGACGTAGCTGAACGCGCCAGGCACGGCTTTGTCTCCGAGTGTGCTGCTAACAAAGACGATGCTGGAGCCCGGTTTCATAACCGAAATGAATGCGCCATTCAGGGCGGCAGGCGCAACCACATTGACGCTGAGCGATCGCTGCAGCTCCGATCTGTCAAGCGTTGCTGCGGTATCGGAGCTCAGCAAGCCTGCGCAATGCACCACAGTGGAAACGGTCGCCTTGGCAAGCTGGGTACGCAATGTGTCGACAAGTGCGAAGTTTACCGGATCGACAAGATCGACCGGGTGGGAGATGACACCGTCGAGCTTGCAAGGACGTCTTGAGAGATTGACGACATCATAGCCAGCCTGAAGCAACTGTTTCGCAGTCGCAAAACCAATGCCGGCGCTGGCGCCTGTGATGACGGCTAATTTGCTCACAGGAAACCCTCCCCAAGACGCCAGCGGGTGCTGGCGGACTGTCCTTCACCGGAGCCGACATCAACCATGGCCTCTGAAATCTCGTACTGCTCGGCGACATTGCCCTCGAGTAAGCAAGAGAGCAGCCACCAAGAGAGTTCCTCTGCAGTGATATTGGCGAGCGGAAGGATCAGAGTATCGGCTGCGACAAAATGCATGGTCTCCTTCCCGAAGCGCGCGATTACGGTCTGTTCGTCATCGCTTTTCGACACCTCGAGATACGGAGAGTGTTCTGGCAGCAACATGTATTCGTCCAAGCTGTCACACAAGCTTCGCAGTTTTTTCTTCATCACGTTGTAATCGAAGCACAAACCATCCGCTCCAACGGCCGCGGTAATGTCTGCGCGAACGGCGAAATTATGACCATGCAGTCGTTCTCGTTCTTCGCCCGAGAAGATTGTGAAATGGGCCGCTGAGAACTTGAGGTACTGATTACGGATGTGGATGGTAGTCTGTCGAGTCATCGTGCGCTCACTCCTTGGGAGGCGACATCTTGCCCTCTGTCGGAGGTGATTGCACTTCACCGCGCAACGCGACTTGATTAAGCTGCGCCCGTGCTAGCCACCGAACCGGGTTCCTGGTTTCGTGGGGTTGCATCTACGCCCGTAGAAAACAAATCGAATACCTGTAATTGTCAGCTTTAACAATTACTTAGATATACCGGGTTTCGAATTGTAACTTTGTACCATTTCTCACTAAATGGCTTGGCGTTTCTGGCATCGCCATATTGGTTGCATTAGTGTGGTGGGCTTAACACGGTAAGGGGCCGTGTCATTCCCCATTGTTCAGAGGGTCACTTAGATGGATCGACGCAAATTCTTGAAGGTCACCGGCGTAGGTGCGGGCACGATCGCACTGCCAATCACCGGCCAGGCGATTGCGGCGGAAGCGCTGCTTAAGCCTGCCAACTCAGCCGCTCAACAGATGCTAGCAGACGCGGCACTAAAGGCTGCAAAGGCAGCCGGTGCGACCTATGCAGATGTTCGAATCGGACGTTATTTGAACCAGTTCGTGGTTACGCGCGAGCTCAAAGTTCAGAACATTGTGAATACGGAGTCAGTCGGCGTAGGCGTTCGTGTAATCGCGAAGGACACATGGGGATTCGCGGCCACCTCGAGCCTGACACCTGAAGCTGTCGCCGAGGCGGCGCAGAATGCGGTCGCCATTGCTAAAGCTAACGCTGTTTATCAGACGGAACCCGTCAAGCTCGCACCGGTGAAAGGCGTGGGTGAGGTCAGCTGGCGCACACCGATAAAACAGAACGGTATGGAAATTCCGATCGCCGACAAGGTCGACATGCTGATGGCTGTGAACGAAGCGGCGCTCGAGAACGGTGCTGACTACGTGAACTCGACGCTCTACCTGGTCAACGAACAGAAATATTTTGCTTCGACAGATGGCTCTTACATCGATCAGGACGTGCATCGAATCTGGGCGCCGATGGGCGTCACCGCCGTTGACAAAGAGACCGGCAAGTTCCGCAGTAGAAATGGCCTGTCAGACCCGATGGGCATGGGCTGGGAGTACTTCTCGGGCGACAAATCGGAGAAAATTCCTGGTGTCACCACGCGTTATCGTTATGCGTACGATATGGTGGAGGATGCGACACTGGCGGCACAGCAGGCGCGCCAGAAACTGACCGCGCCATCTGTGAAGCCCGGCAAATACAGCCTGGTGCTGGATCCCACGCACCTGATGCTCACGATCCACGAATCTGTCGGTCACCCACTCGAGCTGGATCGGGTACTGGGCTATGAGGCCAACTATGCGGGCACCAGCTTCGCCACGCTGGATAAGTGGGAGAGTGGTGAGTTCGAGTATGGCTCGAAGATCGTCAATCTATTTGCAGACAAGATCCAACCGCACTCGCTCGGGGCGGTCGGTTACGACGATGAAGGCGTGAAAACCAAGAAATGGGATCTTGTTAAGGACGGCATTCTCGTTAACTACCAGGCCATTCGCGATCAGGCGCACATCATTAATGAGGAAGAGTCACACGGTTGCTGCTATGCGCAGAGCTGGAGCGATGTTCAGTTCCAGCGGATGCCGAACGTATCGCTCGCACCGGGAGAGGAGAAGCTCTCTGTCGATCAGATGATCGCAGACGTTGAAGACGGCATTTACATCGTCGGTCGTGGTTCTTACTCCATTGACCAACAGCGCTACAACTTCCAGTTTGGTGGCCAGTTGTTCTATGAGATCAAGGACGGAGAGATCACGCAGCAAATTGAAGACGTTGCCTATCAATCCAACACGCAGGAGTTCTGGAATTCCTGTACGGCCATCTGTGACGAACGTGACTACCGTCTCGGCGGATCGTTCTTTGACGGCAAAGGACAACCCTCGCAGGTCAGTGCGGTTTCGCACGGCTGCTCCACAACGCGTTTTGATGATGTAAACGTCATCAACACTGCGCGCAAATTGGGCTAACGGGTCCGCAACGGATAGAGAGAGAAAGACATGACGATCATGACACGTGACGACGCACGTACGATCCTTGAAAAAGTAGTTTCCCTGTCGAAAGCGGACGGCTGCGAAGCAAACCTGTCGGGTTCTGTGGAAGGCAATATCCGATATGCACGCAACAGCGTGTCGACCGCCGGCGAGACCCGCAACGTAGACTTGGTGGTGCAATGCAACTACGGCAAGAAAGTGGGTACTGCGACCATTAACGAATTCGACGATGCGTCTCTTGCAAAAGTAGTAGCTCGCGCCGAAGAAACCGCCAAGCTCGCACCAGAGTCTCCGGAATTTATGCCGGTGTTGTCACAACAGAAGTATGCTGAAAGTAAGGCTTTCGTTCAGGAGACTGCCGACATCAGACCCGACTACCGGGCCGAGGCTGCTGCGGCGAGCATTGCGCCAGCGGCAAAGAACGAGGCGACCGCCGCAGGGTTCTTGAACGACAGTGCTGGCTTTAGCGCGATGATGAACAGCAAAGGCTTGTTCGCTTATCACACGGAAACCAACGTCAACTTCACGGTCACTGTGCGCACAGATGACGGTACCGGGTCTGGCTGGGCCTCGAGCGATGACAATGACGTATCGCGGATCGATACTTCCGTGACGTCGGAGGTGGCGCTGCAGAAAGCGCTTGCCTCGCGCGAGGCGAAGGCACTCGAGCCAGGTAAGTACACAGTCATTCTCGAGCCGGATGCGGCTGGCCAGATTCTTGGTCGCATGTTCTTTGCATTCGGCGCGCGACAGGCTGACGAAGGTCGTAGCTTTCTTACCAAGAAGGGCGGTGGAAATCGTCTGGGTGAGCAGGTCTTTGACGAGCGGGTCACCGCGTACAGCGACCCGTTGGACCCGCGTGTACCAAGCGCCACTTGGAGCGGCGATGGGCAGGCATTGAACAAGCTCAGCATCATCAAAAATGGTGTTGTGGAGAACATGTTCTACAGCCGGTACTGGGCGGAGCAAAAAGACGTTGAGCCCGTGCCTCAGCCGAGCAATATCATCATGGTCGGTGGCACAAAGTCTCAGGCCGAACTGATCAAGAACACCGAACGCGGCATTCTTGTGTCGCGTCTTTGGTACATCCGTGGTCTGGATCCGCAGACTCAGTTGTATACCGGTTTGACGCGTGACGGCACGTTCTACATCGAAGATGGTGAGATCAAATATCCTGTGAAGAATTTCCGCTTCAACGACAGCCCGGTGATTATGTTGAACAATCTCGATGAGCTTGGCGAGAGCGTACGTGTGAATCTGTTCGGCTTGCCGGTCATGATGCCGTCGATGCGGATCCGCGAATTCACGTTCTCAAGTTTGTCCGACGCGGTTTGATTCGGTCTCGCGTTTCACGCAGAAGTTTCCTGACGGAGGCTGCCAGCGTTTCGGCTCTGGCAGCACTACCCTTTAGCGCGAGCGCAAACGGCTTCGATTTTTTCTTCACGCGCTTGATGTACGAGTCGGGCAACTGGGGAGTCGATCCACGGATGCCGATCAACGTCCTCAATAGTCTTGTGGAATACACCACGCTCAATGTGGACCCGGAAGAGCGCGTGATCGCTCTGTCAGACCCTGCCATGCTGCAATCCCCGTTTTGCTATATGGCTGGGCACAAGCTGGTCGAATTCAGTGATCGCGAGGCTGAAATGTTCGTGAACTATGTGCAGCGTGGCGGGTTCGTGTTTGTTGACGATTGCAACCACGACATCGACGCGCTTTTTGCGACTAGCTTTACCCGGCAGATGGAAAGACTGTTTGACGTCGATTGTCTTCAGAAGTTACCGGAGGACCACCCGGTCTATTCCAGTTTCTTCGACTTTGACGGTCCACCCACGACCAGCTTCGAATTGAACGGATGGGGCGATGATCTCGTTCACGACTACCTGCGTGGCATCGAGGTCAATGGTCGCACGGCAGTGCTTTACAGCAATAAGGACTATGGTTGCGAGTGGGACTACGACTACCGCAACAAACGGTGGCTTGCCGTGGATAACACCCAGTTCGCGGTCAATATCGTAATGTATGCACTGAATTACTGACGATGAGCGATACACAGGAAATCCAACGAACACTGGAGCGCCTCGGTGCCGTTCGCGCGAGCGTCGCCCAGGTCATTGTTGGTCAGCAGTCGGTGGTGGATGACTTGTTGGTCGCGCTGATCGCCGGTGGTCATTGTTTGCTACAGGGCGTGCCGGGACTCGGCAAAACCCTCTTGCTTCGTACACTCGCGACGGCGCTGGATTTGCCGTTCGGTCGCATTCAGTTCACCCCTGACCTGATGCCGGCAGACATCATTGGCAGTGAATTGTTGGTTGAAAGCGAATCGGGCGGGCGCAAGTTTGAGTTCCAGAAGGGGCCTGTATTCACATCGCTGTTGCTGGCGGATGAGATCAATCGAACACCGCCTCGCACGCAATCGGCATTGCTTGAGGCGATGGCAGAGTCGTCGGTAACCTGGGCTGGGGAAGTACATGCGCTCCCAGACCCGTTCTTTGTAATGGCGACGCAGAATCCGCTGGAGCAAGCCGGAACGTATCCGCTGCCCGAGGCGCAGCTCGATCGATTTCTGCTGATTGTCAACATCGATTACCCGACGCTCGACGAGGAAATCGAGGTGCTTGAGCGCACAACGGGAACGCACAAGGCTCGCGCTCGTGCCGTCATGAATCGCGAGGATATCGCGTTAGCCAGGACACTGGTGCGTGAGGTGCCGATCAGTACGGACCTGATTCGGTATGCCGCGATGCTGGTGCGGGCGACGCGACCCGAGGATGCGCTTGCTACGGCAGCAACCACGGAGTGGATTCGCTGGGGTGCAGGTCCGAGAGCCGGACAAGCTCTGGTGGTCGCGGCGAAAGCGCGAGCGATGCTGGATGGTCGGTTGGCAGTTACGCTCGCGGATTTGCATGCGGTCGCCCCTTCTGTCTTGCGGCATCGCCTGATACTGAATTTTCATGCACAGTCCGAGCATCACACCAGTGATCAGGTCGTGCAGGAGCTGATCGGCGCTCTGCCGGGCCCCGCTGACCCGCTGGAAGCCGCTACCGAACAGAGTGCGTGATGCTACGGATCAACTATGGCTGCCCGGGGCGGATCTGCGGCAGCTGATCTCGCGATTTGTAATCTCACCACAGCACAGAGTTGAGAGTCCCGTTCGAGCGGCCAACCCGAGTGCTCACCGAGATGTGGGCACCGAGTTTCAACAATACCGGAGCTTCCAACCCGGGGATGATCTGCGTCGAGTGGATTGGCGGGCATTTGGGCGCAGCGATCGTCTGTTGGTGCGCGAGGCAGAACGCGAAGGTCGCCTGACGATCGTATTCGTTCTTGATCTCAGTGGTTCGATGGCCATGGAGGACTCGAACGGCCAATCCCGTTACGAATATGCCTGTAAATTGATTGGTGCGTTAGCGTGGTTGGCTAATGAACAACGCCATGATCTCATGTTGCTTGGGCTGGGCGGTGGACGTCCGCTTGTCGTGCCCTCAGGGTTTGGTCAAACACAGCTGGAGCGCACGCTTCGGGTACTGTCTCAGGCGACGCCTGAAGGGCCGTCACCCATATCGGTGGAAGTACACAATGCCCTTGAGCAGATTCCCGCGAGGAGTGCTTTGATCGTACTGAGTGATTTTCTCTCGACGGATGAGCAGACGACCGATAGCCTCGCGAAACTGGCGAGCCGTAGTTTCTCGATGACCAGTGTGCAGATCTTGCTGAACCAAGAGCTAAGCTTGCCGAGGGTTGGGCAGGTACGATTAGTAGAGCGCGAGCGCGGTGGTACGCAGCTGTTCGATGTGCGCGCTTTCCGTGCTGACTACGAAAAACGTCTAGATAAAATGTTGCGCGAGATGCGACGAATGCACGTTGGCATGGGGGCCCGCTTTGTACGCACCAGTACAGATACGCAACTCAGCGCGACATTGCGTGCCGTCTTGCACCCGGAGTTGCCCGGTAGTATGCGACTGCTGGTCTCAGTAGGTGGCGCATGAGTCCAACAGTAATCGCGCTCCTTGGTATCGGTGCCGGTGTTTTGACAATCGCGATCCACTGGTTGTTTCGCGGTGCCCGAAAGACGCTTGAGGTTGCCACGCTAGATCCCTTCGGCGATCTGGTCAGGCCTCGCTTGCGTCTGACACGTCTGTACGAGCCGCTGCTGCTCCTAATGAGGTTGCTGCTGCTGTCGTTGGTGATCCTGGTGCTGCTCACATCATTGATCGACTTTGAGCGAGTACGTTTTGGTGACCAAGTTGTACTGCTTACTCCGAATACCTCGGAAGAAGTCGCACTTTCGATTGCCGCGCCGGGGGTTGATGTACGTTGGCTGGACGCCGACCTCACACCTGTTTCGCAATCACCGGTATCTGCAGATTGGGTGCAGGCGCTGGTGGATGCAGATCGCAAAATTCCCCTTTCGTCCAGCATTCGAGTAACCGGCTGGGCCGCAGCACGTGACTGGCCCGTGAGGTCGCCTGTGTTACGGCGTGAGATCCGATGGGATTGGATAGCTGAGGAGCGAATACCAACGCTTGAGGCCTGGCCTGAACGACTCCAGTTGTTGGTTGACACCGACGAGCATCGGTCCGCGCTTGAACAGGTGATTGACGTCTGGCGGAACTACGGATTACTCGACAAGACCGACGTTCGCTGGGTTGAACCGACTGCCGTGTTAGCGGATCAGCCGGTGATTTGGTGGCGCGGGGGTCCGACGCCAACAATCCCCTTTGGCGTTTTGGTTGCGGATATGCGCACCAGTGTGGGTGCGGGTTGGGAGTTGGTGGCACCGCCGACGCCGGGAGAGGGCATTCAGTTCGCCAATCGTTTGTGGCGTGCACTGGTTGCATTCGAAAGCGCGCGGCCCGTCCCGGCGATGCCGGCTCTACTTAGCGCCGAGATTAACCCTGATCTGCAGCCGCTTTTGCCGAGCCCTTCCCGAGAGGTAGCAGGCCTCTCCGGTGCGTGGTGGCTGATTGCGCTGCTGTTTGGCGTCGAGCGATTGCTTGCGGTACAGGCGGGTCGGCGATGATTGGCGTGCGCTCAACCATCAAACGTTACGCGTCAGTCAGGCGCCGACGTTGGCTCGTGCATCAGCTGTGGTGGAGTTTGCCGCTGGCAGTGTTGGCGTTTGTCTTGGCTCGGTGGGCATCGCTGACGGTAGCGGCTGCGTTGATATGCGGTGGCAGCATTGGATTGTTGTCCGTGTTGGTGTTCGGTCTCGCACGCCGTCGTTCCTACCCCACGCTGTCTCGCGTTTCACAACATCTGGACCGGCGGTTCGAGGAGCTGCAAGACAGTACGCACCTCGTGTTCGCGAACGATCAGGGATTATCGCGCGTTGCCCGACTCCAGCAGCAGCGGGTTGCGGCCACCATCAACGAACTCGAGGCGCGTGGTGCGCTGTCGCATGGTGCTGCCAATATGGTGCCCATGACGGCGGCACTGGGTGCTTGTGCGGTGTTGCTGAACCTCGGCTGGTGGTTGCCTCGCAGTGTTTCGGTCGACGTCGGGCGACCAATAGGCTCTACCGACCCGGTAGTAGTTTCCGTCCAGGTGGATGAGCGTCCAGCCGAATACACTGGCCTACCGGCCATCAGCCACGCATCCCTGTCCTTCGATGCCAAAGCCTTTTCGATGCTCCGATGGACCTTGCGAATGGAAGGCGATGTGAGGTCGGTGAGCATCCAATCGCAAGACGATCAGCGCTTTGTTCTGTATGCCGCTGCCGATGGTTTTTGGCAGAGTGAGTGGCTGCCTGCAACAGCCGCCAACTATCAAGTGTTGGTTGATAGCGTTCCACAAGAACTTGAGTCCAGCATCGAGCATCGGATCATTGTGGTTCCGGACCGCCCGCCGGCATTGCGCATTGTGGCTCCGGTTGATCGGATTCGTACGCTGACCGAATTGGAGCCGCGAACATTGAGCGCCACGCTCTCACTTTCCGATGACTATGGTGTAAAGACACTAAACGTGGTTGCGACGACCGCGGAGGGCGACGGGGAGCAAGTGACTTTTGAACGCAGGCAGCAAGACCTCTCCGGCCTGATTGGTGACGACGACGAGGTCACTGCGACTCTCGATCTCGAGTCCCTCGGCGCCGCGCCGGGCAGAGAGGTTTACCTTGCGTTCGAAGCCGAAGACGGTCGACCGGAGTCGCCCAACAAGACGGTCAGTACGTCGCTGATTGTGCGCTGGGATGTCGAGAGTGGCAGCCCCGATATTGTCCTCGACAACCAGATCGTCGTCGTCGAGCCCGAGTATTTCAGGAGTCAACGGCAGATCATCATCGACAGCGAAGCGCTATTGGAGGCCGAGGACTCGATAACCGCGGAGACGTTCTCTGCACGCGCGCAGTCGCTTGCGTTCGACGAACGGGCATTACGTTTTCGGTATGGCGAGTTTATGGGTGAAGAGGCGTCCGGGGAGCCGGTCGCGGGGGCGCGTCAGCTGGGCACGCAGGGCCATTACGTTGGGGATGGTCACAATCACGACGAGCAAGAATTTGCTCTGGAAGCGAGGCGCGAGTTTGGCAATGCCATGGCAGCAATCTCGCCTTATGCGCACTTTCATGATCAGGAAGAGCAGGCCACGATTTTCGATCCGGAAACCCGGGCACTGCTGGGTCAGGCGCTCTCTGCGATGTGGCGTGCGGAAGGGTTTTTGCTTCAACATGACCCGGAAAACAGTTTGCCTTATCAGTACCGTGCCTTGGCATTGATCAAAAGGGTTCAAGATCGTTCGCGCGTCGTGGTCAACAAAGTGGGCGTCAGTATTACCCCTATCGATTTTTCCAGAACTTTGACAGGAGAGCTGGATGAAATTCCGGCGCTTCGAGATCTCGATCCAGGGCAGAGTGCGATGGATGCATCTGCAGCCCCGGCCGAGGCTGTCGTCGCCCTGATCGCAAGTAGTGATTTTCGGCCGGATGACGCGAAACAGGTCCGCAACTGGGCGCATGCTCGCTCGGCTGAGGCGAGCGCGGCGGGTGATGTGGACACAGAGCGCGACTTTCGCGAGCTTCTCGCTGCGCTAGCTACCTGGCAGAGAACGGCGGAGTGCTCGGACTGCCGACGGACCGTGCAGACGGTCTGGCAACGCCAAGGTCCGGTACCGACAGCGCCGCCGGCAAGGCAGCGTCAACCGACGAACTGGTTTGATGGGTCCGCAACTCCATGATGTGGAGCGAATGGTTCGATGTCTGGAGTGGGGCCGAGATGTTGCCCACGGTGCTCTGGCTAACAGCCACTGCACTTTTCGCGTCGTTTATGATTTCTCGCCGACTTTCCTGGCTGGCGCGTTGTATCTGGTGGCCGTTGCAATTGGCCGCTGTGTTCTGTCTGTTGTTGATGGTGTTCCCACCCAGTAGGCCAGGGGAGTCCGGCGATAGTGTGTTGCTGACGATGGGCGGCGACGCTGAGCGTGTGCACGCAGACCGCGTGATGCCCGACATGCTGAACGCCGAGCAGCGAATTCGGCAGCAAGGTGGTGCGCTTTCTGAGAACCTGACTGTGGTAGGGCACGGGCTGATGCCGCAACAATGGTATGAGTGGCCGAGGCCACGACGTGTACAGCACGATGCGACCGACCCGGATGGACTACTCATGCATTTCGATCTTCCGACCGAGGTGGTCGCGGGCCGTTCTTACTCGGCAGTAGCAACTTTGGCACCCGAGTCTGATGGCGTACACGTCGACATTGTCGACAGCCAGGGCGAGCGTATCGCAACCTCTGATTCGGGCGACCGCAGAGTTCTAACGCTTCCAGCGCTGCCTACGGGCAGACGAACACTTGATTTGGTCGTTTCTCGTGATGGCGTGGAGTTGGAGCGTGTCGCATTTGGCGTCAACGCGATACAACCGGAACTGGCCCGAATCCTGTTAGTGCAAGACGCACCCGGATTCGAAGGGCGCTACTTCTTTGCCTGGGCCGGTGCCACAGGTGCTGCGGTAGCAGCGCGCACACAGGTTTCGGAAGCGAGACTTATAACACGGTTTGTGAACCGCAATCGCGTCAGTCTGGATAATCTCAATGACTCGCTTTTGGACGCCGTCGATCTTGTGGTGATTAGCGGGGCAGCGCTCGGGGCATTGAGTAGCGAGGAGCGCGAACGTCTCGTTCGTTCGAAATCGGGTGTCGGAGTCCTCGTGCTCATTCACGATACGGACGACCTGAAAGCGGTCACCTCAATGGCGGGTGTTAGCGTTCGTGAGAATCCCTCGCAGGTGATCTATCAAGTCGAGGCCAGTGTCGATTATGTTGAATCGGGTCTATCAAGATTAAACGTCGGTTTTGAGAATGCGTTGTGGCGTCCGATAGTGACTGATCTTGCGGGTGATTCATTGATTGTCGTGCGGCGAGACAATCCCTCTTTTGCAATATCGCTGATTCGTGATTCGTTCCGAATACAGGGTGCTGGTGGTGTCGAGGCCTACGCGGCACTCTGGTCTCCCATTATTGAGGGCATGGCGCGGCCTTCCGATACGTCTCAACTGGTTGTGTGTCCTGCAAGACCCGTGGCGTATGAGCGACTGCGAGTTTGCGCACCCCCCGGTGCGTCTGCCCGGGCGCTGCGAGTAACGTCGCCAGGCGGGGAGGGCAGCGAGCAGCGGCTGTTCAAATCTCCCCTTCGCCTTGGGCAGCAGTGCGCTTGGATTTGGCCCGACCGGGCTGGATGGTACCGATTCGAAACCGACGGTCTGAGCACCGAGCGCTATGTTGCGAGCAGCCAGAGTTGGTCGGGAGCACGTTCACGAGCCTCCCTCTCGGTTACCGGTGCCGTTGCCGGCACGGTCGGAATCGGTGCGTTTGTACAGCAGGCTCCACAGCAAATGCGGCGTGAGACTTTCCTGCCATGGTTGCTCGGCCTGTGGCTGCTCAGTTGGTTCGTGCAGAGAATCGCATTGACGCCGCGTGCCACGTCAGTCTGAGGGCACTATCGCGCGCTCTGGCGCATACTTGCCTCGGTGACGTTGGTTTGCGGTTGTCGCGGTTTGATCAAGCTGCCATCCCCGCGATAGATGAGGTAGCTTGGGTCATATCTAGCCCACGCCTCATCGGCATCCTGCTCGATCTTTCCGAGCATCTTGGTCAGGTTCTTGCGTGTCTGTCGTGCAACCAACCCGTCGGGCACGATGCCGCCGAGATCAACGGTCGCGTGCACCATGACAAGAGTTCGGTTTGGTCCTGCAGCGCCCATCACCCAAGCACCATTGTTTAGCGGTAGTGGTACTGACTTCTCTGCTTGCTTGGCGGAAATGCCGGCAAACGCGCCATCGCTGAAAAGCTCACTCACCCGGCTGGATGCGCTCGGCACCAGTGACCATCGGTGCTCCCACAAACGATTTGCTGAATTGTGCGCAAGTGTTGTGTTCTTCTCTGTGCGGATGAGCCAGTGCCGATCCCGCAGCGGCCACGGCATGTCGAGGTGTTGATACCAATCACCACCCCCGAGGGCATTGGTCTCCAGCAGTCGTTCAGTGAGGCGGCTGCTATATCCCGCGTCGAAAGCGAGTGCTGCAAGCCATAGCGGTTCTCTGGCTTGGTCGATCAATCGATAGCCAATCACTCGGAGCGACGTTGTTTCCTCGCCGTTATGGCGCTCAGTCACCGAGACCTTACGATAGACCACCGCACCTTCGTATAGCTTCGATAAGCTGTCTTGATCGAGTCCACTTACCGCAACGCCAGACGCGCGCTGATACTCGATCAGCAAATCGATGATGACCTCATCAGCCTCGGCCATTCCCGAAAGTAACAGGCAGAGCGTTGTGACGAACTTACGCATGGGTTGAATACTATCAGACTATTTTGTTGCGGCAGGTTGTGTCAGCGCCCGTAACTCTTTAATCACTCGTATCGCACCGGGTGGTCGGTGGCCAGACTTGGCGAGTTGCGCGCCGATTTGCCACGCAGATGCCCAGTGGGCGCAGGTCGCCTTGAGACCGTCGAGTAGAGAGGCGCCCGGGTGATAAATATGTGCGGGCTCGGAGGTTAATCCGTTCAATTCGACGATGGACAGCGATCGTCCTTTGGTCAGTGACTCAGGGTTTGGAACAAACAGATCGAATCGGCCGAGAAAAAAGCCGTCGAAGTGTCCCGTTATTTGGTCGAGTGTTTGAACCAATTGTTCGCTATTCAGATGACCAGCATCTGTGAAGATGCTGCCTCGACTGTGCGTGCCGATTGCATTCAGTCTTACGGGCTCGCCGTTGCCGGGCACACCCTGGAGGTCTCGCGAGTGCGTGTTGAGGAACACCGGTGCCATATTCACTGCGCGATCGTCGTTGAGAATCAATTGCTCAAGCGTCGACGCACCGTCGCCCGTAACGATCGTGTGTCCTTTGTGAGCGATTGAGGTCACGCTGCCGGTAGCGGCGTTCGGTAGCCGGCAGTACATGACCCCGTATTCCTCGCCGCTAACCATCTGTTGCGCGATGATCGTCCCATTTGCGTTCTTCAGATAAGCGCTAGCCTGCGCATCGCTGTGTATGACCTCAACTTCTCGACCACGCTCACCCGCATCGGGTTTCATTACGATCGGATAGCCTCCGTGTGCAGCAACGAATTCACGGATTTGGTCCAAGCGAGCGTCAGGCCTGTCACTGTCGATCGTGGTGAATGCGGCCACGGCCCCAGAGGGAGCAAGCGCACTGAGAATTTGAGACTTGGATTCACCTGTGAGACCGCTGAGCGGGATCGCCGGGTTGGCAATCGTGAATAGCGTCAATGAGCGGTAGCGAAGCGCCATCCCAACGTTGAACAAAACAACGGGGGCGTAATACGCCCAGCGCGGCCAATACTCGAAACGTGTCATTCGGCGCCACTGTCCCAGAGCTAGCCGACGTCCTCGCCGGGTGAACAGTGGCGGCAGGATGCGCGCGGCGAACACCAACAGCAATGCGCCACCGAGAAATAACCAGATGGCCGACGCCGCATATTCCTCAAACCACCGTTCAACAATTGCGCCGTAGGTTGCTGCGACGCCAACCAGGATCGGTGTCCAGATCGCTGTTGCCAACGCGAAGTAGCTGATAAACACGGGCACAGGCATGCGTAACGCCCCCGCAACGAGATAGGTTGGCAGTCGGGTGCCGGGTGTGAATCGACTGATGATGATCACGAGCGGGCCGCGGCGGTTAAGCCAGTCTGTTGCCCGATTGATTGCTGAGTCGCTGACCAGCCGCTTCACTGCAGGCGCGCCAAACCAGCGGCCAATGAAAAACAGGGCCACATCGCTCGTAAACAGTCCGATGAGGCAGGCGAGAATTGCTATGGGCAACGACAAGATGCCTTGCGCGACCAGAAAGCCAGATGCGATGCAGGTCAGGTCTTCACTGACATAGGCAGCGACGACAATAGCTAGAACAAGCACTACCAGCGGGAATCCCGACAGCGGTTCGCGATCACCGGTGACATAAGGTAGCTTGGCTGCTTCGAGTCGTGACGGATCAGCAGACGCACGAGTATCTTCTTCCCCCGCATTGACTCGATCGATGAACGCTCGAATTGACGGTGTCACAAGTTCGGGTGTTCCGTAGCCGATTTCATGTCCTGCATCAACAGCGACCAGCGTGCTCTGCGGTACTAGCCTCTTATGTTCTTCGGCAGCCGCAAATGGCACTAACCCGTCCCGCTCACCATGCACGATCAGAGTAGGAACCTCGATGCGAGTTAGTTTCTCGCGCAGCACTCGCTGATCGGTGTCGACAAGATTTTTTGCATAGCCAAGCCCAAGGATCGCACCATCAAGGAACCCAAAGTGCGGCAACAGCCATTCGCAAGCATTGACCAGAGCGAGTTGCCCGGCGTAAACGGCATGATTGACCGGGTAGCTGCCGAACAGCTCGAGCTCCTGCACACCGATCGCCGCAAGTAGCGTCAGGCTCTCAACGCGTTCTGCATGATCGCTGGCGAGGACAATGGCGGGCGCGCCACCCTGACTGTAGCCGATGATATGCGTTGACCCGATGCCCATGGCATTAAGCAGGTCGGCGACGTAGTGACCGTGTGTGATGCTGGAATAGTCAGCGAGTTTCAGTGTTGAGCGGCCAAACCCGGGCAAGTCAGGAGAGATGACATAGAAATCCCCTTCGAGTAACTCAGCCAGCGAACGTAGTGCCGGCGATGCAACGGGTGTTCCGTGAAGGAGCAATATCGCTGGCTTGCTTGGATCACCATAGCGGCGTACGGCGACCTCGATAGTGTCGCCCGTTAGCACATCCGCGTCGCGCTCATCGAGCGTTACGGCAATTTGATCCGACTGAAGGGGAAGTGCGTCGTCGCTAAGTAGTCGCAGACCATTGGATGCGAGCAGCAGTATGAGCCACAACCAGAGAAATCGCCGCATCGGGTGATCAGGTGCCGCTTGCGTGGCGCAGGGTCGAGGGCGCTACTCCAAAGTCGGCGGTGGTGGTCAGCGAAAGCTGGGCAGCTGCGGCAGCGATCAACGCGTCATGATGTACCGTATGGCTCACTAGGAACTGAAGCTCTCGTTGCAATGACGTCGGTGCTGCAACCTCTGTGCTTTGTGCAGAGCCGCAATCCATGCACACCGTCAACGCGAGTGCCGGATCGACGGTTTGAAGTTTACCCAGTCGGTCGACTTGATCGTCGATCCGCTGCAATGCGTAATCGACATCCTGTTCGGTCCGAGGATCGCGTTGCCGTTCGTCGTAATTGATATGCCCGCGCTCCAGGCCAATCCACAGTGCATCGTAGTGATCCAGAACATGGCGTACGTGTGCACCAATTCCACGATCGCAGGGGGTCACTGAGGCCGTATATTGCTTTGCCGTCATTTGAGCGACAACGTCACGCAGACGTTGCAGTCCAGCAATGTTGTCAGCGTGCAGCGCGATCATGGTCGTGGTCCTGATGTTGTTCATGAATATTTAGTGCGTCGTTAGCCGATCTTGGGACGTCTCCAGATTCGATTGTCGCCGCGTCGGGAAAGTTCTGGAGCTGAAGTGTGTGTATATCCTCACGCACCTTAAGCGCTAATTCTTTGCGATCTGTCGCAAGTTGCTCATTGCTTGAAAAGCGGACCGTCGCGGTGAACCCGCGCAGATGCATTAACCTCCATACATGCGGAGCGAAAGCCATATCGCCGTAATAGCAGATTGCGCGATGCGCGTGAGGATCGCCGGCGTGGGTTTCGAAGTAAATCGCTGCCGTGTTGACCGGGTAGTTGTGTCGCGCAGGCATCTCGAGAAGAGAAGGTCGGATCGGTAAAACAAAGTCGGATTCAGAGCTCGTGCCTTCCGGGAACAGGACGACGCCGTCGCCGCGCTCCAAGGCCTCGCGAATCGTTGCGTTCGCGCGAGGAATGTCCCGGTGGCGCTCGCGGTTGATGTAGAGCGTGTCAGCGAGTCTGGTCAGCATGCCGATCACCGGCCAGTGATTGACGTCTGCTTTCGACACAAAAACTGCTGGCAGCTTTTGCGCCAGAACGACGATGTCGAGATAACCGAGGTGATTGCTCGCGAGAAAGAATGGCGCTTCGGGGGGCGTTCCGTGCCAGACCACACGCCCACCGATGAGCGCAATAACGCCACGTGCCCAGATGGAGAAGTGCGCAGCGCGCCACGCTCGACGCCGACTCGGCCAGGGTCGCAGCAACGCGCGTCCGCTCGACAGGGTAATTACGATTAAAAGCGTGAATCCGGCGATGAGTATCAAACGCCATAGCGCGACGCATCGCCTCCAAAGGCTAAAGCTGTGCGATTGCTCGACCATGCTGTACAAGCGACCTAGCGCGGCTCCAGGAAGAGGCGCTTATGCTCTTCGCTCAGCGCTTCCATATCAAAAAGTGCCAGATAGTCGATCGTGCGAAAATCGTGATCCATTGCTGGGCCGCTGACGATCGTCGCACCGTAGCCGAGGTACAAGCGCATCAGCTTGGGAATTCTCACGTCCGGTCTGCCGGCTCCAGCCGGCGGGCAAGCGTACTCTGATTGCACGGTCACGCGCTTTTCGCGATCGATATGACCTTTGTTTACGAGCACTTCGTAAAGCGCGTGTCCTTCTGCCGGGTCGGTGCTCGTTAGTGAACAGCAACCGAAGAAGTAGCGGTTCCCCGTCGCGTTCATGTATGCCGCGAGTCCACGCCAAAGCAGGAAAAGTACCCGAGTATTGCGATGCTCACGAGCGATGCAGGCTCGACCAAGTTCCACGGATTGTCCCAGCAATTCATCGCCGAGCAGCGTCAGGTCAAATTCTGCTTGCGAGTAAAATCCGGGTCCCTGATTGGCCATTCGCCCATCCTGCAACCGATAGGTGCCGACTACGTCTCCCGATTCGAGGTGTTCGACCAGCAGGTGATGGCAGAACTGATCATGAGCGTCTTGATCGAGGCCTGTCTGGTAGGACGCCTCGAGACCTTCCTCGAGTTCGAGATTGAAGACCTCGAAACGCAAGCGATAGAGAGACTCGGCGTCTGCGGCATTCATCGCCAGTCGAAGCCGGTATTTGCCGATTTCCTGCGACACCGCAGAAACGAGATCCGCCTCAGGTGGGCATATGTCTATGCCTTGTTGGTTAAGTTGCGTTGAGCTCATTCCCGATTCCCCCTCGAAAGATCGACGCAAACGCTTGCTGCCGGCCATGTTGGTTTGACCGCCTTACCGCCCAAAATATCACGGAGGTAGCGCAATTCGTCTGACCAGTCTTGCGTTGGCCGCTCGTCAGGGAATTCCCAAAATGCCGGCCGAAGCTGTCCCAGCGCGGAGTTTAACAGCGATATCGTCGTGTGCGCAGATTGATCACAGGACACTGATCAGTAAGCGAATTGCCGCCGCAATCAGGAAAGCGCCGAAAATCCGCTTGAGTCCTGTGGGCGACACTCGATGTGCGAGTGCTGCGCCGACCGGGGCAAACAATGCTGCCGTTACCGCGAGCAGCCCAGCCGCCGGCCAATGCACGTAGCCGATCGTCTCAGCAGGTCTCAGCGCTACGTCCGTACCGCCGACGACGTAGCCGATAACCGCGGGCACCGCAATGAATAAACCCAGCAGCGCTGAGGTGCCAACCGCGCGTCGAACGGGTAATCCGAAGCCGGTCAGTGTTGGTACCGAAAAGCTGCCGCCGCCGATGCCGAGCCAGGCAGAAAGCGTGCCGATCACCGCGGGTATCGCCGATCGATCAGCCGTCACGGGAAACCGCAACGCGGATTTACTGCCGAACAACATGCGCGCCCCGATAAGGGTGGCGAGACCGGAAAACAGAAGCCGTAATGCACTCCCGGAGATATACCTCGCCAACATTGCACCCGTGATTGCGCCGATGGCCATCGGCAGTCCCCATTGCTGAATTCGCGACCAATCGATCGCGCCGCGCCGCTGGTGACTCAGGGCGGACGCCGGCGCAGTGGCGAGCATCGTGGTCAGTGCTGTTGCGATTGCGATGTGTGTTGAGACGGTGGGGTCGACGGCGCTGGCCTCTAGCCAGACCACGAGAACCGGCACAAGCACGATGCCGCCGCCGATGCCGAGCAGCCCCGCCATGAGGCCGGCAACGACGCCTGCAGTGATCAATAGCGTGTAGGAAAAAGTCAACACGGAGTGATGCCGTTGGACAAGAGGCGGTGAAGTATACTGTCGCGCCACATTCTCCGCTAAAGGTATGTCATGAGTGAATCACAACAAAGCATCGTCCTGGCTGGCCGCCCTGACGGTTGGGTAAAGCCCGAGCATTTTGCATTGCAGTCAGCGCCTATGCCGACAGCGAAGACCGGCGAGCTTTTGTTGCGTCACCGCTTCCTGTCAGTGGATCCCTACATGCGCGGACGCATGAACGACGCGAAGAGTTATGTACCACCCTTCCAGATGGGCGAGCCGATCGTCGGTGGTGGCGTTGCTGAGGTCATGGAGAGTCAAGCCGAGGGTTGGCAAAAAGGTGATCTGCTGGTCGGCATGCTGCCATGGACGGAGTTCTCGGCGATGCGCCCAGAGGGTCTGCGTAAGTTGCCGGCGGTCAATGCGCCGCTATCCTGGCACCTCGGCATTCTTGGTATGCCCGGCATGACCGCTTATGTCGGGCTGATGGAGGTCGCGAAACTCCAGCCTGGCGACAGTGTCTTTGTGAACGCGGCGGCCGGCGCGGTGGGTTCGGTGGTTGGTCAGATCGCTAGAGCGATGGGTTGTTATGTGGTGGGCAGTGCCGGGGGACCGGATAAAGTCGCGCATCTTACAGACACACTCTGTTTCTCGGCTGCCTTTGATTACCGTGCGGAGAGTGATCTGCGCAAGACGCTGCGTCACCATTTTCCGAAAGGTATCGATGTGCTCTTCGAGAATGTGGGTGGCCCGCAATTCGAAGCCGCAATCGCCAACATGGCCGTGTTCGGTCGTATCGCACTCTGCGGAATGATCGCTGACTACAATGTGGAGCGCGACGCTTTGCCACCGGGACCCAAAGGCATGACACAGTTGATCGGCCGAAATGTCGCGCTTCAGGGCTTTATCGTCAGTAATTATCCGGACGCGGCTGCAAAGTGGGCGGCACTGGCCGGACGACTGCTTTCGACAGGACAATTGCAATACCACGAGACAGTCTCTGAAGGTCTCGCGAGTGCACCCGAAGCTTTTATCAGCATGTTGCGCGGCGGTAATCTTGGCAAGCAGGTCGTGCAGGTGGCTGCTGAATGATGCCTGTCTGGTCACGTAAGCTTTGCGGGTTACTGCGGTCGCTCGGTGCCGCTGCGATTGTGGTGGTGATCGCGGGACCCGCAAAGGTTCTTGCCGAGCCCGCTTCGATTGAGCCGATCATCGACTACTCGACGCGGCATCATGCGGTAGTGGATTCGCGTGGCATGGTTGCGGTGCAAAATGCGATCGCCGCAGAGGTGGGTGCCGAAGTTCTTGCCGAGGGTGGGAATGCCGTCGACGCGGCTGTCGCCGTTGGACTGGCTTTAGCGGTCACTCTGCCGCGGGCGGGGAACATCGGCGGCGGTGGGTTCATGCTGATCTACGATGCCGAGACGAAAGAGACGATCGCGCTCGACTACCGCGAGCGAGCACCGGCCGCTGCATCGCGCGACATGTTCATCACCGAGTCCGGAGTTGCTGATGATCGAGCGGCGCGCTACAGCTACCGCAGTGTCGGTGTGCCAGGCACGGTTGCGGGCATGCACCGGGCGTTGCGCGAACACGGAACGCTGAGTTGGGAAGAGGCGATTGCACCGGCTATTGAGCTTGCACGTGACGGCATACGCGTGAGCAACGACCTTGCGACGAATCTTGCGAGCGAGCGGGAGTGGCTGGGCTCGCATCCGGAGACCCGCCGCGTGTTCTATAAGCCCGACGGCAGCAGTTATGTGCCGGGCGAGATTTTGCGCCAACCGGATCTTGCATGGTCTTTGCAGCAACTGTCTGACGAAGGGCCCGATGCATTGTACCGCGGTGCCGTAGGGAAGAAGATTGTGGCGGATATGCGCGCCAACGGCGGATTGATTACCGAGCAGGACCTCGCGGACTACGAGGTAGCGGTGCGCACTCCGGTGCGAGGCGACTATCGGGGTTACGAGATCGTGTCCATGCCACCACCAAGCTCGGGTGGTGTTTTGATTATCCAGATGCTGAATGTCCTCGAGCAATTCGATGTGCGCGGTTTCGGATTCGGCAGTGCGAAGACCATCCACGTGATGACCGAGGCGATGCGAACAGCCTTTGCGGACCGCAGCGAGCATCTTGGTGATCCGGACTTCTACGCCGAGCAATTCGAATGGCTGTTGAGCAAAGCCTATGCGCGCAAGATTGCCGACCAGATTGACGTGCGAGAGGCACGAGAGTCGAGCGATGTGGCGCCGGGGGTCAATCAGAGCTACGAGAGCCCGGACACAACCCACTATGCGGTTGTTGATGCGGCGGGCAATGCGGTGGTGAACACCTACACGCTCAACTTCTCCTATGGGGCAGGGATCACCGCGCGCGGCACCGGCATCCTCCTGAACAACGAGATGGATGATTTCTCAGCAAAGCCTGGTTCGCCGAATGGCTACGGCCTGATCGGTGCCGAAGCCAATGAGATTCAACCGGGCAAGCGCCCTTTGTCATCGATGACGCCGACGCTGGTATTCAAGGATGGACGTCCGGTGCTGCTGACGGGTTCGCCAGGTGGCAGCAAAATCATCAGCACGGTGCTCCAGGTAATCGTCAACGTGATCGACCATGAGATGGCGGTGCTGGATGCGGTCGCTGCACCACGGTTTCATCACCAGTGGTTGCCTGATCGCCTGGAGCTGGAGCCGGGTTTCAGCCCCGATACCATCGATTTACTCAAAGCAATGGGTCACAATGTACTAGAGCGACGCCTAACCCAAGGCAGCGCCCAAACCATTTCAATCGATGGCGGATTATTTCGCGGCGCTGCAGACCCGCGCAGACCCGACGCGCTAGCACTTGGACCGGATGGTCTTGATTGCAGAACCAGCGTGACACCTTGCTCATTCTAGGAACACACAATGACCACGCCTCTGAAGCTTCGCAATATTGCGATTATTGCGCATGTCGACCATGGCAAGACCACACTGGTCGATCAGTTGCTGAGCCAGTCAGGAACGCTCGATGCGCGCGCCGACGCGCCGGATCGGATCATGGATTCGAACGACCTGGAGCGCGAGCGCGGGATTACGATTCTGTCGAAAAATACGGCGATCGCGTGGAATGACTGGCGCATCAACATTGTAGACACGCCAGGGCACGCAGACTTCGGTGGCGAAGTTGAGCGCGTATTGTCGATGGTTGATAGCGTGTTGTTGCTGGTGGATGCCGTCGAAGGGCCTATGCCGCAAACCCGTTTTGTCACGGCAAAAGCATTTGCGCGTGGCTTCACGCCGTTGGTGGTGATCAACAAGATTGACCGCGATGGCGCACGTCCCGACTGGGTGTTGGACCAGACATTCGATCTGTTTGATCGACTCGGTGCGACGGATGAGCAACTGGATTTCCCGGCAATTTATGCAAGCGGCCTTGCGGGCTATGCCAGCGAGGATGACACTGTTAGAGAGGGTGACATGCAGCCGCTGTTCGATGCCATTACGCGTCATGTCCCGGCGCCCGATGTCGACGCGGAGGGCGCACTGCAGTTGCAGGTGTCTAGCCTCGATTACGACCCCTACGTCGGAGTGATCGGCATCGGCCGTGTCAGTCGGGGCCAGGCGATCCCGAATACACCGCTGACCGTTGTTGATGCCATGGGCAACGAGCGCAACGCGCGTATCCTGGAGCTCTACGGGTTCCATGGACTGAATCGTGTGCGTATCGATGAAGCGAACGCGGGCGACATCGTTGCATTTAGTGGCGTCGATCCGCTTTCGATCTCTGATACGTTGTGCCCGCGGGGAGAGGCGGATGCACTACCCGCGCTAACCGTTGATGAGCCCACCATCAGCATGACCTTCCAGGTCAATCAGTCTCCGATGTCAGGTCGCGAAGGGAAATACCTGACCAGCCGCCAAATCAGCGAACGTTTGCAACAGGAGCTCAAGCACAACGTTGCTCTTCGCGTTGAGCAATTGGACGACCCGGACAAGTTCAAGGTGTCGGGCCGAGGCGAGTTACATCTGTCAGTGCTGATCGAAACGATGCGGCGCGAGGGTTATGAGCTTGCGGTATCCCGCCCGGAAGTGATCGAGATCGAGCGTGATGGGCAGGTACTCGAGCCCTACGAGATGCTCACGGTCGATTTTGATGATGATTATCAGGGTGCCGTCATGACCCGGCTGGCAGAGCGTAAGGGCGAGTTGCTTTCAATGACGGCCGAGCAACAGGGCAGGAGTCGACTCGAATACCGAATCCCTTCTCGCGGTCTCATCGGTTTTCGAACCGAATACTTGAGTGCAACCGCCGGAACAGGGTTGATCTATCATGTGTTCGAAGTCTACGGGCCCAAGGTCGAACAGGCGATTGGTCAGAGAAACAACGGTGTCCTGATTTCAAACGTAGCGGGCAAGGCGCTAGCGTACGCATTGTTTAATCTCCAGGAGCGGGGCAGATTGTTTGTCGATCATGGTGCGGAAGTCTACGAGGGCATGCTCGTCGGTATTCATAGTCGTGGAAATGACCTCGTCGTCAACCCAACCAAGGCAAAGCAATTAACGAATATTCGTGCTGCTGGTTCGGATGAGAATTTGCTCCTGACGCCGCCCGTTAAGATGTCTCTCGAACAGGCGCTCGAGTTTATCGACGACGATGAACTCGTCGAGGTCACACCGACCAGCATCCGACTGCGGAAAAAACTGCTCGGAGAATCGGATCGAAAACGCGCCTCGCGCCAAGCCAAGGCGGGTTGACTGGCCAAGCGTGTACCGATGTGCGTAGTATCGGCACCTTGATCACGTCGCCGGGGGGTCGACATGTCTCAGGAGTCCGGGCGTATAGACCCACGAGCGTATTACGCGCTCGGCATTCTTACCGTCGTCTATACGCTGAACTTCATTGATCGTCAGATCATATCGATCCTGTTGCCCTCGATTCAGGAAGAGCTTGTTATCAGCGACAAGCAGGCCGGCTTGCTGGCTGGGGCGTTCTTCGCCCTGTTCTACGCAACGCTGGGTGTACCGATTGCCACCATTGCGGACCGCGGCAATCGACGCAATCTGATTGCGATTGCGTTGACTGTCTGGAGTGCAATGACCGCACTTTGCGGCATGGCGCAGAATTTCTTGCAACTGGGGCTCGCCCGAATGGGTGTCGGCGTCGGCGAGGCGGGTTGCAGCCCACCGGCGCACAGCATGATTTCCGATTATTTTCCGCCGAAACATCGAGCCACCGCGCTCGGTGTTTATTCGTTGGGCATCTCACTCGGCATCATGTTCGGACTATTTATCGGCGGGCGTATCGATGAGCTCTATGGATGGCGTGTGGCATTCTTCATCGTCGGCATACCCGGAATCCTATTGGCGCTGATTTTCCGGTTCACGGTTTGGGAGCCGCCCCGCGGTCACTCCGAGGCTCGTGAGACTGGGGAAGGGCGACCGAGTATTGTCGATACGTTCGGATTCATGTTGCGCCGACGCTCGTTCGTGCATCTGGCATTCGGTGCGGGTCTAGCGGCGTTTACCGGTTACGGGGTGGTCACCTTTTTTCCAACGTTTCTCGTCCGAACTCATGCAATGTCGACCGGAGAAATTGGATTTTGGCTAGGTTTGATTCTGGGTATCTCCGGTGGCGCGGGAATATTCTTTGGCGGCTATGCTTCGGATCGTTTCGGAATGACAGATTCGCGCTGGAAACTGTGGACGGTCGTCCTCGCTGGTGTGATCTCTCTCCCGTTCTCCATCGCTGTGTACCTTGTTGACAGCCCCTATGTCGCGCTCTGGATTTTTATTATTCCTGCGGCGCTTAGTAACTTTTATCAAGCGACCAGTTTCGCTCAGACACAGAGTCTTGCGAATTTGCGAATGCGAGGTATGGCGGCAGCGGTATTACTACTGATCATCAATCTGATCGGGTTGGCATTAGGTCCATTGGTTGTCGGCGCAGTATCCGACTTCCTGGCGCCGCGATATGGCAACGACAGCATGCGTTATGCATTACTGTCTTTAAATCTCATCGCAGTGTGGAGTATGTGGCACTTCTACCGTGCGGGTGTGCATTTGCCGGGTGACCTGGCTCGTGCGAATGATTCCACCTAATCGGTGGGTTTGAATTGGTCTGGATGGGCATGAATGAATGCTGTCTCGTTTAGACAGCGATGCTCGATTTTGCTGATTTCAGGATAGCGTGCCAGATCAACCTCGAATCGTCGCGCGTTGTACAGCTGCGGCAACAAGAAGCACTCGGCGATTGTGGTGCGATCACCGACGCAATATCCCGGCGCTCTATCGGTACCATTCAGCAGTGCTTCGAAGGCAGTGAATCCTTTTGACATCCAATGGCGATTCCATGCGTTGATCGATTCTGTGTCTGCGCCGAACTCGGCGCGCAGATATTGCAGGATTCGGAGGTTGTTGACTGGGTGAACGTCGCAACCAATCAGCGCACTGAACTCGCGCACCCGTTGACGCGGTACGGTGTCAGAAGGCAGCAGTGCGGGTGCTGGGTAGTGCTCCTCAAGATAGTCAATAATCGCCGGCGACTGCAGCAGTTCCAGACCGTCAATTTCAAGCACAGGTACCGCAGCCATCGGGTTCATTTGCATGAACGCATCGTCGTGTTGCGCGCCTCTGTCCAGACGAATATCGATACTCTCAAATGCAATGCCTTTCAGATTCAGGGCGATCCGAGTCCGATAAGTCGTGGAGCTGCGGTAGTAGCCGAGAAGTCGGACTGACGATGATTCTGTCATGGTTGTCCCTTTTCAGATGTCGTGGCCGGTATCATGCGCAGGGCAAAGATGGCATGCAACCGGGGTAGCGAGTGCGGCACAAGAATCGGCTCTTTAGGCAGTTTGAAGTCTGGCGAAATGATGGCCATGAGATGGTGTTTGCCCTCGTGGTTGCCACCTCTGGTTCGACGTATGCAAAGCCTGGCGATTTCATGCTGATAACCGACAGCGGCCTGTTCCAGGGGCTACTGTCCGGTGGATGTGTCGAAGGCGATCTTGCCCTTCGCGCTCAGGATGTGTTGCGAAGTGATGGTGCCGCACTTGTCGATTACGATCTTGGAGGGGAACACGATGCGCTTTGGGGAATGGGCGCCGGTTGCGATGGCCGCCTTCAGATTCTGCTTGAGTGTTTGCGAGGCGACGCGCTGCGTGTATTTGTTGAACTCGCGAAGCGCTACGCGGATGGCAGACTCTCCAAGGTAACGCTCGAAGGCAGTTTGGGACAGCTGCAATGGCACCTTGCCGAATCGGCGCAAGGGACGACATCATTTGAGCTCGCGGACACGATATCAGGCGGTTTCCTGATTACGGCACCCCCCAACGTTCTCGTGTGTGGCGGCGGCGAAGACGTCTCGCCGCTCGTCGATCTGGCAACGGCCATGGGATGGCGAGTGACGGTGGCAGAGCACCGTCCGCACTATGTGGATTCGAGGGCTGCGGAAGGTGCGGTCGTAATCACCGGTGACTCAGTCGCTGAGCTCACTCAAAACATTGAGATGCAGCGTTACGACGCCGTTGTCGTAATGAGTCACCACCTTGGAAACGATATCAAGTACCTGACCGCGATCGCCCGGCATGCGCATTGGCAGTACATCGGTCTCTTAGGGCCGCCGCATCGACGCGAGCGCATCGTTACGGCATTGCCTCAAATCGCAGCGCTGAATGAGGTGCTGTATGGACCGGCGGGCTTAAATATTGGCGGGAGAGAACCTGCCAGTATCGCGCTATCGATTATTGCTCAGATTCACCAGTGTCTGGCAGGAACGGGCAGACTGACGGGAACGATCAGTTCTCGAGATTGAATTCGAGCCTAACTCTGGCGCGGGTAGATGCGTCAGGGTCGTTGGTCTCCAACGGCTGATACTGCCACTTTTCTACCGCGTCGATCGCGGCACGGTCGAAAACGGATCCGGGCCGACTTTCGAGGACCACGACGTCGCTGGTGCTGCCGTCAGCATTCACCGTAAATTCCACATCGGCCCAACCTTCGACCCCACGCCTTTGCGCAGAACGTGGATAGCTCGGTGGCTGCGCGGATAGTTGAACGAGAATGTAGGCTGGCGGTTCTTCAGGTTCCGGCTCGACACGCTCTGTCTCACGTGAAGGCGCCGTCGTGGCCGTCGGTGTCTGCGCAGCTTCAACTGCGCTCGGCGCAGACGCTGACGCCAGAGTCTCTCTCAGTTCACGGATCGCCTCTGGGTCGGCACCGGCAACCTCGGCCTGTGCAATCAGTCGACTGGCCGCGTTGGAGTCATTTTGAGCGACTGCGGTCTGCGCTTGCGTCACCAGCATCGATGCCACGAAGCTGATGCCCTGAGTCGCGATGGGATTGCCCGGGTCCTGAGCAAGAGCAGCAGCGTAGTAGTCGCGTGCGCTATCGCCTGCTGGCGTCACAAGGTTGCCGGCAGCCATTCGATTGTTGGCACGATCGAGCAAGTCGCTAACGTCGGGTCGCGTCGGCTCCGATTCTGTGTTCGTCGTTGCGGCTCCCGGGCGGGATTCGCTCGTATTGACTGTCTCCGCGGGGAGCGTTTGCTGGATCGAGCTCGCCGAATCAATGTCTGCTGGTTGTGCGACTGGTTCATTAATCGGTGAGGTGACAGGCTGCGTTGCAGTCTGCGCGTCACGCAAGTCTCTGATTCTGGCGCGCGTTGCTTCTACAAGGCTCTGCTCGACCGTGCCTGATGCAGCGATACCCTCCAGTCTAGACTCTGCAGCTTTGAGGTCGCCGTTGATGAGGTCACGTTCGATCCGTGAGAACTCCTGACGCGAAACCTCCCGATTCAACTCTCGGTTAAGGAACGCAAGTCTAGGATGGCTAGGCACATGTTCATTCAAGACGCCGAGAACCTGACCAACACGGTCCAAGTTGTCGGCCAGAAAATCACGTTCAACCTGCGAGAAGACGTCTTCCAGCACGGCATCCAGACGGGCACGAGGGAGTGGATCCTCGCGTTGCAGGCGTGCGGCAGTTGCGTAGTGCAGCACCGCATTGTCATCAGTGGGTAGTACTAATCGACCAGCACGCCTTGCCGAGTCTCCCGCGGCCATGGATTCCGAAGCAGCGACCACCGGGTCTTTCTGTGGTGCAGGTGCGGATTGAACCGTCTCAGTGCTGCGATTCGTCGCGGGGGTGCCGCTTGGGTCCGAACCGCGACCCAGAATAAACGCCAGGCCGACAACGATGACTGCGCCCACGGCCCAGACGATCGGCGGGACCTTACGCAGAGCCCCAAAGAGGGACGGCTCGAGCTCGTCATCGAGTTCGGGTGCTGCGATACCGGTCTCGCGTACGTCTGTTGTGCGAAATAGCCCTGAGTCGAAGGTGACGCCTTTAATGATTCCGGTTTCGGTCATCTTCTGCTGCACGTCGGCAGGCGATAGCGGTACGTCTGTGGCGTTCAAGGTCAGGTGCTTTTTCGCAGAAGCTTCGATTGCCAGGCGCGACCGGCCGGGGCTCACCGGCTTCAACAGGAAACGGTAGACAAGGCCATCGCTGATCAGGCCCATCATTTTCTCACCGTCCTCACGCCGTCCTGCAACGATTGTCACTAGAGACGGTATGTGTTTGCGCAATTGCGCCGTAATCGTCTTGACGTCTTTCACAGCGACCGCAGCATCGGTGATAAGCACACCGGCCGCGCCTTCACGCGCGATGTCGAGGGCTTCCTGCAAATTCGGTGCGTGATTGACGACGTGGCTGGTGCCGGCAGCTGCGCGAATGGTCTTCAGAAAGCTTGCATCGTTGGTCAATACAACGATCTCAACGTGACTTATTGCATGCGCCGAAACGTCGACATCGGCTGAGGGCTCGATCACCGGGATGTCGCTCAGCGCCGGGAATGAACCGGTCGCAGCGGCGTTAGCGGTAACTGAGGAAAGCTCCCGTGCATTGAGGCCGGGTGAGGAGTCATTGGCAGGCACAGCCAGCGCCGAGACGGTCTCGCCGCGCAGTGTTGCATGAATCGCGGCACAAATTTCGTCGGGCGAGCTCTCCGCACGCAACACCTGGTTGAGATGTCGGACGTTGACCAGAGCAGCTCTGTCGTCCTCCGTCATGTGACGTGAGGCGACCAAAATAGATCGTGTGTCCGGGGACCGCTTTTTCGCTTCTTTCAGGGCTTCCTGGCCCGTCATGCCCGGCAGATCCTGCGCAGACACAATAATGTCGATTGGTGTGATGCCGAGCGTCGTCAGCGCTTCGGTCCCCGACGCGGCCATATGCACAGAGAATTCGTCACCCAAGCGACTGGCACAAGGCTCCATGAGCGCCGGCTCGGGGTGCAGAAACATCACTTGTGTCTTGAACCGATCTACCATCTTGGCCTCGAACGGGGTAGCCCGCCGCACTGTGCGGTCAGATATTCTCCCTGCCCGCAGTATATGAAGAGACCGATCGCGACACAGCTCGCATCGCACTCTGGTGAGTCAAACTGTGACCGATTCCACATAACGCACGTGCGCAAGCGCACAAACCGGCTTTTAGCAGGGTTTAGACGGGTGATCTAAGCGCCGGTTGCGCGCGAAACGATTTCCTCCCTCAGCGCGCTAATGCTGTCATCGACAGACATGACTTTCTGGCCTTTGCTGCCCAGTCGTCGCAGCGCTACTTCGCCGTTCTCTACTTCGCGTTTGCCGACCGCAAGGATAACGGGGACCTTGGCGAGGCTGTGTTCGCGCACCTTGTAGCCGATTTTCTCATTCCGCAGATCCGATTCCGCCTCGATACCAGCCTCACGCAATTTCTCGGTCAGCTTGGCAGCGTATTCGTCCGCATCAGATGTGATCGTCGCAACCACAACTTGCGTTGGCGCGAGCCATAAAGGCAGGTTGCCCGCATAGTGCTCCAACAGTATGCCGATGAACCGCTCCAGAGAGCCGAACATGGCCCGGTGGAGCATGACGGGCACGTGGCGCTCGCCATCCTCACCGATATAGCTCGCACCTAGTCGGCCCGGCAGGTTGAGATCGACCTGCAGCGTGCCGCACTGCCAGTCACGACCGATAGCGTCGCGCAACACGAACTCCAGCTTCGGTCCATAGAACGCGCCTTCGCCCGGGTTGTGCGTGTACTCAAGTCCGGTGGCCTCAAGTGCGGCGACCAACGCCGATTCCGAAGCGTCCCAAATCGCATCTTCGCCGACGCGAACATCGGGTCGGTCGGCGAACTTGATGCGAATGTCGTCAAAGCCGAAGTCTTTATAAATGCTCAGGATCAATTCGGAAATCGCTACTGATTCCTGTGTGATCTGTTCCATGGTGCAAAACACGTGGGCATCATCTTGCGTAAATGCACGAACCCGCAGCATCCCGTGCAACGCACCGGATGGCTCGTATCGATGTACCGAGCCGAACTCGGACAATCGCATGGGCAGTTCGCGGTAGCTGGTGATACCTTGCTTGAAGACCTGAACGTGTCCCGGGCAGTTCATCGGCTTCAGTGCGTAGTTGCGCCCGTCCTCGGTGGTCGTCGTGAACATATGTTCGCCGAACGAGTCCCAGTGGCCGGAGGCTTCCCACAATGCCCGGTCCATGACCATTGGCGTGTGGATTTCCCGATAACCGGCCTTTCGCTGCCGCGCCCGCATGTAATCAACCAAGCGCTGGAACAGGGTCCAGCCGCGCGGATGCCAAAACAGTGCGCCCGGTGCTTCCTCCTGGAAGTGGAACAGGTCCATTTGGCGACCGAGTTTTCTGTGATCGCGCTTTTCTGCTTCCTCAAGTCGCCTTAGGTACTGGCGCAGCTGTTTGTCGGTGGCCCAGGCTGTTCCGTAGACGCGCTGCAGCATCTCGTTCTTGGAGTTACCTTCCCAATACGCGCCAGATACGCGGAGCAACTTGAAGGCCGTGCCTAGTCGTGCCGTGGAGGGCAAGTGAGGGCCGCGACAAAGGTCAATAAATTCGCCTTGTCGATACAGCGTGATCGCCTCGTTTTCCGGAATCCGTTCTATCAGGCGAGCCTTGTACTCTTCGCCTTGCTCGCGGAAGAACGCAACTGCGTCGTTGCGGCTCCAGACCTCGCGAGTAATCGTCTCGCCACGCTCGACGATTTCGCGCATTCGCGCTTCGATGACCGCAAGATCATCCTCGCTGAAGGGAGTCTCGCGCGCGAAGTCATAGTAGAAGCCATTATCGATTGCTGGGCCGATGGTGACCTGAGTTTCCGGATACAATTCTTTCACCGCCTCTGCGAGCACATGCGCCGCGTCGTGCCGAAGGACCTCCAGACCATCGTCGCTATCACGGGTCACGATAGCGACCGGTGCATCGGTTTCGATTTCGCGATTAAGATCGTAGAGGTGCCCGTCTACCCTCGCCGCAACGGCGGCCTTGGCGAGTGAGGGACTGATATCGTTGGCGACCTGAAGAGCCGTGACGGCATCCTGATAGTCGCGTTTTGACCCGTCAGGGAGCGTGATTGTTGGCATGCTGACTCAAGTTTGCGTCGGGTGAATTGCCCGGTTGTGCTGCGCACACCGGCCGGAAGCCTGCAATTGTAGCCAAGCGACCGCGCCCAGACTATGCTTTAAGCTTACGAAGTGTTCTTTGCTGTCGAGGATCTGAATGGCGCGAGTGGCCCATAATCATCAGGTTTGCGTCGATACGGCGTTGGAGCGTGCGGAATCGGTGTGCGCGAGGCAGAATTTAAGGCTGACCCCGCTCAGAAAAACCGTTCTTGAGCTGGTCTGGCAGGGTCACGAGCCAGTAGGGGCCTACGAGCTGCTCGATGCTCTAGCCAAGCAGGGCCGAAGTGCTTCTCCGCCGACCGTCTACCGGGCTTTGGAGTTTCTCCTGCAGGCGGGGCTCGTGCATAAGCTCGACTCCCTCAATGCGTTTGTGGGGTGCGCTGATCCGGAGTCGGGCAGGCACAGCGCGTTCCTGATATGCCGAGCATGCAAGCTGGTCGATGAACTCAGCGCTGAAACCATCGAGCGCGATATTGCTGCAATTGCGGCATCGCATGATTTCTTTCCCGAGCGACACACCGTTGAGGTAGAAGGCTTGTGTGGCGCCTGTCGCAAGACTAAGCAACGGTCAGCCGAAGCGAGTTGACGTACAATCGAGCGATCGATTCGGTTGACCTCGCTTGAGAGCGGATTCCCATGGATTTAGAAGAAGAGAATGGCCCGACCCAAGGTCTGGATTTCATTCGGCAAATTATTGCGGACGACGTCGACAACGATCGCCTACCACAAGGGCTGACGACCCGTTTCCCGCCGGAACCGAATGGGTTCCTTCATATTGGGCACGCACTGTCGATTTCATTGAATTTCGGTGTTGCGAACGAATATGGCGGCAAGACCTTTCTGCGGTTTGACGACACCAACCCCAGTAAGGAAAAGCAGGAGTTCGCCGACGCAATTCGCGACGACGTCGCCTGGCTCGGTTACGAATGGCAGGCG
>JBCBNU010000010.1:0-64819 GCA_039821645.1 Pseudomonadota bacterium
CCAGTGCGCGTGCAACACGAACGGGATAACTCATCACCAAAGCCGCGGCGATTGCCCACCAGACACCCGCCGTAATCAAAACCTGCAGGAAGAGATCCGGCGTCGCAAACCACCAGTAGGCGAGCGCACATACGAAGATAAAGCCCGCATAGGCAATTCGAGCTAACCTAGTCTCGATTCTTGAGAGTGCACCCCACTCCCAGGCGCTTGCCGTAACAACGACTAGGATCACGGGTGAGATAAAGCGGGCAGGCAACACGAACAACACGACGAGAATCGCCGTAACCGCCGTCAGCGCAGACACGAACCTTGCTAACAGCATGTCAGCCTGCTTCTTCCTGAGCGACCTCGGACACGTTGCCGAAACGGCGGGTGCGGTGGCCATACCAGCCGATCGCTTCATCGAGGCAGTCCGCGTCAAAATCGGGCCACAGAACGTCACTGAAATAGAGTTCTGAATACGCCATGTGCCAAAGCAAGAAATTACTGACGCGCTTTTCTCCGCCAGTGCGAATAACCAGATCGGGGTCTGGTCCATCCGCAAGCGACATAGCCGCGCTGAGTTTTTGCTCATCTATAGCGTCGGGCTCGAGCGTCCCCTCGGCCACCTTAGCGGCGAGGTCACGTGCCGCCTCCACGATCTCCCAACGTCCTCCGTAACCCATCGCTACGTTCAGGCGAAGTCCATCGTTATCGCGCGTAAGCTGTTCGGCGTCACTCATTGCGGTTTGAAGGCGCGGCGACAGACGCGAAAGATCGCCAACGAACCTCAGACTGACTGCGTTCTCATGCAACTCTGCAACCTCACGTTGCAACGCATCGAGAAAGAGTTTCATCAGACCAGTGACTTCCGTTGCGGGTCGTTTCCAATTCTCACTCGAAAACGCGAACAGAGTGAGGTGGCCGACACCGAGTTCACCCGCCCTGCGCACCGCGGCGCTGACTGCTTTGACGCCTGACTTGTGACCAAAGTGTCTGGGTAGACCGCGCTGTCGCGCCCACCGACCATTACCATCCATGACAATGGCAACGTGATCCGGCAGAGATGCCGGTGCGTGGATGTCGTCGGTGGCCGTCATCGGTACGCTCTAGAACTCCATTAATTCGGATTCTTTCTCCGCCAGCACTGCATCAACAGCCGCAACGTGTTTATCGGTCATACCCTGAATCACATCGCCTGCGCGACGCTCATCGTCCTCACCGATTTCCTTTTCCTTGAGCAGTTCCTTGATATCGCCCAGAGCATCTCGGCGGATATTGCGGATGGCAATGCGGCCATTCTCTGCCTCATTGCGAACCACTCGGATCATGTCTTTGCGACGTTCCTCGGTAAGAGGTGGCAGTGGCACACGGATGACGGTTCCGGCGGTTGCGGGGTTCAGGCCCAGGTCGGAATTCATGATCGCTTTCTCGACCGGACCCACCATATCCTTCTCCCACGGGGTGACGGTCAGCGTACGCGCATCCTCGACACCAAGATTCGAGACCTGAGAGAGCGGCACCTCGGTGCCGTAGTACTCCACCGTGATGTGATCGAGTAGGCTGGTGTGCGCGCGGCCGGTGCGAATCTTCTGCATCTCGGTGCGCAGAGAGTCCACGCTCTTGCCCATGCGCTCGTCGGCGTCTTGTTGAATTTCATCAATCATGTTTTATCTCTCACGCTGTCACCAACGTGCCTAATGCTTCGCCATTGACGACGCGCACCAGGGCACCCGGTTCGGTCATATCGAAAACCCGTAACGGCACTTCGTTATCTCGACACATCACAATTGCCGTCGCGTCCATGACGTTCAGCTTCTCAGCGAGCACACGATCAAAACTGACCTCTGGCAATTGCTCTGCGTCAGGATTGGTCATCGGATCGCTGTCGAATACACCGTTTACTTTAGTCGCCTTGAGCATCAGGTCAGCACCGATCTCGATCGCACGCAGACTGGCTGCTGTGTCGGTGGTAAAAAAAGGATTACCCGTACCTGCGGCGAGAATCACCACACGCCCTTTTTCCAGGTGCCGGATCGCACGTCGCCGAATATAATCCTCGCAGACATCGTTGATGGACAGTGCTGACATCACACGCGCGTACACCTCGGCGCGCTCAAGCGCATCCTGGATTGCGAGTGCGTTCATCACGGTGGCGAGCATGCCCATGTGATCACCGGTCACTCGATCCATACCTGCACGAGCAAGACCCGCGCCACGGAAAATGTTGCCGCCGCCAATGACGATAGCAACCTCCACGCCGGAGTTCACAATTTCGGCGACTTCACTCGCGATTCGTCCGATCACGGCGGGATCGATCCCATATCTAAGTTCGCCCATCAGCGCTTCGCCGCTGAGCTTCAACAGGATCCTTCGGGCTGTCGGTGTTTCGGTTGCAGCCACTATGTCATCTCCCCATCGTAAGCCGAGCCCAGTGTAATGCAGTCCGAATCGGCTTACTCGTCGTCGTCTGACTCGTCGTCGTCTGACTCTGAGGCAGCCTTGACCTGAGCCATGACCTCTTCCGCGAAGTTGTCTTCTTTTTTCTCGATGCCTTCGCCGACCTCGAAGCGCAAGAATGCGCTAACGCTGGCACCACCCTGCTTGAGCAGCTTGCCGACTGTGACGTCCGGGTCTTTCACAAAGGGCTGGCCCACCAGAGTGATTTCGGCGAGATACTTGCGCATCCGACCGTCAACCATTTTCTGGATGATCTCGTCTGGCTTGCCGCTGTCTTTCGCCTGGTTGACAAGAATCTCTCGCTCAGCCGCCAAGGTCTCCTCAGGAACGTCGTTCTCGTCCACGCACACGGGCGAACTCGCCGCTACATGCATCGCGATATCGCGTCCGAGGTCCTCATCACCACCAGTAACCGCGACCAACGCACCAATGCGGTCATTGTGCGTGTAGCTACCAATCACGCCACCGGCAGACTCCACAAAAGCGAAGCGACGCACACCGATGTTCTCACCGATTTTCGCAACCAGTGCCGTACGGGCTTCCTCAACCGTAGCGCCATCGATGGTAAGGGCCATCAACGCATCAAGGTCAGTAGGTCGCTCAGTCGCAACCAGATTTCCGACTGCCGTCGCAAATTGCACGAAGTTGTCATCCGCGGCGACAAAGTCCGTCTCGCAGTTCACTTCGACCAAAGCCGAGGCGCCGTCACCATGAGCCACGACGATGCGACCCTCAGCAGCGACACGACCTGCTTTCTTGTCGGCTTTCGCCTGACCTTTTTCACGAAGCAGCTTTGCTGCCGCGTCCATGTCGCCGTCAGCTTCGACCAGCGCCTTCTTGCATTCCATCATGCCGACGCCGGTACGCTCGCGCAGCGTCTTAACCATACTCGCGGTAATAGCCATCGTAATCCTCGTTTACTCTTTGCCGGATTCAGCGGCCGGTTTCTCCTCTTGAGCTTCCGGCGCTGGCGTTTCGGGTGCGGCTTCTTTGGCAGCCGCAGGCTTGCGACGCGCACCAGCTTTCGGCTTGCGCACGTTGCCTTGCTCATCAAGCTCGACAAAGTCATCGTCGCCAATTATGGTCTCTGGCGCTGTGGCCTTACCTTCGAGGATCGCGTCCGCGACAGCAGTCGAGTAAAGGCTGATCGCGCGCATCGCGTCATCGTTGCCCGGGATCACATAGTCGATACCATCCGGCTCGCAGTTGGTATCGACAACAGCAACGACCGGAATGCCGAGTTTGCGAGCTTCATCGATAGCGATTTTCTCATGGCCGACATCGACCACGAAAAGCGCATCCGGTAGACCGCCCATATCTTTGATCCCGCCAAGGCTCCGCTCGAGCTTCTCCTGCTCCCGCCGCAAGTTCAGGATTTCCTTCTTGGTGAGAGAGTCAATGATGCCGCCCTCTTCCATGCTCTCAAGATCCTTCAGGCGCTTGATCGACTGCTTGATGGTCTTGTAGTTGGTGAGCATGCCGCCGAGCCAGCGGTAGTTCACAAACGGCATGCCGGCACGAGCCGCTTCCTTACCAATCGTTTGGCGAGCGCTGCGCTTGGTGCCAACGAACATGACGTTGCCGCCGTCTGCCGCAAGGCCCTTCACGTAGGTGAGTGCCTCACGGAACAACGGGAGTGTGCGCTCCAGGTTTACGATATGGATTTTATTTCGGTCGCCAAAGATGAAAGGCGCCATTTTGGGGTTCCAGTACCGGGTCTGGTGTCCAAAATGCACACCTGCCTCCAGCATCTGGCGCATGGTTACGTCAGCCATGAGATCTCCTGGGTTGAGCCTCCGAACACCCCCTGACACAACCCCTTTTTCGGCGGGGCACCCAGTACCAGGTGACGGTGAACGTGTGGTTTTAAAAAATTTAGAGTCACTACAGGCATTTGCCCGCAGCGCGCGCTTTATAGCACACCACCGAATTGACCGCCAGTAGAAGGGTTGGCCGCTGGTTGACAGGGGCTGTATCCTTCGACGGTGCGGGCCTGGCATCCCAGTCAGGCGTAGTAGGAACAACGGAACACCATGCCAGTTACGATCAAAACCCCGGAAGAACAGGATGCGATGCGAACAGCGGGTCGACTCGCTGCGGATGTGCTCGACATGATCACTGATTATGTCAAACCGGGTGTCACCACCAACGAGTTGAACGAACGCTGCCATCAATACATCACCGAGGAGCAAGGCGCCATCCCTGCCCCTCTGAACTACACCGGCGGCGGCCCGGTCCCTTTCCCGAAATCGATTTGCACCTCTTTAAATCACGTCATTTGCCATGGAATCCCATCCGACCGTGTGCTGAGACAGGGCGACGCCCTGAATATCGACATCACAGTGATCAAGGACGGCTGGCACGGCGATACCAGCAGAATGTTCATGGTGGGCAAGCCCAACATTCAGGCGCAACGCCTGGCCACGATCTGTCACGAGGCGATGATGCTAGGTATCCAACAAGTCGCCCCGGGTAGAACGCTGGGCGATATCGGCCACGCCGTCCAACGCCACGCGGAGCGACATCGCTTCTCTGTAGTCCGGGAATATTGCGGCCACGGCATAGGCCGGGGATTCCATGAGGACCCCCAGGTTGTTCACTACGGCCAGCCGGGTACGGGGATGCCGCTCGAGGCCGGGATGACATTTACCGTTGAACCGATGCTCAATGCCGGCAAACGCCACACGCGACTTCTACCTGACGGGTGGACGGTCGTCACCCGAGATCATTCGCAATCCGCGCAATGGGAACACACGGTATTGGTCACCCCTACCGGATTCGAAATCTTAACGCTCGGTGCCGCACAACGTGACCGAGCAAGCGCAGCCTGATCCAACGGCGCGCCCTGGCGCCACCCCCGCCGGCACTGGGCGCTATACAGCTCAGCCCGCAGGCCCGGATGCCACTGTAGGGCGGTTCGTCAGCCAACTCGACGCAGTAGCTGCTGATCCCATTGCCCTTCGGGACATGCTCAGCAGCGCACGGGGGGCATTGGCGGACCGCTTTCGCAATGGCGATGCGGTCGAGGTATTGGTCGCGGCCAATGCGGGCATCGTCGACGCAGCGCTAACCCATCTGTGGGCCCACTTTGACGTTTCGGAAGATGATTTCGCGCTTGTCGCTGTCGGCGGTTACGGCCGCGCCGAACTGCATCCCGAGTCGGATATCGACATCCTGATATTGATCAGGGAAAGAGAAGTCGACACCGATTCGGTTGAACACTTTGTCGCGGCGCTTTGGGACACGGGGCTCGAAATCGGTCATAGCGTTCGTACGGTGGCCGATTGCAAACAACAATCGGCGGACGACGTGACTGTTGCGACAACACTCATGGAATCACGTCGACTGGTCGGCAATGCGAGGCTCCACGAGGAGATGGTCCGAGTGACCGGACCGAACGAGGTCTGGGACCCTGCTGCTTTTTTTGTTGCTAAACGCGGTGAACAACAAGCCCGACACCACCGCTACGACGGTACCGGTTACAACCTCGAACCCAATGTGAAGGGCAGTCCCGGCGGCCTGCGTGACATCCAGATGGTGAGCTGGATCGCAAAGCGCCACATCGGAGCGGAGGACTTCGAGGCCCTCGCTGGATTTGGCTTCCTGACAGCGGGTCAAGCATCACGCCTTGTCGACGCGCGGCAGTTCCTCTGGACGATTCGTTACGGACTGCACATCCTGACGGGGCGACGAGAAGATCGGCTCCTGTTCGATCACCAGAAAGCGCTGGCTGTGTTGCTCGGTTACGAGGACTCCCGCTTCACGCTGGGCGTCGAGCAAATGATGCAACGCTACTACCGGATGGTGATGCAGGTTTCACGAGCCAACGAAATTCTATTGCAGCTGTTTGAGGAGGACATACTCGGATCGGTCGACGAGCCTCCCGAAGCGATCAACGAATCGTTTGTCAGTCGCAGCGGCTACTTGCAGGCGATCGACGATGACGTGTTCCTGAGAGACCCCTCAGCGCTTCTGAGTATTTTTCGTATTCTGCAACAAAACCCTGAACTCAAGGGAGTGAGCGCGCGCACCATCGGACTGATTCGCAAGCATCGTTATCTGATTGACGAGCAGTTCAGGCAACACCCCCGAAATCACCGCCTCTTTCTGGATTTGCTGCGCTCACCGACCGGTGTCACGAAAGCCCTGCGCCGAATGAATCGATACGAAATTCTAGGTAACTACATCCCCGCTTTCGGTCGCATTGTCGGCAGGATGCAGTACGACCTGTTTCATGCCTACACCGTCGATGAACACACGTTATTCCTCGTGTCTCACTTGCGCAAATTCGCGCTCGGCGTGAGCGAAGATGATCATTGCAATCAGGTCATGTCGCGGCTGCCTGACCAATCACTCTCATTGCTCTCAGGATTGTTTCACGACATCGCTAAAGGGCGTGGTGGTGACCACTCCGAGCTCGGCGCCACGGATGCGCTCCTATTCTGCCGTGAGCACGGCCTGGGCGACGATGACGCAGACCTCGTCAGCTGGCTGGTTGCTAACCATCTCATCCTCTCAATGACGGCGCAGAAGAAAGATCTCAGCGACCCCGAGGTGATTGCGAAGTTTGCCGAGCGCATGCAAACACGCGTGCGCCTCGACTATCTCTATGTGCTGACTGCCGCAGATGTTCGTGCGACCAATCCAAAGCTCTGGAACTCCTGGAAAGCGAAGCTGTTTCGGGACCTTTACGAAGCGACAGCGCAGGCCTTGGATCGCGGCCTTGAGAATCCAGCGAACACCACGCAGCTTGTCAGCCTTACGCTGGACGATGCACGCAACAAACTCGAGGGCGTTGTCGCACCAGAAGCGATCGATTCTTTTTTCGCGGTGGTCGATAAAGACTACTTCCTTCGCTATTCCGCCGAGGAGATCGCGTGGCATACCAGCGCGCTGAGCGCGAATGGCACGAGCTCGCCCATGATGTCGATGGTTGCCAACCAACGCGAAAATACCTTGGCGATCATGCTCTACACGCCACAGATCCAACACACTTTTGCTGGTGTCACCGCGAGACTCGATGAACTTGGTCTATCCGTGTTGGACGCCCGAATCGAACAACTACAAAATGGCTTCAGCCTCGACACCTACATCGTGACGAATTCGATGGGCAACGAGCTTGATGCCACCCTGATTAGTGATATCGAACGCAGGCTCACGCCGATCGTAAACAGCGAAGAAGAGGACATACTGCGGGTGCAGCGAGCGCTTCCCAGAGTTCAACGCATGTTCGAGACGCCAACAACGATTAGTTTTCGCGAAGATGAAACGAAGAAACGCACGGCCATGGAGTTGGTGTGCGCCGATCATCCGGGACTCCTGCACACCGTCGGCGAAACACTGATTGCCTGCGACGTCTATATCAGCGCCGCCAAGATTGTAACGATCGGCGAGAAGGCTGAAGACGTGTTCTACCTCACGAGCGCACAAGAATTGCCCCTGACTCGATCGGAACAGGAGAATCTCAGGGAATCCCTGCTGGGCGCACTGGCCGGACGCCCATCATGAGCCCGAATCCTGGATTTGAACGCCTGCAGGCATACCCCTTTGAATTCCTGTCCGAACTACTTGCTGACGTCACGCCACCAACAGGGTTAAGCGCGATCCCATTGTCCGTCGGAGAGCCGAAACACACCCCGTTTGCGGCAGCACTCGAGGCTCACAATACGATCTTTCATGCTGCCGCGGGCAAATACCCACCAATCCGGGGCACAGATGATTTGCGTACTGCGTGTGCAGGATGGCTCGAAAGGCGATTTCAGCTACACGTGGACCCGCAGCGCATGGTGCACCCGGTCAACGGAACTCGAGAAGGGCTATTTGCGATTGCACAGGCACTGATTGATCCCGCCGAAAGAGCGGTTGTTGCGATGCCAAATCCGTTCTATCAGATTTATGAAGGTGCGGCTTTGATGGCCGGCGCGACTCCGGTGTATCTCGCGACCGACCCGACGCAGCATCACCTACCCGATCTGGATCGCTTGTCACCCGACCTTCTGCGCTCCTTGAGGCTGTTTTATTTGTGCTCGCCGGTGAATCCGGCCGGCACGGTCGCTCCGCTGACCTATCTACAAAGACTGGTGGAACTCGCGGTCGAATATGATTTCGTTGTCGTGGCAGACGAATGCTATATCGACATTTATCGCGACAAACCACCGGTCTCGCTACTGAACGCAGCCACGGACATGTTTCCTAATGTGCTCGCATTTCACAGCCTGTCGAAGCGCTCCAATCTGCCAGGGCTAAGGTCAGGGTTTGTTGCGGGCGACCCATCGCTAATCGATCTGTTCGCTCGCTACAGAACCTATCATGGTTGCGCAATGTCATTAGCCGTACAGGCAGCCAGCATCGCGGCGTGGTCCGATGATGCACACGTTCAGGACAATCGACTCGCCTACAACCAGAAGTTCGCTATGGCGGCAGACACTCTGAGCGGTAGCCTCGATGCACAAACACCGCCTGCGGCTTTCTACTTGTGGCCGGAAATCGAGGGTGACGATCGTGTGTTTTGCCGCGATCTGTATGCCCACACGTATGTCACGGCGGTGCCCGGCAGGTATTTCGCGCGCGAGGTTGACGGTGTCAATCCCGGCGCCGGTCGCATTCGACTTTCATTGGTCGCCGATATCGATAACACTCGCGAAGCGTTGGAGCGGCTCGCCGCGTTTTGTAAACGCTAACCGCAACCGGAGCTCAAGACCGATGAACATCAGGGAAACCATTGAAAACGCCTGGGATGAACGCGCAACGCTGACCCCTAGCAACGCGGATGTCGTCAAGGCTGTCGACCACGCGCTAGGACAGCTCGACAGCGGCGCCTCGCGGGTAGCCGAACCGACGGCCGATGGCTGGGTTGTCAATGAGTGGTTGAAAAAAGCTGTCTTGCTCTCATTCAGACTTCGAGACAACACCCTGATTGAAGAACGCGCCAATCGCTTTTTCGATAAGGTGCCATTGAAATACGCGCAGTACAGCGAAGAGGATTTTCGACGAGACGGCGTTCGGGTAGTGCCAGATGCGGTGGTTCGACAGGGTGCTTACGTCGGCAAAGATGTCGTCCTGATGCCGAGCTACACCAACATCGGCGCCTATATCGACTCCGGCACTATGGTCGACACATGGGCAACCGTCGGCAGTTGCGCGCAGATTGGATGCAATGTGCATTTGTCCGGTGGAGTAGGCATTGGCGGCGTGCTGGAACCGCTGCAAGCGACACCGACCATTATCGAGGACGACTGCTTCATCGGCGCGCGCTCCGAGATCGTCGAAGGGGTGGTCGTTGAGGCCGGCAGTGTCATTTCGATGGGCGTGTTCATCGGCCAAAGCACACGCATTTATGACCGGGAAACAGGCACCATCACGTACGGGCGTGTGCCTGCGGGCAGCGTCGTCGTCCCCGGCAACCTGCCTTCAGCAGACGGCAGCTACTCGCTCTACGCAGCGATCATTGTCAAACGCGTAGACGCCAAGACACGTGCGAAGGTGGGGTTAAACGAGTTGCTGCGGGCAGCGACCGAATGAAACGCATCCTCTATGGACTCAAGCAATGCGATACCTGCCGAACAGCCATGCGGTGGATGGACGGCCACGGGCTCGCCTACACCTTCGTCGACATTCGAGCGCAGACACCGTCGACGGAGGAAATACAGAGCTGGTTGGACGCAGTTGGCGACGCAAAATTGGTAAATCGCAGATCCACAACATGGCGCGGACTGAGCGAATCGGACCGTGCCAGCGCTGGCGGCAGTGCCGCTGCGCAAACGCTGCAGCAGCACCCTACCCTCGTCAAGCGACCTGTCGTGGCGCTCGATTCAACGATTCTGGTGGGATTCTCTGAGGCTGACTGGGCAGCCGCGCTTCTCAAGTAGACCGCTAGCCGAAACGGCCTGTGATGTAGTCTTCGGTCAGTCGATGCTGCGGATTCGTGAACACCTTGTCGGTCTCATCCACCTCAATCAACTCGCCGAGATGAAAGTAAGCCGTTCGCTGTGACACACGTGCAGCCTGCTGCATGGAGTGCGTCACAATTACAATCGCGTAGTTCTCGCGCAGCTCATCGATGAGGTCTTCGATCTTGGCGGTAGCGATCGGATCCAAAGCCGAGCAAGGCTCATCCATGAGGATGACTTCGGGGCTTACTGCAATTGTGCGTGCGATACACAGGCGCTGCTGCTGACCCCCTGAAAGACTCGTTCCGGTGTCATGCAGGCGATCTTTCACCTCGGTCAGGAGGCCAGCTTTCTCAAGACTTGTATGCACGATCTCGTCAAGGTCGGCGCGGTTTTGAGCGAGCCCGTGCAGTCTAGGTCCGTAGGCGATGTTGTCGTAGATCGACTTCGGAAAAGGATTCGGTTTCTGAAAGACCATCCCAACCCGCGCACGAAGCGCGACGACGTCCATCGAACGGTCGTAGATGTCTTTACGGTCGAGCATGATACGACCCTCGACCCGTGCGCCGTCGATCGTGTCATTCATTCGGTTCAGGCACCGGAGGAAGGTCGACTTGCCACACCCTGACGGTCCGATCAGCGCGATCACTTCGTTTCTGGCGATCTCCAGAGACACGTTTTTGATCGCCTGGGTTTCTCCGTAGAACACATTCACGTTGTGCGCCTGAAAATACGGATCGACCACGAAGGGGCTGCCAACGGAATTGCTCTGAGGCAACGCGTCGCGGGTTCGACTCACCTCTCGTTGCGCGCTATCAGGCGCCAGGTCGGCTACGGCAGATGGATCAATTGTCAGTTCCGTCACAACTTAAACCTCTATAAAACCGAAGCTTTCCGCTTATTCCTAACGTCACGCACTACCACGAACGTTCAAATTTTCGCCGCAACAAGACAGCCACGAAATTCATTAACAACAAGAAACCCAGCAGAACGATGATCGCCGCTGAGGTTCTCTCTACAAACGCACGTTCCGGGCTGTCGGCCCACAAGTATACCTGCACTGGCAGCGCGGTGGCTGGCTCCAAAGGACTGCCCGGGATATCCACAATAAACGCGACCATACCGATCATCAACAAGGGTGCAGTTTCACCGAGGGCACGCGCCATACCGATGATCGTGCCAGTAAGGATGCCCGGTAAAGCGAGCGGCACCACGTGTTGGAATACCGTCTGCACTTGAGAAGCTCCGAGGCCGAGTGCAGCTTCTCGAATCGACGGCGGCACCGACTTGATCGCAGCGCGCGCCGCAATGATGACCACCGGCAGCGTCATGAGCGCGAGCACCAGACCACCAACCAGTGGGGCTGAACGCGGCAGTCCCATCCAGTTGATGAACACCGCGAGTCCAAGGAGACCATAAACAATGGACGGTACTGCAGCGAGGTTGTTGATATTCACCTCGATCAGGTCGGTCCACCGATTGCGCGGGGCAAATTCTTCAAGATAAACCGCAGCAGCCACACCGATGGGAAACGCGAGCAGCACTGTAACCAGCAACATGTAAACCGAACCCATAAAGGCCCCACGGATACCGGCAAGCTCGGGATCACGAGAGTCACCATTGACAAACAAAGCTGTGTTGAAACGGGTATAAATTCGGTTCAGGGCTTTCAGCTCATCAACCCATTGAATCTGGCGGTCACTCACAGTCCGCTGCGCTTCATCGAGGCTGGGATCGACATTGCCCTTGATCAACATGTCGATGTTCGCACTGGCAGGTACTCGCAACTCTATTTGCTCACCGATCAAGTCAGGGGCTTCGAGCACCCGCTCGCGCAGGAGGAAGCTCGATTCGGCGCTGACCAACTCCCCCACCGCGCGTTTGTCGACACGCGTCTTCACATCGAGGAACAGTCTGGCCAGCGAGTCACGAATGACGATGTCGTAGTCGCCGCCCTCCAAAGACTCGAGACTGCGATCTCCTTTTGGATCAACGTCAGCTGCACTCACGATCACCGGCAACACGATTTCGGTTTGGCGAAACGCACTCACGCCGTTGCTCACGATATTCGCGAAAAAAGCGACGAGAAACACAAGGCCCACAAGTACCGCAGCGAGACCATACGCGCGGAACCGTCGCTCACGGGCATAGCGACGTTTGAGCGTTTTCTCTACGACTGCCTGGATACTGATGTCGCTCATCAATAGGCTCTGCTATTCATATTGCTCTCTGTACTTGCGCACGACGCGCAACCCAATGACGTTGAGCCCCAAGGTCACGAGGAACAACAACAGGCCGAGCGCAAATGCCGCCAGAGTCTTGGCACTATCGAACTCCTGATCACCAATCAGTAACGTAACGATCTGGACAGTGACTGTCGTCACGGCTTCGAACGGGTTCGCCGTCAGATTCGCCGACAATCCGGCGGCCATAACGACAATCATCGTTTCGCCGATCGCTCTCGACATCGCCAAGAGCACACCGCCTACGATCCCAGGCAGCGCAGCAGGCAGCAGCACCTGACGAATGGTCTCCGATCGCGTTGCTCCAAGTGCAAGCGAGCCGTCTTTCATGGTCCTCGGGACTGCCGTAAGCGCATCGTCCGATAGCGAAGAGATCAGCGGGATAATCATGATTCCCATCACCAGCCCGGCCGCAAGCGCACTCTCCGACGCCACGGTGAGCCCAACCGCTCCACCGATCTCGCGCAATATCGGTGCTACCGTCAGGGCGGCAAAAAAGCCATAGACCACGGTAGGAATACCCGCGAGCACCTCGAGCAGTGGCTTAGCCACAGAACGGAATGACTCCGGAGCATACTCCGACAGGTAAACGGCGGTCATCAGCCCGACCGGTGTTGCAATAATCATGGCTATCGCCGTGATCAATAAGGTTCCAGCAAACAAGGGAACCGCACCGAATGTGCCGGAGCCACCTACCTGGTCGGCCCGAATCGCCGTTTGCGGACTCCACTCAAGCCCGAAAAGAAAATCAGTGATCGGAACCGTGCCAAAAAACCGAGTCGCCTCAACCAGTACTGAGGCTACGATACCGACGGTGGTCAGCACTGCGATCGAAGAAGCCAGAAAAAGCAGTGTGCGCACGAATCGCTCGACACTGTGTCGAGCCGCGAACTTCGGACCGATGCGCCAGATACTGAACGTCGCACCCGCCGCGATTAGCGCGAATACGAATCCGGTCAACAAACGCGAAGCGGTCGCCTTCAAATTGTTATAGCGTTCCGCTAGTTCAATGACGGCCGGATCATCGGTGACAGCGACACCGGATGCCACGTTACGTATCTCGTTGAGTGCCAGACTGGCGTTGCCGGCCGCCTGCTCGATGACCTCTGCCGGCAGCATTTGGTTCATCCGCAACTCGATAACCCGAGTCGACAGAATCGACCAGAACAGCAGTACCATCAGTACCGGGATAACCACCCAAAGTAGCGAGTAAACGCCGTAGTAGCCCGGCAGGGAGGTGAGGCGCTTGCGGTGGTCGACCATCGAGAGCGCCCGCCGACTACCCACGTAATACAGCACGCTGCCCGACAATGCGGCAATGATGATCAGCGTCAATGGCTCCATGAATTCTCCAGCGGGACCCTGACCGTCACAGACGCACTGGGCTTAGTGCGAGCACGCTGGCAAGCACTTGAGCACGTTCCGATAACGGAAGTGGAATCAGACCGCGGTCTGCAAGGTACCCATCATCGCCCGACGCACGTGGACTTGTAAACTCGGCAAGAAATGCCCGCAGGCCCGGAATGACGTCGACGTGCGCACGCTTCACGTAAAAGTAGAGCGGTCTGGAGACGGGATAGGAACCGTTGGCGATGTTGCCGAAGGTCGGCAAATATCCATCGACGGTCGCTCCCTGCACCTTCTCCGCGTTCTGATCGAGAAAGCTGAAGCCAAAGATGCCCAGCGCGGCGGGGTTGGCGTTAAGCTTCTGAACGATCAGATTATCGTTCTCCCCGGCCTCGATGAATAAGCCATCCTCTCGAACGGTATGGCAAATACTCTTGAAATCGTCAGCGTTCGTTTCTTCCAGATGCTCGATCCACGCAAACGTCGAGCACCCACCTTCCATCGCTAGCTCGACGAACGCATCGCGCGTCCCCGAGGTCGGCGGCGGCCCGAGTACTTCGATCCGCCGGTCCGGGAGACTCGGGTCGATCTCTGACCAGCGCTCATAAGGATTCTCAACCAACCGTTCCGCGCCGCTGGGGTCGGGTACACGCTCAGCCAATGCCAACCAGATCTGGCGGCGGGTCAGTGCCATTCGCTCCTCACCCACCGCATTCGCCATGACGATACCGTCGTAGCCGACTTTCACCTCCACCACATCAAAGACGCCGTTAGAGGCACATAACTTGAGTTCTGATGCCTTGACTCTGCGCGAGCTGTTCGTGATGTCGGGATAGCTCACCCCAATGCCGTTGCAGAACAGCTTGAAACCACCCCCTGAGCCTGTGGCCTCAACCTTCGGCGTTTTGAACTGAGAACGGCGACCGAATCGCTCTGCGACAACCGTCGAAAATGGAAAAACAGTAGAGGATCCAACGATCTCAATGTAATCGCGTCCCTCCTGTGCTGTGGCCGCACCGCAAAACACTACTGTGCTCAGGAACAGCCATACGACCGTCGCTCTCACCTGGCGACTCCCCCTCTTAGGTTATTGGCGCACGATATAGCCCCTACATTACGGAATTGTTTCAGTCACGTCTAAGCTCCCGAAAATTAAGGGACAGATGGTTTGTGCAACGCAGCGTTTTATGCGAAGTTCCGCGCATGACAGCTCAAGCCGCAATCGATTTAACGCGCGAACTTATTGAGCGCGAATCAGTGACACCGGAAGACGCGGGTTGCCAGAATCTGCTTGGTGACCGTCTTCGTAACATCGGGTTTCGCTGCGAATACATGCGCTTCGGTGACCCAGCAGCACCTACAGACAACCTATGGGCGAGACTCGGCGATGCCTCACCGGTACTTTGCTTCGCAGGACACACCGACGTGGTGCCGCCGGGAGACCTTTCGCAATGGAATACACCGCCCTTCCAGCCCGTGGAAACCGACGGTCTGCTCTATGGACGCGGCGCCGCGGATATGAAGGCAAGTCTCGCCGCCATGACCATCGCCGCAGAGCGTTTTATCGCCTCTGGGCAGCACACGCGGGGATCGTTGGCTTTCCTGATCACGAGTGATGAGGAAGGGCCAGCACGCGACGGGACGCTGAAGGTGATGGAAACGCTGTCCGCCCGCGATGAACACATCGACTGGTGTGTTGTGGGCGAGCCATCCAGCCAGAGCGATTTGGGTGACCTCATCCGTATCGGTCGGCGAGGTTCGATGAGCGGCATGCTCACAGTCAAGGGCATTCAGGGTCACGTCGCCTATCAGCAGCTGGCGCGCAACCCGATTCAGGATTTCGCCCCGGTGCTCGACGCGCTCTACAAGCTGCCGCTCGATGACGGTAACGACCACTTCCCGCCCACGACTTTTCAGGTGGTGCAGCTTGAAGCAGGCACCGGCGCGCCGAATGTGACACCGGCGACGCTCTATTGTCGGTTCAACTTCCGCTACTCGACAGAATGGCATTACACCGAGTTACAGAAGCTGGTTCGGGAGACTCTGGAGAAATTCGATATCGACTTCGACCTGAAATGGCATCTGTCAGGCGAGCCTTTTCTCACCCACCCGGGATTGCTGACCGACACAGTCAGCGACGCAATCAACAAACACACCGGGCGGCGCCCCGAACTCTCGACCGGGGGCGGCACTTCCGACGGTCGGTTCATCGCACCAACGGGCACTCATGTGGTGGAACTCGGACCGATCAATGCATCCATCCACAAGGTGAACGAACACGTTCGCACCGTGGACATCGGTGTGCTTGCCGATATCTACGAAAGCATCATGGTGCGCATGTTGGGAAGTCAGGCGTCAGACTGACGAAATCTCGTTAGGCGAGTACTGCTGAGGGGTCGCGGCGAGAGGCTCTGAAGCGCACGTTCGCCAGCAAAAACCAGCTGACCAACGCGGCGAGCGAAATCAGCACCCACATTGGCATGCTGAGCGACAGAAATCGCCATGTGACCTCTGCGCACTCGCCAGATGCAGTGAGTATCTCACTAAGCGCGTTCAGGAACCCCACAGTCTCCATCAGGTACTCGAGTGACGCACCCCCACAAGAGGGCACTTGATCGGCCGGTAGGCTTTGAAGCCAGACGTGGCGCCCTGCGACCGCCATCCCCAACCCACCGAGTACCGCACCCAGGCCGGCATATACGTATCGACCACCACCCTTTGGATTGTGAAGCGCGGCAATCAGTGCGACCAGACCCAGTCCGATCACAGCCATCCTCTGGAATATGCACAGCGGGCATGGATAGAGGCCGAGCACGTGCTCGGAGTACAAAGCATACGCCATCAAAGCGGCGCAGACCCCGAAAGTCAGGAAATTCGCCAGCCTTCGACTCAAGAATTCGACTCAGCGACCAATGAGATCAAGATCGACATCTTCGACCGCGGTGTGCCGCACATCTTTGCCGTGGACCATGTAGATGACGTATTCCCCAATATTCTTGGCGTGATCACCGATACGCTCTAGCGAGCGGGCCGCCCAGGTCACATTCATCACGCGCTGGATGGTACGCGGGTCTTCCATCATGAACGTAATGCACTGTCGCTGGATCATCTCGTAGTTCCTATCGACTTCCTCATCGTCTTTTACAACCTCGAGCGCCGCACTGCCATCCAGACGCGCGAAAGCATCCATCGACGCCTTCAGCATTGCCCGGACGAGGTTACCCATAGTGCGCAACTCGCTGTAGGAACCTGCAGGTCGATCCATGTTGGCCAGTTTCGATGCCAAAAAACCGATTTTCTCAGCCTCATCGCCGATACGTTCAAGATCCGTGATGGTCTTAACGATCGCGATGATCAGCCGCAGGTCAGAAGCGGTGGGGCCACGGGTAGCGAGAATGCGGCTGCACTCCTCGTCGATCGAAACCTCGAAACTGTTGACCTTGTAGTCGTCGTGAGCAACCCGCAAACCCAGTTCGCTGTTACCCGAAACCACCGCATCGATGGCTTTGGCAAGCTGCGTCTCAACGAGCCCGCCCATGGCAAGCACGCTGTTTCTCAGGTCTTCAAGGTCTTTATTGAAGCGCTTGGAGATATGGTGATTCAAATCCAGCGTATTCATCTGCTGTCCCTCTTTCGGTTCCATCGAAAGTCAGAAAAACTCTATATGATTCGAGTATAGCAGCGTCAGAGCCAGTGCATTGGCGTCATCTAGAAGTGTGAACTGGCCCCACCGCTTGCTTCTGCTACTGCGACCGGGCTGCTGACAATTCGTTCCATCGGGAAATGGCATTGGAATTTACTCCCAACGCCGAGCTCGCTTTCCACCGATAGCGTCGCGTCATGCCGAGCCAGCGCGTGTTTCACAATTGCAAGACCGAGTCCGACACCACCCGTATCGCGACCGCGACCGCGATTCACCCGGAAGAAGCGTTCCGTCAGTCGAGGAATATCATCCTCTGCAATCCCTTCGCCCTCATCACAGACACACAGCGCACCCCCGTCAGAGGTCATAGACCAACTCACCGAGATCATGGTGCCCGCGGCGCTGTAGCGCATCGCATTGGACATCAAATTAGTGACAACAGACGTAATGTCCGGGTACTCGCCGAGCAGAAACAAATTGTCATCGAGATCGATGGAGACTGTATGCGCTGTTTCCAGCATAGCTACCGCGTCGCGCACCACCGTCGCAAGATCCACCGTCTGCTCCATACTCGCTTGCGTATTCGCCTCGAGTTGCGACAGCGCCAATAACTCGTCCAACATCCGACGCATCCGCTGCGACTGCGTATGCATCTCATCGAGCGGTTTGCCCCACTCATCACGAAGCATGGAATCCGCTTCCATCGCTTCGAGATATCCGCTGATGACCGTCAACGGCGTGCGAAGCTCGTGCGACGCATTCGCTACGAAGTCGCGTCGCATACGTGACAGGCGCGTGCGTTCGGTCACGTCTCGGAGAATCAGCAGTCGACTATCCTGCCCCGAATTCACGAGCTGCACAGAAATCCAGCAATCCTCGCCCTTGGGTGACGGGATGATGATGGGCACATCGAATTTACCGTCGCGCAGAAAGGCTACGAAATCCGGGTGTCGCAACAGGTTGTCGATGCGCTGGTCACGATCGCGCCGTTTTTGCAATCCGACAATGCGCTCGGCAGCTTTGTTAAAGCGCTGGATCTCGTGGTCGAGATTCAGCACAACGATTGCATCCGGGAGCGAGTTGCTCGATTGACGGACCTCTTTCATCAATCGACGGTAGCGGCCCTTGTGTTTGCGCACGCGCACCTGCTGTCTGTGAATACCGGCGAGTACACGCGCCCAAACCCCGTCCCCGTCCGGCACCGCGACGCGCCGGCCGCTGTGAAGTGTCTTCTCCAATCTCAGGACTCGGCCCAACTGAAGAAAAAACAAGCCCGACATCGCGATCAGCAGCCCGTACACGGCGAATCCGAAATAAGCTCCAATAGCGAGACCGACCAGCAGCACAAATCCACTGCTTAGTAGCGCGTTGCGGAACGAGTTGGGCACTATCCGGTCCGTGCAGAAAAACGATAGCCCGCACCACGGACGGTTTGAATGAATCGATCCGCCGCGTGAGTCTCCAGCGCTTTGCGAAGACGCCGTATGTGCACGTCCACCGTGCGCTCTTCCACGTAGACATTCGCGCCCCAGACGCGATCGAGCAACTGTGCCCGGCTGTAAACCCGCTCGGGATGCGTCACCAGGAACTTGAGCAAACGATATTCCTTCGGCCCGAGGGACACCTCATGATCGCCGGCATATACTCGGTGACCGACGGCATCGATCTTTAACGTTCCTGCTGAGTAGGTTTCATTGGCCGCCGGCGCAGCGCGGCGCAGAACCGCCTGTATTCGTGAAATCAGCTCTCGTGAGGAAAACGGCTTAGTGATGTAGTCATCCGCGCCACTGTCCAATCCACGAACCTTATCCTGCTCATCAGCCCTCGCGGTCAGCATGATGATTGCGAGGTCCTCGTGCTGTGGGTCACGCTTCAGCGACCTGACCAGCTCAAGGCCGCTCATATCCGGCAGCATCCAATCGATGATCGCGAGCTCGGCGCCCTGATCAGCAAGCCGCTCTCGCGCCTCCTGACAATCGGTCGCCTGCGTCACGTCGTAGCCGGCACGTGACAAGTGGAACGTGATCATGTCGCTGATCGCGACTTCGTCTTCAACAATAATTATCCGCGGACCGCTCATAACATCTCGCCATATGTGACGGCTGAATTACAACGACATGGCGTTACAGACATGTTACACCAGAAGAAAACTCAAGTTTCGGTGCGAGGCTTATGCGCGATCGCCTCATCCGGGCGCAGATACTGCGCACGGGCCTCCTGCGCTGCGCCCCATTCGACCGACCGATCCTGTTTCGCGATCTTCAAGAGTGCTTCGGCTGAAACCATGCTCTCCATTGAGCGCGGCAACGTCGAATTTGCGAGTTCGGGACACAGGCTCACACCATCGCCGATCAGCAGATCCGCGTCTCCACTCTTTACATTCTGAGGCACGATCAGAGCATCCGGCGCATCGGCCAGTGCAATGCCCTCACTGCGCCGATAGCGACCCACATAGATTTCGCCCATGTAGGCGTTGTTGGCGACGAGGACACGGTACGACTGCGGGTTGTTGTCCATCGCTGCCTGCGCCTGCGCACGAAGACTGGATATACCAGCGACGGGAGCGCCGCAGCCAAGCGCCAGACCTTGAACCAAAGCAATGCCGATGCGAAGACCAGTGAAAGAGCCTGGGCCAGCACCAAAGACAAAGCCGTCGATCTGTGCCGCGTTCAGTTTCACTCGACTTAGCAGTGCATCCACCATTGACGGCAACATGCGCGCTTCAGTTCGTGCCCCCGTTCGTGATTCCGACTCGACTTGACCGTCGGTGCTGATCGCCACGCTGCACACGTCAGTCGCCGTATCAATGGCAAGCAGCACCTTGTGATCTGTCATTGACTGGCCCTTAGCAAATCGATGTCGGACTCCATCTGTTCAAAAAAACTGGCCACATCTCGGGGGTCGCGCACAACAGGCATAGGGCCCAGCGCGGCCAGGAAGGTCTTACCGTAATGGCGCTCAACAACCCGGCGGTCACCAATCACGATCACGCCGTAGTCATCGGGATCACGAAGCAGGCGCCCAGCCCCTTGCTTCAGTGCAAGCACAGCTTCGGGCAACTGGTGATAGCGAAATGCATTCATACCCTGTCTTTCGAGATGTGCGGTACGTGCCACCAGCAAGGGATCATCAGGGACTGCAAATGGCAGTTTATCGATCACAACCATTGTCAGCGCTTCACCGCGCACGTCTACTCCCTCCCAAAAAGTGCCCGTGCCGAGCAACACTGCATCGCCCGCATGACGAAACTCCGAGAGCAGTCGGTCACGCGGCTGCGTGCCTTGTACCAGCAATGCTCGATCTCCCAGTATCGCCGGTCTTTGCTCAAACCATTCAGCGCTTGCTTGTAGCGCGCGATGACTGGTGTGCAGGAAAAACGCACCGCCGCGTGTCTCACGCAATAGCGGAGTTGAGACTTCCAGCAAAGCCGGGATGTAGTCGCCGGACTGTGGCAGCGGGAGATTCTGCGGCAAAAACAACCGCGCTCGCTCATCGAGCGCAAATGGCGTAGCGAACTGCACAGCGCGTGCGTCCTCAAGACCAAGACGATCGAGGATGTGGCCAAAGTCTTCGCCGACAGCGAGCGTCGCGGACGTTAGCACCCATGCCGCTTCGGTCGCGTCGATCGCAGCGCGCATGCGAGGCGCGATATCAAGCGGAGTCATATGCCAGCGCAGACCACGGCGTGTCACATCCACCCAGCGCATACCCTCTTCATCGCTATCGGCAGCGACAATGCGCAACCGATCCGAAACGCGCAACAAGCGATCGAGGTGTTGTGACTGCGTCGGCTCGAGATGGCCGAGCGCGTCGACGGCCTCGATCAAACCGGCCAAGGCATCCAACAAGTGCGTCAGCGCATCGTGCATCTCATCGGGCACTCGTTCCGCCTCGAAGCGACCGGGTGTTGTCGGCGCCGCCTCGCGGACGACCAATGCGGCACGACGCGTGACGCGCAAAGCCTCAGAAACACCGTTTGAGGCAAATCCCGCAAGCGAGACCTCGAGTTCCGAAAGCACATCGAGACACTGTCGCTGCGAGATTGACGTCCCGAAAAACTCAAGTGCAATGTCGGGCAATTGATGCGCTTCATCGATAATGATGGCATCCGAATCGGGTAGAAACTCGACAAAGCCTCCTTCGCGAAACGCAAGATCTGCCAGCAACAGATGGTGGTTTACAACGACGAGATCAGCGCGCTGCGCAGCACGTCGAGCGCGCACCACGTAACAATCGTCGAAATGTGCGCAGTGTTGCCCGACACAATTGTCTGCGGTCGAGGTCACGCGTGGCCATACGCTATCGTCCTCCGGAATTTCGGTGACTTCCCGCTTATCACCATCGCGAGTCGTATCTCGCCAGTCACGCAGGACATGCGCCTGGGCGGAGGTGACCGCGGTAGCATCCTGCAGGGCGAGTTCCAACCGATGCAGACACAGATAATTGGCACGCCCTTTCAGCAGTGCCGTGCGCACAGGACGACCCACCGCTTTGGAAATCGTCGGCAGATCACGATGAAACAACTGATCCTGAAGCGCACGGGTCCCCGTAGACACAATTGTCCGTGCCCCTCCGAGCAACGCTGGCAACAAATAAGCAAACGTCTTGCCGGTACCCGTCCCGGCTTCTACGACCAGCCGATCCCCCGTTTCAATGGCGTTAGCAACCGCCTGCGCCATCAGGCGCTGTGAGAGTCGGGGTTGGTAGTTGTCGATGGCACCAGCGACGGGACCATCAGCGCCCAGCAAGGCGTCCATATCGATCATGCGCGAATGATACCGCGTTTGATCGACTATCGATTGCTGCGAATACGCCCCGCTATCGCCTTAAGGGTCTCTTGATCAGCCTTGATGGCCACCCTGAGGTAAGGCCCACTCGCTGTATACCGCGCATTGTCGAAGTCAGCGTCGCGGAATCCTGCGAAGTTGTATCCGAGCGTTAACCAAACGTTGTCCTGCGGGTTGAAACCGAGCGCGGCGCCGACGCTGTAGTCCTGAGTACCGCTATCCCAGTTGTGCAGAATTCCCGCTTGCAGGAGGTAGTCCCACCGCGGTTGGAAGCTGCGACGATAGGTCGCGCCAGAAAGATCGGTATAGCCGCTGAAGTTCACCCCCTCGAAATCGGTACTGACATATTTGGCAGCATATTGGAGTGTCAGCTCACCGGCCGGACCGATGCGTCGCGTCGCGTTGAAGTTGTTCACATAGCGTAAGGATTCGCGCCGCCCTGACAGCCCGTCCTGCTCTTCATGAATGATGTCGAGACGATCGAGGAACGACCAGCGGCTGTCGGCAACGCGATAAGCCCAGCCGACACGGAAGTCGCCGCGCACCTGCTGACCGGCGTCTACCCTGTCATCGTTGGTGTATTGCAAACCTGCCGATAGTGCATGACCTGCCACGGGCTCGCGGAACCAGCCGAACAGCAACGTGTCGCGAGTCCCATTGTCCGCATTGCGATGTTCCGCTCGTGCGTTCGCAGACCACAACTCGGACTGATAGGCGGCCCCTAGGTATCCAGCGACGTAGTCGTCGCGCAATGAGCCACTCGCGAGTTCTCGATCGTTGTCGAACACCAATGCCTCGGACTCGATCAGGGTGTTGCTATGGTCAATGCCGACATCGAGGGTCCAGCGCTCATTCACTTGCCAACCCTGAACAAAACCGAAGTTGGCGAAAAGTCTCGGTCCGAACTCGGTGATCTGGTTATCGAGTGATGTCGTAAACTGCGCACGCTGCCAAGGCGCAGTCTGCAGGCCCATGCGCGTCGTTTGTGCGTCGATCGATTCACCCTGCGCCCACTCGTGCTCGGTAAACAGCGTCGCGTTACGCAAATTAAAGTCCATGCCGACGACCTGCCTCGCCGGATAATCAACGACGCCATCAGCATCACCCAATGACTGTTCTGCCGACGCACGCAGCGTCACACGGTTCCCGAATGCTTTACGAGCGAAACCGACTCTCGCGAGCTCGGACTCCCTGCCTTGTCCGTCAGCGGCGGTGTCGCTCACACTCGATAATCCGATAAACGCACTGTTGCGCTCATCCTCGTAACGAAGATCCGCTTGATAGGTCTCGCGCTCCAGCGCGGTCGCAAGATTCTCCTGCCAGACTGCCTGGGTCTGCAGGAACCAGCGCTCGGCAAACTGAAGCCGCAAATCCGCACCCGTTTGTTCGACGCCCACCTGGCTGGCCGCTTGCAAACCAAGTCCGAAATTTGCGTCGCTGTGCGCGTGATAGATGCGCGCATCGACATTGCCACTGCGGTGTTCAATATCGACTCGATAGGCGTAGCCGGATGTTTGAGCACTGAGATCGTCGCGCTCTGTATCCGCATACTCGGCGGTCACCAGCGTTTCTGGCGTAACCTGCCAACGAAGATCCGCACCGACCAAGGTATTCGCATCCTGTGCATTTTCTTCCTGAACCCCGGTCAGTCCGAATTCGAGTCGGTCATCGCTCGTCTGGACCGCAACACGACCACCGGCAACGAGATCTTGCTCTCCACCACTGCGCGATTCGTATTCGGCAACGATAACCAGCGGGTTCAGATTGTTGTCGCGACCTGGCACGGGACGTTTAAAGAACAGCGTGCCGTCGATGTAGTCGATGTCGTAGTCAACAAATCGCGTCAGTGTCTGCGTACTGACAACTTCATTGGCGCGGAACCGGTCACGAGTCTCGATACGCACGCGGTCACTGTTCGGCACAATGTCTTGACCGGAAAGTCGGTACAAACCAGAGGTGCCGTCACCCGGGATGTCATCTCGAGTCAAGCGTTGGTCAGTTTCGGTCGCAAATGCGTTGAACGTTACATTGCTGCCGAAGTATTGCGTCTGCACCCCGTTGAACCGACGCTCATAGCGCGCGAGCTCGTTGGTCGAAAGCCCCGTATTGAAGTCACCAAACAAGGCCGAGAACTGTCGTCGTTCCAACTTGACGTAGAGCTTGCGCTGGCTTGCCGCCTCAAAGCGAGATTCGGCGCCATCGGCATAGAGTGTGTAGTAGGCATCGGGATCAATTGGCGCTTCAAACTGATTGAGATCTTCAGCACCACCACGACTGTCGTAGGCAATAGTCAGAAGTGTTTCGCCACGGATCCGACCTTTTGCAAAGAACGCGATACGGCCCTCTTCGTAGAAGTCCTCTTCGAAACCACTGCGGGTAGCAAGCTCCGTATTGTCGTCGAGCGTGTTGTAACCAACGCTGCCTTCGGCAAAGCCAACGAGAATCCAATCGCGCGGCTCCGGCACGAGGTAGGTTCTCAGGATCTGCTCACGTTGGTTCGGGAACTGCAGGCGGAGTGTGACCTCACCGGCCTGCGTCGTCGGCTCGAGTTCGATGTAGGCGATACCCGACGGTCCCACGCGATAGAACGGAGAGCGCTGATTGAGTTCTACCAATGCATTCTCGCGCTCTTGCGCGACTTCGTACCACGAGCGATATGGCGCCTCGATCGAGAAGTCACCTACCGAGGCCTCGCGTGCCGGCTCACCAGCGCCGTCGAACAACTGAATGGCGATCACGGGGCGTTTACGTCCGTCCGCCACTAAACGTGACTGGTCTGGCAACAGCGAACCGCGCAGCGGATGTCCTGCAAAGTGCACAACCTGCGAATGGGTGCCCTGCAGTGAACCATCCGAACGAATGATGCGTGCTTCAATCCGGTTCTCACCATTGACCAGGTCCACGCCACGCCACTGACTGAGCAGTCGCGTCTTGTTGTCATTCGCGCTCGATCCCTCAAAATTGAGCGAACTCACGCGCTGATCGTTTACGAACAATTCGACCTTGCTGTCCACGTCATGCGCAATCGCGACGGTAATACTCGGGATCGCAGGCTGATGAGCCGCCGTTGGCCACGCAATACCATCTTCTTCGGGAACTACCGCAAGCGCTTCGGCAACCGCCGACTGGTTCCGCTCCTGACGGTCATTGATCTCACGAATTTTGACGTCGACTGGGTCTTCGGAAACATCCGGGCCTGGTTCTGCACCAACCGTATCAATCTTCAGAAGCTCACTCTCGGACTGCGTGACCATGACGACGCTTTGCTTGCCAGGGCGAATACCTGACATGACGAGTTCAACCCGTCGATTACGACGTTTGCCGGCTGCGGTTGCATTATCGGCGACCGGCTGGTCTGCACCAACCCCACGAACACTCAGGTTGCTCGCGGGAATCTTGAGCGCAGCCGCAAGGTACTGCGCTGCTGAGCTCGCACGGGCCTGTGACAAGGCATAGTTGTCAGCGAAGCGATCACGATTACGCGCGGCGATACGATCTGAATCGGTATGGCCAGTTGCCACCAGATCAATGTCATACACACCATGCCACTCCGCCACGAGTGCATCGAGGGTTGCGCGATCATCTGCAGACAACTCTGCGGAGAGCACATCAAAATTCAGTGATAACACGTAGTCCGCGTTTTCGGTCGTCGCGGCTTCACGCATCATTCGCGCCTCACCGACGGGGGTTCGCTGATTGCGCGCCGCGGGGGTGTTGAAGTTCGCAACCGCTTTCGAGACCAACTCACCAGCAAACGCGGGATCGATTTGCGCGGTGAACGTGAGCCGATCTTGCCAGGCCTCCGAATGCTCACCCATCACGAACACAACCGCGCTCCCCGTTTGCCGCAGGCTGGGGATCTTGCGACCGTTGAGGCGCGCCGAGCGCGGATCGAGCGTGGCCGCTTTGGGCAACAGCACCGTGACGCTCAAGTCATCGACAACAACATCGCCGCGACCGTCGAGGGTCAGCGTGTAGTCGATGCTGTCCGGCGCGACACCCGACGCGTTCGATAGTTGCAGGGAGACCTCGCCGGTACCGGGTGCCTTGCGCTTCAGATAAAAATCCGCGCGCTGAACCTGGCCACCGATTAGCTCGACCCACTGCGAATCGGCTCGCCCGCCGAATCTCGGCGCCGGGCATGCCGCAAGTTCCATCCAATCGGGAATCGTCAACGCATCCATCTGCACGACACTGCGCCCTGCGATGAGTCCCTCAAGGTGGTAGCGTCCTGACTCATCGGTGACCGCGTAGCGACCATCCTCAAGATAGATTCGCACGCCTGCCACACCAGCATCGGGCCCGAACGTCTCTGAGGTGCAATCGCCGTCCACCACACGGCCGATCAGGGTCGCGCGTTCACGGAACAGATCCTCGCGCAGCGCGATGCCAACGCGGGCCTCATTGGAAACAACGTCGCCATCAGCGAGCGCAGTTGCGGTGTTCACGGCACGGCGACCGCGCGCGCCACCGGTCACTTCCATGACATACGTTAGCGTTGCGCTGGCAGCAGGCGCTAAATCCGGCAAACGGAACTCGAAAGCACCACCGGCACCACCACCCGACGGATCGCCTACGGGATTGCCATCGAGACGTGACGACCCGGACACATAACGGAAGCCGGCCGGTGGCACGTCGGTCACGACAACACCAGTGGCAGGCAGTCGCTCAGAACTATTCTGAATTTGAAGTCTGTATTGAACAAAGTCACCAACCGCAGCCGAACTGGTCGTCGTGGTCTTGGCGAGGAACAAACCGCCGTCGAAAGGATCGAGCGGAATATCCGACAACAACGTTGCCCCATCGGCAAGCTGCTCGAACGGCAGCAGGAACGATGCGTCAGAAATATTGAACGGCCCGCCGGGCAGCGTTGCGAGCTCAGCGGGGGTTCGGTTCGACGGCGCCAGGAAACTGGCGGGCGGGTTGACCTGAAGCCGATAACGACCCGCAGCGACAACCGGGAAGCGGAACCCGCCGGTTGGCACACTGTATACAAGGCCGCTGGCATCGGTCGTCTGGGCGCCAGCGACAACCGTTGATGGGTATTCGGAAACGCCGTCGTTACCCAAGACATCCGCTGGCTGACCGGTAGCGTCGTTAATCAACGTAATCGTCGCGCCGTCCAAAGGCTGACCAGTGGTCGAATCGAACACGACCGATAGCGGTGCGACCAACGCTGAAGAGGTTGCTTCGTCTGCGGTGTCTGCAGGATCTGTGTAGGCGGTCTCGATGCTCGAATCACTGGGCCCTTCGAGAACGCAGTTGCCGCTGGTGGACGCGGTCTCGGAAAGGGGCACGTAGCCTGTGAATACCCCGGTGTTATTCCCGGTTTCGAATAATCGAAGCGTTTCGGTGTCACCGCTGGTTGGGTTGGTCACCGTGACTGACACCCACTCACGCAACAGCGGATCGAGATTCTGATCGCCATCATCCAACTCGATGAAGGCGGTTTCGGATGCGTTGTAGAGTGTCGCATCCAACACTGATTGTAATTGACCCAGATCGAGCGGTTGACCATCCAGCCCGTTCGGCGCTGGCAACGCAACGAAAGCGCCGCCCTGCGAACACTCCGTAGCGCTGACAGTGGTATCGAACCCACTGCCACCGGGCGCTAACCGGAGGAAGCGCGTAGCCGCCGGCGTGCGTCCAAACACACTGGTGACGCGCACTACGTTACTGGCGACGGTCTTGACCTGCCCAGGCACCGCCTCGTAAGACAGCGTTGCCTGGTTATCAATATTCGTACCAGGCGGCGTCGCTGCCGAAGCTGCGGTTACCATCAAAATAGAAACCAGCAACCCGGCGAGCAAACGCATGCCACAACGCAGAACGCCCGGGGCGCGACAACGCGCGCCCCAGGCATCCCTGGTTATAGCAACCTGCATCACTTAGCTCTTTCCGGAGAGAAAGTGATTAAAGGATGGTTACCTGGAAGCGAACCACCAGCGTGTCATCCACGCCCGCGTTCGTGCCCAGTGTCGCTGCGATATCTGCTTCCAGAGTGGAACCAGACAGTCCGCAGTTGTCACCGTCCGCGTCCCCGGCATCGGCCGTGCAAGACAGTGTTGCGCCACCCACTTCGTATTCGATATCGGCGGTGCCACCGGCGTACTGCGCCAGCAGTAGATCCAGTGCCGCTGTATCCAACACATCCGAGATACCGACGTTGGTCGCATCTGCACCACCGGTATTGACCACCGTGATCGTGTATTCGATCACTGCGCCCGGAATGTGCAACGGATCCGTCGTGCCGTTGAACGGGTCGCTGAGGATCGCTTCTGCCTTGGTCACGGTCAGCGCCGCAGATGACACGAAATAACCATCTTCAGCCGTTTCGAAACCATCGTTGCCGGCATCCCCGAACACAACATCGACGCCGGTGGTGTCGCCACCAGTCGTTGCGGTCACAATCGTCGCGCCGCTGCTACCGGCGACAGCCGTCGTTGCGGTAATGCTGACGTTTGCATAGTCGCCATTGCTCGCACCGATGGGCACATCGGCAACGACGAATACCAGGATGTCGGCATCCGGCGCGAGGCTGTCGACGAACGGCTGATCGCCGCCGCTGAAGTCACCACTGCCGTCGGTGTCCGCAAACGCGCGCAGGTTGCTCGCTTCGATCGTGTCGGCATCACCACCAAACACGGTCGTGCCCGCCGCGAGGTTCGCTGGCGTCAGGGCGAAGTCCTGTGTCTCGTTACCGGTGTTGGTCAATCGGAAAATGGCAACAGCGTCGGTCTGGCCGGGGCTGACCGGTGTTTGCGCACCGGACTCTTCGGTCAGTGTCAGGTCAACACGGTTGTCCACAACAAATGACGTTGCGATACCGTTCCCGACACCCGGCGTTGAGTTACCTGTGGGTGAAGACTCAATCGGTGTCTGGGCGATGCCCCCCACCTCAAAGTCAACCGTGGCTACGTTGTCGATCGACGTACCCGCCAGCGTCCCGTCGGCAAATGCCTGCGGTGCCAGCGCGAACGCCGCAACAGCCACACCCGCAACGCGTAAGGTTGCGGTGATTCTGTCAGCGATTTTCATGTCGCTACTCCTGGTTACTACTTCCAAAAAAATTCACTCGCGCAGTCATCGCTCTATGTCACCACTGCTGCTGCGCCGGCAGAGGTGCGGTCCCTTTTGTTATGTGAGCCTGGAAGTCCTTTGCCAGGTCGTGGGCTGCGAATGGCAGCCCCAGAAAAATCAGTTCAGCCGCGCCCGAAAACGTGCAAAGCCTTGCGCACCCGGGTCCAGCTGATCGCGGAGCGTCCAGCGGATATGGGTCAAGTCATCAAGGCTTGCCGGCACGGTGGTACCGTCGCGCTCAACGGTGAGCTGCTCCAAAGCGGCAAACTGCTCACCACCATCAACGGAAAACTCGACGTCAGCGCCCGGCGCGAATGCCGAGTCGCGTACATAACGGAGATCACTTTTGATCGGATTTGTGATTACGACTTTCTCTGCCGGCTCGTCTGCGATGTTGGTGTAGGTAACGGTGTAGATCACCACGTCGCCCGGGATCACTTTGTCGACGGGGACGAGCTGGGTCACTTCCTGACCTGCCTCATTGGTGACCGTGGTTTCCTTCTCGACGACGGTCTTCAATTCGATGTTGCCGGTTTGTGCTTGCGCTCCCTGGCCGACCAGCAAAAGTGCGGCGAGCACGAGTGTCTGTTTCATCATTGCAATCGCTCCTGTGTTCTAGTCGATACGCACGCTGAAGGTAATCGTCTGCAAGCCATCGGCTTGCGTCAGATCGCCAAGCGATACGCTGACCGCCCCGTTAGGCGGGGTCGAAATAAAGCTGCCGGCATCCGCATCGTCCACGTCGGAGAGTGATGCGCCGTTTAGTGTTAGCGAGTCCGGCACATAGGTCGTACTCGCAGGGATTGGGTCATTGATCACGGCAGCGATTGCCGTGCCGGTGCCGGTGACTGTGACCGTGAGTGTGTAGGTGACCAGCGCGCCCGGTGTCGGCGCCGAGCCACCGAACGCATCGGTGACCACTGCGGCCTTGTTGATCGCCACATCCACATCCGAAACCAAATACTCGCCGGTCGCTTCGGCAGCGCCACCGCTGCTGCCCACCAAGGCATCAGCACCACCATCACCCAAGCCGGGGAATACGGTTCCGGGAGTGCCTGTACCTGTTGCGGATTCCACCCGCAGGGTGCTGCGACCGAGTTGTCCGTTTACAAGACCCGCAGGGATGTCATTGACGACAAATACGAGCAACACGGCATCGGGCGCGAGCACCGGATCGTTGGTGCCTGACGCATAGGGGGTGTCAGCTGCAGACAGGTCACCGCTGCCATCACTGTCAAAAAAGACGCCCGGAGTTTGCAGGGTCGGATCGAAATCATCAGCAGCATCGTTGTTGATGACCGAAAGGATGAACGTCTCCGAACCGTTGCCGGTGTTGCTGACTGTAAATGCGAGCACGGCGCCGGTTTCGCCCGGCGCGACGGTCTGCTGGGGCGACTGAAGCACGTTGGTCACATCAACAATCTCGTCGACGGTGATCGTGACCGCGTTGGACGCCTGCGACACCGGCGTGCCACCGAGCTCATAGTCGACCTGCGCCACGTTCACGATATCGGTACCCGCAGCCGTGCCCGCGGCGTAGCCTGTGGCTGCACCAAAACAGGTCAGGACGATGATCGCTCCCCGTGCAATTGCCTTAAGCGACAATTTTATGTTCGGTTGCATCGGTTTCATTCCGTGCTTCGCTTTTCACCATAAGATGGTCTCAAAACTCCACACAATTACCTATACATGAGGCACTTACGGTGCCGAATCTGTGAGGATAATCACAATTGGGTTGTGATGGGGTCGACAATTTCCATATTCCTGCCTCAAGTTTTCGCAGCGTTCGCCGGGGTGCAAAAAAACCTATTTTTTTGCACTGCAACACTTGACAGCAGCTCCACACGCCCCTATTGTGCGGTGCAACAATTGTTGCAACGCAACATTACAGAGGAGCGAACCCGTGAGAGAACAAATTGAAAATGTTGTCAGCCGCGTAGCGGACACCGCACGTAACGGCATCAACACCGCTGTTGACGCTACCCAAGACCGCGTTGGTCAGGCGGGTCGCGTAGTAGCAGACACCAAAAAGCCCGTACAGAAAGTTTCCAAAGCGACTTTGGACACGAACGCCATTGTGTTCCGTACCTCCAAAGAGCTCATCGAACTGCAATCGAAGAGCATTCAGCGCGGCATCGACGCCGTCGCGAAGCGTCTTCGCGATGCGTCACGCGTTGACAGCGTGCGGGAATTGATTGCCATGCAGCGCGACGTAGTACCTGCGGTTGCTGGCTCTTACGTCAACGACGTGAAGGACGCGTTTGGCATCCTGCGCGGTGCGGCGGGCGAGTTCGGTGGCGTGGTAGGCGGCCTGCGTGGCACCACGACAACCAAGAAAACTGTAAAAAAAGCAGCAAAGACCGTCCGTAAGACGGCGAAGAAGGCCCCTGCACGCGCTAAAGCGACGGCAAAGACGGCCGCTAAGAAAGTTGCGAACGCGGTAGCGGAAGCGGAGAAGTCTGCTTAAGGCAACTCCATTTCCACCTCACCCCCCCTGAGGTACCGAAACAACCTGGCCCAATCCCCTCCCCCCCTTTTGGGCCAGCGCATACTGCCGCAGACACCTCCCCCCGGTGTCTGCGGCTTTTTTTTTTGCTTTTTGAATGTCTCTCATGAAACCAAATGCACCGCGCGCTATACTCCGCGCCGTCTCGAGATTTCCGCGGATCCCAAGATCATGAGTACGACACTCGAATCCCTGCAATCGTGGGTGGATGAAACCGCTGCTCACACCGGTGCTGAGCGCATTATTTGGTGCGACGGCACGGAGGCGCATTATCAGGCGCTGATCGAACAAATGGTCAACGACGGCACGCTACTGACGCTAAATCAGGAACAGTACCCGGGTTGTTATTTGCACAGATCCGATCCAAACGACGTTGCTCGGGTCGAGCACTTGACCTTTGTCTGCACGGCCGATGAAGCGGATGCCGGTCCCAACAATCACTGGATGGCACCAACCGAGGCGCGCGAGAAAATGCGCGATCTTTTCGCCGGCTGTATGGAAGGTCGCACGCTCTACGTGATTCCCTACTGCATGGGCCCGATCGACTCGCCCTATTCGCGCTGCGGAGTCGAGATTACCGACAGTCCCTACGTGGTGGCAAATATGCACTTGATGACGCGTATGGGCGAAGCCGCCTTGCGCCGTATCGAGCACGATGGCCATTTCGTGAAAGGTCTGCACTCCAAGGGTGAGTTGGATCCCGAACGCCGATTCATCATGCATTTCCCGGAATCGTTGGAGATCATGAGCTACGGGTCGGGCTATGGCGGCAACGCGCTGCTTGGCAAGAAGTGCCATGCCCTGCGCATCGCCAGTTGGCAGGCACGCCAGGAAGGCTGGCTGGCAGAGCATATGCTGATCGTTGGTGTTGAATCACCAACTGGCGAAACGAGCTACTTGGCTTGCGCATTCCCATCCGCTTGCGGCAAAACCAACCTCGCCATGCTGATCCCGCCGGCATCGCAGCCCGGATGGAAAATCTGGACGCTGGGTGATGACATCGCGTGGCTTCACCCTGACGAGAATGGCCAACTACGGGCGGTCAATCCAGAAGCTGGCTACTTCGGTGTCGTACCAGGCACCAATGAAAAAACCAACAAGAATGCGTTCGACACAATTCGCAAAGACACGATCTTTACCAACGTAGCAGTCACTGAAGACAACTGCCCATGGTGGGAAGGAAAAGACGACGAGATGCCTGTGACCGACTGGCGCGGCAATCCGTATACCGGCGATACGCCGGCCGCTCACCCCAATGCACGTTTCACGGTGCGTGCATCAGCAAACCCAAGTTACAGCACGCTCGCCGACGCACCCGAGGGTGTACCCATCTCCGCCATCGTTTTCGGGGGGCGACGCAAGACTCTCGCACCGCTCGTTTATGAGGCAAATGACTGGACCCATGGTGTCATGGTCGCCGCAGGGGTAGCGTCGGAAACCACAGCCGCAGCGACCGGTGCGGTGGGCGTTGTCCGTCGCGATCCGATGGCAATGAAACCCTTCTGCGGCTACAACTTTGCAGACTACTGGGCTCACTGGCTCTCCTTCGGCGAGCGCAGTGATCGGCTACCGCGCATCTTCCATGTCAACTGGTTCCGCCAAGACGACTCGGGAAGATTCCTCTGGCCAGGTTTTGGGGAAAACCTCCGTGTACTGCGCTGGATCATTGGCCGGTGCGAGGGCCGGCTTAGCGCTACTGAAACACCGATTGGCAAACTACCTTGGCCGCACGATATTGATCGCGTGGCACTCGACGTCAGTGACGATACCCTCGACCAACTGCTCAGCATTGATGTTGAGGGATGGCACTCCGAGATCGAAGCCGTCGGGGAATATCTCGATAGCTACGGGGATCGCGTACCTGACGACTTGAAGCGCGCCCGCCAGCGCATACTGGAAGCGCTTGTAAGCTAGTTCGCCTGACGACCCTTATCGGACGGCGCCCGGGCCTTCGACAATGAAATGAACCGCTAGCGGCGTGCCCGGCTTGGCAACTTTGCCGAGACCGATGATGCCCTCGCCGGTCAATTCGATACTATCGCGACGCACGAAATTCTCGTCGCCATTCATGTTGGCGATAAACGACCCGTTGGTACTCTCGTCGACCAGGTAGTACTTATTGCGACGGCGCTCAATGCGCGCGTGCACACGTGAAATCAGATTGCCTTTCACCACCAGATCATTGTCTTCGGCCCGTCCGAGCGTAATTTGCTGACGAGCGGGATCAATCGGCATCGTATGCCCTGCGAACGACAGGGTCAGGCGAATGTCAGGCTGTGCTCCCTGCTGCCACCCGATGGTTGGCAACACGCTGGTCGCCTCCTCTCCGCGCTGCCAAAGTACTTCGAACAGCGCGACCTCATCCTTCTTGCCCTTGACCACCGCAAGATCAATCTGCCGTGTGATTCTTTGCCAGTCCTCACTCAGAAGCTCAACGGTGGTACCCGTTGTCACGATCTGGCGCGCCTTCGCTTGCGACGTCATGCGATTTGCGGTGTGAACCGCCGCACCAAAAATATCGTTCGGCTCTCGGGCGACGACGCCGTAGTGGCAGCCGACACGAATGGAGATAGTTTGATCCTCCGGCACGAGCCCCTTGCCTGCCGATATCTTCTGCTGCATTTCTACAGCCGCTGACATTGCGCTGTCGGCATCATCGAAAATCGACATCACCTCATCGCCCATCGTCTTGATGACCGTTCCTCGAGCGGTATTCGTGGCTTCGATCATGATGTCGAGACACTTTCGCACGACTTCGCGCGCCTGGTCGTCGCCCAATTGTTCGTAGAGCTGCGTGCTGCCGACTACGTCGGCGAAAACTATCGCAACCTCAAGGTCTTCGCTCATGGAAGCCGAGTCCGTAATGCCCAATATTTAACAGTATACAGTGGTCGGCAGGAATCAAAACGCTCTCGTCAAATGGGGCTACTGCTCGGCGACGATATAGGCAATCCACGCCGGATCAGCATCGCCCGTCGATGAGGGCTCATAGATGCCATTTCCCTCACCGTCGTCATCGGTTCCCTCCCAGTACACCTCCACTTTGCCGAACCCCGCCTCTTGCAACACCTCTCGTATTTCAGGCAACGTCCAATGGCGCCATTCGTAGGTGAAAGCTTTCTTTAGCTTGGAGCCGTCCGGGAAGTGAAAATGAATATGGCAACGCATATAGGCCGTGACGGGATGGTACTTCGCCTGATGCCAAACGTAGGTGAAGCCGTCGAGCTTGGTCTTTTCCTTCATCTCGGTAATGCCTTCCGCACCACCAAACGCATCAAGAATAAACAGTCCATCGGGTTTCAGTCCGCGCCGCGCATTCTCGAAATACGCGCGGAGTGCGTCTCGGGTATTGAAGGTAAAGTATGAGAAGTTGAAGGCGCCGATGATATCAGCGGGCTGCGTTTCGACCGTGACGACGTCCGCCTGCTCCAGTCGAACGCGCAACTGCTCACTCGCACTCAGTGTCGACACCCGGTGTGCGATCCCCCAGTCAAGCGTCGGCCGGTCAAGATCAACACCCGTGGATTGGTGAGCTGCGTCCCTGCGCACCCACTCACAAGCGGCACTCGCTGTTCCGCAAAAATCCTCACGAAAATGCACGGGCGGTCGATCGCGCAACGACTCCCAGGTTTCGAGCAGAAAGTCGACCTCGGTCTCTACATCTTGCACCGATGCCTCATACAGCTCGTGCTTGTCGGCCTGCTCGGCAAATGTTGCGTACGGGTCGCCACTGGAAATGGGTTTTGTCATCGGCTGCTCGCGCAATCGTGGGTGGTTTCAAACGCAGCGCGAAGTGTAGTGCGCTAGCAGAGGACTGCCAACCGTTGCGTAAGGGGGCAGCCCAGCATCACGATCAGACCGCGGCGACACTGGCCGCAGCCGATGCGATTAACTCTGCTGTTGATTCAGGTCGATGCGCGTTCTCCGAGAGCGTTCTTCTCCACCGTCTCGCACCCGGCTCTCCAGAAAAAAGTCCCAGCATGTGTCGCGTGATGTGCTTGAGTTGCACGTGGTCGCGTCCAACCGTGCGCTTCACATAGTCGGTCATCGCATCAACGACCGATTCACGTGTCGTCACGAAGGCAGGGTCTACCAAGTGTTCGAATCGTGTCAGCGACCACGGGTTTTGATAGGCCTCGCGACCGATCATCACACCGTCGACATACTGCAGATGTTCTTTAGCAGCATCAAAATCGCGAACTCCACCGTTGAGACAGACCGTAAGCTCTGGCCGGCGCGCCTTGAGTGCATAGACTCGCGGGTAATTCAGCGGCGGCACATCGCGGTTCTGTTTTGGACTCAACCCTTCGAGAATCGCAATGCGCGCGTGCACATCAAAATGAGTACAACCCGCATCGGCGACCGTATCGATGAACGTCGAGAAAAAAGCCTCGTTGTCATGCTCATCGATGCCCAGCCGGGTCTTCACAGTCACAGGTACAGACACCACCTCAGCCATGCGGCGAAAACACTCTGCGACGGTCTTAGGCTCAGCCATCAAGCACGCACCAAACTGACCGCTCTGCACGCGATCACTCGGACAGCCCACATTGATATTGATCGCGTCATACCCCGCCTGAGCGCCGAGCAGCGCAGCGTCAGCCATCATCGTCGGATCGCTGCCACCGAGCTGAAGTACTACAGGATGCTCCTCGCGGCTATAGCGCAGCAGGCGATCGGCGTCGCCATGGATTAAAGCGGCCGCTGTAACCATTTCCGTGTACAGCACCGCTGAAGGCGATAGCAACCGGTGGAAAAATCGGCAATGCCGATCCGTCCAATCCATCATGGGGGCAACGGATAAAGTGTAGTCGAAGCGCTTCATTTCACATGTAGTGTACTCTCACAACGACAATTCCCCACACATAAAGGAAGTGTATGCGCTGTTTATGGCTCGCCCTGATATACCTAGCGTCCGGCCCGGTCGTCGCCGAACCGCTAGACAGATTCGACCCCGTTGGCTATTGGAAAGGCGCCATCGTCAAGGATGGGTCAGTCTTGTCGGTCGAGGTCAGAATCGAGCGAAGTGCTGAAGGATTGACGGCGTCAACGCGATTTCCTGATTGGCTGTTTTACGAACCTTCCGGATTTGAAAAGGTGGTTCGATCGCCTGATGGGCTGACGATTTTAGACTTGCTGGAGGGCGACGCCAAACTACTGCTTGAACCGAGGTTTGAACAATTAATCGGCACCGTTGGTAATGATGGCAGGACGATTCATCTCAAGCGATCGCCACCGCCGCCACTCGAGATGATCAACCAAACTGAGCTGAGCTTCGAGTCGGATGACGGGACAAGACTTGCAGCCACGCTGGTCAAGCCACTTGACCATGAGCCACTGGCTGGAATGGTGATTGTTCGCGGGAGGGGATGCGCAACGAGAGTCTCCAATACAGCACGCTTTTTCGCACGCTATGGCATCGCGGTATTAACGTACGACAAGCGTGGTTCCGGCGCATCAGATGGGAACTGCGCAACTTTCACATTTGACCAGCTAACCGAAGATGCGATTGCCGCGCTCGAGTTTCTGGCAGATGATCCGGATGTTGACGCAGACAAAGTTGGATTTTTCGCACAGTCCGCGGGCGCATGGGTCATACAGGCCTCCGCCGAACGCCAGCGAAGTCTGTCTAATGCCATCTCGCCCGCCTTCCTGATTACCTGGATCGGTCCAGCAACTTCCATTGTTCAGCAACAGCTAAGTTCCGCCTCGACGTATGGCGATGCAGTAGGACTATCGGTTGCTCAGCAGAACACGCTCGCTGAGGTCACAAGAATCACGGTCGACGAGTCACTTACTGATGATCAAGCGTTTGCCAAGCTCAACGCGATTCGCCGTACTGCAGAGCAGGACGGATGGCTCGATCAGGGATTTGGCGCTGACGATATTCCAAAACAACGACAGGACATGTCGCGACTTTGGCTGCGGCGCTTTCGGTATGACCCGACCCAATTTCTTCAAAGCCTCGACGGTTTACCGTACCTTGCCATCTTCGGTGCACAAGATCCCATTGTGCCGTTAGAGGAGAATGTCGCCGCGCTTCGTGATGCAGACCCGGACGTACGGGTCGTCGTGCGCCCAGAAAGCGGCCACGGTTACGACTTTGACGAGCAAGACATTGTCCTTCGAAACGGCGATCGATTCTGGCTGTTCGAGGGTCCTGATACCGGCTTCACTGTCGAGACCGTCCGCTTCTTGCGCGACAACGGCTTCATGAAACGATAAAGCCTGATCGGGGTGGGGTCATCAGGCGGCATGCCGCCCGAAGCGCTGGCGCACCAGGGCGAGCTTGGGATCGATGTGGACCCTGCAGAATGGCCGATCCGGGTTTGTCCGGTAGTAATTCTGTAGCCGCGATTCTGACGGCTTGAACCCCGCGAACGGCATCACCGCCGTCACCAACGGCGCTTCGAATCCGGATTGCAGTGTGTCCATGATCTCTTTCGCATGTGCATGCTGCGCCGAATCAAAGGTATAGATCGCGCTGCGATATTTTCCGCGAAAACTGTGATCGGACTGACTCGCATGCGTTCTCAAGTGCACCTCGACCAACACTTCAAGCGGTATGACCTCGGCATCGAATTCAACAAGCACCGCTTCCGAAAACGTATCGTGCGGCGCATCAGATGCAATCCACCCTTGGTCGACGCCTGCAATGCCACGCAAGGACTGAAACACCGCTTCGGTACACCAATGACAGCCGCCACCGAAACCGACGCTTTGCGGCCTAAAGACGCGATCAGCCAGACGCAACATCCTGACGTTTCGGCAGCTTCCAATCGGGCCTTGGGAAATGGCAGGTGTAGCCGTTCGGTATGCGTTCCAGATAGTCCTGATGCTCTGGCTCCGCTTCCCAGAATGTTGGCGCCGCCGACACTGCCGTGACAACTCGCCCTGGCCACAGTCCAGATGCGTTCACGTCCTCGATCGTATCCCTGGCGATGCGCAGTTGCGCTTCGCTCGTGTAAAAGATTTCTGATCTGTAGGAGGAGCCTATATCGTTACCCTGCCGATCCACAGTGGTCGGATCGTGAATTTGAAAGAAGAACTCCAGCAAATCACGATAGCTGATGCGGTTCGGGTCGTACTCGATCTCGATCGCCTCTGCATGACCTGGATGGTTACGATAGGTGGGATGATCGTTATCGCCGCCGGTGTAGCCGACACGAGTGTTTAAAACACCTGGTCGTTTGCGAATCAGGTCCTGCATACCCCAGAAACAGCCGCCGGCAAGGACAGCACGTTCGGTGGTTTCGCTCATTCCGGAGTCTCCATATTTTTCTTGAACAATGACAGAAGATCGCCGTAGCCCGCATCTTCCAAGTCGTCCAACGCAATGAACTTCAGTGCGGCGGAGTTGATGCAGTACCTCAGTCCAGTCGTCGCCTCTGGTCCTCCCGGGTAGGCATCTTTCGGGCCATCTTCGAAGACATGACCGAGGTGACTATCGCCCTCAGCGGACCGAACTTCGACTCTGCGCATCCCATGGCTTTCGTCGAACAACTCAACGACGTTTCCGTCAACAATCGGACGCGTAAAACTCGGCCAACCTGAGCCTGAGTCATACTTGTCGAAAGATGCGAACAGCGGTTCTCCGGAAACCACGTCCACATAGATCCCGGGCTCCTTGTGCTCGTTGTATTCACCCGAGAAAGGCATTTCGGTGCCGTTATTCTGCGTGACCCGAATCTGCTCTTCAGTGAGCTCGGACAACGCGTCCTGCGTCTTTTCGAATTTGCTGTAGTCGGACATTCGACCCTCCTTTCTTGCGGTCCCGGATGAAATGGGGACTCAAATCGCGACTTCCAGATGTATCAGATCACAAGTTCGCTCCTGAACCGAGTGCCCGGCGCGGGCGGTACGCTCGGTGGGCCTGCAAAACACTGCGCCTTTGACATCCAATCGGCGGCGATAGCTCCTGACACTACCAGATCGGTGTCGGCGATATTGCGCGTCTGGGTCACGACCTGGCAGAACGACACTGCGGTACCCGTGATGCTCCCACTGTCCGAGGTTTCCCCGAACACCCAATGCGCGCCTGTGGGTGACACAAGTTCCACCCTCGGCAACGGGCCCGGCGGCTCAGCGTTTCTGGCCTTATAAGTCCACGCGAACGTGTTCACGCCGAGAACGACAATTCCGCGAATTCGGTCCGTGTTTCGACGCTCGATCCCGAGATGGTCATAAATCTCCTGCCCATGCGCCCAGGTCTCCATCAGGCGTGCTGTGATGGACGAGCGCGCACTCATCGCGGGTCCGGCCCATTGCAGTCGCGCCTTGGGATCTACGCTCGAGAACAACCTCGCGGTTCGTTCGAAGCCGCCTTGCCAGTCAGACAGCAGCGTATCCGCGTTTCTGTCCCCCAGAACTTTACGCTCAAACGAACGCAGGTCCCCACCATCCGCCATCAAGCTTGCGAGGCGTGTCATCAGTAGCGATTCGTCCTCGACTTGCAGACATGCCATCTCGTTCCAGACATGCAAGTGCTCTAGAACATCTCGAAGTGTCCACGACTTGAATTGTGTCATCTCGTTCAGGCGCTCGTGCCCTACTTCACATACCAAGGCATGGAGCGCACGTGACTCTTCGAGAAAATCACTCGCCTCCTGCATCGGCAACCTCCTCGATGATCATAATCAAGTCGCCCGATGCAAGCTGCTGACCTGCCGCCACTGCGACTTGACTGACCGTGCCGTCCACCTGCGCATGCAAGTGATGTTGCATTTTCATCGCTTCGAGCACAGCCAGTTTGTCGCCCGCACTGACGCGATCCCCCGCCGCTACCGACAGCTCGACTAATACGCCGTGCATGTTGGCAACGACGTGACCGCCACCCGTGGCTTGCGCGTCGGCGCTGAGCTGGGCTGTGCTGTCGTGCAGATGGAATGTCATCGCACCACGACGCAGGTAGATCTCACGCGAAGCACACACGAGAGACACATACTCAACTGGACGGCCGTCGATGGTCATCTTCGCTGTCCAATTTTCGATGGCACGCACCTCGACCTGAGTCTCGTCGTCGCCGGACACAACTGTGTAGGTATCGCTGCCTATCGGCGACACCTGAACCACCCGCTCCCCGAACACCGCAGTCGATGGCCGCGGCAGTGAGCTCGACCAGTCCAAAAGCTCACCGGCTACGCCGAGCGACGCACGATGCGCCGCGTCTCGCCGCTCGCGCAGCAGCAATACAGCAGCTGCTGCGTGATCTTCGGGTGTCGCGTCTGTGCGAGAGAATCCGTGCTGACCAAATGCCTCACTGATGAAGGCCGTCGTCGCTCGACCCTCGCGGAAAGCCGGATGATCGACCGCGGCTGCCAAGAACTCCTGATTGCTCTTAACCCCAAACAGGGTGGTTTCACGCAACGCGTATGCCAGCTTGTGCAAGGCATCTTCGCGCGACTCTCCCCAAGCCATGATCTTGGCGACCATCGCATCATAGAAAGGCGTGACCTCACCCCCCGAAGCAATACCATCGTCGCACCGTATGCCCTCACCTTCGGGAGCTTGGTAAAGGAGCACGGGGCCTGTCGCTGGCTGAAAGCCCTCGGCGGGATCCTCGGCATATAGCCGCGCCTCGATCGCGTGGCCACCGATGACGACCTCATCCTGCTCGAGCCCGAGCGGCTCACCTCGGGCAACACGAATTTGCAACTCCACCAGATCGAGCCCAGTCACAAGCTCCGTGACCGGATGCTCTACCTGCAAGCGAGTGTTCATCTCCAGAAAATAGAAGTTGCGGTCAGCATCGAGCAGGAATTCGACAGTACCAGCGCCTCTGTAATTGACAGCTTTGGCAGCGGCGACGGCAGCTGCACCCATGGACTCACGCAGCGCTTGCGACATCACAGGACAGGGAGACTCCTCCAGGACTTTTTGATGGCGCCGTTGCACAGAGCAGTCGCGCTCTCCCAAATGAATCGTGTTGCCTTGCTCGTCAGAAAATACCTGAAATTCAACATGGCGCGGCGCAACTATGGCCTTTTCCAGGATCAGATCACCCGAACCAAACGCGTTCAACGCCTCAGAGCGCGCAAGCGGCAATGCCTCTGAGAGCGCCTCCTCGCGATCGACGAGTCGCATACCGCGCCCACCACCACCTGCCGACGCCTTCACAATGACGGGAAATCCGATGTCCGCGGCCGCCTCGAGAAAACGCGCATCATTTTGATCCTCGCCCTCGTATCCCGGCACGCAGGGCACACCCGCTTCAATCATGATCCGCTTCGCGCGTGCCTTGTCACCCATCGCGGTAATGGCCGAAGGCGTCGGACCGACGAACACCATTCCGTCTTGTTCAACCGCCCGAGCGAAGTCTGCGTTCTCGGAGAGAAACCCATACCCGGGGTGAATGGCATCAGCACCTGCTAAACGTGCGGCCGCGAGAATCGCGTCGGCGTCGAGGTAGCTCTCAGCTACCGGTGCCGGGCCGATGTGTAGCGCAGCATCAGCGAAGTGCACATGCGGTGCGTGGGCGTCTGCGTCGGAGTAGACCGCTACCGAGCGGATTCCCATCGCTCGCGCTGTTCTCATAATGCGCAACGCGATCTCGCCGCGATTGGCAATCAGCAGTGTCTCGATGCGTTTCATTTTGTCACTCCTCGGAACCATGCCGGTATGCGCCTCATCGGAATGGGGATAACTCGCATCACTTGCCTCACATGCGTGCTATGCCGAAGGAGTTTTCGCGCACCTCTCGGTGGCGTGCCTCCCATACGGTCGCCAACAAAAATCCGAGCGCGTTACGCGTCTCGCGGGGATCGATCACGCCATCATCAAGATTGTGTCCGGAGGTATAGAACGCACTGGACTGTCCATCGAACAAGTCCGTCAACGCGGCGTTTTGTTGTTTCAACACTTCACGATCCGGTTCGACCCCCATCGTCTTCGCTTTCTGCTCGGCAACAATCTCCATGACGGTCGCCGCTTGTGCACCACCCATGACGCCAGTTGACGCGTTGGGCCATAGGTATAAAAAGTCTGGGTCAAATCCGCGCCCGCACATCCCGTAATTGCCTGCGCCGTAACTGGCGCCAATCTGGAACGTAATGCGTGGGACTTCGAGATTGCTTACCGCCTGAATCATCTTCGAGCCGTGCTTAATCATTCCGCCCTGCTCGTACTGAGTGCCGACCATGTAGCCCGTGGTGTTGGAGAGGAAAATGACCGGCAAGTCTGACTGGTCCATCAACTGCAGAAACTGCGTCGCTTTGGTGGCGCCGTCAGGATCAATCGGACCGTTGTTGCCGATAAAGCCACATCCAAAGCCCATGACATCCGCAGTCCCGCATACGGTTGCGACACCGTAGCCGGGCTTGAAGTCGAGAAACTCAGATCCATCGACAATGCGAGCAAGCGCTTCGCGAACATCGTAGGGAATGCGATAGTCAACGGGCACGACCCCCGCTATTTCGTCAGGGTCGTAGAGCGGTGCATTGAAACCATCAACTTGTGGCGCTGGGCAACGCTGATTCCACTTTAGCCGCCGCACCACCTCGCGTGCCATCAGCATAGCGTCGTTATCATCTTCGGCGAGATATTCGACCAGACCTGAAGTACTGGCATGCATCTCAGCGCCGCCAAGCTCGGCGTCGGTCGCGATCTCACCCGTTGCTGCTTTGAGCAGCGGCGGTCCCGCAAGGAATGCTTTGCCGTTTTTCTTTACCGCGACCACGTAGTCGCTCATTCCGGGCATGTAAGCGCCACCTGCAGTCGACGAGCCGTGCAAGACCGTGATCACCGGTATGCCCGCTTTCGACAGTCGCGCCTGACCGGCGAACAGACTACCGCCCGCGACAAACCCACCGACAGTGTAATTGATCAGATCGCCGCCACCGCTTTCGACGAGATGAATGAACGGCAGCTTCTGCTCCAGTGCGATCCGTTCGGCTCGGATGATCTTGTAGGCCGAAGCCTCAGTCAGTGTGCCGCCCTTGATACCGCTATCGTCGACGACGACCATCGCACGCACACCGCGCACAAAGCCAATGCCACATATCAAAGTGGAGCCCGGTATTGATTTCGCCTCATCCATTGTATCGAGCAAGTAACCCGAGATATTGCCGATCGCCAACCACGGCATACCGGGGTCGAGCAGACGCGACAAACGTTCACGCGGCGTAAGTTGTCCACGCGCCTCAAAGCGCGGCTTGCGCTGTTCGGAAATCGTGCCCGCTCTCGCGTTGAGTTCCTGAAGCTTGGAAACGAGCGACAGCATGTCGCTGCGGTTTTGCTTAAAGGTCTCCGACGATGTGGAGATACGCGACTGGATAACGCTCATTGAAGGCTCCGGGCGAGTTCCGATGGAATCGGGATAGGTGTTTCCAAGAGAATCTGGGCATAGGCTTTGCCTTGCGGGTCATTGCGCAAGCTAGCCATACCCCCGCCGCCCAGCACGTTGTGCAAAACGATATTCATCGCGCTTGTGCCGGGCAGAAAGAATCGCTCGATGCGCTCGGCACCAAAATGCGAAAATCGAGCGCTTATCTCAGATTCACTGAGTGCCGCCCAGATCCACGGCATGTAGTCGTGATGTCGCGGCAGCAGGCCAATATTTGCGTTATCGCCTTTGTCGCCAGAGCGACCCCAGGCAAGCGCCCGCAAAGGCAGGCAGGCATCAGCGATGCCAACCGGCGGTGAAGGAGTCTTACTGTCGACATCGCCAACGGCTTCGCCCTCGCCCATCGGCACCCGAACCTCACGGTCACCCATGCGCACGAAAGGCATGACTTGCGCTCTTGGCAACAGGAACGATAGCAGCCGGACGACCGGCGAAGGTCGTGGACGATTACCGCCAAACACCGTGAGACCTGGTGGCGCTGCCAACGCCAACCCGATTGATTCCTTAAGAATTAGCCCCGCCGCACGTGGATTTTCATGCTTGACCGCGAGTTTCAAGGCCACGTCTTTGGCATCCAATTGCGTGTTCTTCGCACCGTATGCACTGCCATCGCCGACCACCTCGATCGAAACTTCGTCGAAGTCGGGCGCACCGAGTTTCTCGAGTTTGTCTCGCACGCGTTCGAGTGTTGTGGCCGCAAAGGCTCTCGCTTTCCGTGGCGCTTGCTCGCCGATGAAGAAAAAACTGCCGACTGCACGCCAACCATCCGAAAACGTCACACTCACCTTGAGGCTGTCGGGAGCCGGCCGGCCCCGGGCCCCGTTCACCGCAACTTGATCAGGCCCGGCCTGCGCCAGGGTCACCTCGGAAAAGTCACACACCACATCGGGCAGCACATAAGCCCGCGGATTCCCTATCTCATAGAGCATTTGTTCGCCGACCGTGGCCGGCGTGACCGCTCCACCGGTCGCTGACGGTTTGGTGATCACACAACTGCCATCGGCCGACATCTCTGCAATCGGATAACCGACGTCCACCAACGAATCGGCAACAACATCCCAATCGGTGAAGTTGCCGCCACTCGCCTGGGGGCCGCACTCGATCAGGTGGCCAGCGAGACTCGCCGTTGCCAGTCGATCCCAGTCATCGAGCGCCCAGTCAAACGCGTGCAAACACGCACCCAGAGTGACCGCGCTATCCACGCCGCGCCCTGTGACCACAATATCAGCGCCGGCCCGCAGCGCCTCGGCCACCGGCTCCGCACCTAAATAGGCATTGATCGACAGCACACGCTCCGCCGCCGGGAACGGCGCATCTGTGAACATATCTCTGTGACCGGCAGCGGCAAGTTCTGCCGCCCGATCGACAAGATCATCCCCAAGAACAACTGCGACCTTGAGATCTAATCCCTGATCATCGATCAACGATTCGATGGCCCATGCGCACGCGTCGGGATTCATGCCGCCGGCGTTCGAGATGATCTTCACACCCTGACGGGCGATCTCCCGAAGATTCGGTGCCAGCACAGCGTCCACGAAATCCGCCGCATACCCACCGCCAGGGTCTTTCGCCCGCGCACGCGCCATGATGGAAAGCGTCACCTCAGCAAGATAGTCGAACACGATGTAGTCGAGATCTCCGGCCCTGAGCAATTGAGGCAACGCCATATCCGACTCACCCCAGAAGCCGCTCGCCCCGCCGATTCGTACCTTCTTTTTCGTGGTCTTAGCTTGATTCACGCGAATAATGATTGACACTCATTATTTACAAGTCAAGCTCATTTTGCGATAAAAGCACCATGAACAATCCATTCGAAACCGAAGAGCGACGGGCATTTCGCGAAACAATCCGCGGCTTTGTCGCTAACGAGATCACTCCGTTTGCAGATGACTGGGACGAAGCCGGTGAGATCCCCTGGTCATTGCATGAGAAGGTTGGTGCACTCGGGGTCTTTGGCTTTGGAGTGGACGAACAGTATGGCGGCCTCGGTTTCGATGATTGCTTCATGCGCGCTGCCTACTCCGAGGAAATGGCGCGCTGCGGTGCGACGGGCGTGAGCGCTGCGCTTGGAGGACGCTCCATTTCCATCGGTCCTATCGCAACTCTCGCCAACGACGACATTCGCAACCATTGCCTGCCGGAAATCATTGCGGGCCGGCAAAGTTCAGCTTTGGCCATCACCGAGCCCGGAGGTGGGTCCGATGTGGCGAGCCTCAAGACGACGGCCGTGCGAGACGGTGATCACTACGTTCTGAACGGCTCGAAAACGTTTATCACCAGCGGCATGACTTCAGATTACTTCGTGGTGGGTGCACGCACCGGTGGTCCAGGCATTACCGGAGTCTCGCTGTTCTTCGTAGAAGCAGACACCGACGGATTCTCGCGAACGCCCCTGTCCCGCAAGATGGGCTGGTGGGCCTCCGATCAGGCCACACTCTATTTCGATGATTGCCGCGTGTCGGCACGCAATCTAATGGGTGCAGAGAACAAAGGCTTCCTCGCCATAATGAACAACTTCAACTACGAGCGACTAAGCATGGTCGCCGGCATGCTGGGCATGATGAAGGTATGCTTCGAGGAATCGGTCGCATGGGCACAAGAGCGCGAGACATTCGGCAAACCGCTCATCACCCATCAGGTGATTCGACACAAACTGGCAGACATGTCCGCGCGCATCGACATGATCGAGGCCTACCTGAACCATATCTGCTTTGCCGCGAACGAGGGCGAGATACCGGTCGCCCAGATTTCGAAAGCCAAGTTCTCCGCGTCCAAAGCGCTTGAATTCTGCGCGTCAGAAGCAATGCAGATTCTGGGCGGTGCCGGTTACCTGCGAGGCAATCCCGTCGAACGTATGTATCGCGAGGTGAAGGTACAGGCGATTGGGGGCGGTTCGGAAGAGATCATGCGTGACCTCGCCGTTCGCCAGATGGGACTGTAATGTCATGACCGCGGTGACGCGTCGTGAGCGCGTAGAGCAGAAAGAACGCGCCATACTTGAGGCCGCAGCGCACGCATTCGTCGAGAGTGGCTACGATGGTGCTCGGATGGCTGATATCGCTAAACGCGCCGGCGTCGCGGAAGGCACGGTCTACCTCTACTTCAAGACCAAAACGGATTTGATGCGCGCTTTCGTCGCTGACTTCTGGGGCGATCTCACGCAACGTGCGGAGCAGGCGGTTGCCGATAAAGGGGAAACCTTTGAAGCCCTCGCCGCACTTGCCGCGATGCATCTTCAAAACCTGATTGAACGTTTCGATGTCGTTGAACTAACCCAGTCCGGGCGCGTGCGGCGCGGCGATACACCGAGTAATCGTGAATTCATGAAGGCGTATGTGGCCGTGTTCGATCGAATCTGGCGTCGCGGTATGGATCGTGGCGAACTCATCGACACGGCCATCCACTGGCAAGCGCGAGATATTTTCTTCGGCGGCCTCGAATATGCAGCGCGCACAATTCGTCTGCACAATGACCGCACACAGGGTTCGGTCGTCGACAACCTGATCGAAACACTCAAGCAGCGCTACGCGGTCCTGCCGGACCAAAAACCATCAACACAAAAAAGTGAACGGCTGCTCCAGAGACTGGAAGCAGCCGTCACACGCTTGGAAAAAACGCCGAATCGATAGTTGACTCAGGCTTTACAGGCTTACGCCTCGCGCAACTGATCTCCCAGCGGCAGACGGGTAATCAGTTTTCCCGTTGCTGCGAATATCGCATTGGTCACCGCTGGTGCGATCGGCGGCAGACCTGGCTCACCGATTCCGGTTGGCGCCTCGCCTGACGCGACGATGTGTACGTCGATCTCAGGCATCTCATTGATGCGTAACGGACGGTACATGTGGAAGTTCTGCTCTCGCACGACGCCGTCATCGAGATGCACCGCTTCGCGTAAGAACGCACCGAGCCCCATTCCAATGCCGCCTTCCACCTGAGCCTTGATAACGTCAGGGTTGATCGCGACACCACAGTCGACAGCAGCGACAACACGTTCAACCTTTGGCATACCGTTTTCAATGCGGATATCGGCAATCTGAGCCACATAGCTTGAGAATGACTCATGGACCGCAACACCGCGGAAGACACCCTCCTCAACCGGCTGGCCCCAATTCGCTTTTTCGGCAACCAGTTGCAACACACCGCGGTGACGTGCGTGGTCCTTGAGCAACTCCATTCGATAGGCGACTGGGTCTTCGCCTGCGAGGTGCGCGAGCTGGTCGATCATGACTTCGGCCACCCAGCCGTTGTGCGTGTGTCCGACGGACCGCCACCAGAGAACCGGAATGCCAACGCGCGCGAGCTGAAGCTCAACGCGCACATTGTCGATCGCATACGGCACCTGCGCTGCGCCTTCGACCGCACTGCTGTCGATGCCGTCTTTAATCGAGGAAGACTCAAACGGCGTGCCGACCATGAACGAATGCGTGACGACGCGATGCTGCCACGCGATGGGCTGCCCCGCTTCGTCGATTGCGGCGCGAGTCGTGTGGTAGCCCATCGGGCGATAGCGACCGGCCGCCATGTCGTCTTCACGTGTCCAGATGAGCTTCACCGGATAGGCGCCGCCCGTCGCCTTGGCGATCGTGACCGCCTCGGCGACGAAATCGCTATCCGGCACGGCGCGCCGGCCGAAACTACCACCTGCGAATTGTGTGTGAATGTGAATCGACGCCATAGGCAGCCCGGTGATCTGAGCGGCGGCACCTTGGTCGAGGGTCTGGATTTGTGAACCCGTCCAGATGTCGCAACGATCCCCAGCGAGCTCGACGACGCAGTCCATAGGCTCCATCGTCGCGTGCGCGAGATAAGGCAGCTCAAACGTCTGTTCAACAACCTGACTGGCGTTTGCGAAGGCGGTTTCGACGTCGCCGTCATCACGCGCCCGCGGAGCACCCTCCGCCGCGGCTAAGGCTTTAAAATCAGTCAACAACGCATCACTGCCGCGTGTCTCTGCGTTCGACTCATCCCATTCGATACTTAGCGCATCGCGCGCCTGCTTCGCCGTCCAGAAACTATCGGCCAGCACAGCAATGCCGCGCGGCACTTCTACCACGTCCACAACGCCTGGCATCGCGCGTGCTGCGGTGTCATCGAAGCTAGCCGCGATAGCACCGAATTTGGGCGGATGTGCAATCGCGGCGTAACGCATGCCGGGACGCACGATATCGATGGTGAATTGCACACTGCCGTCGGTCTTGGCTGCGGAATCCAAGCGAAATTGTCGCGTACCGATCAAGCTGAAGTCGGCCGGGTCTTTCAGCGTGGGCTTTTCAATGGGCTCCAACTCAGCGGCCGCTGCAACCAATGCACCGAATCCACTCGACTTGCCGCTACCGGCATGACTCACCAACCCGCTCGCCACCGTGATCTCACTGGCGGATACACCCCACTCTGTTGCCGCAGCGCGAACCAGAAGGTCACGTGCCGCAGCGGCGGCGTTGCGGAGCTGATCCCAGCTATTGGCCATCGCCGTGGAACCACCGGTGCCCTGCACGCCGAACAACAGGTTCGCGTAACGCTTCACGTCGGCCGGCGCAAATTCGGTTGCCATCTGCGACCAGTCGGCATCGAGCTCTTCGGCCACGATAGTAGGCAGTCCGGTCGTGACACCCTGCCCTTTGTCGAGGTGCTTGACGATGACCGTGACTTTGTCGTCGGTACCAATGCGTACGAAGGCGTTCAGATTCGTCGCAACGACATCCGATGATGCTGTGGTTTCCGTCGTTGCCGATTGTTCGGCCTGATCACTGCAACCGACCAGCAGGCCGGCCGTGCCGAGACTGGTGGCAGCGAGAAATCGGCGGCGGCTGAGTTTGGGCGTCGCTGACGCGGATGACATCCATTTCTGCATGACTCAAGCCTCCAGCTTTTCGGCTGCCGAATGAATCGCAGCTCGAATTCGGTGATAGGTAGCACAACGGCAAAGATTGCCCGCCATCGCGCGATCGATGTCCTCATCGGTCGGCTTCGCATTCTTTTCAAGCAATGCCGTTGCACTCATCATTTGCCCCGATTGGCAGTAGCCGCACTGAACGACGTCGAGGTCGCGCCATGCCTCTCGAATCGCCATCGCTTCGGGCGAGCTGACGCCCTCGACGGTCGTGATCGACTTTCCGGCGACCGCGCTGATCGGCAAGCTGCAGGAGCGCACAGGCTGCCCATCGAGGTGCACCGTGCACGCACCGCACTGCGCGATACCGCAACCGAACTTGCTACCGGTGAGGCCCAGGTCCTCGCGCACCACCCACAAGAGCGGCTTGTCGCCAGGCACATCCACTTCACGGCTCTCCCCATTCACCTTGAACTCGTATTTCACTGGACCCCTCCCTGCGACTGGAAATCGCTCGTCGTTTACGCGATGCGCCGCGTGTTTACTCCGGTTGCTGACGTTAGCACGCCAAACAGGTCTTTGGGATCGTCAGGGGTGAACACGATGTCACTCTCCCGGCCAATGCCAAGTTCCTGAGCTTTGCTGAAGACACAACGTAGCACTGAGTAGTCCTCCAGAGCGAAACCCACAGAGTCGAATAACGTCATGTCGTCTTCAGAGGTACGCAACGCTACATCACCGTTGAGCACCTGCCATAGTTCTGTCACTGGCGTGTCCGGATCGAGCGCCTGAATCTCGCCTTCAATGCGAGACTGCGGCTCGTATTCCACCGCGATCTTGAGGTCAGCCAACATATCCGGCGCCAATTCCGTCTTGCCTGGGCAATCTCCGCCCACAGCATTGAAATGTACACCGGGCTTCAGGTGCTTGCGACTGACGACCGTGCGATTCGCTTTGTCAGCGGTCACCGTCGAAATGATGTCTGCGCCCTCGCATGCGAAATCGATGGTCTCACAACGCACGAGCTTCACTGGGTGGCCAGCCATATTGCGTTCATATTTCTTGATCGCCTCAGCGTCCACATCAAAATAGCGGATTTCGCGTACACCGAGGCAATGATGAAAACCGTACGACTGGAATTCCGCCTGGCACCCTGTACCGATCAACGCCATTACGGGCGTTTCCTTGCGTGCCAGCAATTGCGCCGCAAACACGGAAGTTGCAGCGGTGCGAATCGCGGTCAGTAGCGTCATCTCAGATAACAGGACCGGGTAGCCGCTGTCGGTGTCCGCAAGTGCACCAAACGCCGCAACCGTCAGCTTGCCGTCGCGAGGATTGCTTGGGTGGCCGGTCACATACTTGAAGCTGTAACGGTTGGCATCGCCAACCGGCATCAACTCGATCACACCATGTGGATAGTGATGTGCGACACGCGGCGTCTTATCGAAATCGTTCCAGCGACCGAAGTCCGCCGCCAGGCAATCGATGGTATCCGCGATGAGCTGATCAAGCCCAACCCGGCTCACCAGCTCACAGACATCCTGCCGTTCCAACAGTAAAGCCATAGCGTCCCTCAAAAGCTTAAGTGTGGCCCACCATTGTCGCAGATTAGGTGTCTAAAATCAGTCGACTGTCACTTGGTGGGCGCGGGTTTCCTCGACCAGATGCTGTACGACATAGCGCAGCGCAGTGTGCTCATCCGCACCCTCGCTGATGGCTTGCTCGAAGCAGGCAACCTGCTGGTGCGCACTACTGCCACGGGTCAGGATGTTACGCAGCGAGGTGACCTCTGGGACGCAGTTGAGCGCCTCGGCATCTTCGGCGACAAGATCGAGTAACTCATCGAGCAACTCGTCGAAATCGGTCACGCTACCTTTCGCGAGGTCCACCATGCCGGCGTCGAATCCGTAGCGCACAGCGCGCCATCGGTTCTCCTTGATCAGCATCGGCGAGTAAATCCGCCAGCGCTGATTGTGGGCGCGCAATCGATACATCATTCGCACGAGGCACGCGTAGAGCGCAGCGATTGCCACAGCGTCATCCAGACGCGTGCACACATCGGTAACCCGCATTTCGAGTGTCGGAAATCGCACGCTTGGGCGCATGTCCCACCAGATTTTGGAGGCATCTTCGATCAGCCCTGCTTGTGTCAGGACATCCACATGCCGACAGTATTCCGCATAGCTCGCGAAACGCTCAGGAAGCCCGGTGCGTGGTAGAGCGTCGAAAACAGTTAGCCGATAGGACTTCAGTCCGGTGTTGCGACCATCCCAAAATGGTGAAGACGTCGACAGCGCGAGCATGTGCGGCAGGAAGTAACTCAGCTGATTTAGCAAATCGATGCGCATGTTGTCCTCGGGCACGCCCACATGAACATGCATTCCGCAGATGACGAGTCGCCGAGCCGCGGTTTGCATCTCTGCAGCGAGCGCGTTGTATCGAACCCCGTCCGTATGCTTTTGCTGCCACCATTGCCCAAAGGGGTGACTCGACGCGGCGATCGGTGCCAGACCATATTCGCCGGTGATCCGGATAATGGTGTCTCTGAGTCTGCCGAGGTCTTCGCGCGCTTCGGCGAGGCTGCGGCAAACTTTGGTGCCCACCTCGATTTGCGATCTCAGGAATTCGGGGCTGACCTGTCCCGGCGCCACATTCTGGCAGTCGGTGAGCAATCCATCCGGCGGATCGGTCACCAGCGCGCCAGTCTCCTTGTCCACCAGCAGGTATTCTTCCTCGATCCCTAACGTCAATTCCGGAAATTCAGCTCGCACGCTGCACCCCCCAAGTCCCCGCCGTCTCCAAAAAATCCACCGTGTTCGTCGCGAACCGCGGTGCCCCCTCGGTCGCGGCCGAGAGCCTCGGCGGTGGCGAATCGACGAATGGCTCGAGCGCCCTTGCAAGGCGGTCCGCCCAACGCTGAACGCCCGACGCGTTTGCCAGATGATCTTGCCGTATCTCGATCGAGATATTCGCAAACCCTTGACGCTCCGCGTGGAAATCCACCGAGAAGTCCTGAATCGCACGACCCGAATACGGCTCATTCAATCCGACGTGAATGCCGTTCTCACGCCTCAATGTGTCCGCCGCGGCGAGTGCTACTCGATCATCAACATCCCACATGACACCGGCATCCCAGGGCCTGGTGTGCTCGCCGAGTTGTGGCGTGAAGCTGTGGACCGCGACGTAGAGCACGTCGGTTTCGCGCTGCGCCATAGTCTCCAGCTGCGACTCCACCAGCGTGTGCAGCGGTGCGTATATGCCACGCACACGCAGATCGCGGTCTGCTGCTGTAACGCCATGGTTGGCAGTGACACTCACCCCGTCAGCGATTGGCAAAAACAACGTCGGATCATCAAGACGCCGGTTGCAATCAATCACGACGCGCGAGTAATGCGCACAAACTGCCGGTGTCGCTAGTCGCTCCGCCAAAGCCACGGTCAGCGCTCTCGAGCCCAGATCCGAACCATAGTGTGTGCGCATCAGCGGTTCCGGGTAGAGCCCGGAAAGATGCGAGGGTATGCCTACGCCCGCGTGTTCGCACACGAGCAATGTTGCCTGTTCCGACGTTGGATTCAGGATTTCCGCGACGTTTTCAGCAATCGATTCAGCGCCACGGTCCGGGCCACTCACAGGCCCGCCAAAAAATTTGTCATGTCCCGGAGTCTAGAGGCTGGCGATCTAACCCTGCAAGCACTCAGGCCTGAGCGGGCACCGCCGGAGTCCACGGAGAGAACTCATCCATGGATTTCGGTGCAGCGATGTCGAATCCCTGCACCAAATTCACACCCATCGATGGCAGCGCCTGACGGATGACCTTTGTCTCTACATGCTCGGCCACGGTCTCGATCCCCATCGTCTGTGCAACCTGTGCGATCGCTGCGACAACGCTGCGGTCGACAGGGTCCGCCGCTACGTTTCGCACAAAAGCACCGTCTACCTTGACGTAATCCACGGAGAGATTCTTGAGGTAGCCAAAAGAACACAGCCCACTACCGAAGTCGTCCAGTGAGAATTGGCAACCGAGCGAAGACAACTCGCTCATGAAATGTCGCACGCGCGCCAGATTCGCGATTGCGGCGGTTTCCGTGATCTCAAAGCACACCGCACCTCTGCAAAGCGGCGTCGCTTGCAACTGATCACGCACGAACTCGAGAAAACGATCATCGCTCAGCGAGTTGCCCGACAGATTGATCGAGAGGGTATAGCCGGCCTGCTCATTCGGATCGCCCTGATCCGCATGCGCCAGTGCGTGCTCCACCACCCAACGATCGACAGCCGGCATACGATCATAACGCTCAGCGGCAGCGATAAACGTGCCAGGCAGTACCAGCTCACCATCTTCATCGACCATGCGCAGCAGCAACTCGTAGTGGTTGCAATAGCGTGTTTCGCCATCGTCCCCGATCCGCACAATCGGCTGGTAGAAAAGCTTGAATCGATCATCCTCAAGTGCGCGATCAATCCTTGTCAGCCAGTGCATCTGCTGGTGGTGCGCAGTCGTCTCACCTTCAACGTACAAGTGCACACGATTGCGACCGAGATCCTTGGCGGTGAAACAAGCGACGTCTGCTGCACTCAGCACAGCGCCAACAGAGGCAGAGTGTTGATCCAGTGCAACGACGCCGATGCTGACCTGTACTGTGTGACCTACCTGCTGCCATTCGAAACGGAAACTCTCGATACTCTGGCGCAGCGATTCGGCAATCTCGAGCGCCGACTCAACACCCACGTTGCCGAGCAAGACCGCGAACTCATCGCCGCCCAATCGCGCGACGGTATCGTGTGTCTTCACGCACGTCTGTATCCGTTCACTCAACTGGCGAATCAACTCATCGCCCGCGGTATGTCCGAACGTATCGTTGACTAGTTTGAACTGATCGAGATCGAGATAGAGCAATGCATAGCTTTCACTGCGATGACTGCGAGCTCGGGCAAGTGCGCGCTCGAGCACGTTGGTGAATTCGAGTCGATTGATAAAGCCGGTCAACGCATCGTGTGACGCCTGGTACGACATCTTGCGCGACAAACGACCTTCGGCGGTTACGTCATGGAACACCATGACCGCGCCTACGATGCGGCCTGCATTATCACGAATCGGAGCGGTGTTGTCCTGCACCGCGACATCTCGACCTGCACGATCGATCAGCAGGGTTGGCCCGTGGTTAGCAATCGAACGGCCTTCATTCAGGCAACGCACGATAGGATTATCCAGAAGCTCACGAGAGTGCTCGTTCACCAGCGTGAGCACCTCTTCGACCGGTTGGCCGACGACCGCACGCAAACGCCATCCGGTCAGTGTTTCCGCCACTGGATTCATATACTCGATGCACCCGTCCTCGTCGCAGGCGATGACGCCATCCGCGATCGACTTCAGCGTGACTTCCGCGCGTTCTTTCGCAGCGAAGACTGCGCGCTCAGCACGCTTGCGCTCGGTGACGTCGCTGATCGTGCCTTCGACGTAAGGCGCTTGGCCTGGCTCCTCAACCAGCCGCGCGTTCTCAAGGACATCGATGACTTCGCCATCTCGGCGCTGCATCTGCGACTCGAATCCAGTCACTCGATCCGATTCGCGGATCCGCTCTTCAAAGCGTCTGCCGTCTTGTTCGCGAACATAAGCAGAGCTGCGAGTGACCTGGTCCAGCAATTCTTGCTCATCCGCATAACCCAGCAAACGCACCATCGCTGGATTGGCGGCGAGCAGTTGGCCTTCAGGAGTGGCGATGTAGACGCCTTCTACGACGTTGTTGAACAAGCTGGTGAAGCGGCCTTCACTTGCATTCAGTGCCAGCTCGCTCCGCTCGCGCGCGACCGCGAGCGCCCCGAGGCGCGCAAGGCTGTTCAAGGCATCAAGTTGTTCTGTATTCGGCTCCGAGAACTCACTGAAATAAAGATCTAACGTGCCTAGTGCATGACTCTCCGCATCATCGAACGGTACTGACCACACGGCGCTGACGCCAAGCTTCTCAGCGAAATCGAGATGCTCTTGCCAGGCGTGATGGGCACTGATCTCCTTAGTGATCACTACCTTGCGAGTCGCCATGGCGACCCCGCATGAAAGCTTTGCATCGGCGAGTGCCAGACTACGGATCGCGTTGAGTTCCAGCTTCGCGAACGCGGGCGCGCACTGGAGTTCAAGATGTTGCTGGTCGCCGCTCACCAGCATTATCGCACTGCGCGAACCGGGTACGACCCGCTCGGCGGTACGGCAGATCGCCCGTAACACTTTGGTCAAAGGTCGGTTGGTCGCGATCATTTCGAGCAGCTTTTTCTCGCTGTACTCGATGACCTCACGCTGTTTCCGATCCGCAATGCTAGTAATGCTCGCGCGAACCAGTGACCGTCCAACCGCAGGCAGGTTGGAGAGTCGAACTTCGCACTCGAGCTCCCGGCCCTCTCGAGGGCGGTAAACCCACTCGAAGATGGGTTGCTCTCCGTCAAGTGCTTTTTGCAGATAGGCATCGATGCGACTCTGCTCTGCGTCTGGTGTCGCATCGGGTGATGCATCTCGCAGCCCGAAAAACCCGTTGGTCAGGAGCCGCTGACGCGACAGGTTAAAGAACGTCGTGGCTTTCTCGTTGGCATCTACAAAACGGTTCTGGCGTACGTCGTACACAAGGATCGCTTCCGGCGCGTGTTCTACCAACGCACGGTAGCGTTCATGGTTTTCGCGTGCGGCGCGATCTGCCGCAACCCGCGCGCTGACGTCTCGCAGACACAGCACGTAATCGCCCGCGGCGAACGCGCTCAAATGGGTCGCGGTGACCTCAAGCTGAAACGCCTTGCCGTTGGGTCGGCGCGCCTTGAGCGTGCCCGACTGAATATTGGGATGCGTGTCTTCGAACGACACCAGGTAAGGCGCGAGGAAGGTGGATACCGCAACACCCTCGGGCATGGGCAAGACCGCATCCAGCATTTGGCCAGCGAGACTGCGCGCTTCCGGAATGAAGAACTTGACGGCCGCACGGTTGGCGAACTGGATCTCACCCTCGCGACTCACTGTGATCACCATATCCGCGACATTGTCGAGAACGGCTTTTAAGTCATCGTCGTGGAGCCCCTGAAAACGCGCACGAATACCGCTGCTGGAAGTTAGCGTTTCGGTGTGATCCGGCGCAACCGGCTCTGCCGCCGGAAGCGGTGGTGTATCGCCGTGGCGATAAATCGCCTCGTGGATGCTGGTGTTGTCGCCGTCCAGCGCTCCGTAGAACTCACTGATGATCTCCAGGAGATCACCAATTTGCAGACTACCCTCGGCATCGTTGGGCTGCGTAGCCCGAGCCAATTGCGATTTCAATATGGGATGCACAGTGCGCACTCCCGCCCTCCGGCGCTGAATCGTTGTCTTGGATCCCTATAAATCGGTCACTGCGCGACTGCGCAGGACGCCGGCTTTCCCTTGCCTCGGGGATTGCGCTCTAGCGACGTTTTCCCCATGACTAGCACGGTACTCGGTTCGGACAAGTCGAACCGTGAGCCAGCTCTCGTTTTTGTGCACTGTGGGAAAATTTTCCCGCTCAAGATTCGGCGGATACTCCTCACAGAAATTTGCCTATTTATCAGTTACCTATCGGTGTTTTCTCAGAAACGGTAACGTCACCGGCACCGCGTATCTCGTCTGCTGCGGGCTGCGACGACAGGACTTCCACCCCGGCATCGAGCAACTTTTGAATATCTCCCGCATCAGCACCTGCGCCGACCTGGACCGGTACTGCCATCGCGCGGATAAACGGTCTCGCCTCCCGCTGCCCCGTCATTTGCAAATATAAATATGCAAGGCCCTGATCCTGTGGGGTCACCACAATATCGACGATGACTGGCGTTGAACCAGCAGCGAGCTCTATTCGCTCCGGGGTGTTCTCCGACAATGCCAAAGGCCCGCTGGCTGAGGAAAGGAGCGCCAACGGCTCTGGACCCACGCCCTCGACAGTGACAGAGACCGTCAATGGGTCACCTACCTTCGGTTCGGTGTCGAAGGCATAGGCAACAGATATCGACGCAGGGTCAGCGGATTCGGCCGCGATGGATGACACAGTAATCTCGGGTGCTTCGGCCTCGACCGGCTCTGCATCGACTTCCAGAGATCCTCCGCCACACCCTGCCATCAGCGCAACAGCGAGAGAAAGCGCAACGCCATGGCAGCGTCTTATCTGATCCATGTGATCACCCGAGTGACGTCATTTTCGATGCGGCCAGACTAGCCCGCGGTTGCAGCAACTACCAGTTGAAAATGCACTGAACGACTCCTTCAAACTGCGAACCGTTCGACAAAGCAGAGTGGCCGCACTGGTACAATCTGCGCGACATAACCTATGGGATAAGAGATGGGTCAGCGTTATACATTGGTCACTGGCGGCGCCGGGTACATAGGCAGCCACGTCGTTCGACAGCTCGGCAAGAAAGGTGAGCCGGTTGTGGTGCTCGATAACCTCTCAACGGGATTCTCAAGGTCGATTACCCATGGAGACCTGGTTGTTGGTGATACCGGATGTGCCGAAACACTTGGCCGCATCTTTACCACGTACCCGATCGACACAATCATGCATTTCGCAGCCGCGACCGTGGTGCCGGAATCGGTCGAGAATCCCTTAAAGTACTACCTCAACAACACCGCAAACACGCGTACACTACTCGCGGTCGCACACGCGCACGGCGTCAAGCATGTCGTGTTCTCATCAACAGCGGCGGTCTACGGCGTACCCCGGAGTGACAGTGTCACCGAGACGGACCCTACCGCTCCGATCAACCCTTACGGCACCTCAAAACTGATGAGCGAATGGATGCTGCGCGATCTTGAGATCGCTGGCGGGCCATCGCACGTCGTGCTGCGCTATTTCAACGTTGCAGGATGTGATCCGGAAGGTCGAATCGGGCAGTCCACGCCCAAAGCCACGCTTCTCACCAAAGTTGCTTGCGAAGCTGCGGTCGGCAAACGCCCCCACGTGTCGATTTTTGGTACGGATTACCCGACCCCGGATGGCACGGGTGTGCGCGACTACATCCATGTCGAGGACCTCGCGTCGGCCCACATCAAAGCGCTCGACTATCTGCGCGCCGGCGGCAGCTCAGAGACCCTCAATTGCGGTTACGGACATGGTTACAGTGTCCGCGAGTTGCTTTCGGTCGTTTCCAGAATCAACGGAACGCCCTTGAATATTGTTGAGGAAGCGCGCAGAGCCGGCGATCCGCCCACATTAGTGGCAGTCGCCGACCGAGCACGCAACATTCTCGACTGGACGCCACGTTTTGATGATCTCGATGCCATCGTCGGTTCAGCGCTCGCATGGGAACGCAAGATCGCCGCTCGCGACGAATCGGCTTATTGGGCAGGATAGCGGGATCGACCCTGATGGCGTTTCGTTTCCCAAGACCCCGATCGATTACCGCATTGGTGTTGCTGGGATACGCAATGATCATGCTCCCGCTGTCGATCGCATTGGGTTGGACACTCCTCCAACTCGATCGCTTTGCAACGCGCTCCCAATCGCTGATCGTGTCCGGTGTCGAAGCCACACAAAACACGCGCGAGTTGCAGGAGCAGCTCTCGATTATGGAACGCGTCGCTCGCCAATATTTGGTAGCGGAGGATCAAGAGCTTGCTGAGTTCCTGCGGGCTGACTCGGATACGATCGCCGAGGTCACCACTCGCCTCAAACGCTACGCCGAGGATGTACAAACCCGCGCCATGCTTGGGCGCATCGATCTCGCGGTGGAGGAGCTGGTTTCCGCTCTACCCGAGGGATCGGGAGCGGTCGCCGGCGCGATCGGGCGCTTCATCGACGCCGGTGATGCAGCGCGGGCTTTGGAAGTGCAGTTTCAGGAAGGCATCGACAGGCAGGTATTTGCATTGAAAGCGGACGCTGCAGACACCCGCACTGCGTTGATTTGGCAGGCAGGTGTCTTAGGCGGTTTCAGCATCTTCACTATGATCTTCGTGACATGGCGGGTCAGCAGACCTATCCGCGTACTCGACCGCGCGATCAACCAACTCGGCGAAGGCCGCTTCTCACACCGTATCGAAGTGGTCGGTCCCGCCGATTTGGTCGCACTCGGCCGTCAGTTGGAGTGGCTGCGCCAGCGCCTGCTCGAACTCGCGCAAGAGAAAAATCGCTTCCTGCGTCATATGTCGCACGAACTGAAAACGCCCCTTGCCAACATTCGAGAGGGAACGGAGCTGTTGCTGGATGGTTCAGTGGGTCAGTTGGATGCCCCGCAAGAAGAAGTCACGGATATCCTGCGCAGTAATGGCATTCGCTTACAGCGCCTGATCGAGAACCTCTTGAACTTCAGTGCCTGGCAAAGCCGCAATGAGGTGCTGACCGCCAGCGAGTTTCCCCTGCGTCGCATGGTGGAGTCTATCCTGAAGGTGCATGCGCTCACGATTCGCTCACAGCGCATACGACTCTTGACGACCATCGATGACGTCTCTGTATTCGCAGATCGGGAAATGATTCGAACCACCCTCGATAACCTTATTTCCAACGCCGTGAAATTCTCGCCGGAGGGAGGCGCCCTTTTCATCCGCGCACAGCGAACCGAGAACGCTTTCGTGCTCGAGGTCGCCGACCAAGGGCCAGGAATTCCCATGTCGGAACGCAAAAAAGTCTTCGATGCCTTCTACCAGGGCGAACAGCAGCACGGTGGGTTGATCGCGGGCACCGGCATCGGCTTATCGGTTGTGCTTGAGTGTGTTCAGGCCCATGATGGTGTGGTGGAGATTTGCGACGAACAACGCGCTGTTCGAACGGGTCGCGGGGACACAGTGGTTCTGGGCGGTGCGCATTTCCGAATTGAAATACCGCAACAGGCCATGACAACGAAACGGGTGGCAAATGGCTAGATTTACGCTATGCACGCTAGCGCTGGTCTCACTGCTAGTCTCTGGCTGTGGCTCGTTCGATAAACTCTTCGACCGTCGCCAAACCGCGACAAATCAATCAGTTACGGTTGAGCAGTCCACCATTTCCATCTACCTTGCAGATATCGAAATCCTGTTGGAGGGTGATCCCGCGCGCAAAGCACGCGTCTGGGACGAGCTGCAGCTGGATTTCACGCGTGCGCCAACGACAACCAACCGTTTGCGTCTTGCGCTAGCACTGGCGACACCAGGTCATCAATGGAGTGATCTGGCCCGGGCAGATGGCATGTTGACGGAGCTGTTGTTGCAGCCCGAGTTGTTGCTGGCCGACGAGCAGCTGCTGGCTGCGGTACAACTCGGGATGCTTCGCTCGCGAGTGTCGGCTGAGACTGAAGCGAGGCAAGCGGGCAACAGCGCGACAAGGACGAGTGAGCGCGAACTCGCGGCGGCGCGCGCACAAGTCGAACTGTTGAGAAGCGACAACACTCGCCTGCGCGGTGAGCTCGCGGAAGCGGAAGAAAAACTGCGTGCGATCACATTGATTGAACGCTCAATCAGAGAACGAGATGGTGCAAACGGCAACGGTGGCGATGAGCCAGGCGACAATGAGTAACGCAACCAAACGCGACAATCTGAAACAAAAAGGACGCATTCTGCTCGTCGATGACGATCCAGGGTTGCTCCGGCTGCTCAGCATCCGACTGCGAGCCGAGAATTACATCGTCGAGGCGGTTGAGAGCGCGATGGCTGCACTCGCCGTGCTGGGTCGTTTCCAACCTGACCTCGTTATTTCAGATCTGCGCATGGACAAGATGGACGGTATCGGCCTGCTGCACGAATTGCAGCGTCGTGCACCTGGCTTGAACGTGCTGATCATGACGGCCCACGGCACCATTCCGGATGCGGTCGAAGCCACGAAGGGCGGCGCATTCGGCTTCCTCACCAAGCCCATTGAAAAAGATGAATTGCTCGAACACGTAGAGAAGGCGCTGCGCGTTTCCGGCAGCTCTTCGATCGGTGAGGACTGGGCTATCGAAATCATCACTCGCAATGCATTGATGCGCGATCGTTTAACGCAAGCGCGCATGGTCGCCGAGACCGATGCTCGCGTGCTGATCACCGGTGAATCCGGAACGGGCAAAGAATTGCTTGCAAGGGCAATACATCGCGCAAGCTCACGCAGCGACAAATCATTTGTAGCCATCAACTGCAGCGCCATGGCGGAGAATCTGCTCGAGTCGGAACTGTTTGGTCATGCGAAGGGCGCGTTTACTGGCGCCACTACGGAACACAAAGGCCTGTTTCAGGCGGCCAACGGTGGGACGCTCCTACTGGACGAAATCGGCGATATGCCGATGCGCCTGCAAGTGAAACTGCTTCGTGTCTTGCAGGAAAATCAGGTACGCCCCGTCGGGAGCACAGAATCTATCGATGTCGACGTGCGGGTCTTGTCGGCAACGCACCGCGACCTTGCCGACATGATGTCGACAGGCCAATTCCGGGAAGATCTGTACTACCGACTGAACGTCGTCAACATCGAGATGCCGCCACTCGAAGAGCGTCGCGAAGACATCCCTTTGCTCGTCGCCCACTTTCTGCGCCAGCTCGCAGAACAGGGTGACAGCGAACGTCGCGTCTATGCGCCCGAAGCACTCGAACTTCTGGTGATGGCGAAATGGCCTGGCAATATCCGCCAACTATTCAACGTGGTGCGTCAAAACGTCGCATTGGCCGGGTCTCCCGTGATTAGCGCCGAGCTCGTGCGTTCTGCGTTGGGTGATCATGGTGAACGTCTCCCCTCGTTCTCCGATGCACGCGACGAGTTCACGCGAAACTACTTGTCGCAGATCCTACAAATCACGGGTGGCAACGTCAGTCAGGCAGCTCGACTGGCAAAACGCAATCGCACCGATTTCTACAAACTGCTGGCACGCCACGATCTGAACCCGGACGCGTTCAAGGCGCGCTGAGCTGCTAACCACTAGGCCGTATCGTATTCGCCACCAACTCCTCAGCGTCGATACCATGGCGCTCCATGAGGTCATAGAGCGTAGGCCGGCTGACGCCGAGCAGTGCAGCGGCTCGCGAGATGTTGCCACCGGTATGGACAATCGCCTGACGCGTTGCGTTTCGCTCCGCGGCGTCGCGCACCTCTCGCAGGTTCAAGGACACCGCGTCGTCAGGCACCTCCAACCCGAGGTCTTCGGCCGTAACCTGATTGCCGTCCGCCATTATCACGGCGCCGTTGATCTTATTGGAAAGCTCTCGAACATTGCCGGGCCAGGCATGCGCCAACATCGCCTGCTTCGCGTCCTCGCTGAAGCCGCGTAACGATCGATTGTGCCGATCAGCTGCCTGATCGAGCATCACGCGTGCCAGCATCAAAACGCCGTTCTGCCGGTCTCGCAATGGTGGAATCGGAATCTCGATTTCGCAAATGCGATAGTAGAGATCCTCACGGAAGCCGCCGCTCTCGATCAACGACTTCAGATTCTGATTGGTCGCACAGACCACGCGCACATCGACCGGAATTTCAACGCGGCCACCGATCCGCTCGACCACACGCTCCTGAAGAAAACGCAGCAGCTTGGCCTGCAGTGACATCGGCATGTCGCCGATTTCGTCGAGGAATAATGTACCGCCGTTGGCAACCTCAACCTTTCCAGGTGTCTGTTTGGCAGCACCGGTAAAGGCGCCCTTTTCGAAACCGAATAGCTCGGACTCGAGCAGATTCTCAGGTATGGCTGCGCAGTTGATCGCCACAAAGGGCTGGTCCGCACGGGGGCTGAGTTTGTGGACGGCACGAGCAAGCACTTCCTTACCGGTGCCCGACTCGCCGAGCAATAAAGTCGTTGCCGTCGTCGGTGCCACCTTCTCAATGATACGACAGACTTTCAGCATGCCGGGGCTGACCGCGACGATGCCGTCCAACGGAGAATGCGAAGACGCCTCGCGCAGATGTCGGTTTTCCGCCTCCAACCGCGACAACACGAATGCCCTGTCGACCAACAATTTCAAAACGTCGGTGTCCAGCGGTTTCTGATAGAAGTCGTACGCCCCTGCCCCGATGGCCTTGAGTGCGTTGTCTTTGTCGCCGTGCCCGGTAACGACGATCACTTTCGTATGAGGTGCCAGTTGGAGGATTTCCTCAACGCACGCCAGACCTTCAGCCACCCCATCCGGATCAGGCGGCAGTCCCAGATCCTGAAGCACCACATCGGGCTCAAACCGTCGAATCGCATCAATCGCAGAGCCACGGTCTTGGGCCTGCACCAGCTCCACATCGTCGAACACCCATTTCAGCTGGCTTTGTAGCCCAGGGTCATCCTCAACGACCAACAAGGTTCGTTCTTGTTTCGACATTCAACTCGTGCCAGGAATCTTTCCAAGAGTCGCGCAGTTTGCCACGCACGCATTGATCTTGGGAGCGAAGTGCGCACGTTTTTTTCCGAGAAATCAGTCGGTCACGAAATCGAGACACAGATGAGACGCGCATCACAGGATTTAATTGACAATCATTCTCATTTCGATTTAGACTTCCGGCCATGTACGTATGTATCTGCCAAGCAATCACGGATCGTCAGATAAAGAGCGCGGTCGAAGGTGGCATCAGTTCTGTAGAGGAATTGAAAGAAACTCTTGGTGTAGCAGTCTGTTGCGGCAGCTGCGAGCAAGACGCGGAGAATATCGTGGCAGAGCACCGACGCGTCGCCGGGCCTAGAATCTATCGACCCGGCAGCACAGCGACCGAGGCACTGTCAGGCACTTGATACCCCCTGTCTCGCGATCTCTGTCGCAACCCCTCTAAAAACGCGTAACCGAATGAAAATGATAGTGATTTTCATTCGGCCAGAGGCGCT
>JBCBNU010000011.1:0-61661 GCA_039821645.1 Pseudomonadota bacterium
CTTGCAAAACCTGGCAAGCTGTTCGACGGCATCGGGCTGCGCCCCTGGACACCTAACGCTCGTGTCGGGGTGGTTTCTGACGGGTCAGCAGGCGCTGCAGCCGGATTGGTCCCCGGCGACGAGATTGTCGCCATTGATAATGTGTTGACGCCGACGTGGAGTGACGTTGTTGATCAGATTCGACTCAAAGACGCGCCGCGACAGCGTGAGTTCGAAATCTTGCGCGCCGGGGAGACGCTGTTTTTTACTGTGACGCCAAACGTTGTGACGGATAAGTCCGGAACACGACCGCAGGTGGGTTTGTTGCCCGGCGATACTCAGCCGGCGAATCTTTACGGTGTCAAGAAGCTCACGGCAGGTGCAGCCATTCCAGAGGCCCTGGCGACTACCTGGGACAAGATCGGCTTCACTCTGGAGATGTTCGGTCGCATGCTGACAGGCTCGGTGTCCGCGAAGAACATTAGCGGCCCGATCAACATCGCTGAGTATGCTGGCGAAACACTGAAGCGAGGATTTGTTGACTACCTCGATTTTCTAGCGATCGTGAGTATCAGTCTCGGCGTACTGAATCTGCTGCCAATACCAATGCTCGATGGTGGGCAAATTGTCTACCAATCGGTCGAAGGTGCGACCGGCAAGCCGGTTTCCGAGCGGTGGCAAATCGCCTATCAGCAGGTGGGTGTTGTTTTGTTACTCGGGTTCATGAGCCTTGCGTTCTATAACGATATCGCTCGCATTGTCGAGCGTGTGCTGAGTTAGTCGTCCGATGAGCAGTCTCATTATCCACCGCAGTTTTCGTCGCAGTGTGAGCATCGCGTTGCTTGTTCTGATGGCTTGGTCGGCTACGGCGCTTGCAGAACCGTTCGAGGTTCGCAATATGCGAGTCGATGGATTGCAGCGTATTTCTGACGGCACCGTGTTTAACTATCTCCCGATCAACATTGGGGACGTCGTTGACGAAGTCCGTATCCGTGAGGCGATTCGTGCGCTTTACAGTCAGGAGTTGTTCGATTCAATTGAAATGCGACGGGAAGGCAGCACGCTGGTCGTCGTCGTTAAAGAAAGACCGTCAATCGAACAGTTCACCATCGACGGAAACAAGGACATCAAGACCGAAGACCTTACCGAATCGTTGCGTGGTGTGGGCCTTGCTCGTGGTAAGACGTTTAACCGTTCGGTACTCGATGAAGTCAGTCAGTTTCTTGTCGAGCAATACTACAGCCGCGGTAAATACGGGGTTCAGGTCGACACGCGTGTCGAGGATCGCGAGAACAACGCCGTTGCTGTCTTTATCGATGTAAAAGAAGGGCAACGTGCGCGGATCCGTCAGATCAACATCGTTGGCAACAAGCTCTTCAAGGACAGCGAGCTTCGCGATGAGATGTCACTCAAGACGCCGAACTGGTTGTCCTTTATCCGCCAGGATGATCGCTATTCGCGAGAGGCCCTGACCGGCGATATCGAGACGCTCTCGTCATACTATCTCGATCGCGGCTATGCCGATTTTCGGGTGACTTCGACGCAAGTCACGATATCGCCCGACCGTGAAGATGTGTTCATCACGCTGAATGTCGAGGAGGGCGAGGTCTACACCATCGGTGAGGTACGCATGGCCGGCAAGATGGTGGTGGACGAAGAGGTCCTGAGAAACTTTATTCGTATCAAGCCGGGTGACACGTTCAACCAACGATTGTTAACACAGTCCACCGAGCTGATCGGCTTGCGTCTAGGCGCCGATGGCTACGCGGAATCTCAGGTCGACTTCATCCCCGAACTGGATACGGAAGACAAGACGGTGGATGTCACCATCTTTGTCGAACCGAGAAACCGCATGTATGTGCGAAACATCAGTTTCGACGGCATCGACGAAGTTAACGACGAGGTCCTCCGACGCGAAGTTCGTCAGATGGAGGGCGCTTACTTGTCGAATCGTCTGCTCGACCGGTCGAAGATTCGGCTGCAACAGCTTCCGTATCTCCAAACTGTTGAGTTCGAGACGGTTCCGGTTCCCGGGAGCGAGGATCTGGTCGACGTCAACTTCGACCTCGAGTATGGATTGCCGGGACAGTTTGGTGGTGGCATCGGTTGGTCCGAAACACAGGGTGTGCTGCTAAACGGTAATTTCACGCACACCAATTTCATGGGGTCTGGCAACCGTGTGTCCGCAGAGATCAACTCGAGCCAGTTCCAACGTGTGTACAGTCTGTCGCATACGGATCCTTACACGACGATCGACGGCGTGCGCAGAACGGCAACGTTGGCGTTCAGAAATTTTGATCAATTCAACGATCAATCGTCGGATTTATCTACGGAGACCATCACGGCGGCGCTCGAATACGCTTACCCGATCACTGAATTTCAGAGCTTGAGTCTCGGCCTTGCGCTTCAACAGGCCAGACTGGTTGCAACTGAGGGTTTCAGTACGCAGCAGGCGATCGATTGGATCGTTCAGAATGGCGAAACCAACGCGAATAACGATATCGATGGCGGTTTCCTCGGTGATGAGCTCACCGTGTTCACCAGTGACTTCACCACCTACGAGCTGATCGCCGGTTGGTCGTTCGATTCTCGAAACCGGGCTTTGTTCGCGACACGCGGGCAGCGTCACCGTGCAACGTTTGCCTACTCTGTGCCAGGTTCCGATGTCGAGTACTGGACAGCTAGATACGAAGGCCTCAACCTGATTCCGCTATGGGGTCAGTTCGGTCTGCAGATTTCGACCGAGTTTGCCTTTGGGGAGGGTCTCGGAGATACCACAGCACTGCCGCCGTACAAGCTATACCGATTGGGTGGCCCGGGCTCGGTTCGCGGATTCCGAGAGTTTGACCTTGGACCTCGAGACAGTTTTGGCCGACCTTACGGTGGCAACATCCTTGTCAACGCACAGGTCGAATTGGTGCTGCCGGTGCCGGAGAAATTCCGTGGGCAAGGGCGAGCCGTTCTCTTCTATGACGTGGGTAACATATTCAGTAACGGTGAAGTCGCGTTTACGGATCGTCTCGGTGGCGATCCTATCGACTATGGTTTCGATGTCGACAACCTGAAACAATCCGTCGGTATCGGGGTAGAGTGGCTTGCGCCGCTCGGCCTGTTCCGGTTCAGTTATGCGTTCCCGCTCAACGACTTTGGTGGTACGACCAGACTCTATGGTGACCGAGTGGAGCGCTTCCAGTTTACAATTGGTAATGCATTCTAAGGGGATTCCTCGATGTACAAAAAAATGATCAGCGCAACGGCGCTTGTGGTCGCGCTCGCGCTGAGTGCAACTGCGCAAGCACAGGAGCTCAAGATTGGTGTAGTCAACGTGCAGGGTCTGCTGCAGGCAGCGCCGCAAACCAAGGCTACGCTCGAGGCACTTCAGGAAGAGTTCGCGCCACGTGAGCGCACCGTTCGCGCGAAGGAAGAAGAGTTAAAAGCGCTGCAGGAAAAGGCACAGCGTGATGCGGCGGTAATGGGCGAGACCGAGCTACGCAATATGCAGCGTGACCTGCGTGATGTGCAACGTGAGGTTGAGCGGCTCGGCCAGGAATACAACGAAGACATCAATCTGCGTCGCAACGAGGAGCTCGGTAAACTTCAACGTATGCTGCTTCAGGAAATTGAGCAGTTCGCAACGGCGAACGGGTTCGATCTGATCGTAGGAGAGGGTGTCATCTTCGCCAGCGGACGGATGAATGTCACCGGCCAGATTCTGGAGCAATTGCAAGCCAAGCAGGCCAACTGACCGAACTCATCATGGGTCTCAAGGTTGGTGAGCTTGCCGTGAAGTTCGGCTGTAGCATCGTGGGGAATCCCGATGCCGAGGTCGATCACGTGGCGACCCTGCGCAGCGCCGGGGAGCGCTCGCTCTCCTTCCTTGCTAACCCTGCATACAGGAAATACCTCCCTGAGTCCGAGGCGACGGCAGTGGTGGTCGCGGAAGCGCATGCGGATGTTGTGGCTGGTGCGGCGATCGTCGCTCAGGACCCTTATCTCATCTATGCCCGGATGGCACGCATGCTTCATCCACGCCAAGCGCCGGCGGCCGGCATTCATACCGCCGCTGTAATCGATGCTGCTGCCAGTGTGTCAGAGGGTGCCTCCATCGCGGCAGGCGTTGTCATCGACGCGGGCGCATCGGTTGGCGCAGGATCGGTCGTAGGCGCGGGCACCTATTTCGGGCCCGGCACGAAAATCGGACGGGATTGCTGGATTGGGCCGAATGTTACGTTGATGGCAGACGTGCATTTGGGCGATCGATGCGTGGTGCATCCCGGAGCTGTTATCGGGAGCGACGGTTTCGGTATTGCTCGTGGGCCTGAGGGTTGGGAGCCGGTACCGCAGGTCGGTGGGGTGAGAATCGGCGACGATGTTGACGTGGGTGCATGCACCAGTATCGACAGGGGCGCCATCGAGCCCACGATCATCGGAAATGGGGTTAAGCTCGACAACCAGATACAGATCGGTCACAACTGCATCATCGGTGAGCACACGGTGATGGCAGGCATGGTGGGGATCGCCGGTTCAACAACGATCGGCAGCAATTGCGCGTTTGGGGGGAACAGTGGCACAACCGGTCATCTCACCATCACCGATGGGGTTGTGATCACAGCACGCTGCACCGTGACATCTGATATCGAGACCGCCGGGACTTACGGTGGGGTGTTCCCGCATGATGATATCCGTAATCACCAGCGTAGTGTGGCGAGATTCCGCAAACTTGATACGCTCGCACGGCAGGTCAAGGCGCTAGAGCGCGCACTCGCTGACAAGGACAATTCATGAGCGAAAATATTGCCGAGCAGCTGGATATTCGCCAGATCATGGCGTTGATTCCACATCGTTACCCGTTTCTGCTGATCGACCGTGTGCACTCGTGTGTGCCTGGTGAATCCGCATCAGCCATCAAGAACGTGACGTTCAACGAGCCTTTCTTTCAGGGTCACTTTCCCGGGCGTCCGGTGATGCCGGGCGTGCTGATCATTGAGGCGCTCGCCCAGGCGACGGGCATACTTGCGTTTGCGACGGTTGGCGAGGCACCCGGTGAGGGCACGCTCTACTACTTCGTTGGCATTGACAAGGCACGATTCCGCAAGCCGGTAGAGCCCGGCGATCAGCTTCAACTTGAGGTCAAACTCATACGACGGATACGGACCGTGTGGCGATTCTCTGCCGAGGCGCTGGTCGACGGAAAAGTGGTCGCCAGCGCGGAGCTGATGTGCGCACCCGGTGAGGCTTGAGCAGATGACGGGCAACATCCACCCTAGCGCGATCGTGCATGATGACGCAGTGCTCGCCGGTTCAGTAACGGTCGGTCCGTATTGTGTCATCGGCGCGGATGTCAGGATCGGCGCAGACACCAAGTTGCATGCACACGTCGTTGTTGAAGGACCGTGCGAGATCGGCGAGGACAATGAAATTCATCCTTTTGTTACGCTCGGTGGTGCGCCGCAGGACAAGAAATACGATGCGGAGCCAACCAAGCTCAAGATTGGCGATCGCAACACAATTCGAGAGTGCACGACCATCAATCGGGGGACGATTCAAGACGCGGGAATCACTGTCGTCGGTTGTGACAACTGGATCATGTCCTACGTGCATATCGCCCACGATTGCATGGTTGGCGATAACGTCATCCTGGCCAACAACGCAACGCTCGCCGGGCACGTACACGTCGGTGACTGGGCAATTTTCGGGGGATTCTCCGGTGCTCACCAGTTCTGTCGTATCGGTCCACACAGTTTTATGGGTATGTATGCGGGAGTTGGCAAAGACGTGCCTGCCTACGTCATGGTCATGGGGACTCCGGCTGAGCCGCGAGGCGTTAATGTTGAGGGTCTGAAGCGACGTGGGTTCGATCGTGAACAGATTCGCAATATCCGTGATGGTTACAAACTGCTTTATCGAAGCCAGCTGAGACTCGAGGAAGCGCGCGAGGCAATTGCAGAGCGTGCAGCAGAGCAGCCCGAGCTGGTGCCTTTGTTGGAGTCGATTACCGACAGTAGTCGCAGCATCGTGCGCTAAGGGTGCTTGCGGTGGACGCAAGCCCGTCAAAACTCAAGGTTGGATTGGTTGCCGGCGAACACTCCGGCGACACTTTGGGTGCAGGTCTCATGCAAGCGCTGAAAGCAACGCATCCAGAATGTGAGTTCATGGGTGTAGGTGGTGAGAAGATGCGGGCTGCCGGTCTTTTGTGCTGGGAAGATGCCGAGGCACTCGCCGTTATGGGTCTGACCGAGGTACTAAAGCACCTCCCTCGATTACTGCGACTCCGCAAATCGCTGGTCGAGCAGTTTGTTGCAGCGCGGCCGGATGTTTTTGTTGGTATCGATGCGCCGGACTTCAATCTTGGTTTGGCGAAGCGACTGCGCCGTCGCGGTCTTCGCACAGTGCAGTACGTCAGTCCGTCGGTTTGGGCGTGGCGAGAAGGGCGGGTTAAGACAATCGCTAAGGCATGCGACCATGTCCTTTGTCTGTTGCCTTTCGAACCCGAGTTCTATGAGAAGCATCATGTGGCCGCCACCTTCGTGGGGCATCCGCTGGCACAGGACATTCAACCGATAGGCGACGTCACAGTGCCGCGGCGTCAATTGGGCATTGATCCCCGCAAGCCGGTGCTCACAGTTCTGCCAGGTTCGAGGCGCGGTGAGATTTCGAGGCTTGGAGCAGATTTTGCCGCTGCCGCGCGCTTGACCCAGCAACGCATTGGGAACCTGCAGGTGTGTGTGCCGTTGGCGAGCGCGTCCGGCGAGGCCGCATTTCGCGAGGTCGCAGGAGAGGCGATTGGGCAAGGCAAGTTCCGCCTGTCTGTAGGGGACGCGGACACGTGTATGGCTGCAAGCGACGCGTTGCTACTTGCCTCTGGTACAGCAACGCTCGAAGGACTGTTGCACGGGAAGCCGATGGTGGTGGGCTATCGGGTCGCCCCCTCAACGTCACGAATTGTGCGCGCGTTCAATCTGATCAAGCTGACACACTTTTCATTACCCAATTTGTTGACTACTGAGCCGATGGTGCCCGAATTCGTTCAGGACGCACTGACGCCGGAAGCCGCGAGTGAGGCATTGGTACCCTGGTTCGAGAACAACCCAAAGCGTACCTCTCTGCTCGCCGCCTTCGAGCAGGTGCGCGCACGCTTGGCAGTCAATGCGAGTGCACGGGCCGCCGAGGTGGTCAGCGAGCTCGCCAGAGAGCCTGTGGAATGAGGCAAGAGAGTCTTGGACTGTTGCGAGCCACCCATGATGGGTGGATTGCGGGCGTTGATGAGGCAGGTCGTGGTCCTCTTGCGGGGCCTGTTGTTGTTGCTGCGGTAGTGCTTGATCCCGCAAACGTACCTGCCGGCGTGCAGGACTCCAAACGCCTCAGTGCGTCGCGTCGCGAGGCGCTCGCACAGGTGATCCGTGACAAAGCATTGGCGTATCGGATCGAAATTCGCGACGCCGAAGACGTTGACGCGCAAAATATCCTCGCGTGTACTCTGAATGCCATGGCATCAGCTGTAGAAAATTTGGCGCTGTCGCCCGCTGAAGTTCGCGTTGATGGCAATCAATTGCCGCCAGTCGAGCAGCGGGTCGCTGCGCTTTGGGTACCCTTGGTGTCGGGGGACGCGCGCGACGCGAGTATCGCAGCAGCGTCGATTTTGGCCAAAACGACTCGTGACGACATCATGATTGCTTACGACACCCAGTGGCCGGACTATGGGTTTGCGCGCCACAAAGGCTACGGGACCAAGGCGCATATGACCGCGCTGGCGAAACTCGGGCCGTGTCCGATCCACAGGACCACCTTCGCACCGGTGCGACGGGCCATACGTGAGCGTGAGTCCACCTGATGGTCGCCGAGCTTCAACCCAGCTATCACGATGATTCGGGCGGCGCCCGAACATTCGTTCATCTGCATCTGCACACGCAGTACTCGATTGTAGACGGCCTCGTGAAGGTGCCAACCCTGATGGATGCGGTCGCCGCACAAGGTATGCCTGCTGTCGCGTTGTCCGATGCCGGCAACCTGTTCGCTATGGTGAAGTTTTATACGCGTGCCTTGCGGGCTGGTGTAAAACCGATTATCGGTGTCGAGCTTTCTGTGCGCAGTGACGTTGACGATAAGACGCCCAGCATCATCGTGCTTTTGTGCCAGAACGTGCAGGGTTATCGAAATCTCACGCGATTAGTCACGCGAGCCTTCATGGAGGGCCAGCGCCAAGGCCGGCCAGAGGTGCTGCGTGAGTGGTTGTCGCAAGAATGCTGCGAAGGCTTGATCGCGTTGTCCGGTGGCTTTGAAGGCGAGCTCGCGCGCGTTGCCAATGCGGGCGATCCCGAGGCGTTGAGCCAGGCCGCCGCGTATTGGCGCGATGTTTTCCCGGATAGATTTTATCTGCAGGTGTCCAGGACGGGACGGGCGGAGGAAGCTGCATGGCTCGAAGCAGCAGTAAAGCTTGGTGCGGCGATGTCCCTCCCGCTGGTTGCAACCAATGACGTCCGATTCATTGCGCCCGACGAGTTCGAGGCGCACGAAGCGCGGGTGTGTATCCACCAGGGCCGAACGCTCGCTGACAGCAAACGCCCGAAGCCCTATACCCCTCATCAACATCTACGATCGCCAGCGGCGATGATCGAGTTGTTTTCGGACTTGCCGGAAGCCATCGACAACACGGTTCGCATCGCAGCGCGTTGCAGTCTCGATCTGGAACTCGGGAAGAGCTACCTGCCTGAGTTTCCCGTGCCTGACGGTAGTGACACCGCAACCTGGCTCAGAAAAAAATCGCATGAGAAACTCGCAGAGAAGTTGGCAAAGGGTGTCACCTACGAGGGCGATGAGAGTGATTACCCGGCCCGACTCGAGCGCGAGTTGGACACGATTTGCAGCATGGGGTTTCCAGGCTATTTTCTGATCGTCGCCGATTTCATTGCATGGGCGCGAAACAATGGTGTGCCGGTCGGTCCCGGTCGAGGATCTGGTGCCGGATCGCTCGTCGCATTTGTGCTCGGCATTACCGACATCGATCCTCTTGAGCACGACCTTCTGTTTGAGCGATTCCTGAATCCAGAGCGGGTATCGATGCCGGATTTCGACGTCGACTTTTGCATGGAAGGTCGTGACCGGGTGATCGCCTATGTTGCCGAGCACTACGGTCGGAATCGTGTTTCGCAGATCATCACGTACGGCACTATGGCGGCAAAGGCGGTCGTCCGAGACGCGGGTCGTGTACTCGACTTTCCCTATGGTTTCGTCGATAAGATTGCGAAGCTGATCCCGTTCGAGGTCGGGATGACGCTCGAGAAAGCGCTCAATGATGAGCCGGAGCTCGCGCGTCTGCACAAAGAGGACGATGAGGTTCGCAGCATTCTTGATCTCGCGTTGTCTTTGGAAGGCTGCGTGCGCAATGCCGGGAAACATGCCGGTGGCGTTGTTATCGCGCCCACCGAACTCACGGACTTCACTCCATTGTACTGCGAAGAGGGTGGCGCGAACCTCGTCACGCAATTCGACAAGGACGATGTTGAAGCCGCCGGGTTGGTGAAGTTCGATTTTCTCGGGCTGCGCACGCTCACAATCATCGACCGTGCCTTGAAATCAGTGAATGCGAGGCGTGCGCAAGCGGGTGAAGCGCCTGTCGATTTGCAGTCGTTGCCGATGGACGACAAAAAGACCTACGACCTTCTGCAACGCCATCAAACCACCGCTGTCTTCCAACTCGAATCTCGCGGGATGAAGGACTTGATCAAACGCTTACGTCCGGATTGCTTTGGCGACCTCGTCGCGCTGGTAGCATTGTTCCGACCAGGGCCGCTCCAGTCCGGCATGGTCGATGACTTCATCGCCCGCAAGCATGGACAGGCGGGTCAGGAGATTGACTACCTGCACCCGGACCTCAAGGGTGTGCTGGAACCCACCTATGGCGTCATCCTTTATCAGGAGCAGGTCATGCAGATTGCTCAGGTGCTTGCGGGTTACACACTCGGTGGGGCAGACCTATTGCGCCGCGCTATGGGCAAGAAGAAGCCTGAGGAGATGGCCAAGCAACGCGAGATCTTTGTGGGTGGGTGCGTCGCGCGGGAGGTCGATAAAGCACAGGCCGAGTACATCTTCGATCTGATGGAGAAATTCGCGGGTTACGGATTTAACAAGTCACACTCCGCGGCCTACGCTGTGTTGAGTTATCAAACGGCATGGCTGAAGGCGCATTATCCCGCAGAGTTTATGGCTGCGGTGATGTCATCGGATATGGACAGCACCGATAAACTGGTCGGCCTCAAAGATGACTGCAGAGCCTTGGGTATTCGTCTGCTTGCTCCCGATGTGAATGCCTCGCAGGCGCACTTTAGCGCCACCGATGACGGCAACATCCGTTACGGTCTTGGTGCGATCAAGGGTGTTGGAATGGCGGCGATCGAGGCCTTGATTGCGGAGCGCGAACGTGGTGGTGCCTATCAGGATCTTGCCGGGATTTGTCAGCGCGTTGACCTTGAGCCGTTCAATCGACGTATGTTCGAAGCGCTCATCAAAGCGGGCGCAATGGATGAGTTGCACGCAAACCGCAGATCGATGATGGAGACTGTGCCGAATCTGCTTCGCCAGGCCGAACAGGACGCCAAGGCTGCCGCAGCTGGCCAGAATGATTTGTTCGGCAGTGCTGATGACGTTGCGGTTCCCGAAATTGCGCTTCGGGATGTTGCGGAGTGGCACTCGAGCGATCGTTTGCGCGCGGAAAAGGAAGCGCTTGGGCTTTATTTGTCCGGGCATCCTTTCGCGCGGTATCGCGGCTACGCAAAACAACTCGCCAGAGCATCACTGTCAGAGCTGATATCGGCGAGACCACCAGCGGGTGCGGACAGTGGCGGTGATTTTTCGCAGCCGCGACGACAGGTCACCGTCGCTGGTTTGATTTTTGATGTGCGCAAACGCGGCAACCGAACCACAATGACGCTCGATGACGATACGGGGCGCATCGACGTGCAGCTGTACTCGGATACGGTCGATGCGGTGCGTCATCTGTTAGTGAAGGACACCGTTGTTCTTGCGTCCGGCACCCTGAATTGGGATAGCTTCATGAACGCGTGGGGTGTCAATGCAAAACACTTGCGTGATCTTGATCACGTCATTGAGGAGTGCGCATCCCGGTTGCTGCTTACGCTCGAGCGTCCGCGCGACGATGCGGCAGCAAGAGCACTGGTACGGGACCTGCAAACTACACTGAGACCCTATCGCGGCGGTGCCTGCGGGATTGCGATCGATTACCGTGCGGCAGAATTGTCGGGGCAGATGATGCTTGGTGACCTATGGAAAGTGCGTGTCACGACAGCGCTGCGAAGCGCGCTCGACGAGGCCTTCGGCGAAGACAGTTATAGGGTTAAGTTGAGAGCGCAGTCATGATCTAGGGCGCAGGGCATCCCTGTGCTAGTGTTACAGGGTTTTATTGACGGGGCGTCAGGGGATGGATCTCAAATTCCTGGAATTCGAGCAGCCGATTGCTGAGTTGGAAGGCAAGATCGAGGGGCTGCGCTATGTCGGTGATGATTCGGGCGTCAATATCGCCGAGGAGATCGATCGCCTGACCAAGAAGAGCGAGTCACTCACCAAATCGATTTTCTCCGATCTTAGCGCCTGGCAGGTTGCGCAAGTCGCCCGTCACCCGATGCGCCCGTATACGCTCGACTACATCGGCGGTATTTTTGAGGATTTTCAGGAGTTGCACGGTGACCGTATGTACGCCGATGACTGCGCGATCATCGGAGGTCTGGCACGCATTGAAGATCTCCCCGTGATGCTGATTGGTCATCAGAAGGGCAGGGATACCAAGGAACGGGTGCGGCGCAATTACGGCATGCCGCGGCCGGAGGGGTATCGCAAGGCGCAACGTCTGATGGAGCTCGCGGAAAAATTCGGTTTACCGATCGTCACGCTCATTGATACACCAGGAGCCTATCCAGGTATCGGTGCTGAAGAGCGCGGCCAGTCAGAGGCAATCGCGCGCAATCTCAAAGTGATGGCGACGCTGCGCACGCCGATCATCAGCGTTGTGATCGGCGAGGGCGGAAGCGGCGGTGCACTCGCCATCGGTGTTGCTGATCATCTCTTGATGCTGCAGTACGCTATCTATTCTGTGATTTCCCCTGAAGGCTGCGCATCCATTCTCTGGAAGAGTGCAGAAAAGGCTGCCGATGCTGCCGAGGCGATGCGCATTACCGCAAATCAGTTGATTGAATTCGGCTTGATTGACGAGGTACTGGAGGAACCATTAGGCGGCGCCCATCGAGACCCAAAACTGATGTCCGCAACCCTCAAAGCGGCGCTTTATAAACAGGTCAAAGGGCTGGGCGAAATGGATGTCGACGAGCTAATCCAGCGACGCTCCGAAAGACTCGCGGGATTCGGCGACTTTAAGAGCGCCTGAACGTGCCGTACGCCGCGGCGGTCACCGATGCCGTTGCGAATCTCGTTGCTCGATTTGCGCCGTCGCGCTGGCGCGTAGCGTTCAGTGGTGGTCTTGACTCAACAGTATTGCTCCACGCGTTGCAGGCGAATGCCCCTGGCCGCGTCGATGCGCTGCACGTCGCGCATGGCTTGCAACCCGAAGTTACCTCGGAATGGACGCAATCTGTACAAGCAAGTGCTGCGGAAATGGGTGTTGCGGTGCGTATCCTCGACGTGAGGGTCGATCTCGACTCGGATCGCGGCATCGAAGCATCGGCCCGAGATGCCAGATATCTGGCGCTCGCCGATGAGATTTCGGATGATGAGTGTCTGCTGACGGCCCAACATGCCGACGACCAGGCGGAAACCCTGCTGTTGCAGTTATTGCGTGGCGCGGGACCAGCCGGTCTCTCTGGTATGCCGTTTTCGGCAAATTTCGGTCGCGGTCGACTGCTGCGGCCACTACTGGATGTCAGGCGGGCAGACATTGAGGCTTATGGGCTGGCACACGGTCTGCAATGGTTCGATGATCCCAGTAACAATGACTATGCATTCGATCGCAACTACCTGCGTGGACAGGTCATGCCAGTGATCGAGCGGCGGTGGCCAGCCGCAACGAAAACAATCGCGCGCGCCGCTCGGTGGCAGCAGCATGCAAGCGTAGAGTTGGATCGAATCGGACTGTCGGATTGGCGGCTTGCACTCGGGATCTCGCACGAGGTTGCCTCATGCGACCGACTGTCGAGACTGGACGAGCGGCGGCTTGGCAACGCGCTTCGTGCTGGCTGCAGAGCGCTCGGTCTGGTCGTACCAAACCAAGCGCGGCTCGCCAGCGTGTCGCGGCTTGTACGCGGGCATTCGGGGCGGGGTCTGGTCGCATGGGATGGCGGTACGGCGCGCCGCTATCGGGATCAGTTGTTCTTCCTGCCGCCGCTGCCTGAGGAGCCGGAAGGGTTCACCAGCGTTTGGGACGGCCAATGTCCACTCCATTTGCCCGCGGGTTTGGGCCGCTTATCGCTTTCTGTGCGCCCGGAGGGTGCCGTAAGCCTGCGGTGTCACTTCCGGGAGCCAGCGATCAGTGTGTTGGACGGCGACCGGCCACGCCACAGTTTTGCTGCCTGGTGCCAGGAACGCTGCATTCCTCCCTGGGCTCGCACGCGCATTCCGCTGTTGAGTGTCGATGAAGATCTGGTTGCTATCGGCTGCCATAAGCTCGCCGCATGGCCTGATTCGCTGCGGCGTAGCGCTCTCATTTGGCAGGCGAAGCCGGACCTCGGATTGTCTGGACTAACCGCCTCTGGTATCTTTTGATTCCGTTCTGATGACGTGCTCGCACGTTCGAAGGCCGGAGTAAAGGCTTGGAACCGAACCTTTACTCCGGCTTTTTTTGTTGCCAGACGGATAGCCTATGACTTCATACGTATTTATCACCGGCGGCGTTGTTTCTTCCCTTGGGAAAGGCATCACTTCAGCTTGTCTCGCCGCCATTCTCGAATCGCGCGGGCTGTCCATCAGCATGATGAAGCTCGACCCCTACATCAACGTGGATCCGGGCACTATGAGTCCGTTTCAGCACGGTGAGGTATTTGTCACCGACGATGGCTCTGAGACTGACCTCGATCTCGGCCACTACGAGCGCTTCGTCAAAGTCACCACGGGTCGACACAGCAATTTCACCACCGGAAAAATCTATGAGTCCGTCATCGCGCGTGAGCGGCGAGGCGACTACCTCGGCGCGACCGTGCAGGTGATCCCGCACGTGACCGATGAAATCAAGGCCTCGATTCGTCGGGGAGCCGGAGACGCGGATGTCTGCTTTGTCGAAATCGGCGGTACCGTCGGCGACATTGAGTCGTTGCCCTTTCTGGAGGCAATTCGGCAAATGGGTGTCGAGCTTGGGCGTGAGCGCGTGGCTTACGTGCACCTGACTTTGGTGCCCTACATTGCGACCAGTTCGGAGATCAAGACGAAACCAACGCAACACTCGGTCAAGGAGCTGCGGTCGATCGGGATCCAGCCGGATATTCTCGTGTGCCGCTCTGAGCTGCCGCTACCCGACGAGCAACGCCGCAAAATTGCGTTGTTCACGAACGTTCAGGAGAACGCTGTAATCTCGGCGTACGACGTCGATGACCTCTATCGGATTCCGATGGTGCTTCATGAGCAAGGGTTCGATGAGATTATCTGTCGCCAATTGCGCCTCGACGTGCCCAAGGCGGACCTCTCTGAGTGGCAGAGCGTCGTCGATGCCAAGCGCAACCCGGACGGCGAAGTGAATATCGCGATGGTTGGCAAGTACGTCGACTTTCGCGATTCCTACATTTCATTGACCGAAGCGCTATTGCATGCAGGCATACACACGCATACGCGGGTCAACATCCACTACGTCGAATCACAGGACATCGAGAACGACGGCACCAATCAATTGCGTCAGTACGACGCGCTGTTGGTCCCGGGTGGTTTTGGCGATCGCGGTATTGAAGGCAAAATCGCGACCGTGCGTTTCGCGCGTGAGAACGGTATCCCCTATCTCGGCATCTGCCTCGGGATGCAAGTTGCGGTCATCGAGTTTGCTCGCTATGTCGCAAGGTTCGAAGGAGCGCACAGCACGGAGTTCGATAAGGATACCGACCATCCGGTTGTCGGTCTGATTACCGAATGGCAAAACCTTGATGGCGTGACGCAGCTTCGGACTGAGCAATCGAATCTTGGTGGCACCATGCGCCTTGGCGCGCAACAGGTTGCGCTCGAACCCGGCAGTGCCGTTCGTGAAATCTATGGCGCGGATGAAATTCGCGAGCGTCATCGGCACCGGTTTGAGGTCAACAACAACTACCGCGAAAAACTCGCCTCGGCGGGCATGCGGTTTAGTGGTTTGTCTCCCGATGATCTGGTCGAGATGGTCGAGCTACCGGATCACCCCTGGTTTGTTGCTAGTCAGTTCCACCCGGAATTCACCAGCAACCCGCGCGACGGTCATCCGCTGTTCACCAGCTTCGTGAAAGCAGCGCGTGCAATGGCCGAGCGCGCGCCAACTTCGGTTAAGGCGCAAGCACAGTGAACGTTGGAAACATCAGTGTCGGACTCGATCAACCGTTTTTCCTGATTGCAGGAAACTGTGTGGTTGAAAATGAGAAGACGACCTTTGAAACCGCGACGCGTCTGAAGGCAATGACCGAGGAACTGGGCATTGGCCTGATCTACAAATCCTCATTCGACAAAGCTAATCGCAGCTCGGCCTCGAGCTATCGTGGTCCCGGGATGGCCGAAGGGCTGGAAATACTTGCCAAAGTTCGGCGCGAACTTCAGCTACCCGTGCTGACTGACGTGCATGAAGACACGCCCTTTGACGAAGTGGCAGAAGTTGTGGACGTTATGCAAACGCCTGCGTTTTTGTGCCGTCAGACCAACTTCATCCTGAACGTCTGCAAACAGGGCATCGCGGTCAACATCAAAAAGGGCCAGTTTCTTTCTCCCTGGGAGATGGACAACGTTGTTGAGAAAGCTAGGTCCACTGGAAACGAGAAAATCATGGTGTGCGAGCGCGGGTTCACCTTTGGCTACAACAACTTGATCTCGGATATGCGGTCACTGGCCATCATGCGTCGAACCGGCGCGCCGGTGGTTTTCGATGCCACCCACTCGGTACAGCTGCCTGGTGGCAAGGGCACCGCGTCCGGTGGACAGCGTGAGTTTGTGCCCGTATTGGCGCGCGCAGCGGTGGCGACCGGTGTGGCGGGGGTCTTTATGGAGACACATCCGAATCCGGATGAAGCGCTCTCGGATGGACCGAACGCCTGGCCACTCGATCACATGCGAGATCTGCTGGCGCAGCTGAAGCGAATTGACGAGACCGTGAAGTCGGCACCGTTTGCCGAGTCTCAGTTTGGCCTTGGGGAGCCCGAATGAGTGATATCTATAACACCACCATCAAGCTCATCGCCGGGAGAGAGATTCTCGACAGCCGCGGCAATCCAACCGTAGAGGCCGAGGTATGGCTTCAGGACGGCAGCTATGGGCGCGCAGGCGTACCTTCGGGAGCTTCCACAGGTTCACGTGAGGCGGTGGAATTGCGTGACGGTGATCCCGCACGCTACCTCGGCAAGGGCGTTCTGAACGCGGTCGCCTCGGTCAACGGTGAGTTGCGCGAACTTCTGGTGGGAAGAGATGCTGGGGATCAGGCTGCACTGGATGGTGCGATGATCGATCTGGACGGCACACCCAACAAATCGAGGCTGGGCGCCAACGCATTGCTCGCGGTTTCACTTGCATCGGCGAGAGCGGTGTCGGTGAGTCGGCAACTACCGCTATTCCGTACCCTCGGGGCTGGCGTTGATATGCCAGTGCCAATGATGAATATCATTAACGGCGGTGCGCATGCGGACAACAGCGTCGACATTCAGGAGTTCATGATTCTTCCAGTGGGGTTTGACCGGTTCAGTGAAGCTCTGCGTTGCGGTGCGGAGGTGTTCCATCACCTGAAGTCCGTCCTGGCCGATGCGGGTATGAATACAGCGGTCGGTGATGAAGGTGGGTTTGCGCCGAATCTCCCATCCAACAGGGAAGCGTTGACCACGATCATGACCGCGATCGAGCGAGCGGGCTACAAGCCTGGTGAACAGGTTTACCTCGGTTTGGATGTGGCGAGCTCCGAGTTCTACGAAGGGGGTGTGTACCGCCTCTCATCGGAGAATCGCGACTTTGATGCTGACGGATTTGCCGACTATCTCTCTGGTCTTTGCGACGCGTTTCCGATCATCAGTATTGAGGACGGCATGGATGAATCGGATTGGGATGGATGGGCGACGCTGACTCGCAAACTCGGCGATCGAGTGCAATTGGTCGGTGATGATTTGTTTGTGACCAACACAGAGATTCTCTCAAGAGGCATTCGTGATTTGATCGCCAACTCAATCCTGATTAAACCGAACCAGATTGGCACGCTCACGGAGACTCAGGCAGCGATCAATATGGCGATTGACGCTGAGTACACAGCGGTTGTTTCGCACCGTTCCGGTGAGACGGCCGACGCTACGATCGCCGATCTTGCGGTTGGATCGCGTGCGACACAGATCAAGACAGGCTCGTTGTCGCGTTCGGATCGGATTTCGAAGTACAATCAGTTGCTGAGGATCGAGTCGCTGTTAGGCGAGAGCGCGCAATACGACGCACGGAGTGCCTTTCCGCGAGCCGTAAGTCTGTAATTTTGCGGAGTAATTCGTTGATCTGCGTTAGCTCATGGGGAATCAGTCTTTGACCGGACTTGCGGCACAATCGGAATCGAGCTGGGGAATTAACCTGCTGCTAGCGTTGCTGATGTTACTCCTGGTTTCGACGCTGGCCGTGTTGTTGTTGTCTGCAGATGGTCTGCGCCGAACGCAACGACTGCAGGCCGAAGTCACACAGACGCGGCAGGAGATCAGCGCGTTGCAGGCGCGAAACGCGGCGCTATCCGGCGAAGTCAAGAATCTGAAGCACGGTCTTGAGGCTGCCGAGGAGCGAGCGCGTTCCGACCTCGGACTGATCTCTGAAAACGAGTCGTTCTACCAGATCATCGCGTCTGACTGATCTTGCACGATTCTTCTCCCTGGCCGGTGCCTCCGGCATTGTCCGGTGTGCGTCAGTCCGCTCGCATCAAGTACATCCCAGAGGACTTTCGCGTTATCGAGTTGCCCAACTGGGCACCCAGTGGCGACGGCGAACATGAGGTCTTGTGGATCCAAAAGACCGACGCCAATACAGAGTGGGTCGCACGTCAGCTGGCACGTTATGCCGAAGTCAGCGTCAAGAATGTAAGCTTTGCGGGTCGCAAGGATCGAGCGGCGGTGACAGATCAGTGGTTCAGTGTGCAAGTTCCTGGACGGTCTGTGGACTGGTCCGATTTTTCAGTAACCGGTGTGCAGATTCAGGCGACAGCACGGCATAACCGCAAGATTCGAACCGGCGCTTTGCGAGGCAATCGCTTCGAGGTGCGGCTACGAGAGATGGGTCATGCTCCCGATCCGGAGTTGATCGTGGCGATCGCTCGGGGTGTGCCGAACTACTTCGGCGCGCAGCGCTTTGGACTAGGCTTCAGCAACCTCGATGCAGCCGAAGGACTAGCCGACGGGCGGCGCCTTCGGCGCAATGAGCGCAGCCTTGCTTTGTCTGCAGCTCGGGCTGCCATTTTCAACGGTGTCCTCGCCATTCGTGTTCAAGCGCAAACCTGGGATACCCCTCTGGATGGTGATGTGGTTCAGCTCGAGGGGAGCAATAGCGTCTTCGCCGTCGAGTTGGATGAGCTCGACGCCGTGAAGCGTCGCGCGGAGCAACGAGATCTGCATCCAACCGGCCCGCTTTACGGGCGCGGCGATACGGGTGTTCAATCTGATGCGATGCAGCTTGAAGCGAAGGTGATCGAAGACTGTGCGCAGTGGGCGTCGGCAGCGGAACGCGGCGGTGCGAAAGCAGGCCGGCGCAGTTTGCGTGTCGTGCCCAAAGACTTTAGTTGTGAATACACGAACCAGACTGCACACCTGACGTTCGAGCTGCCCGCAGGCAGTTTTGCGACGGCGTTATTGAACGAGCTGGTTTTGCCGGATTAGCGCAGGAGCACGTAAACAGCACCACTGCCGCCGTCGACCTGCCTTGCAGAGGTGAACGCAGCCACTCGATCGTCACGCCTCAGCCAGCCGTCAACATTACCTTTCAATTGCGGACCACGATGGCCAGACCCTAGTCCTTTGCCGTGGATGATCCGCACACATCGCCAGTGGTGATACTCACAATCTGCCATGAAGTCGCGCATGACTTCCTTGGCTTCGCGGACAGTATATCCGTGCAAATCGATCTCGGCTTCGACTCGAAATTGTCCTCGCGATAGCTTGCGCAGCACGCGCTCGCCAACTTCCGGGCGTCGGTAGCGCAGCGCATCGCCGTTGCGCCATTCCATGGTCTCGATATCGGCGTTGAGACTCTCCTGGAGCACGTCGGCTTCGTCCCGCCGACGCATGGTCGCGCGGGGCGAGGGTGGCGGCCTGCGCGAATGCTCTACAGGCTTCTTCTTTAACGGTCGCGCGTCACTAACCGCCTGGCGAAACAGGTTGGTATCGTCGTCAGACTGGCTCACATCGTCACTCATCAAGGTGCTCCTCGTGATCTCGTTCGAGCATACGTCTTCGATGGATGCGGTAAAAGTGCTCGGGTCGCTACTCGGCATGCCAACGATTGCGTATCATTTCGCCCCGATGTCCGGAACATACAAGACAATAGAAGCGCAGTGTGGTCCGACCGGAGCAGAGGGTCCATGAGCACGACCTCCGGCATTGGCATGACCTCTGCGCGCACGCGCGAGCGGCTAATCGAGCGGCTGAAGGGGCAGGGGATCAGCAACTTACGAGTCCTATCGCAAATTCGTGCGGTACCAAGACATTTGTTCGTGGATGAGGCGCTAGCCAGTCGGGCCTACGAGGATACGGCCCTTCCCATCGGTCATGGGCAAACGATTAGCCAGCCTTATATTGTCGCGCGAATGACCGAAGCACTACTCGAGGCGGGGCCGGTTGAGCAAGTGCTCGAAATTGGTACGGGCTGCGGTTACCAGACGGCGATTCTCGCGCCTTTGGTTCGTTACATTCACAGCATTGAATATGTCGGGCCGATTCTCGGCAAGACGCGCGAGCGACTCTCTGGATTGAAGGTTTACAACGTGCGATTTCGTCATGGTGACGGATGGCAGGGCTGGGCCAAACATGGTCCCTATGACGGCATCATCGTGGCCGCAGCCCCAGAGCGGATTCCGACCGCGCTTCTCGAACAACTCGCTGTCGGCGGCAGATTGGTGCTGCCGCTGGGGCCGGCGCGTGACCAGCGCCTGATGCGAATTACGCGTGGTGAGGAGGGCTACTCGCAGGAGGATCTTGGTCCCGCGAGTTTTGTGCCATTGGTCAAATCGGCGGATGCTCGCTGATGCGGCTGTTTACGCCGCTATATGACTGGGTGCTCGCACGCTCTCAGCACCCCCAAGCGACCTATTGGCTCGCAGGTTTGAGTTTCGCAGAGTCCTCTTTTTTTCCGGTGCCACCCGATGTGATGCTGGCACCAATGGTGCTGGCGCAGCGCGCCCGCGCATTCAGACTGGCCGCACTGACCACCATCGCGTCGGTAGCCGGTGGGCTTGTCGGCTATTTGATCGGGGTGTTCGTACTTGGATCGATTGAACCCTGGTTGCTCACGTCATCTTACGCCGAGGCCTACACCCAGGCGCATGTCTGGTTCGCTGAATATGGAATCTGGGTGGTATTTGTCGCCGGTTTCTCCCCGATTCCATACAAGATTTTCACGATTGGCGCCGGTGCGGCAGCCATGAACCTGCCTTTGTTTGTGTTGGCGTCAGCTGTCGGCAGAGGTGCGAGATTTTTTCTGGTTGCGGGTTTGATTTACCTCGGTGGTGATGCCGCTGCTGCCAATCTTCGTCGTTATGTGGATACGATCGGCTGGTTTGTTGTCCTATTGGTGGCGGGAGGACTGGCATGGTATTTCGTGCACTGATCCTGGCTGCGCTAGTGGCGCTGGGTGGGTGTGCTGGCAGCTGGGATACCAGAAGCAATAAATCGGGAAACTCGAGCCAAGGGCAAAGCGCGCCGAACACGGGGATCTACGTTGTCAGGCCGGGTGACACCTTCTACAGCATCGCCTTCCGTTACGGCATCGCGCAGGCAGATCTTGCGCGGTGGAACCGTCTGAGCGATGTCAGCCGTATCTATCCAGGGCAAAAACTACGCCTCACGAAGCCGCCTGCAGGTCAAGTTGCAGCGCCACCACCAAGACCGCCGGTTGTGCCGGTCGCGTCTTGGCGCTGGCCGACAGACGGACGGCTCGTGGCGGAGTTTGACGTCGGTGCCAAGGTCAAACGAACGGGTGTCCTGATTGGGGGCAAGATCGGTCAGCCGATTTTTGCGTCAGCGGACGGTGAGGTCGTCTACGCAGGAAGTGGCCTCAAGGGCTATGGAAAGCTCGTGATCATCCAGCATACGCCCAATTATCTGTCGGCCTATGGCCACAACGCGGCACTCCTGGTTAACGAAGGAGATACCGTTCGTTCGGGGCAAAAAATTGCCACCATGGGCGAGACGGCCGCGCAGAAACCTCGGTTGCATTTCGAGATACGCCGTGACGGCCAACCGATCGATCCGATGCCGCTCCTGCGAAGCGGTCGCTAGTCAGCGAATCAGCGCCAGTGCCGCGCGCCTTCCCTCCGACAAGAGCACGTTGAAGGTGCGGATCGCAGCGCCGTCGTTCATGACCTCCACACCAATTCCCGCGCGCATGAGTGGGTGCAGTACTGGTGCGGCAGGGAACACAACGCTCGAGCCTGTTGCGATCACCACAACCTCGGGGTTCAGGTCGGCAATGGCGCCAATCAACGCATCATCGAGCGACTCAACACAATCGCAAGTCCAATCGGTCACGATTTGATCGCTCGATACGGCAAGGCTGCCTTTGTAAGCGTCATCCGCGATCCAGACTGTCGTCTCGTCATAACGTCGGATGGTATGGCGTTGGAGCGATTCTCTGGCGAACTGCATCAGCTAATCCTGTGGCAATGAGCACGCGCAATGTACACTGCGCGACCGATGAAAGAGTATGCGAACACACTGCCAGAGTCACTGCCACCGGATGTGGTGTGTGTGATCGATGACGGTCAGTCTCTGCGCGCACGACTGTTTCGGGCGCCTGAGTTTACAAGCTCGAGCGGATCAAGCGCTGCGCATACACACACGTCGAGCTTTTCGGATCTATTCGAACATCACGCGGCGGCACTGACCCACCGAAGTCTTGCGCCGGAACACCCGATAGCCTGGGCGGCTTTTGCGGATTGGGTCTCATTGGCGGCCGATCTGCGGGATGTTCGGGTCAGTGGCATTCCTAGACTCAGCGAAGACGAACGTGTGGCGCTAACCACTGCGATTAACGGCTTGCTGGAAAGCGATAGTGATCCACTGCTTGCTCAGTGTCGGGTTACACACGTCGGTGACCGGGGATTTCTCATCTCGCAGTCGCTCCCGGAACTCCAGTTCAGTGCGCCACGGCCGCGCGATGTTATCGGCCATCCCTTGCGCGATCATCCGATGCTTGGCGTGGATGCCCGATTGATTAAGCGGTTGCAGACAGAAATTCAAATGACACTGCACGCACATGCCATCAATCAGGCGCGTGCAGCTGGTTTTGAACCATTGGTCAGCGGGCTTTGGCTGTATGGCGCTGGGGTTATGCCAGGGCCCGTTGAGATGCGACTGCCGCCCTTGCGGGTGAGCGACCCGGTTTGGCGCGCTGTTTGGCAACACGTCGGTGCAGAGGTGCGCGAAGACGCGTCGGTAGACGGCACCGTGGTACTTGCATCCGAATCGACTCCCGAAGTGATTGCGGCATTCGATAGCGGCAGAATCAAGGAAGCCTTGCTCATCGACGACGATGGGGCTTGGCGAGTGCGTCGACGTTCGATCTGGCGCCGTTGGCTTAACCGTGTACTAGGCAAGCGAAATGGATGAGTTCGAGCCGCGTGCGTCGCGCATGCGCGAGGTGCCAGAGCACACGCTGTCCGAGCCCGACGCTTTGCTGGCCAACATTCTTGCTGCCAGAGGGGTGACGGCCGATGCAGACCGTTCACTCACGCTTGCCAATCTCGCACCGCTGAGCAAGTTGTCTGGACTAATGGATGCCGCGGAGCTGATCGCCAAGCACCGACATGGTCGTGTATTGGTTGTTGGTGACTTTGATGCCGATGGCGCAACGAGCACCGCCTTGATGTTGCGCTGCCTCTCCGAGTTCGGTTTTGCCGACGTTGATTTTCTGGTGCCAAATCGCTTCGAGTTTGGTTATGGGTTGTCGGCCGAATTGGTCGCTGTTGCTGAGCAGATGCAGCCCAGTCTTATCGTGACGGTAGACAACGGTATCTCGAGTGTTGCCGGCGTTGCAGCCGCGAGGCGAGCCGGTATCGATGTGGTTGTAACCGATCACCATCTGCCCCCTGACGTTTTGCCCGACGCGAATGTGATCGTGAATCCGAACCTGGGCGGAGACCCCTATCCCAGCAAAATGCTTGCGGGCGTTGGTGTTTCGTTTGCTGTCATGTCAGCGGTGGCGCGAGTCCTCAACAACCCGTCACTGCACCGTGTACCGGCGCAGTACCTCGATCTTGTAGCGCTGGGAACGGTCGCCGACGTTGTCCCGCTCGACCGCAACAATCGAATTCTCGTCAATGCGGGGCTTGAGCGAATCAACGCGGGTCACTGTTGCGTCGGTATTGCCGCGCTGCTTTCTGTCGCCGGGCGCGATACGCGGAATGTTCGCGCGGCTGACTTCGGGTTCAGCGTCGCGCCACGACTGAATGCAGCCGGTCGGCTTGAGGATATGTCGCTCGGCATACGGTGCCTTGCGACCAATAACGCCGCTGAAGCGCGGCTGCTTGCAGAGCAGTTACACAGCATCAACCTGCAGCGTCGCGATATTGAGTCGACCATGCAGGCCGAAGCCTTGGAGGCCATTGAGCTGAATGACGCGTCGGCGCAAAGTTGTGAGGTTCTGTTTCGTCGGGACTGGCACCAGGGCGTCGTGGGCCTGGTTGCATCACGTATCAAAGATCGAGTACACCGGCCAGTGTTCGCCTTCGCGGTGGAATCGGCAGGCCAACTGAAGGGATCAGGGCGCTCGGTGCCAGGTGTGCATCTGCGCGACCTACTGGCCGAGGTCGATCGCACGTCGCCTGGCATCATCGCGAAATTCGGCGGGCACGCCATGGCTGCCGGTTTAACGCTCGACGACGACGCCATCGACGACTTCAAAGCGGCATTGGATCGCGCGATGGATCGCTTGTACCCCGGTTTCCGATTTGACCCCGCCTTTGAGATCGATGGCGGGTTGGAAGGCGACCGACTCAGTATCGAGTTTGCAGACCGTCTGGCGGCCCTCGGCCCGTGGGGACAACGATTCCCCGAGCCGCTCTTCGAAGGCACATTCACCGTCGATCAGGCGAGGGTCGTCGGATCAGGACACCTGAAATTGGACCTGTCGCGTGACGGTCGACAGATCGACGGTATCGCATTCGGGCAGGTTCGCGATCCGTTGCCCGAACCCGGAGACAAGGTCGATCTCGTCTGTCGACTGGATATCAACGAGTGGCAAGGCAGACGGCGCCCTCAGTTGTTGATCGAGCAGTGGCATCCCTCGGTGACGTGTTAGACTCGCCCCCTTTTTTGGCAGGCTTCAGCCATGGAAACAAACCAGATCGAACAGAAAATCGAGAACTTGCGCGAACGATCGGAGTCGCTCAGGGGGTATCTTTGACTACGCTGAGAAGCGGGATCGTCTCGATGAGGTCAGTCGTGAACTGGAAGATCCGGGCGTTTGGAACGAACCTGAGCGAGCGCAGCAACTTGGGCAGGAGCGCAGCAGCCTTGAGTCGGTAGTCAGTGGGCTTGATCGAGTTGGCGGTGGTCTGGACGAGGCGCTCGAGTTGCTTGAGCTAGCCGCGGCCGAGGAAGATGTCGATACCGTGAGCGAGATCGAGAGCGATCTCGCTGCACTCGAGCAGGTCGTCGCGGGTCTCGAATTCCGACGCATGTTTTCGGGCGAGCAAGACCCGGCTCCGGCGTTTCTTGATATTCAATCAGGCGCTGGTGGAACAGAAGCACAGGACTGGGCGAGCATGCTGTTGCGCATGTACCTGCGTTGGGCAGAGCAGCGAGGATTTCGTGCTGAGGTGGTGGAGACGTCGGACGGCGAGGTCGCAGGCATCAAGAGCGCTACGATTCGAGTAGAAGGCGAGTACGCATTCGGCTGGTTGCGTACCGAGACGGGTGTACATCGACTCGTGCGAAAGTCACCGTTTGATTCTGGCAACCGTCGTCACACGTCGTTTGCATCCGTTTTCGTGTCACCCGAGATCGATGACAGTTTCGAAATTGAGATCGACCCGTCCGACCTCAGAATCGATGTGTACCGTGCCAGCGGTGCCGGTGGCCAGCACGTGAACCGAACCGAGTCGGCAGTGAGAATTACCCATTTGCCGACCAACACAGTGGTGCAGTGTCAGAATGATCGCTCCCAGCACAAGAACAAGGCAACCGCGATGAAGCAGTTGCAATCCAAACTCTACGAGCTTGAGATGCTGAAGCGGCGGGGAGAGGCGCAAGCTGTGGAGGAAAGCAAAGCGGATGTTGGATGGGGTAGCCAGATCCGCTCATACGTACTGGATCAGTCACGCATTAAAGATCTGCGAACCGGTGTAGAGACCGGCAATACGCAAGCGGTCCTCGATGGTGCTTTGGATCCTTTCATCGAGGCCAGCCTGAAACAGGGTTTGTAAACATGTCTGACGAAACGACCATTGACGAAAACAAGCTAATCGCTGAGCGCCGATCGAAGCTCACTGCGATCCGCGAGCAACGCATTGCCTATCCCAATGATATCGAGCGCAGTGACTTGGCGCAGGATGTTATCGCCAAGTATGACGAGCACGATTCAGAGTCTCTCGAATCCACACCGGTACGCGTTGCGATCGCCGGCCGTATGATGGTCAAGCGCGTTATGGGCAAAGCGAGTTTCGCGAAACTCGCCGATCGATCCGGTGAGCTTCAGATTTACATTCAGCGTGACGCCTTGCCCGAGGGTCGGTATGCCGAATTCAAGACCTGGGATATCGGCGATATCGTTGCTGCTGAGGGTGAGTTGTTTCGAACGCGGACGAATGAGCTCACCGTCAAGGTGAATGCGCTCCGGTTGGTCACGAAGTCACTGCGACCGTTGCCCGAGAAATGGCATGGGCTATCTGACAAGGAAACGCGCTATCGGCAACGTTACGTTGATCTGATCATCAATGAAGAGAGCCGGGCCGTTTTCCGAGCACGCACGCGAGTGGTGTCATATATCCGAGCGTTCCTGGAAGGCAGAGACTTCATGGAGGTGGAAACGCCCATGATGCAAACCACGCCCGGCGGTGCCGTGGCGCGCCCATTTATTACGCATCACAACGCATTGGATATGGAATTGTTTCTCCGCGTCGCGCCAGAGCTCAATCTGAAGCGTCTGGTGGTCGGTGGTTTCGAGCGTGTATTCGAGATCAACCGGAATTTCCGCAATGAGGGGTTATCGACGCAGCACAACCCTGAGTTCACGATGCTGGAGCTGTATCAGGCCTACGCAGACTATGAGGACCTGATTGATCTGTTGGAAACACTGCTTCGCGGTATTGCGGAGGCGATTGTTGGGGCGACGACCCTGACCTGGCAGGAGGACACGATCGATCTCGGTCAGCCTTTCGCGCGCCTTACGATCGAAGACAGTCTGCGCGCGACAGTAAAAGGCCTGGATGAGCAAAGACTGCGAGACCGTGACCATCTCGCGGAACTGGCGGTTGGACTCGGTATCAAAGTGGCTGACGCGTGGGGCGCGGGTAAATTGCAGTTGGAGCTGTTTGAAAAACTGGTCGAACCGAACTTGCGCCAACCGACGTTTATGATGTCATACCCAGCCGAGGTGTCGCCCTTGTCGCGTTCGAACGATGATGATCCGTTTCTCACCGATCGCTTTGAGTTGTTCATTGGTGGCCGGGAGATCGCGAATGGGTTCTCCGAACTCAACGATCCGGAAGAGCAGGCCGAGCGATTTCAGGCCCAGGTTGACGCGCGCGGCGCGGGCGATGATGAAGCGATGCACTTCGACAGCGATTACATTCGTGCGCTGGAGTACGGTATGCCGCCCGCAGCCGGTTTGGGGGTTGGCATTGATCGACTGGTGATGATGATAACCGACAGCCCGTCGATCCGTGATGTGCTGCTCTTTCCGCACATGCGCCCAGAAGCGACTGATTGAGTCTGACTTAGTCGAGCTGCACCAAGTCACGTCCATCGTCGAGCGTGAGTGCAGATCGGTCTGCGACAGGGTTGCAGACGGCACTAAGCACATGGCCGGCACTGCATACCACCGTGCCGACCTTACTGCCATCAGCGAGTACGGTTTGCCCAGCACTGACGCCCAGGTGTCTGTCGGTGCGCACGCGCATCAGGCTCGCGCGCCGCTTCACCTGTCCGCGGTGTTCTGTTCGTGCAACGATCTCCTGACCGGTGTAGCACCCTTTCGTGAAGCTGATGGCACCGATCTGATCGAGATTCAGCATATGCGAGGTGTACTGCGCAGAGCTTGCGAGTGGCAAGTCGAGTACACCTGCTGCAAGCCTGAGTTGTTGCCACCGTTCGTTAGCGACACAGACATAACGATGTTGGTCGGATATCGCGATAAGCTCTTCGTGTAGCACGCCGACGCGCCAGCCGTTGGTGTCCTTGCGCCACATAGCGACTTCGTGGCCGGTGTTCTTCGCAAGCGAAGCAGTCACCGAGAGCGTAGGGTGCAGGTCGAGTTGTACGTCCGCGCGAAGCCGATACTTAAGAAGATGCTTCACAAGCGCCTCTGCGACCTCGTGATGCAGGACCATGACGATCTCATCGGGCTGCCACACCAGCGTCATTGTGGCGATCACTCGGCCCTTGGGGTCGCAGCATGCGGCTGGCAGAGCGAGCCGTTCCGCGTTGAGAGCGGCTACATCCTGTGTCAATTGTCCTTGCAGAAAGCTCAGGCGGTCTCTGCCCGAACACCGCACCAGGGCCAGCCAATAGCCGGGTAGGGGTGTGGTGTTGTTGTCCATACTGTGCCGTGCTCTGTTTCTCCCCAACCCTTTCTATATTGCGTTGCTGACGAGTTCCTGTCGAGTATCTTCAGGCCGGTTTTGTGCTGCGCGTCATTTGGGTGTCTGGCATAATTGATGTCATGGAAAAGACGCTTGAGAACCGCGAAACGATTGCATCGGAATCCACGAATTCAACTGTGGATACCAACAACGCAAACGAGAATCAGCCGCAATTGTGGGTACCTGAGGATTCCTCGGAAAACCCCGGCAAACCAGCTGCTACAGCGTCCACTGAAAGCAGCTCCGAAACGCTTCAACCAAAAGAAATCGGTGGGCGCGACGGCCCGGAGCCGACGCGCTTTGGTGATTGGGAGAAAAACGGGCGCTGCATCGATTTTTGAGCACGCCGCAAAGGCATGAACGGGCGTAGGGGACAACGACCGCTCATGCAATGGAAAGCTAAAACCGCAAAATGAATACCAAGACGAGACCGCTCTCGCCGCATCTGTCGGCGTATAAATTTCGAATAACGTCGACGCTGTCGATTCTCCACCGAATGACCGGCGTGGCTTTGAGTGCAGGAACGTTGTTGTTTGTGGCGTGGCTTATCGCGATCGCTTCCGGCGATGAGAGTTACGATCAGTTCGGCGCAATCCTGGGTTCGATATTCGGCAAGATCGTGATCGCTGGGTTCGTTTACGCGCTGTTTTATCACCTCTCAAACGGTATCCGACATCTCTTCTGGGATGCGGGCAAAGGATTCGAGATGGAGCAGGCGACTCGCTCCGGTTGGGCGGTCGTGATCGTCAGTGCGGCCGCGACCGCACTTACGTGGTACGCAACACTGATTTAGGAGCCGGCGATGTCATTGAAATCACCCATCGGTCGAGTGTTGGGGCTCGGATCGGCCAAAGAAGGTACTGAACACTGGTGGCACCAGCGCCTGACTGCGGTTGCCATGATTCCACTGACGCTGTGGTTTGTGGCGGCGATGGCGCTGTTGCCGGATTACTCTTACGAGACAGCACGTGCGTTCGTCGCGGCGCCGATCAATTCGGTGCTCTTGCTCTTGTTTATCGGCACGCTGTTGTTTCACTCGGCACTCGGCACGCAGGTCGTGATCGAGGACTACATCCGGGGCGGCACCAAACTTGTCACCTTGGTATTGACCCGTTTTGCTTACGTGGCGCTGGCAGTGGCTGCTGTATTCGCCATTCTGAAGATTTCGCTGGGTAGCTAATTTATGACCGCTGAATACGAATTTCAGGACCACACTTATGACGTTGTCGTCGTCGGTGCCGGTGGCGCTGGACTCCGCGCCACCTTCGGATTGGCTGAGGCCGGATTTACAACCGCCTGCGTCACGAAGGTATTTCCGACCCGAAGCCATACGGTAGCTGCGCAAGGTGGCATCAGCGCGGCACTCGGCAACATGGGCGAAGATGACTGGCGCTGGCATATGTATGACACCGTCAAGGGCGCAGACTGGCTAGGCGATCAGGATGCCATCGAGTACATGTGCAAAGAGGCACCGAAGGCGGTTATTGAGCTCGAACACTACGGTGTCCCGTTCTCGCGGACTGAGGCGGGCAAGATTTATCAGCGGCCGTTTGGCGGCATGACCACGCATTTCGGTGAGGGAACTGCGCAGCGCACATGCGCCGCAGCGGATCGCACCGGACATGCGATGTTGCACACGCTCTACCAGCAATCCCTGAAGCACGACGCGGAGTTCTTCATTGAATACTTCGCCATCGATCTGATCATGGTCGATGGAGAGTGTCGCGGGATCGTTGCGTTGAATCTGGCCGACGGCACGTTGCACCGATTCCGGGCGGCGAAAGTGATTCTGGCGACCGGTGGGTACGGCCGGGCTTATTTCTCTTGCACCTCTGCGCACACCTGTACGGGCGACGGCGGTGGCATGGTGGCCAGAGCTGGTTTGCCGCTGCAGGATATGGAGTTCGTACAGTTCCATCCGACCGGAATTTACGGTGCAGGCTGTTTGATCACGGAAGGCTCGCGTGGCGAGGGTGGATACCTGACCAACTCCGAAGGCGAGCGTTTCATGGAACGATACGCACCCAACGCGAAAGATCTGGCATCCCGCGATGTAGTCAGCCGTTCCATGACGGTTGAGATCCAGGAAGGACGAGGTGTTGGGCCCGAACAGGACCACATCCATCTACATCTCGAACACCTCGGGCCGGAGGTGATCGATGAGCGGCTGCCGGGCATCGCCGAAACCGCCCGCATCTTCGCTGGCGTTGACGTCAACAAGGACCCGATTCCGGTATTGCCGACTGTGCACTACAACATGGGTGGTATCCCGACGGACTATCGCGGTCAGGTGGTCACGCTCAAGGACGGCGATCCGGAGCACATAGTCCCCGGGCTGATGGCTATTGGGGAGGCGGGTTGTGTATCGGTGCACGGTGCCAACCGTCTTGGTTCGAATTCGCTTCTGGACCTCGTGGTGTTTGGACGCGGTGCTGCACGATTCTGTGCCGAGACCATGAAGCCGGGCGCCGCGCAACCGGAACTGGCGGCGAGCGCCGGCGACTACGCCGTATCTCGACTGGACAAGCTGCGTCATGCAGACGGTGAGCGCGGTACGGCCGAAATCCGTTTGGAAATGCAGAAAACGATGCAGCGCCATGCAGCCGTGTTCCGCACGGAGTCGCTCCTCCAAGAGGGCATCGAGAAGATGAAGGCAACTGCAGCCAGCATCGAACAGGTCAAGGTGGCCGATCGTTCGCTGATCTGGAACACAGACTTGATCGAGACGATGGAGCTTGAGAATCTCATGATCAATGCGATGTCGACGGTCTACTCTGCTGAAAATCGCCACGAGAGTCGTGGTGCGCAGGCGCGTGAGGATTATCCGGATCGCGATGACGAAAACTGGATGAAGCACACGCTCGCCTGGACTGACGAGGATTATGGTATCTCGATCGATTATCGCCCGGTACACAGCCAGACGTTGACCGATGAGGTGGAGGCAATTCCACCTAAAGCGAGAACTTACTAGGAGACCGCGGTTACGCGACCGAGGAGCACGACATGGCAGAGTTTCGACTACCGAAGAACAGCCGCCCAACCGAGGGCCGTCATTTCCCAGCACCGGAAGGCGCTACGAATGTCCGCCGTTACGTCATCTATCGATACGATCCAGACAAAGACGCTGCGCCTCGCATGGACACTTACGATGTCGACTCCGACACGTGCGGACCGATGGTTCTCGATGCGTTGATCAAGATTAAGAATGAGATCGATCCGACGTTGACGTTCCGTCGTTCCTGTCGCGAAGGGATTTGCGGGTCCTGTGCTATGAACGTGGGTGGGGGAAATACTCTCGCTTGTATCAAGGCAGCTGAAGACATCGGTGATGAAGTTCGGATTTATCCATTGCCGCACATGCCTGTCATCAAAGACCTTGTGCCTGACCTCACCAATTTTTACGCGCAGTACGCCTCGATCAAGCCGTGGCTGCAGTCCAAAACGCCGCCGCCGCCAGACTCTGAGCGGTTGCAGACGAAGGAAGATCAGGAGCTGATCAATGAGCCGTCAGCGTGCATTTTGTGCGCGTGCTGCTCGACAAGCTGCCCGAGCTACTGGTGGAACAGCGATCGGTATTTGGGGCCGGCTGCTTTGTTGGCGTCCTATCGTTGGTTGGTCGACAGCCGCGACGATGCGACCGGGGATCGACTTGACCATCTTGAGGATCCGTTCCGTTTGTATCGTTGCCACACGATCATGAACTGCACCCAGACCTGTCCCAAAGGTCTGAATCCGGCGAAGGCTATCGCTGAGACCAAGAAGATGATGGCCAAGCGCCGTCATTGAGTTCGGTTTGGATGTGAACTTAAAGGCACTGCGCTGGCGTTGCCGGCGCGGTATGCGCGAGCTCGATCAGCTGCTGCTTGCGTTTCTTGAGCAGCGGTATGAGTCGGCAGATTCTGTGCGGCAGGCAGAATTTGTTGCGTTGCTCGAGGCTCAGGATCCTGAGATTTATGCGTATTTGGTGAAAGGCGTGATTCCGGACTCGGAGTCTACCGCTGCACTGGTGCGCGACATTCTTGATAACGCTCGTTCCTCTTCGATTCGCACGTGAACTTGGTCTCACACTGATTTGGGCGTGGCTGTCAGTGCTCGGCACCGCGACAGTTATTCAAGCGCCCGCCGCTTTGGAGCGAAGTCTCATGCTTGCAACCTTGTTCACGCTGACACTTGTCGAGTGTTGGGTCGTGTTCCGCCAGCCTGAGCCACCTACCGGTCTGGTTTTCGATCACGGCGAGTGGTCAGCTTTGTTCGCCGAAGGTACCCAGCCCGTCGGAGTCTTTATGCATTCAAACTCCAGACTATTCGGGAGTTTTGCAGTCCTCGATCTGGGTGTTGAGGGTCGAAAAGTGCGCTGTTACCTGCTCCAGAGTCAGAATTCCGGATCATGGTGTGCATTGCAGCATCAGTGGGGGTTACGCAGACTCGCTGAATCAGAATGAAATCTGTAGTAAATTCAGGACGATAGAAGTCGTGGAGAATCGCTGAAGGGCGACCGAGGTTTCGATAATAGCCGCAGAACTTTCGTTCTCACGGTAGGTCATAGAGATGGGTGGGTGAACCGCCGCCGGAAAGAGGCATGCCCGTATGGGCTCGACAGCAAACGACCGACTATTGGTAAAGCGAGTACAGCAAGGCGACAACGGTGCGTTCGATCTGCTGGTGCTCAAGTACCAGCACAAGATTGTCAACCTGGTCTCTCGATATGTTCGCGACCAGGACGAAGCACTCGACGTTGCTCAAGACGCTTTCATCAAAGCGTACCGAGCCTTGCCGAGGTTCAGGGGCGACAGTGCTTTCTACACTTGGCTTTACCGTATTGCCGTCAACACAGCGAAGAATTACCTCGTGGCCGCAAAGCGACGACCGATGGACTATGACCTCGATCTTCAGGATCCGAATTACTACGAGGTGCATGAGCGCCTGCGTAGTGAGGACTCCCCCGAGGCGGTCGCCATGAAAGACGAGATGCAGCAGAAAATCGGCGAATCGATTGCCGCGTTGCCCGAGGACTTGCGTACAGCAATCGTCTTACGTGAGTTGGACGGTATGAGCTATGAGGAAATCGCTGAGGCGATGGAGTGCCCGGTCGGTACGGTGCGTTCGCGGATTTTTAGGGCTCGCGAAGCCATCAACAAGGGTATCGACGCGATGGCGGAGCCATCACAGGCGGCGTCTCAGCTCAGGAGCTAGGGAAGTGAATGTACCGCTGGAACAACAAGAAGAAGATCAGCACGCCCCGATGCGTGAAACGGGATGACTAATGGTGATGAATCGATGAACAGTGAGTTGCGTGAACAAGTCTCCGCATTCGTAGACGGTGAACTCGATAGTAACGAAGCAGAATTGCTGGTGAGGCGTCTGGGTCGCGATGATGAGCTCAGGAGTTACGCAGGTACGTTGATGAACATCGGTAGAGTGATGCGCGGTGAACCGTTGTCTGCCGATGACGGGTTCGTTGATCGTGTTCGTGCAGGTGTTAACACGAATGGTACCGAGCCCAGTGCCCGGGTCGCGTACAACGCCGGTGCGCAGCGCTCTGGAATGCCGCCGTGGATGCGTGCAGCGGGTGGCCTGGCATTGACACTGGGCGTAGCGACGCTGGCCCTGAGTTGGATGGATGGTGGTTTTAACGAACAAGCGGTGCTCGCCGAACAGTCCGCTGAGGTTGCCCCTCGTAACGCAGCAGCCGAGCCGCAAGTCGATTACATTGTGCCGGCTGAAGTAGCGCCGTCACGATTGGTAATCGCCGATCCGGAGCTCGCCGGCTATGTGATGAATCACTCTGCGACCCGTCGTACGCTCGTACCGGGCGCTGCGATTCCGATGCTCGATGCGAGCTCTGTCGGACAGGGGTTGCTTGAATCAGCGGATACATCGCCCGAGGCAGAAGCTGCGAGTGAGGTGGCAGAGCAGTGATCGCCCATTCGCGACTCATCTTTGGCATTTTGGCCGGGCTAACGCTCTTGTCAGGGTCGGCCCGCGCGCAGTCCGAGCCGGTGCCACTGTTGCAGCAAATCAACGATGCCATGCAGACTCTCGACTACGAGGGAACGCTCGTTCGCTCGATGGACGGTCGTTTGTATACCTTGCATGTCGCGCATCTCAACAACGATGGCGTATCGATGGAAAAGCTTGTTTCAATGGATGGCGAGCCACGTGAGATCGTCCGTGTAGGTAACGAACTCGTCTGTCTCTATCCGAATCGACAACTCAAGTTCATCGATAAGACAGCAGGTGCGTCGAATGCGTTTACGCGTCTTCCCGTGGTTGCGGAAAACGTCGGTCGGTTTTATGAGCTGGTATCGCTAGGCACGGATCGAGTCGCCGGCCGCGAAGCCAAACGTTTTTTCATCCGTCCGAAAGATGCGTTCCGCTACGGCCACAGTCTCTGGGTCGATGCCGAGACACTGTTGCCGTTGCGTATGCAGCTTCTGAACGGCAAACGTGTAGTCGAGGAGGTCCGTTTCACTGATGTGCAAATCGGTGTCGAAATTCCAAAGTCCGCATTGATTAGTGATATCGACGATTCGGAATTTCAGGTAATCCATGCAAGTCCATCGGAGCTTGCCGATAAGTACTCCGAAAGCTCGGTGCAAAGAGCAGCGAACACGCTGTCCGCTTCACCCGGGGAGGTCGTCGTCGAGGGCGATAGCGCTTCCGGGTTCACTCTGAGAGGACCCCGGGGTGAGATGGTTCAGGTCAATGGCCGCACCGTACGACGTTTTGAGTATTCCGACGGCATCGCCACGGTATCCGTATTTGTGGCTGCAGGTTCGAGCGGCACCAGCGGCAAACATGGGAAGATGGGCGCGACTCATAGCTACCAGAGGTCTGTGGGCAATCAGACGATGACGCTGGTCGGAGAAGTCCCGCTCAACACACTGCGTATGCTCGCGGAGCAAGCGGACCAGCAGATCACTGCGCTCGATACGCCTGAGCCGGTGGCCACCGAGTGATCGAAACCCGCGCGATTGTCGATGAAGTCGACGACCAGAACGTCCGTCTCCTGATAACGCCCGGCACAACGTGCACGCCGTGTATCGAAGGACGTGGTTGCGGCGCGGCGCTATGGTCACGAAAGCGGGTTCTCACACTGCCGAGAAGTGCTGTACCGCCGGACACCGTTCCCGGCAAACAGTTGTCGTTGAGGTGCAATGCACGGGATATAAGGCTTGCCGCAATCACAGGTTACGGCATTCCGCTCGCAGGGTTGCTCGCGGGCGCATCGGTTGCCAGTCTGTCGGGCGCTGGTGATGCATTGACCGCCGTAAGCGGACTCGCCGGCGTTTTGATTGCAACACTGGCGGCACGCTTTTTGACCCGAGGCTCCAAACGGCCAAACCTGGTGATCCATTGACGGCTCAGCTAATTGTGTACTCGCGTCAGGGGTGTCACCTGTGCGAAGCGCTAATCGAAATGCTGCTGCCAATTGCGCGCGGACGATGTGATGTGAGCGTCGTCGATATCGACACGGATTCCGAGCTGCAGGAGCGGTATAGTGCTCGGGTCCCGGTATTAACCGCCGGTGATATCGAGATCTGCGAGGGCCGTCTGGACACGGTTCGACTTTATGCCTTTCTACGCAGCCTGCAGCCCGCGGAGTAGGGTTCGGCGACTACGAAGACGGGAACACATTCGCTCGTTTTCGCACGATCAAAGACTATAATGACTACGCCCAACCGCGTTGAATCCATCCCCATGCAAAACATTCGGAATTTTTCCATCATTGCGCACATTGATCACGGCAAGTCGACGCTTGCGGATCGGTTTATTCAGATGTGCGGTGGTCTCGAGCAGCGGGAGATGGCTGAACAAGTGCTGGACAGCATGGATATCGAGCGCGAGCGTGGCATTACCATCAAAGCGCAGAGCGTGACCCTGCACTATGTCGCGGACGATGGCCAAACCTACCAACTGAATATCATCGACACACCCGGACACGTAGATTTCTCGTATGAGGTGTCTCGTTCGCTATCGGCTTGTGAGGGCGCGCTGCTGGTGGTCGACGCGGCTCAAGGCGTTGAGGCGCAGAGCGTTGCCAACTGCTACACGGCGATCGACCAGGGTCTTGAAGTCTTGCCCGTGCTCAACAAAATTGATCTTCCTGCCGCAGAGCCGGAACGGGTCTCTCGAGAAATTGAAGAGATCATCGGCATTGATGCCACCGATGCCAGCGAGGTCAGCGCGAAGACCGGACTCGGCGTAAAAGATCTGTTGGAGCGAATTGTCCGCGACATTCCTGCGCCCGAAGGCGACGCTGAAGCGCCTTTGCAGGCGTTGATCATCGACAGCTGGTTCGATAACTACGTGGGTGTGGTGTCCTTGGTCCGAATCGTCCAGGGCACGCTGAACAAGGGCGACAAAGTGCGTGTTATGTCGACAGGTGGCGCACATATCGTTGACCGCCTCGGCCGGTTCACACCCAAGATGACGGACGACAAGGTACTTACGCCTGGGGAAGTAGGGTTTGTCATTACAGGGATCAAAGAAATCGAAGGGGCGCCTGTTGGCGATACCCTGACCCACGAGCGAGCACAGGCGGCGGCTCCTCTTGAGGGTTTCAAACAGGTACAGCCCAAGGTTTTCGCGGGCATGTTCCCGATTTCGAGTGATGATTACGAGACGTTCAGAGAGGCCTTACAGAAGCTCAGGCTGAACGACGCTGCGCTGCATTTCGAGCCCGAATCGTCAGCGGCGCTCGGTTTTGGATTCCGCTGTGGTTTTCTTGGCATGCTCCACATGGAGATCGTGCAGGAGCGATTGGAGCGCGAGTACGAGCTTGAGCTGATTACAACCGCGCCGACTGTGATTTACCAGATCGAAACGACGACGGGCGAGCTTGTCTATGTTGACAATCCATCCAGTCTGCCCGAGCCGAGCAAGATCAATGAGCTTCGCGAGCCGATCATCAGTGCCTCGATTCTGGTACCAGAGGCTCACGTCGGATCGGTCATCAAACTCTGCATCGAAAAACGTGGTGTCCAGACGCGGATGCAGTACCTGGGTGGCCAGGTGTCTATCGACTATGACATGCCCTTGGCTGAAGTGGTGCTCGATTTCTTTGATCGCCTTAAATCGGTCAGTCGTGGCTTTGCATCGTTCGACTATCAGTTTGCGCGCTATGCGGCGGCCAATCTGGTGCGGCTGGATATTCTGATTAATGGTGATCGAGTGGATGCGTTGTCGATCATCGTACATCGTGATCGTGCGCAGTCTCGTGGTCGCGAGCTCGTCGAGAAGATGCGCGAGCTGATCCCACGCCAGATGTTTGATGTCGCGATTCAGGCTGCGATCGGCAATCAGATCATCTCGCGCAGTACGGTTAAGGCGTTGAGGAAAAATGTGACGGCGAAGTGCTATGGCGGCGATGTAAGTAGGAAGCGAAAATTGCTCGAAAAGCAAAAGGCCGGCAAACGTCGCATGAAACAAGTCGGTTCAGTGGAGATCCCCCAGGAGGCATTTCTGGCGGTACTCAAGGTTGATGGATAGCGCGGAGCTTGGTTGATGTTTCCTGAATGGGTCAATCTGCCACTGGTGTTTGTGGTGCTCACTTTCGGCACCGGTGCAATTGTCGCGCTCGATAAGTGGTATCTGCGCGAGCGCCGTGAAGCTGCCGGTGGAGCGGGTGCGGAGTTGCCGATAGTCGTCGATGTGTCCCGGGCCTTCTTCCCTGTATTGGCGGTGATCCTCGTCTTGCGCTCATTCATTTTTGAGCCATACCGAATTCCATCGGAGTCGATGTTACCCAATCTGCTCATCGGCGATTTCGTAGTAGTCAGTAAGTACAGTTACGGGCTGCGACTGCCGGTATCCAACACGCTGATCTTGGAAACAGGCGCACCGGCGCGCGGTGACGTTGCGGTATTCCGGAAGCCCGGAGAGCCTAACGTCAATTTCATCAAACGGGTGATCGGTGTACCGGGTGATCAAATTAGCTACGAGAATCAGCGACTCACCGTCAACGGTGAAACCGTCGGCCTCGAGCAGTTTGGTGAGTTTCAAAACGACAGTAATCGCGGCTTTGTATTCACAGAAACATTCGGTACCGAGGATCACACGATTCTCTTGCAGAGCCCGATCGGTCTTGGATTCGAGTACACCGTGGGTGATGACTGCTATTTCATGATGGGCGACAACCGTGATCGCAGTCGAGACAGCAGGTTCCCGGAGATCGGTTGTATCCCATCAGCCAACCTCGTCGGGCGCGCAACTCGTATTTGGATGAGTTGGAAACTTTGGGACATGCCTCGATGGTCTCGAATCGGCGATAAGATACAATAAAATCTTCGCAGGCTTCATGGCGTCGGGAAATCATGAACAAACAAGCAGCATGCACGAGACATCAGCAGCAGGGTATGACGACCTTGGGCCTCATTATCTTGGTGGCCTTCATCGCGATGTTTGTCTATGCCGGACTAAGACTCTTTCCTGTCTATATGGAAGACATGAAAATCAAGGGTGCATTTGCGAGCCTTGAAGACGAACTCTCCGGAACGGATTTCTCAAGGCGCGATGTACAGAACGGTCTGGAAAAGCGATTCGATATCGAAAGTGTCCGTGTCATCAGCTTCCGCGATGTTGAGTTCACCAAAACCAGCTCCGGATACGACATTTCAGTGAGCTACACTAACAAGGTCGGCTATATGGCGAACGTCTCGTTCGCGGTTGATTTCAAGCACCAGGCGTCGATCGTCCGTTGAATGCCCCTTTCGGTGACCTGACCGAGCAGATCGACTACGAGTTTCGTGATGTGTCGCTTGTGCAGCGGGCGCTCAATCACCGCAGTGCACGAGGACGCAGCAACGAGCGACTGGAATTCCTGGGTGACGCGGTCTTGGACACAGTCATCTCACATGAGCTCGTCCAGCGGTTCCCGCATGCTGATGAAGGCGTCCTCAGCCGACTGCGCGCTGTACTCGTGCGTGATGCATCGCTTGCCGAGTTGGCGAAAGGGCTGAATCTCGGTGAGCGCATTGCGCTGGGTAGTGGTGAACTCAAGTCGGGTGGGGCGAGAAGGGATTCGATTCTTGCCGACGCATTTGAAGCGCTTTTGGGCGCAGTGTTTCTGGATGGTGGGTATGCGTCAACGGAACAGGTCATACACCGAGTCTTTGCTGCGCGCCTTGAGTCCCTGAGTCTTTCGGATGCGGCTAAGGATCCGAAGACGGAGCTGCAGGAATGGCTACAGGGCCGGGGTTACGCCTTGCCGGAGTATGAGTTGGTGTCGTCGGCAGGTCCCGACCACAATCGGGAGTTCGTAGTGCGTTGTTCGATCACACACGATGAGCAAAGTTGTGAAGCGATCGGCAGTAGTCGCAGGGCCGCGGAGCAAGCGGCGGCACGCGCCGTCCTGCAGCAACTGGGAGAAGCGTAGTGCAACAGTTCCGTGACGCCGCTGGGTATCGTGCCGGTTTTGTTGCCGTGGTCGGAAGACCGAATGTCGGCAAGTCGACGCTAATGAACCACTACGTTGGCACTAAGGTGTCGATCGTCAGTCCGCGCCCACAAACCACGCGACATCGAATTCTGGGGGTGGATACAGGTGACGACGCGCAGGTTGTTTTCATCGATACACCCGGTTTACACATCGGTCAAAAGAAGGCGATTAATCGGGTTATGAATCGCTCGGCGATCAGTGCACTGTCTGACGCTGAGGTTGTGTTGTGGCTGGTCGAGGCGGGACGATTCACTGCAGAAGACCGGACCGTAGCCAGTAGGCTTGAGTCGGTCAAAGTGCCCGTGATTGCTGTCATTAACAAGATCGATCAACTCGCCGATAAACGTCGCCTGCTGCCGTTCATGGAGCAGATGAATTCGCAGCGCGATCTTCATGCGGCCATTCCGATTTCAGCATTGAAAGGTACGGGTACCGATTTGCTTCGTGATGAGATCGTGCCGCTATTGCCAGAGTCGCCGGCGATGTTTCCGGACGAGATGCTCACCGATCGAGGCGAGTCTTTTCGTATGGCGGAAATCGTCCGTGAAAAACTGACCTTACGTTTGCGGCAGGAATTGCCGTACGGGTTGACGGTGCAAACCGAGCGCATGGCGCGTCGCGACGATGGGAAGCTCGAGATCAACACCATTATTTTTGTTGAACGGGACTCGCAAAAGGGCATCGTGGTGGGCAAAGGCGGACACAACCTCAAGCAGGTTGGCAGCTCTGCGCGGCGTGAAATCGAACGCATGTTGGGTGAGTCGATCCATCTCGATTTGTGGGTGAAGGTGCGCGATAACTGGGCGGATAGCGAGCAAGACCTGAATCGCCTGGGTTTCGATATGGGTGACTGACGTTGGAGCGCGTCCGTCTTGACCGAGCGTGGGTGCTGCACCGTCGTGACTTTCGCGACTCAAGCCAGATCATTGAGTGCCTGACTGAGCATTATGGGCGAGTGAGCCTGGTCGCAAAGGGCATCAAGCGACCGAAGCATCGGCACCGGGGCCTGTTGCAGCCCTTCTCAGGGTTACGCCTCTCGTGGACCTCGAGGGGTGAGCTCGGGACACTCACCGACGTCGAGGGAGACGTCGCACATACCGTCCGACTGGTTGGCGATGCGCTGCTAGCTGGCTTCTATGTGTCGGAGTTGTGCCTCAAGTTAACGCACCGTCACGACCCCAACCCGGAGTTGTTCGCACTCTATGGTGAGGTGGTCACGAGTCTCGCTGGCGCAGATCCTGTCGATCTGACGCTGCGCCGATTTGAGAATCATCTTCTGGCTGATCTGGGTTTTGGCATCAACTGGGATACTGATGTCGACAGTGGCCAGCGCGTCGTCGCCGAATACTTGTACGACATGATCCCCGATGCAGGGCCTCGCCTGGCGGCAGCAGGAACGCAAGACGAGCGCCTAATTGGTGGTCGGCATCTGCTTCGAATTGCGGAGGATGACTGGGAGAACCCTGAGACTCGGAAGATCGGGCGACTTATACTGGCGCGAGCGCTGGAGCAGCAACTGGAAGGCAAGCCCTTGCAAACGCGACGTGTGCTGCGTGAGCTTCGCCACCACACACAATCCACCGGGCAGAACAATAAGGGTGACTGATCGAAACGGACACCTCGGTAGGAAGCAGGCAATGACGACACGAATTGATTTGGGCGTAAACGTAGACCATGTGGCCACGTTACGTCAGGCGCGCGGTGAATCGTATCCCGACCCCGTTATGGCAGCGTTGCTGGTCGAGCAGTACGGAGCGGACTCTATTACTGTACACCTTCGAGAGGATCGGCGACATATTCAAGACCATGATGTGCGACGACTTTGCGAGAGCAGCCAGACGCGGGTGAATCTTGAGATGGCGTTGGCTGATGAGATGGTTGGCATCGCCGAGTCGCTGGCGCCGGCGGATTGTTGTCTGGTGCCGGAGCGGCGTGAGGAAGTCACGACAGAGGGTGGGCTGGAGGTGGCTGGCCAATTGCCGCGGGTTACCGCTGCCGTTGAGCGACTTGCCGCCGCAGGTATTCGAACCTCGCTGTTCATTGACCCGGATCGGGATCAGATCGACGCCACAGTTTCTGCTGGCGCACCGGTGATCGAACTGCATACTGGTGCCTACGCATTGGCCAGAGGGGAGGCAGTGACTTCTCATCTGGAAACGCTGCGGGCAGCCGCGGAATATGCACTTTCGAAAGGTTTAAAAGTACATGCCGGGCATGGATTGACGATCCATAACGTCCAACCTGTGGCGGCTATTGAGGCGATTACAGAGTTGAATATCGGTCACAGCTTGATTGCTGACGCTGTGTTCGTCGGACTACCGGAAGCGGTCACCCGAATGAAGCGTTTGATGATCGAGGCGCGAGGGCAGGTCGTATGATCTACGGCATCGGTACCGATGTGTGCGAGATTTCGCGGATTCAGGCTTCGTACGAACGCTTTGGTGATCATCTGCTCGATCGATTGCTACTGGATGAGGAGCGCGTAGCCTACGAGCGCTATCGTCGTAAGGTGCGTTTTCTTGCCATGAGATTCGCCGCCAAAGAGGCCTGCGTGAAAGCGATGGGCACAGGGTTTGCGAACGGCATGTGGATTCGCGACGTGGGTGTTGTCAGCGACCCGCTTGGTAAGCCGTTAGTCATCTTCAGCGAGCGTGGCAAGGCGAAGTGCGAAGCACTCGGCATCGGCGAGGCACATGTGAGCCTGACCGACGAGGCGGGTCTGGTTGTCGCCATGGCAATCATGATGAGGGCGTGACGTTGCACTGTATGGTGTTCGATATCGAGACGGTGCCCGATGTCGCATCAGGTCGTCGACTTTTTGGGCTCGAAGCGCTTCCGGAGCAGGACGCGTTGGCGGCGATGCAGGCTTTGCGGCGAGAGAAGTCCGGCAGCGATTTTATGCCCCTGCATTTACACAAAATTGTCGCAATTTCTGTGGCGCTGCGAAGCGTTGATGACTTCCGGGTATGGAGCCTTGGCGGGCTTGAAGCCGATGAGGCTGAGCTGATTCAGCGGTTTTTCGATGGCATCGAACGGTTTGTTCCGGATCTCGTCAGTTGGAATGGCACCGGGTTTGATCTTCCGGTGCTGCACTATCGAGCGCTTCATCATGGCATCGATGCAACCACCTATTGGGAAAATGGCGATCAGCAACGCGAGTTCCGCTACAACAGCTATCTTGGGCGTTACCACTGGCGCCATATCGACGTCATGGACGTACTCTCAGCGTATCAACCGCGCGCGCGGGCTCCACTTGACGATATCGCCGTGATGCTGGGCTTTCCTGGCAAGCTGGGTATGAGCGGTGACAAAGTGGCTTCGGTGTATGCCGACGGGGGACTCCAGCAGATCCGCGATTACTGCGAAACCGACGTCATGAATACTTACCTTGTGTACCTCAGATTTGAACGTATGCGGGGGCGGCTGGATGGCGTCGGCTACGATCGAGAGATCGCGCGAGTCAAAGACTGGCTGCAGACGCAGGACGCCGAACACTGGAACGCCTATCGCGCAGCCTGGAGTGCAGCGGATGGGTAGGCGTTCGAGATTCTCGCGCGAACCGGAAACCACACCGATACGCGCCTTGACCCACGATGGTCGCGGGATTGCGGATAGCGACGGCAAGACCGTTTTCGTGGAAGGCGCCTTGCCGGGCGAGACAGTGCAGTGGACCCGCAAACGACGCAAGCGGAACTATGACGAGGCGGTTTGCGATGAGGTGATCACCGCCAGTGCCGATCGCATAGCGCCCGGGTGTGACGCTTTCGGCCGCTGTGGTGGTTGTGTGATGCAGCACATGAGTCTGGAGCTTCAACTCTCGACAAAACAGCAGGTGCTTTCGGACAACCTTGAGCGTGTGGGTGGCGTCAGCCCTGCCGCGTGGCTCCCGCCGCGAATGGCAAATGCATGGGGGTATCGTCGTCGAGCCCGTCTTGGTGTGAAATACGTCGATGCACGAGAGCGTGTGTTGGTGGGTTTCCGCGAGCGCTACAAACCCTATATCACAGATATGGATCACTGCCCGGTGCTCGTGGAGCCTGTCGATCGATTGATTCGTCCGCTAGCTGATTGCATCGGTGAGCTCAGCATCGCTCGGCGATTACCTCAAATTGAAGTAGCGGTGGGTGATCCGTTGGCGCCTGGCGAAAAGGCGGTGACGGTGCTTTGCCTGCGCGTACTCGATCCACCCGATGCAGACGATTTGGAGAAACTCGCGAGTTTCTCCGAAGCCCATGATGTCTGGTTCTATCTGCAGCCCGGTGGCCCTGATTCGTTGTCACCATTGGCGCGGCGCGATGGTTCTGTCGCGCCTCAGCTTCGCTATCACCTGGCTGAGTTCGATCTTGCACTTGATTTTGAGCCCAATGATTTTGTTCAAGTCAACGGTGAGATGAATGAGCGGATGGTCTTGGATGCGGTTCGGTTACTTGATCCGCAGCCGGGGGATCGGGTTTTGGATCTGTTCTGTGGCATCGGAAATTTCACACTCCCGATCGCGCGAATGGCCAGCTTCGTTCATGGGGTAGAAGGGGCAGAAGCACTGACGGAGCGCGCTTGTGCCAACGCCGCGAGGAACGGCATTGATAACGTTGGTTTCACGGCGGCCGATCTATTCGAGCCCGCTTCTTGGGAGGCGCTGATGGCGCAGCATTGGGATCGCATCCTGTTGGACCCGGCCCGTGCCGGTGCACAGCACTTTGCAGAAATCGCCAGAAAGTTGGGTGCGCATCGGATTGTATACGTGTCATGCAACCCCGGGACACTAGCGCGCGATGCCAAGTTACTGGTCGAAACGCAGGGTTATCAGCTGCTGCAGGCTGGCGTCATGAACATGTTCCCGCACACAGCGCACGTTGAGTCTATCGCCGTGTTTGATCGAGTCGTCGACTGATGCCGCTGGGGCCTTTGATGATCGATGTCGAGGGCGTAGCTTTGAGCCCAGCCGATCGGGATTTGCTCTCCGAGTCTGCGGTCGGAGGCGTTATTCTTTTCAGAAGAAATTTTAAATCAGTAGAGCAACTAATTGATTTAAATTATGAAATAAAAGAGCTCAGGTCGCCGGAATTATTGATTGCGGTTGATCAGGAGGGTGGACGTGTACAACGGTTCGGCCCGCCATTTACCACCTTGCCACCGCTCGGCTGGTTCGGCTTGTTGTACCGTCAGGATCCCACGCGAGCGCTCGACCTCGCACGATTGACTGGGTGGCTGCTCGCCGCCGAGCTCCTCAGTTGCCGCGTCGATTTGTCCTTCGCACCGGTGCTCGATCTTCACTACGGCGTCAGCGCCGTCATCGGTGATCGGTCATTACACCGCAACCCGGATGTTGTCGTCGCACTCGCCACACGCATGATGCAAGGCATGAAAGAGGCGGGTATGGCGGCAGTCGGCAAGCACTTCCCTGGGCATGGCGCCGTGGTCGCGGATTCGCACCACGAGCTGCCGGTCGACCGAAGAGAGTATTCGGACATGTTCGATGACATCGTGGTGTTCGAACGTATGATTGCGGCGGGGCTTCCTGCATTGATGACGGCACACGTCGTGTATTCGGCGCTCGACCGTATGCCGGCGAGTTTCTCGGCATGGTGGCAACAACAGGAATTGCGCAGCAGGATCGGTTTCAACGGCGCTGTGTTTTCCGATGATTTGACCATGAAAGCAACCGCCGCCTACGGGAGTATCGAAGCCCGAGTCGATCTGGCGCTCGATGCGGGCAGCGACATGGTTTTGATTTGCAACGATCGAGCTGCAGCTGAACGCGCCGTTCGGCATCTATCAGGCGTTTTCAATCCGACGTCGATGAGCCGTCTGGCGCGACTTCGCGCCGGGGCGACGTTTGACACCTCTGCGTTGACTTCCCTCGAACAATGGCGGGAGGCCCGCACCGCACTGGACGATGCGCTCGGCCGCGAGTCGGATCCCGTGCTTTGGTGAACTCTGTATACGCCGTTATCGGGGGCACCGGCACCGGAGACCGGGACGCATCGACAATAATTGAGACGCGATCCGTGGAGACGGCTTTCGGCGAGCCGTCTGCGCCACTGAGCCGATTGCGCATTCGTGAATCGCAGGTGTGGTTTCTCCCGCGGCACGGTGAAGGTCACCAGATTGCGCCGCATCGTGTGAACTACGCCGCGAACCTTAGCGCGCTGGCTCATGTTGGCGCCACTCACGTCATTGCGTTGAACGCTGTGGGGATCATCGGCCAACGAGTAGCGCCTGGCGGCTTGCTGCTCCCGGATCAGATCATTGACTACACTTGGGGGCGAGTGCACAGCGTGCGAGATGGGGTGTCCGGACCGCTCGAGCACATCGATTTCACGAAACCTTATGATGACGCGCTGCGAGCGCAGATTGCCGCCGCCGCGAAGACCGCGTCGGTCCCACTGGCTCTGGATGGGGTTTACGGCGCCACTCAAGGTCCTCGTCTTGAGTCTGCGGCGGAGGTGGCCCGGTTGGCGCGTGATGGTGTGGAAGTCATCGGCATGACCGGCATGCCGGAAGCGTCAATTGCCCGTGAGTTGGGTCTGTCTTATGCATGCCTTGCACTGATCGTCAACGAAGCGGCGGGTCAAGGGGACGGCGATATTCATGCTCAACTGACCGCCGCCATGCATGCGGCCCGTGATCGTGCCGATCGGCTGCTGGCGGCGTTTTTCGACCCAAAAGGGTGATTTAGTTAGCATTTTCAGGCCTCTGCGCTCGATTTTTCGATTTGGCGCTGCTACACATAATGTCTCGAATCGAATTGCAGCCGATATCCGTGAAGCTACCGTCCAAGAGCATCCTCCGAAACATGATCGACGGCCAACCGTCGCCGGTCTGTCTTGTTGATGTTCGCAACGATAACTGGCGAATCGTTTACTTCAACCCAGCGTTTCTGCGAGCTCTGGATCTGCCATCAGGTCAGGTCTGCGGACAAGATGCGGCACCTCTGCTCAGCAAGATTGGTGGGAGTGGTGTAATCACGGCGATTGATTCTGCGAGTGAGGTTAGACCACAGACCGAGTTCTCGGCCGTGATCGCCGGGAAAGAGACGCCTGATCAGCAGGTGTCCGGACGGGTGATGCTCGCAGAATCCGGATCTCCGCTGCGTATTGTGTTCTTCCAGGTCACTTCGGTGAGCGAAGCGGCGACGGGAACCACCGCGTCACTGAATACGCTACCCAGCGATTCGGTCACCGTGTTCCTCAAGCAAGACCCCTGGATCGCGCTGCTTCGACGCGACGCCGCGATCGCAGCGCGCGAGCAGTCGTGGCTTTCGGTGATCGTGTTCCGTATCGATGCGTTCGAGAGCTACGTCGAGACCTTCGGGCAACATGCGGGTGATTCGGCGCTGAAGCGAATTGCACATAGTGTTCGCCGTCGTCTGCAGCGCGCTGGCGATACCGCAGCGCGCGTTGCAAGCGACGAGCTGGCCGTACTCATTCACAGCACGAGCGCACCGTCGGCACGCAAATTCGCTGATGCGATTGCGAGCGATATCCAGGCTTTGGCAATCCATCACCCCAAGTCACCAGTGGGTCGCCATCTTGGCGTCACGGTCGGCGTTTGTAGTCGTGTACCCCGCAACGAAGACGACGCTACCGCCATGCTCGAACAAGCTCGCGCTCAGCTGGATGCCCCTGAAGGTGTCGTTACGCTGTATCCGTCGCTAGAAGAATCCGGCAAGGCGGACAAACAATCTTCGCTTAAGTAAGGCCCTGGCCCACACCTTAGAACTCGACCTCGACCACCTCGGGTTTGTTGATGATGGCGATGGCACCAAAGCGCGGGTGATCAAAGAAATGGGTTTCGCCACTGCGCATTTTCCGCCGCTCATCGAGTCTGTAGATGACGCTGCCGAGGCTATCGGCGGAAGGTTTTGCCAACTCGAGGTCTAGCGTCAAGTGTAGAAAGCGCTCGACGTAGATGCTCGCTTCGGCGCTCAGCTCATCAGGCACGTCTGCGATTCGCTCGAGTGCCAGCGTGGTAGCGTCTGCCTTGCCATAGACGGGTTGGCGCCAGCCGGCGTGTATAAGCGGTTTGTAATCGCGACTATTGCGCATCCGCTCGAAGGCCTCGGCCAGGTCGAGCTCTTCTTCCTCAAGCAGTGTCCAGATCAGCGGCTTGTCGTCTTCCAGAGGTATCGGTAGGCCGTCCTCGCCGAGCGGCACTTGTTCGTCTGCTAACAAGCCTTCCGCGGTTTGCGGCTCCTCGGGTTCAGGCTGTGCGAGAGTTTCGGGAAACTCGTTGAACGTACCATTCAGGATCGCTTGCAAGCGATCCTCCTCGACTCTTTGTGCTTCGAGCTCCGCCTGAACCTCGGCGCGTCCCGTGTCGATGTACGCCCAGTCCTCCCGTGCGCCGACTGCGCCGCCGACATACTCAAATACGATCACCTCGATCTCGAATTCGGGAATCGGTTCGGCAGCTTCGTCTTCGACTCGCGCTAAGTCCTCGGGAATCTCAACGGAAACCTGGGCGTCGCAAACCGACGTCGTAGCCAACAGTGCAGCCAGACTCCAGAGAAAAGGCATTTTGAAGTATCGCATCGCGGCAGTTTACCTCAGCGACGACTATTCCGGTGTCAGACGCTGTAGCAACCGTTCGAGGACAGCCACTCGGTCCGGTCCGGTTTGCATCTCGCGTCGGAACGTCAGCTTGTCCGCACCCTGGAGTTTGTAGCGGTCGGGCTGCTTCTGAACCAGTGTGATGAGCTTCATCGGATCGATGCACGGCTCTGCAGAAAACCTAATGAAGCCGTTTTGCGTATTCGCGTCGATCTTCACAATGTCGAGCGCTTGCGCCTTCTGCTTGAGCCGCGTGATATCGATCAGCAACCGTGTGGCGTCCGGCAGGAGGCCAAACCGGTCGATCAGTTCGATTTGTAACTCCCGAAGCTGGGCCTCATCGGTGCAACTGGCCAGACGCTTGTATAGCATCAGCCGGAGATGGACATCGGGCACGTAGTCTTCGGGCAGCAAAGCTGGCAGGTGCAAATTGATTTCGACGCCCGCATTCAACGGTTGATCGAACGCGGGTTCGCGGCCCTCGCGCAGCGCCTGAACGGCGGTGGTCAAAAGCTCGGTGTACATGGCGAAACCAATTTCCTGGATTTGCCCGCTCTGACCCTCACCCAACAGCTCGCCAGCGCCGCGAATCTCAAGGTCGTGACTCGCGAGTGCGAATCCAGCGCCGAGATCCTCAAGCGATTCAATCGCGTCCAGTCGCTTGATGGCATCCGCTGTCATCGCGTTCCGAGGTGGCGTTATGAGGTACGCATAGGCGCGGTGATGTGACCGACCGACTCGCCCGCGCAGCTGATGCAACTGGGCAAGGCCGAATCGATCGGCGCGGTTGATGATGATGGTGTTGGCGGTCGGTACATCGATGCCGCTTTCCACGATCGTCGTACAGATGAACACATTGAAATTGCGGTGATAGAAATCAAACATCACCTGCTCGAGTTCGCGCTCACTCATCTGGCCGTGTCCGATGCCGACGGTTGCTTCCGGCACAAGCTTGCGAATGTCGCTGGCGATTTTCTCGATGTCCTCGACCCGGTTGTGGACAAAATAGACCTGTCCGCCGCGGCGAATTTCTCTAAGACATGCCTCGCGGATCAACCCATCGTTCCAGCGGCTGATAAAGGTTTTGACGGAAAGTCTGTCGGCAGGGGGCGTGGTGATTAGCGAGAGTTCGCGCAGTCCACCAAGTGCCATGTTAAGGGTGCGAGGAATCGGTGTTGCTGTGAGCGTCAAAACATCGATTTCCGAGCGCAGAGACTTAAGGGCCTCCTTGTGTCGTACGCCGAAACGATGTTCCTCATCGATGATCACGAGTCCTGGTGACTTGAAGCTTTGCGTGTGTCCGAGGAGTTTATGAGTTCCGATCACGATATCGATGGTGCCGTTTCGCATGCCCTCTAGCGTCTCATCGACGGCTTTTTTGGATCGAAACCGTGACAAAAGTGCAACCTGCACTGGCCAATCGGCGAAGCGGTCGACGAACGTCTGGTAGTGCTGTTGTGCGAGTAACGTTGTCGGTACCAGCACGGCGACCTGACGGCTGTTTTGCGCACAGACGAAGGCGGCGCGCAGCGCAACCTCGGTCTTGCCAAATCCGACATCGCCGCAGACGACGCGATCCATGGGTGTGCCGGCCTGCATGTCTTTCAGAATCGCATCCACCGTGGCGGCCTGATCTTCGGTCAGTTCGAACGGGAACTCAGCACTGAACTGTCGGTAGTCGGCTTGCGGTGTATGCATGGATACACCCTTACGTGCTGCACGTCGCGCGTACACGTCAAGAAGTTCAGCGGCGACATCCCGGGCCTTTTCGGCTGCCTTTTTGCGTGCGCGCTGCCATTGGTCTGTACCGAGTCGATGCAACGGCGCTTTGTCGGGCGATGCACCGGTGTAGCGCGAGATCAATTGAAGTGCATGCACCGGGACGTAGAGCTTATCGCCGCCCGCATACTCCAGGGTCAGAAACTCATTGGTGATATCGCCGACCGTCAGCGTCTGCAGGCCGAGATAGCGACCAACGCCGTACGCTTCATGAATAACGGGAGCGCCGACCGACAAATCACTCAATTGCCGGATCACGGCCTCGGGGTCACGTTGACCGCGTCGTCGTCTTCGGCGTGCTCGAACGCGCTGACCGTAGAGCGCCTGTTCGGTGACCAACGAGAGCGCCGGCTCGCTCGGCAGTGTCATGCCCTCATTGATGTCCCCAACGGTGACTGCCAGTGAAGCGTCGCTGGCGAGGAACGATTGCCAATTCGCCACCGTTGCGGGTTTCAGATCGAGGTCTCGGCACAAATCTACTAGTGCTTCACGACGGCCGGGCGACTCTGCGACGAGCAAAACGCGGCCCGCGCGCTGGCGGTCATTGACGAACCGCAAAAATGGCTGCGCTGCGTCTTGTTGCGCTGCGCCGATCGCGATGGGCGGTAGCGGTCGGGCCATAGCGTCGATGCCCTCCAGGGGCTTCTCGCGGGACAGGCTCAGTTGCTGATAGCTTGAAATACGACCACGCCATTCGGTCGGCGTGAAGAAGGCCTCATCCGGGCGCAGCAGAGGGCGCTCTTCGGCCACGTTCAACACCTCGAAGCGCTCTGTTGCCTGTTCGAACGCTGCATCGATCGAAGGGTTCGTGTCTGAGTTGCTCGCGAGCAAAACACGTTTTGGCAAGTAGTCGAGTAAGTTGCTCGTGGTGTCATAGAACAGCGGCAGGTAGTACTCGATGCCGCCATGTGCGTTTCCGGCAGAGACGTCTCGATAGACCTGCGACTGTGCGCCCTCCGGGAAGCGCTCGCGATATCGTTGACGAAAGCCACTGACCGATTCTTTGTCGAGTGGAATTTCACGCCCCGGCAGCAAAACCACACCCGGTGTCTCGTCGCCAGAAAGCTGGGTTTCGGGATCGAAGAACCGCAGCGTCTCGATTTCGTCGTCGAACAAATCGACACGAATCGGGGCCTCTGCCCCCATGGGAAATACGTCTAGCAATGCACCGCGCAAGGCGAATTCACCATGCTCCGTGACCTGGGGAACACGCGCATAACCGGTAGCGACCAGTCGATTCGTGAATCCGTCGAGGTCGAGCGTCGCCCCGGCGGTCAGCGAAATCGAACGTGCGGAGACGTACTCGACCGGTGGCAGACGGTGCAAGGCGCATTGTGCCGCCACAATCAGCAAGCCGCGCTCGAGCGCGGGCAGTTCGGCCAGCACGCTGAGCCGTTGGGAGATGATGTCCTGATGCGGTGAAAAGCTGTCGTAGGCGAGGGTTTCCCAATCGGGGAAATGCAGGACGCGTAGATCCGGCGGCGCGAAAAAGCGTGCCGCCGCCTCGAGCTGGTCGGCGGCTTGCTGCGACTCGGCAAAATACACCACAGGTCGTGCTTCGCTCGTGGCGAGCTCGGCGAGCAGCAAAGCGATACTGGCACCCGACAGTCCACCGACCGGTTCGGTCAGTGTTGATGCGGAAAACGGAAAAACGGCCGTGGCGGCCGATATGGCGGTGGCAGTGTTGGATGTCATAGCGGTGCCGGCTCGATGATGCTGAGCCGACCCGCATTATGCCACAGCGGATTGGGCTGCGATTATCCTCGTGAGATTACGGTGTGGATGACGCGGTCGTACTCGAAGTAGACCGTGAAACCTGCGTACTCCCAGCGCGTGATCGGTGGTTCGCCGACGGCAGCGCGACGAGCTTGAGGTTCGCCCCAGCTCGACTCCACTCGATCCATAGTCATGCCGCGGGTCGGGGCATTCGCATCGGTCAGAACCGGAGCTGTCTTAGCATCGATTGTCTCAGCGATGCCGGTGGGTGCGGCAAAGAGTCCCGCTATGGCGGCAATTGTCAGTAGTTGCTTTTTCATCTGCTGCTCCTCCCGCTCATCGGGATCACTCTCTTAACCGGATAATAGCACTGGCTTTTTCGCCGACGACAGCAACGTTAGCCCGGAATCGTGACGGGTGTCTCGGAAACGGGCATCACGACCGAGGTTGTGACAAAATTCGAGAATGCCGGACGCTCTGGAACTCACACTTGCGCTCAGATATCTGCGCGCGCGCCAGGCCTCGCGCTTTGCATCTTTCATGAGTCTTGCTTCGATGATTGGCATCGCGATCGGCGTTTGTGCGCTGATCACCATCCTGTCGGTCATGAACGGTTTCGAAGCGGAGCTTCGCGGGCGATTGCTGGGCCTGCAGACCGAAGCAAGCGTGGCAGCTCGATCTGGCGGGCTGAGTGATTGGATGCAGCTGCGTGATCGCGTGCTTGAGCTTCCGGAGATTGTCGGTGCGGCGCCTTCCGTGTCGGTTGAAGGTATGGCCAATGCGGATGGTCGCCTCGTGCCGGTGCTGATAGAGGGGATCGACCCGGAGCTTGAACGTTCGATTTCCTCGCTGGATGAATCCATGGTGAGCGGGCGCCTGGACGCACTTGCGTCCGACGACTTCGGTGTGATCCTGGGGCGCTACCTTGCACTGGACCTCGGCGTTGAGGCCGGTGATGACATCGTAGTGCTGGTTCCTCGGCCCACGGCAGCAGGGGTGCAACCGGAGCTGGTTCGATTGCGTGTCGTCGGCGTCTTTAACGCTGGCGTTCCCGAGTACGACGGCGGCGTTGGTTGGATGCACTGGTCCGATGCAGCGGCGATGCTCGGCGGACCACCGTCACCCGGTGCACTGCGCTTGAAGCTGACGGATGCCTTCAGTGCCCCACAGGTTTCCGCTGACTTGCTGAGTCTGCTCGGCGAGGACTACACGACGACGGACTGGACGCAAGAGAACGCGAGTTATTTTCGTGCGATCCGACTTGAGAAAGCGATGATGGCCCTGATCCTTGGTCTTGTGATCGGCGTTGCCGCGTTCAATATTATCGCGAGTCTTGTCATGGTGGTTAGTGACAAGTCGACCGACATCGCAATACTTAGGACACTAGGACTGTCACCCAGGCGGGTGGTACGTGTGTTCTTTACGCAGGGCCTCATCCTCGGTTGGTTTGGGGTGTTATTGGGTGTCGCACTCGGCGTCGCACTGTCTCTTAACGTGACCGAGGTGGTTGCACGGCTTGAGCAAACGCTCGGGTTCCAAATCATGCCAGGCGATGTTTATGTGATGACTGCAATTCCCTCAGAGCTGCACCAGGGCCAGGTGTGGTGGGTTGGGGCACTGGCACTCGGCCTCACCGCATTGGCGACCATCTATCCGGCGCGTAAAGCGGCGGCGGTGCATCCCGCACAAGCGCTCAGGTACGGCTGATGGCGAGATTGCCGTTCGAGATAGATGTCGGGCTGCGCTATGTGAGAGCGAGGAGAGGCGGCGGTTTCGTTTCGTTTATTTCGGCGATCTCGATGCTCGGCGTGGCGATCGGGGTTGCTGTGTTGATCATCGTGCTCTCCGTCGTGAATGGGTTCGAGCGGGAGCTCACCAACCGACTGCTGGCGATGTCATCGCACGCTACGATCGAGGGGCTCGACGGCGCTCTGTCATCCTGGGAGATTCGCAGAGACGATGCGGTGACCAATGAGCGTGTTGTCGCGGGTGCGCCCTACGTAGAAGCGAGAGCGTTGTTGGCTGGCGATGACACGGTCAGCGGTATTGTGCTGCGCGGTGTGCTGCCCGAAGCCGAAAAGTCGGTCGCCGATCTCGAAGTGGTTGCGCCGGACGGTAGTGTTGAGCGTCTGGTCTCGCGAGGCTACGACATCGTACTTGGGGGCGCGCTTGCTGAAGCGTTGGAGGTCGGTGTGGGTGATACAGTGCTGGTGATGGTTCCGTCCGGGACCGTCACTCCGGCCGGGATCATGCCGCGTATGAAACGCTTCACTGTGTCGGGCATATTCCGCGCTGGCATGTTCGAGTTTGATCGACGCTTTGCGTTTGTGCATATGGAAGACGCCCGGCGTTTGCTGCGATTGCGCGATCAAGTTACGGGTCTGCGGCTGTCGGTTACCGACATGTTCGATGCGCCGGCCATCGCGCGCGAGGTGGCCATCGCCCAGGGTGGTGGTGTATTGATCAGCGACTGGACGCGTCGCCACCGTGCTTTTTTCCGCTCTATTCAGGTGACCAAGTCGATTCTTTTCGTCATTCTTTCGCTGGTCGTTGCCGTGGCTGCCTTCAATATCGTGTCGACGCTGGTCATGGTGGTGCGCAACAAACGCTCGGATATCGCCATCTTGCGCACGCTCGGCGCATCGCGTCGGAGCATTCTTTCAATTTTCGTCAATCAAGGTACGGTCATCGGTGTTCTCGGTGCGGGCATCGGTGTTGCACTGGGCACGTTGGTGAGTCTCAACCTGGAACGGATCGTTGCTGGCGTTGAGTCGGTGTTCGACATCACGCTGCTGGCTGAGGACGTCTATTTCATCAGCGATCTTCCGAGCGAGCTGCGGGCCGCAGATGTGCTGTTGGTCGTAATTGTTACTTTGATACTGGTGTTTGCAGCCACTCTGTTCCCCGCTTGGCGCGGCGCCAGAACCAATCCTGCTGAGGAGCTTCGTTTTGACTGATCGATCGCCGGACAAGGCAGTCCTTGCATGCCGCGGTGTGACGCGTGGCTTCAATGAGGGTGCTAATCGCCTTGAAGTGTTGGAAGGCGTTGATCTGGATATTCAGGCTGGCGAGCGAGTGGCCATCGTCGGTGCATCGGGTTCCGGCAAGACCACGCTGTTGCAGGTGCTTGGCGGCCTTGATGCACCGGACAGCGGTAGTATCAGTATTGGCGGTGAGGATCTCGCCAAGCTCAATGACAAGCAGCGGGGCGATGTGCGTAATCGACAAATTGGATTTGTCTACCAGTTCCACCATTTATTGCCTGAGTTTTCGGCGGCTGAGAATGTCGCGATGCCTTTGCTGATCCGTCGCGAATCCCGCGACAAGGCGCTGGCGAGAGCCGCTGAGTTGCTTGCGCGTGTCGGTCTTGCTGAGCGGCTCACACACCGTCCGTCGGAATTGTCAGGTGGTGAGCGCCAGCGTGCCGCGGTCGCGCGAGCCTTGATTACGCGCCCGGCGTTGATTCTGGCCGATGAGCCAACAGGTAATCTCGACAATGCGACAGGCCAGCAGGTCTTAGACCTGATGCTCGAGCTCAATCGCGAGTTCTCAACCAGCCTTGTGATCGTCACGCATGATCGTGAGATTGCGGCTCGGATGGACAGGGAGCTCACGCTGGACATGGGAGCACTTCGCACGCTCAGGTAGCCGCACCACAGAAACTGTGCGCTTCACCATGATTGACGCCGGCGATCCGCCGAAATCTCATCGACAATGATACTTGCGTTGATGATCTGGAGGTTCGACCGATGGTGGTGGCGGCGGTTGCGCTGGTGGCTGCCATTGCCTGGGATCAGGGGATGCTGTCCGCTCCGGTCGCGATCTCGATCCTTGGGGTCATTTTTGTAATCCATCGGCAAAAGCGAACCGGCCGCATTCTGATTCCGGCCGTCATCGTTGGGGTCTGTCTGAGCGCACAGGCCCGGCAAGTTCTGCAACTTCAGCAATGGTCACCCGATGCCCCTGTGATTTCGGCCGCTACCATAAGGTTGCTGCAAACACCGCGAGTGATGGGCGGTTCGACTGGTTTTGTCGCCGCAACTTTCGATCGTGAACTGCCGAAACGTCTGCGCGTGCGCTGGTTTGAGCCACCGGTGCTGTCTAGCGGACAGTGTTGGCACGTTACGCTAGAGTTCCTGCCTGTCGCGACGCAGCGTTCGGCGCTGCGTGAGCTGAGCGATCATGTCTGGGGCATCGGCGCTGAGGCGCGCGTGCGGGGTGGTGCGAGCCTCGTTCAGTGCGGTGCTTTCACACGTGCAGTCGCTTTCTTGCGGGACAGCGTGCGCCTGTCGCTGCGCGAGGCGTTGCCCGCAGGCAATCCGAGAGCGGTCCTGTTGGCCTTGACGCTCGGCGAACGCAACGAGCTTTCAGAGCCTTTGCTACGCGAGTTCCAGCGCACCGGTCTTTCGCATCTCATGGCGATTTCAGGATTGCATATTGGGCTCGCGGCAAGCGTCGGGTTCTTGTGCCTTCGGTGGTGTGCCGCTCCGCTGGCGAGAGTCAGCCAGGATTTCGGATGGGTCGGTGCCTTGCTGAGTGCATCGCTGTACGCTTTGTTGTCCGGGTTTGGGCTGCCGGCCCAAAGAGCGCTGCTCGCAACGGTGCTGCTTGCCCTGTCGCACTGGCAGCGAACACGTGTGGACCTCGCGAGACTGGTGGCGCTGGCTGCTGCTTTCTTGTTGTGCATCGATCCGAATCAGTTTCCCAGTGCCAGTTTCCTGATGTCGTTTGGTGCCGTCGCGCTATTGTCGCTGCTGCAGTTTGTGGTCCGCAGACGCTATCGAATGGCGAGTAGTTGGCATCAAACGGTGCTGGCGCAGTGCTGCCTGTCCCTGGTGCTCGGCGTCGCGACAGGCGCTTTCTTCGGGGTATTCAGTTGGGGTTCGCTGCCAATGAATCTCCTGTTGATCCCCTGGTTTGGATTCGTGGTGGTGCCTTCGATGCTAGCAAGCGCGCTCAGCGCGTTGTTGTACCCGGAACTCGCGAATGTATTGTGGCCGCTGGTCTCGATGACCGTAGAGCCCGCGTTGTTTGTTACGAGCCTTGCGAGTGCAACGCCGTTCGCTGCAAGCGAGCTCGCGACGGTCCCGATAGGCCTGATATCGACCATCGTGGCGGCCTCGCTATGGGTGATCATCAGTGGACTCCCGGGCCGTTGTGTTGCTTTGGTGGCGCTCGGCTTGCTCTTCATCGTTCGGCCCGCGCCTCCTGCAACAGGCTGCATCGTGGTGCATGCGCATCCGGTGGGTCACGGTCTAGCTATGACGGTTCGTGCCGGGTCCGATACCGTTGTCTACGACGCGGGGCCCAGGTGGCGAGGCGGCGATACCGGTCAGCGTGTCCTACTGCCGTTTCTGCAAAAGCAAGGAATTGCGACAGTCACAATGGCCATGGTTAGCCACGGCGATATGGATCACATCGGTGGTTTCTGGTCGCTTCAGCAGGGCATCCCCATTGAGCATTGGCTTGGCACCGACACCTGGCCCTGCAGTGCCGGTCAGCGTTGGCGGCGTTTCGGCATTGCTTACACAGTGCTTTGGCCAGTGCCGGACCTTCTGTTCGATAACGACAATGACCGGTCCTGTGTCTTGCTAATCGAGACACGTGGCGGTGCTCGTGTCCTTCTGCCCGGCGACATAGAAGAAAGAGCGGAGCGTGAGGTCGTTATGCTCTACGGCCTACGGAGTGACCTTGTGATCGTGCCGCATCATGGCAGCAGAACCTCGTCCAGCAAGGCCTTCGTTGGTGCCACGAGGCCACTGGAGGGCTGGGTATCTAACGCGCAACGCAAGGGTTGGCAGATGCCGCATCCCGTGGTGGTCGAGAACTGGTCGAAAGCCGGAACGCGGCTGCGCGAAACCGCGATATCGGGGCGTTTAATGACCCGGATGTGCGAATCGCGGCGGAGGACCCCAACAAATTGACCACGCCCTGTTGTGGTAGCTCGTCGGTTGGCACGGTAAACTTCGCGCTTCAACGTACCCCGGACGGGAAATGGTCGAAATCGTACAAGCTGGCGGATGGATGATGGCCCCCATCATTCTGTGCGCAATCATATCGACCGGCATCATCATCGAGCGTTACTGGACGCTGCAGCAGCAGCGTGTGATCCCCAAGGACCTGACCTCGCAAGTGTGGGGGTGGGTCAAGAACGACGAACTCACGCTCCAACACCTGCAGTCACTGCATCAGGGATCGCCGCTTGGCCAGATTCTTGCCGCCGGACTCTCCAATCGCGACCGCGATCGTAGCGCCATGAAAGAGAGTATCGAGGACACGGGACGACACGTCGTGCATGAACTCGAGCGCTATATCGACACCCTCGGTACGATCGCTGCCGTATCGCCTTTGCTGGGTTTGTTGGGCACCGTGGTCGGTATGGTCGAAGTGTTCACCGAGATCACGGCGGCTGGTGTCGGCAATCCCGCGGTACTGGCTGGGGGGATTTCTCAGGCTTTGATCACAACTGCTGCTGGACTGACAGTCGCAATCCCGTCTCTCGTCGGGTTCCGCTACGTTCGCAACAAGGTTGATGCGCTGGTCGTTCAAATGGAAAAGGAAGCACTGAAGCTGATTGAGGCGATCGGCAGGCGTCAGGAGACGCAGGGGTGAAGCTCTCAACGCGTCAGCGTGAGAAGCCGGAGGTTAATCTGACCTCGCTCATCGACGTTGTATTTCTGCTGCTCGTGTTTTTTATGGTCACCACAAGTTTCCAGCGCGAGTCTTCGGTGAGCATCCAGTTGCCCGAGGCCAGTAGTGACCCGGTTGAAGTGCCGGTCGATCGAGAGGTCCTCGAAATCACCATCACAGCCGATGGCCAGTTTTTTGTGAACAGTCGTGAACTGGTCAATGGCGCTCCAGATACCTTGCGTCGGGCAATCGAAGAAACCGTTCAGGGCAATAACCGCATGCCGGTGACGATCATTGCCGATGCTGATGCCCGCCATCAGTCGGTGATTCGCGCGATGGACGTGACTGCGGCCTTGGGATTTTCGGCAGTCAATCTCGCGACTGTCAATTCGCAGGATGACTGAGCAACAGTCTAGTCCGCAAAACCTGCGTTCGGTTTATGGACGGTTGCTGGGGTACTCGGCGCGGCACTGGCCGCTATTCATCTTGGCCGGCGTCGGTATGGCGATGACAGCGGCAGTGGAGGCCAGTCTTTCGCTCTTGATGAAACCGTTGACTGACGAAGCATTGATCGGTGGGGAAGGGATCGCGAAATGGGTGCCCATCGCATTTCTCGTGGTCTTCATCGCCCGTGGTGTTGCAGGGTTTCTTTCCGAATACGGGTTAGGGTCGATCGGCAGGCATGTGATTTCGCGCTTGCGTGAACAGGTATTCTCCCAGTACCTGCAGTTGCCTTCGTCCTTCTTCGACGTGCGTTCATCCGGTCCACTACTGTCGTTGATGACCTACAACATCGAACAGATCGCAGAATCGGCAACCAATGTGGTGACCATCGCTGTTCGCGATACGATGAAACTGCTTTCTTTATTCGGTGTGATGCTCTACACGAGCGCGCAACTCACGTTATTGGTCGTCGTTGTGGTGCCCGTGCTCGCCGCCATCGTACGTGTTCTTGCTCGTACGTTCCGTCGCTACTCCGGACGCATTCAGGATTCGGTCGGGGAGGTCACGCAAGTGACCGAAGAGGTGGTGCAGGGCCACAGGGTGGTCAAGGTGTTCGGCGGACAAGCTTACGAGAGTGAGCGTTTTGGCGAGGCCAATGAACGCAACCGTGTCCAGTACATGAAACTGATTACGACCAAGGCGCTTGGTCTTGCAGTGACACAAATTCTCTTTGCGGTTGCGGTGGGCGCTGTCATCTGGATCGCAAGCGAGCTCGCTGCGGAGGACAAACTGACACCCGGATCTTTCGTCGCGTTTATGACCGCGATGATTCTGTTGCTGGATCCGCTGCGCAGACTCACCAATATCAATGCCGCCATTCAGAAGGGCATCGTCGCTGCGCAGAGCGTCTTTGAAATTCTCGATTCTGAGGCAGAGCCGGACGCGGGCGACTACGTTACCGATCGGGTTCGCGGCGACGTGGAATTCGATCGTGTGAGTTTCGCTTATTCGAACGACAGCCTGCCGGTTTTGCAGGACGTCAGTATCTGTGTTGAGGCAGGTACGACGCTTGCGATCGTGGGGCGCTCGGGGAGTGGTAAGTCGACGTTGGTCAGCTTGTTGCCGCGTTTCTATTCCCACTCGGGCGGTGAAATTCGTATCGATGGCAAACCGATCAGTGAGTACTCTCTGAATGCGATCAGGGCGCAGATCGCACTGGTGAGCCAGGATATTGTGCTGTTCAACGATACGATCGAAAACAACCTTGCTTACGGCGCGTTGGGCGATGTTTCTGAGGCAGCGATTCACGACGCAGCCGAAGCCGCTTATGTCAGCGAATTCATCGACGATCTGCCAGACGGGTTACAAACAGTGGTTGGAGACCGTGGTGTGCTTCTGTCAGGAGGTCAACGCCAGCGCATTGCGATTGCCCGCGCCTTGCTCAAGAACGCGCCTATTCTGATTTTGGATGAGGCGACGTCTGCGCTCGATACCGAGTCCGAACGCCATATCCAAGGGGCACTGGAGCGCTTGATGCAGTCGAGAACAACACTGGTCATTGCGCACCGCCTTTCGACTGTAGAGCGGGCAGATCAAATCATTGTGCTCGACGGGGGCAAACTGGTAGAGGTAGGCACGCATAGCAAATTGCTTGAACAGGACGGCCACTATTCCGCGCTGCATCGGATGCAATTTAGCGACGATTCGAGGTGAAGGCCCTGTCACGGTGGTTGTATTCGATTTGGTATGAGAACGGCAGTGGAGGCTGGCTACTGTGGCCGTTGGAAGCCTTTTTTCGCGTTGTGGCAGCCCTACGACGGGCGTTGTTTTCGATAGGGGTATTGCGTGCCGGTAAGGTAGACGTGCCGGTGGTTGTGGTCGGTAACATTGCGGTTGGGGGTGGCGGAAAGACACCACTCGTCGGATGGATTGCCACTCAGCTTGCCGCGAAAGGGGTGAAAGCAGCGATTGTGTCCCGTGGCTATGGCGGTGCGGAGCCACGCCAGCCGTTGACTGTGACCCGCGACACGCCGGCACATATAGCCGGTGACGAAGCGCTCATGTTGGCACGAGCGACCGATGCGCTCGTTATCGTGTGTCGAGATCGGTTGGCCGCGGCACGAGCTGCTGCAGATGCCGGCGCGCAGGTGATCGTTTCCGACGACGGGCTTCAACACTACGCGCTCGGCAGAGACCTTGAGATCGTGGTGATCGATGCTGAACGACAACACGGTAATGCGCACTGTTTGCCCGCGGGACCGTTGCGCGAGCCGGTCAGTCGATTGGATTCCGTCGACCTTATCGTAATGGCAGGGAATGCGCCTTGCCCACCTGGCGGGCTGTCCTATCGGTTGTCATTGGAATCAGCGCGCAACGCGTTAGGCTCGGCTGTAGTCGCGCTCGATCACTTCACGGGTCAGTCAGTTTATGCCCTGGCGGGAATTGCACATCCCAAGCGATTTTTCACAGCGCTGGAGGAAAGGGGAATTCGCGTGACCCCGATCGCGGCAGCGGATCACGAGCGAGTCGGTGCGTCCGACTTGAATCCCGACGACTCATTGCCATTCCTGATGACCGAGAAGGATGCGGTGAAGTATTCTGAATTAGGGGAGCGTCATTGGATCGTGCCGGTGTCGGTTGTGATGAGTGACAAAGATTGCGCGGCCCTTCTTGATAAGATTGTAGCGCTTCTGGATTCATGAAAGCACGATGACTACACCACCGTTTCACATCGTCATTCCTGCCCGCATGGCCTCGACGCGACTGCCGGGTAAGCCCCTGCTCGACATTGCCGGCAAGCCGATGATCCAACATGTTTGGGAGCGCTGCCGGGAAGCGCAAGCCGTTTCAGTGACGATCGCGACAGACAGACACGAAATCGTTGCTGCTGCCACGGCATTCGGTGCGCAGGCGATGTTGACCCGCGAGGACCACCAGTCAGGCACTGACCGAATTGCTGAAGTCGCTGAAGCGCGGGGTTGGGGCG
>JBCBNU010000012.1:0-60386 GCA_039821645.1 Pseudomonadota bacterium
ATATCGATTGTCTCATGCGTCTTCTCTGCGTTGAACATCAGGTTCTCGATCAGCTGTTCATCGGACAAACCAAGCCCGGCGCCAAGGGTGTTGTAACGGACGTATTTCGCACTGTGACACCCGGAGCAGTAGTTCATGAAGTACTTCGCACCGCGCTGCAGTGAGTCCTGATTGCCGACGTTGTTGTTTGCAGCTTCCAATTCCACGCTACCGCCGGCGGCGAACGCAGCGGCTGAGGCGCCAAGGGCAAGCGTCGCAGCAACTGCTGTGCTACGCAAAAACTTAAGCATGGTATACAACCCTTTCCGGTACCGGTTTCGTGTCATCCATTTTCGACCATACTGGCATCAGCAGGAAGAAAGCGAAGTAGATCGCCGTGAAAAATCTTGCCAAGGCGGTGTAGAGGTCCGTTGCTGGCTGGATACCGAGGTAACCCAGCGCGAGGAATGACACCACGAACGCGCCCAAAGCAATCCGAGTGATCATGCCTTTGTAGCGCACTGACTTGACGGGAGACTTGTCCAACCAAGGCAGGAACGCGGGCAGCACCACCGCAGCGCCCATCAGGATTACGCCGAACAACTTGCTCGGTACCGCGCGCAAAATCGCGTAAAACGGCGTGAAGTACCACACCGGAGCGATGTGCTCTGGCGTGACCAGCCGATCTGCCGGGTCAAAGTTAGCGTGCTCGAGGAAGTAGCCGTTCATCTCCGGCGCAAAGAATACAACTGCGAAGAACGCCGCCATGAACACCACAATCGCTACCAGGTCTTTCGAGGTATGGAACGGGTGGAACGCAATACCATCAAGCGGCACACCGTTCGCGTCTTTCTTCTCTTTGATCTCGATCCCATCCGGGTTGTTCGAGCCGACTTCATGCAACGCGAGGATGTGCACCGCGATCAGCATGATTAATGCCAAAGGCAGCGCAATGACGTGCAGTGCAAAGAATCGGTTGAGCGTAATGTCCGATATAGAGAAGTCGCCACGAATGAAATCGACCAGCGGCTCGCCAATGCCCGGGATGGCACCAAACAGGCTAACGATCACCTGTGCGCCCCAGTAAGACATCTGACCCCACGGCAGCAGGTATCCAAAGAACGCTTCTGCCATCAAAACCACGAAAATCAGCATGCCAATGAGCCAGACGAGCTCACGCGGCTTGCGGTAAGAGCCGTAGAGCATCGCTCGGAACATATGCAAGTAAACGACAATGAAGAACGCTGACGCACCCGTGGAGTGCATGTAACGGATCAACCAGCCGAACTCCACGTCACGCATGATGTACTCGACGGATGCGAACGCCTCAGCCGCGCTCGGCTTATAATTCATCGTCAGGAAAATGCCGGTCAGCAGCTGGATCACCAAAACCACCATCGACAGCACGCCGAAGACATACCAGATATTCAGGTTCTTCGAGGCGTAGTACTCGGTGATGTGATCCTTGAGCAGTGACTCAAGGGGAAAACGATCCTTGATCCAGCCCATTACTCCGCCGCTATCGCGGCCTACACGCAAATCAGACTCTGCCCGTGCCATTACGCTGCTCCCGTGTCGGTTCCAACTTCAATGACGCTTTCACCGACGAATCGGTAAGGCGGCACTTCCAGGTTTTTCGGTGCAGGAACGCCCGCAAGGACGCGACCTGCCATATCAAATTTCGATCCGTGGCACGCGCAGAAGAACCCACCGAACCATTCGCTGCCGAGATCGGCCGGTTGAACGTCAAAGCGCGGCGCCGGCGCACACCCAAGGTGCGTGCACTGGCCGAATACCACCAAGACTTCCGGCTTGACCGAGCGGAACTCGTTTACCGCATATTCCGGCTGGTCGGAGGCTGCCGAGCCCGGATCCGCAAGCTGCGGCTCCATCTTGGCGACGCGCTCCAACATGTCTTCGTCGCGTCGTACGACGTAGACAGTGCGTCCACGCCATTGAGCACGTGCGACCTGTCCAGGCTGCAGGCTCTCGATATTGATCTGTACCGGCGCGCCCAACGCCTGAGCTCTCGCGCTCGGCTTTAGCGAACCGAGGAACGGTACCGCGAACAAGCCGGTCGCGACGGCCCCCGCACCCGCCGTTGCGATGCTGATGAAGCGTCGTCGGCTCGCGTCCATGTCATCAGTCGTTGTTTGGTCCGTCATCACGTTATCGGTCATCACGTGTCTCCGAAATCATTTTGTTTCACCATTCGTATTCGTCTATTTCGTGCCCGCGGATTCGGCAGCTCGGGGTGCCCTCCCCACACTGCTAGCGCTCGCCCGATCAGTCGGTCAAACGGAAGCTCTCGGTTGTGGTGGAGCACTCGGCCCTTGATGCTGTTAGCCTTTGGCTGAACCTCGGCCCTCGCGGCACGTCGAACTTGCCCTGTGGCGTTCGATATCAGCCCGTAATAATACAGGAATCAATGCCCTGCTGCCTACTGTCTAACGTAGAAAACCGCTCCGTCGTAAATTTGTATACATCGGTAATCTAAACCTGTCTAACTGAATAACTTCGATTTTCTCGATATATACTTCGGTCCATCCTATGTCTAGCTACACCCTCAAACACACTGTGACTTTCGTTGCCAGGTGCGTGGTCACTGGCCTCGCAATCGCGTGCGTCATATTCCTATTCCGGCAGGGCGCACAAGGTTCTTTGACCTCGGACAACGCTGCGGTACCTAGCTACGCGAAAGCCGTTGCAGCAAGTGCCGACTCGGTAGTGAACATCTACACCACACGTCTTGTGACCGACGTCGACGGCAGCGGCGTAGCCAGCACGAGTCGGGAGTTCAACCTCGGCTCCGGGGTCATCATCGATAAGGAAGGCTATGTCGTCACGAACCACCACGTCATTGAGGGGGCTGGCGAGATTTACGTCCTTCTCGCTGACGATCGCGTCGCAACGCCCATCATCATTGGTGAGGATAGCGACACGGACCTCGCATTACTTAAGATCGATCTCAGGGGCCTGCAACCAATCAGGCTTGGCAGGTCCGACCAGCTCTTGATCGGAGACGTGGTCCTCGCGATCGGCAACCCCTACGGACTCAGCCAGACAGTGACCCAGGGCATCATCAGTGCAACCGGCCGCGGCGCACTGAATCTCACCACTTTCGAGAACTACATACAGACAGACGCCGCGATCAATTCCGGTAACTCGGGTGGTGCATTAGTCAATGCGCGCGGTGAGCTGATCGGGATCAATACGGCTGTGATCTCGCGAGAGGTCAATATCCAAGGGATCAGTTTCGCGATTCCCGTCAACCTTGTGAATGGCGTTGTCCAGGCACTAAAGCGCGACGGTCGGGTCAAGCGCGGATGGCTGGGACTTACCATGACCAACATCAGTGACGCAGACTGGAGGCGACTCGGCCTGCCACCGAACTCCGGTGTCTTGTTGACCGCCGTGAACGAAAACGGACCGGCATGGAACGCCGGTGTGCAAAGGGGTGATGTATTGGTATCGATCAACGGCCGCGAGGTCAAAACCGGCCAACAAGCCCTGCTCACCGTGGCGAGCTATCAACCCGGCACTGCGCTGAACCTGGAGCTTATACGTGGAGGGCGTGCTGTGCAGACCGTCGCGTACGCTGGCGACCGGGTCGACGCGGACAACCCCATCAGGTGATTCGTCGCACTTCCGCCCCGAGGCCTCGAAGCTTGTCCTCGATACGTTCGTAGCCGCGGTCCAGGTGATAGATGCGATCAATCACGGTTTCGCCGCCTGCCACCAGCGCCGCGAGTACGAGGCCAGCGGATGCCCTGAGGTCGGTCGCCATGACCGGCGCTGCCGTGAGCGACGCCACACCTTTTGAAAGCACCGTGTTGCCGTGCACCTGAAACTGCGCGCCCATCCTCTGAAGTTCAGGGATATGCATGAAGCGGTTTTCAAAAATCGTCTCGGTGACTGACCCCTGGCCGCTAGCAACCGCGTTGAGCGCGCAGAATTGCGCTTGCATATCAGTGGGAAAAGCAGGATGCGGCGCGGTGCGCACGTCGACCGCGCCCGGGCGCGACCCGCGCATATCGACTTCGATCCAATCATCGCCATGAGTAACTTCTGCACCCGCATCGGAGAGTTTCGACATTACCGCCTCCAGATGCCTAGGCGCCGCTTTCAGTGCTCGCACGCGCCCCGCGGTCATAGCACCGGCGACCAGATAAGTGCCCGTTTCAATGCGATCGGGTAACACTCGATAGTCGGTGCCACTCAGAGACTCGACCCCCTGAATATAAATCGTAGGCGTACCCGCACCGTCGATCTTCGCACCCAGCGCCTTCAGAAAATTGGCGAGATCCTCGACCTCAGGTTCGCGCGCCGCGTTCTCGAGCACGGTCTCGCCATCGGCCAGCGCAGCCGCCATCATCAGGTTTTCTGTGCCGGTTACGCTGACTGTGTCGAAGACAAAGTGCGCCCCCTTCAAGCGTTCCGCCCGTGCCCGGATATAGCCGTTCTCGATCCACACCTCAGCACCCAACGCCTGAAGCCCGGCCACGTGAAGATCGACGGGACGGGCTCCGATCGCGCAACCGCCGGGCAGGGAGACATCGGCACGACCAAATCTTGCGACCAACGGCCCTAACACCAGCACAGACGCCCGCATCGTCTTGACGAGATCGTAAGGTGCTAGCGGCTCAATGTCCGTTCCGGTGTCCACTGACAGGCGCATGTGCTCCTCAAGCGTCGCCTCGGCACCCATCCTCTGCAAGAGCGAAATCATCGTGGTGACGTCACGCAGATGAGGCACATTCCCCAGCGTTACGCCATCTCTGGCCAACAAAGTGGCCGCCAGTATCGGCAGCGTTGCATTTTTTGCACCCGAGATCGTGACGTCGCCGTTCAGGCGGCGCCCGCCCACTACCGCTAGCTTGTCCATAGCGTCTCAGCCTGCGGTTTCGAATTCTTGAGGCGTCAAAGCGCGGATCGAAAGCGCGTGGATATCAGCTCGCATGTGATCGCCGAGCGTCTGGTAGATCATCTGATGGCGAGCAACCTGGCGCTTGCCGTCGAATGCGGGAGATACGACGACGGCCTCGAAGTGAACGTGATCATCACTCAGCACCTCGACATGCGTGGTTTCCAGCTGGGATTTAATCAGGTCGGTTATCTCTTGTGGGGTCACATGCCCACTCCTGTTACATAAATTGGCATCATGGTAGTACACAGCCCGATGCGGCCGAAAGCCTGCGTCTACGCATCCTTGTGCAGTGGTGTATGATTCGCGGCTACCTGCGACCCGGCGCACGCTCTGGGGCGGGGAGTCGGCGGGCAACTCGGCCCGGCCGCGCATCTTCGGAGATCTGTAAAAACGTGTCACTTGCGGCAAACAGCACACTGGTGGTGATCGGTCTTGCGGCGCTCATCTGGGGCGCTGACCGATTTGTCGTTGGTGCGGGCGCCATGGCACGCAACCTCGGAGTGCCGACACTTTTGATCGGCCTAACCGTGGTCGGTATTGCCACCTCGGCACCCGAGATCCTCGTGTCGATCATGGCGGCCCTCAAGAGTCAACCTGACCTTGCGATCGGCAACGCCCTCGGATCTAACATAGCAAATATCGCGCTCGTGCTCGGTGCTACTGCTGTGCTGAAACCGATCGTCGTGCGGTCCAGCACGCTACAACAGGAGATGCCGGCGCTGCTCGCCGTCACACTGTTGGCGGTTGCTCTGGTGCTGGACGCTCAGCTCAGCCGAACCGACGGACTCGTCATGCTCGTCGCACTGGTCGTGGTCATGTATTGGATCGTGCGCCTTGGCTACCGCACTGACACCAACGATCCGATCGAGGCAGAGTACGACGCCGAGATTCCGAAGAATATGAAAATGATCGTCGCTGTCGGCTGGTTCCTGCTTGGGCTCGCGGTGCTGTTGCTCGGCGCTGAGCTCCTGGTCCGAGGTGCAACCGCTATAGCGATCAGTTTTGGTGTCAGCGAACTCGTGATCGGTGTCACGCTGGTGGCCATCGGTACCAGCCTCCCCGAGCTCGCGGTGTCACTCATCTCCGCGCTCAAAGGTGAACAGGGCCTCGCAATCGGCAACATTATTGGCTCGAACATGTTCAACCTGTTGGCCGTGATTGGCGCGGCTATCGTGATCCAGCCGACCGGGGTAGCACCCGAGGTGCTTTCGTTGCATTTCTTCGTGATGATCGCGTTGACCCTCGTTCTTTTCGCCATGGCCTACAACTATAGTGGCGCGGGACGGATCAACCGGATCGAGGGCAGCGCCCTATTGATCGCTTTCTTCAGCTACCACGTCTACGTGCTGGCACAGAGCTTCGGTTATGCCGGCTGACGCGGCACAAAGGCGCGCTCAGGCGCTGCGAGTACTGGAAATCGAATCCGAAGCGATCGCCGGACTGCGCGATCGCGTTGGCGAAGCATTCGAAGCCGCTTGTCAACTTTGTCTTGCGTGCAAAGGCCGAATCGTAGTCACAGGTATGGGCAAGTCGGGACATATCGGAAGCAAGCTTGCGGCCACACTGGCGAGCACCGGTAGCCCGGCGTTTTTTCTGCATCCCGGTGAGGCCAGTCACGGCGACCTCGGCATGATCACAGAAGATGATGTGTTGCTGGCGATTTCGTACTCGGGAGAGACGGCGGAGCTCGTGACGATCCTACCTTTGATCGCAAGGCTCGACGTTCCGATGGTCAGCATGACCGGCAATGCCCAATCAACACTCGCACGACGTGCGGCAGTGCATCTGGACGTTGCTGTGCCAGAAGAGGCCTGTCCCCTCAACCTTGCGCCAACCGCCAGCACCACCGCAACGCTGGCGCTTGGCGACGCGCTGGCAGTGGCTTTACTCGACAGCCGCGACTTCACCGCGGAGGACTTCGCTCGATCTCACCCAGGCGGCAGTCTGGGCAAACGCTTGTTACTGCGCGTCAGCGACATCATGCATTCAGGCGATGAAATTCCGCTTGTGAAACCGAGCGACATGCTTACCGAAGCCTTGGTGGTTATGAGTCGCAAGGGCCTCGGGATCGCCATCGTAGCTGACCAGCTCGGCCACCTCGCGGGGATCTTCACGGACGGCGACCTCCGTCGCCTGCTCGATGGTGACACCCGCATCCGTGAGCTCACCGTGGCATCGGTAATGACCAGCCCCTGTCGTGCAATCACTGAAGGATCACTAGCCGCCGAGGCAGTGCGCCTGATGGAAACACATGCGATTTCGGCGCTGCCGGTTATCGATGGCAACGAGAAAGTGGTTGGTGCAGTCAACATTCATGACCTGCTGCGCTCGGGTGTGATGTAGCAATGACCGAAGCCCTGGATTCGCAACTGCGGGATTCCCTGCGCGACCTCCGACTCGTCATTCTCGATGTCGATGGCGTGCTGACCGACGGTCGATTCACACTCGATAACGCCGGCCACGAAACCAAGACCTTCCACACGCAAGACGGCTACGGCATTCGCCGACTGATCGATGCCGGCATTGTCGTGGCGATTATCACAGGCCGTCGCTCGGGTGCTGTAGAACATCGGGCACGCGAGCTTGGCATATCCCCGGTTATACAAGGTGCGAGAGACAAGGCGGCCGCGATCAGGGAACTGCTGACCGAAACGGGCATCCAATCCGAACACGCCCTCGCGGTTGGAGACGATATCCCGGATCTCGCCATGTTCGAAGCTGTTGCCACTGCCGTGGCTGTTGCAAACGCAGTCCCCGAGCTCAAGAAGCGCGCGCACTACGTGACGCAGCGCAGCGGGGGCGCGGGCGCAGTGCGCGAGATTGCCGACCTGATCGTCAAGAGCCGTACCGACTGAGAATGCTGTGACCCCGCGCTCTACACTGATCGTCGCTGTGCTTTGCGCTATCGCCGTGATCAGTTGGATCGCTGCGCGTGACGATGACGATCAAGCTGCAGATGCGAGCGCGATCACAACGGTTGAATCTGGCTACTACGTATTGGATGCCGTGATTTTTGGCAGCAATGAGCTGGGCGAACCCCGGTATGAAATTCATGCCGCAGAAGCACGGCAGAGTGATCGCGAGGGACCGATCCAAATGCGTGATATTGAAGTGCGCTATACCGGAATCGAAGAGCCCGTATGGCAGATTACCGCCAACGAAGCACAGCTGGACCCAACCAGTCAGGCGATCAATATGACTGGGAACGTGGTAGCACGGCGCGCCGGGAATGACTTAGAGCGTGTCGTGAATCTGTTAACCGACCAGTTGCTGTTCCAACCGGATCAGGAGCGCATCGCATCGGAGAGCACGGTGGTATTTCGGGTTGGCGACAGTCAGCTCACAGCGCTGGGCATGCAAGCATCGCTGCCGGATGACACAATTCAATTGGAGACCAACGTACGAGGCAAGTATGTTCCGTAGCGCAAAAGCCGCATGGTTGAGTATATGTGTGATCAGCGTGAGCGGACCTGTGTCTGCGCAGCAGGCTCAGACCATCTTCTTCGATGCGGCCAACAGCAATACGATCGTTTCTGAAAATCGGACTGTGTTCTACCGCCTACGGATAACGCAGGGCAACATGCGAATCGAGGCCGAGAAAGGCACCACCCAGGCGGGTACGGATTTCTCGGAGAGCAGCTGGGAATTCGAAGGCAACGTCGAGATCGACATCGAGAATGCGGAAATTCGCGCAGTCGCTGCTGACCTTAAATTCATCAACTACGAGCTCGTCAGAGCTGAAGTCCAAGGCGAGCCCGCGTCCTTTTCCGATGTGAATGCAGAGACCGGCGAACGCACGGAAGGCCAGGCGGAGCGATTCGTCTACAACCTGTCGGATCAGGTGATTCGCTTCGAAGACAGTGCGAGCATACGTGACTCGCGAAATTCGGTGACTGGTCGCTTGTTGAAATACGATCTTGTGAATCAAAACATCGTGTTTGAAGGCGATGAGCAGAGTGGCGAACGCGTGCGGATCACGATTCAGCCACCGCCCGATGCACAGGACCCCGAGGCCCTCGACGAAGCGACAGACCAAGCACGCGAGCAGGTCAGGGAGGCGGCGGAAGCGGCTGAGGCAGAGCGCGACGATCGCCCATGAGCATCCTGTCCGTTCAGAATCTGGCGAAGCGTTACCAGTTCCGTGAGGTCGTACGGGACATCTCCCTCGAGATTAAAGGCGGGGAAGTGGTCGGGCTACTTGGACCGAACGGCGCGGGAAAGACGACTGCGTTCTACATGATCGTTGGGCTCGTCAACGTTGATCGTGGGCGAATCCTTCTCGATGGTCAGGACCTGACCCATGAGCCCATGCACGTGCGCTCACGACTCGGTCTCGGATACCTGCCCCAAGAGGCGTCTGTGTTCCGCAAGCTCACGGTTGAGCAGAACATCATGGCGATCCTCGAAGCGCGCAAAGACCTGCGCCGATCGGACAGAGACGAGCGGTTGGAGCAGCTGCTGGAAGAACTGCACATCAACCACGTCCGCGGCAGTCTTGGCATCAGTCTCTCCGGTGGCGAGCGCCGGCGTGTGGAGATTGCACGGGCACTCGCCGCTGAACCGCGATTTATTCTCCTGGACGAGCCATTTGCAGGCGTGGACCCAATCTCGGTGATCGATATTCAAAGAACGATCAGTGAACTCACCGAACGTGGCATCGGCGTTCTAATCACCGATCACAATGTGCGCGAGACGCTGGGGATCTGCGGTCACGCTTACATACTCTCGGACGGCGTACTGATCGCTGAGGGAACCCCGAACGAGATTCTTGAGAACCAGCATGTCCGTGAGGTCTACCTCGGAGAGGATTTCCGACTCTAGCTGAGCCCACACACGTGTGAATATGGTCACAGCTGCATCCCGCAGCTCTGGTATGATTATTGTATGCGACAGGGACCGCGCGCGTGCTGAAACCATCTCTCACATTAAAGCTGGGTCAGACTCTGACCATGACCCCGCAGTTGCAGCAGGCAATCAAGCTGTTGCAGCTGCCGGTCATGGACCTGAACCAACAAATCAGCGAGGCCCTCGAGAGCAATGTCATGCTCGACATGGAAGAGCTGCCCGAGGCACCGAAGATGGATACGTCGTCCACGGCCGAGATCCGGGTGCTGCAGGCCGAGGATTCCTGGCGAGACGTGGGCCGCGGTCAGGACTCGTCGTTCTCCGGTGGCGAAGGTCGCTCGATGGCGGACTTTGCAGATGATCGCGAAACGTCACTGCGCGAACACCTGCTGGAACAACTGGAAACAGAAAAGTTCACTGACGATGAGCGAATCGTCGGTGAGGCGCTGATCGACGCGATCAATGACGATGGCTATCTCTACGAGAGCCTGGAGGAGATCCAACAAACGCTCGGCGATGATGCGCCATCGGTCTCGATCATCGAGCGTATGTTAGTTCGCGTACAACGTTTCGATCCACTCGGGGTGGGTGCGCGGTCGTTGACCGAGTGCATCGAGCTACAGCTAGCGCCCTACCCTCCGAACACTCCGGGACTACAGGCCGCACGCCGCATTGCGGACGAGCACCTCAACCTCGTCGCCGAGCGCAACTACACGCAGCTCCGGCGACGCATGGCGATTGACGATGACGAGCTCGATCATGCGCTCGCACTCATCCGTAGTTGCCATCCGAAACCGGGTCAGGCGGTCAGCGGTGCTCGAACGGAGTACGTGATCCCTGATGTATTCGTGCGCAATATCGACGGACGATGGGTGGTGGAAATATCACCCTCGGGCGTGCCGCGGATTCGCGTCAATCAACAGTACGCCGCCCTCGTGCGCGGCAAAGGCGACCACTCCGTACTGCGCGCGCAGCTTCAAGAAGCGCGCTGGCTCGTACGTAGCCTCGAAATCCGCAACGACACCCTCTTCAAAGTCGCCAGTACGATCGTCGAGCGCCAGGTCGAGTTCTTCGAGCATGGTGAAGAAGCCATGAAACCGATGATCCTGAAGGACATCGCGGAAGCCATCGAAATGCATGAATCAACGGTTTCGCGCGTGACCAACAACAAATACATGCACACGCCGAGGGGCGTTCTCGAGTTCAAGTTCTTTTTTTCGTCCCATGTCTCGTCGACGGATGGTGACGACCAGTCCTCAATCGCGGTTCGCGCAAAAATCCGCAAACTCATTGGCGCAGAGGATCCAAAGAAACCTCTGAGCGACAGCAAGATCACGGCCTTGCTCAAAGACGATGGCGTCAAAGTGGCACGCAGGACCGTCGCAAAGTACCGCGAAGCGATGCAAATCCCCTCCTCCAGCGAGCGCCGGCAACGCCCCGCACGCTGAGAATCCCGCCCCTCAACGGGTTTGGTCATTTCCTTGACAAAGGTCACCGCCCGAGCTTGCAGGCAGGCGCATAGAGGCGCATTATCAAACTCAGATGCTTTATAGAAGTGAGGCGCACGGGGCGTACTCACTTTGGCGTAACTTATTGTTTTTTCGGCTTTAGTAAGGAGGTTTCAGAAAAGCCAATACATCCAGCAGCAGCAACAAGGAGCAACCCATGCAGCTAAACGTTACAGGACATCACGTCGATGTATCCGCCGCACTCAGGGAGTATGTCGGCACCAAGATGCATCGCATCGAGAAGCACTTTGACCATGTGAGTCAGGTGCACTGTATTCTCACTGTCGAGAAACAGGGGCATAAGGCCGAGGCGACCGCGAATCTGAGGGGAGCCCAGGTGTATGCAGAATCGATTGAACCTGACATGTACGCTGCAATTGATCGCCTTGCCGACAAGCTGGACCGGCGAATCCTGAAACACAAAGAAAAGCGTTGTAATCATCACCCTCGTGGCGGAGCCAAACCGGGTGCCGACGCCTGACTAAACCGAATTTGCCTCGAGCATTGCCCGTGGCATAATCGCGACGCGAGCCGGTGGCGGTGGAGCCACCGGCTTTTTTTTGGCGCTTGATGCCGTGACAGAACAAACCACAATGCCACTCACATTCCAGAGCCTGCTCAGCACCGACAACGTCTTCATCGACGTCGAGGCGGGCAGCAAGAAGCACGCACTGCAGATCCTGAGCCAACGGCTCACTGAAGCTGCACCAGCAACCTCCTCCGACGACATTTTCGACGCATTGCTCGAACGCGAGCGATGGGGCTGCACCGCTACCGAGGGCGGCGTCGCTGTCCCTCACGCACGGCTTCAGGGTGTTTTCGAACCTTGTGCGTGCGTACTGCGTTTGGGCGCGCCGATCGATTTCGACAGCCCACAAGACGAAAAGGTCGACATCCTGTTCGGCTTCATCGTCGCTGATGACGCCGATGAGGCGGCAACAGAGCAGCTGCGGCTGCTAACGCAGCGGGTGCTGGACGCGAGCCTGATTCAGGCGCTTCGCGAGGCCCCGGATTCTCCGGCCCTGTTTGACGTGCTCAAACACGATGACGATGCGGCTGAGCGTCTCTCAGACAGTCAATTAGCGACAGGACGAGGGTAAACCGGAGCCATGGTGAAGCGCCTGATCATCGTTAGTGGTTTGTCGGGCTCTGGAAAAACTGTGGCTTTGAACGTGCTCGAAGACCTCGGCTACTTCGCCATCGACAACCTACCGATCACGCTGCTCGACAAGCTCACAGAAGACTTCATGAGCGGTGACCAACCGTCCAACGAGAAGATTGCGCTCGGCGTCGATGCACGGACCAAGGCAACCGACCTGAACCGACTGAGCGAACAGGTGTCAAGACTCAAGTCTCAAGACATCGCCGTCGAGATCCTCTTTTTGCAAACCTCAGACGAGGTGCTCCTGAAGCGCTACAGCGAAACGCGCCGCAGACATCCACTCGCGACTGACGACATGAGTCTGCGCGACGCGATCGATGAAGAACGACGACGCCTGACAGAAGTACTGGTACTTGCCGACCTCATCATCGATACCACCCGCACGAGCGTCTACGAGCTACGTGATCTGGTTCGCGAGCGCGTCGCTCCTCGCGAATCACACCGTTTGTCAGTACTGATCGAATCCTTCGGCTACAAACATGGGCTACCACCAGACGCTGACTACGTATTCGATTTGCGTTGTCTGCCGAACCCCTACTGGGAGCCGCATCTGCGTCGACAGACCGGGCTGGACCACGCGGTTATCGACTATCTCGACAGCCAGCCTGTGGTCGCCGAGATGCGCGACAGCATTATCGCTTTTTGCAAGACATGGCTGCCGCAGTTCCAAAACTTTTCCAGAAGTTACCTGACCATCGCGCTCGGCTGCACCGGCGGGCAACATCGATCGGTCTACATGGCAGAGCGAATCGCACGAGCGCTAAATAGCGAAGAACTCAACATCACCATCCGTCATAACGAGCTCCTGACGGCCGCAGGTCACGCCAGCGCCTGAAATTAGCGTGGCCGCGCGCTACACTGCCGGGCGAATCAACTCTGGCAGTCTGTCATGGACGCGACGACCACCGAAAAATCGACGTTAGGCTCCCTTCGCGATGCACTGGAGAGTGGAACTCTCCGTTCTGCTCGTAGAATGATCGCCGGTCTGCGTCCTGGCGAAGTTGCCCGTCTGCTTGAGTCACTACCAGTAACCGAACGACGCGTGGTTTGGGAATTGGTTGATCGCGATATCGAAGGCGAGGTCCTCGTCGAACTCGCCGACGAGGTCCGTGACGGCCTGCTCCAGTCAATGAATCCCGATCAGGTCGTTGCTGCCACAGGCGGCATGGCGGTCGACGATTTGGCCGACCTGATCGTCGATCTCCCGGAGGCAATCACCGCCGAAGTATTGAAGTCTCTCGACGGCCAGGAACGCGAGCGACTGCGAGAGGTTCTGGCCTACCCTGAAAACAGCGCTGGTGGCCTTATGGACACCGACACCATTTCGATTCGAGCCGATGTTTCGATTGAAGTGGTTCTGCGTTACCTGCGTGCGCACGCCTTCCTCCCAGATCGGACAGACCTGCTGTTTGTCGTTGACCGCGACGATCGCTTGCTCGGCGCGCTGCCGATTACCCGACTTCTCGTGGCGGACCCATCAGCCCTCGTCGATGAGTATATTGAGCGCGGTGACATCTCCGTTAAAGTGATGACGGAATCCAACGAGATTGTTCGCCAGTTCGAAGATCGCGATCTGCTGTCAGTTGCGGTGGTCGATGACGATAATCGTCTTGTGGGTCGAATTACGGTGGATGACGTGATGGATGTCGTGCGCGACGAGGCAGAGCACTCCATTATGGGCGCCGCAGGACTCGATGAGGACTTCGACCTGTTCGCGCCCGTGTTCCAAAGTGCAAGACGCAGGGCCGTATGGCTCGGCATCAATTTGCTAACCGCCTTCCTGGCAGCCAGCGTCGTCGATTTATTCGAGGCAACAATCGATCAGGTGGTGCTGCTTGCCGTGCTAATGCCGGTGGTGCCAAGTATGGGCGGAGTTGCCGGAACGCAGACGCTCACCATCATCACGCGCGCGCTCGCACTCGGGCAGATCGAACGCTCGAACGCGATATCGGCGTTGCGGCGCGAGCTCAGTGTTGGAATCCTGAATGGCGTGTTCTGGGCATTGCTGGTGGCCGTGGTCACAGCAATGTGGTTCAAGACCTGGATCATTGGTCTGCTGATCGCCGTGGCGATGGCATGCAATCTCTTCGTCGCCGCATTCTGCGGCTTCATGATTCCGATGGCGCTGAAACGCCTTAATATCGACCCGGCGCTCGCTGGTGGTGTTGTCCTTACCACCATTACCGACGTTGTCGGCTACGGCGTATTCCTCGGGTTAGGCGCTTGGTTATTGTTGTAGCTTCTCAGACGCGATAAGTACCCGTCAAATCATCAGCGACCTCGTCGGGTGCAGACAACGCAGGTACCGGCGCTCCGGTTACGAAAGCAAGCAGCTGGTCTTTCACTCGCATCGCATCGTCGTAGCCTTGCTGGATCAAGGCTCGTGTAAAGCCGGACTCAAACAACAGGAAGCTCAGCAGCCTCCCTTCCTTGCCACCAATCCCTCCCAGTAACAACCTCACCGGCCGTGGGAGTTCACGAATGTACTGAAGCGCCAATCGCCTGAGGTCAATACTCGGCAATACGACCATCGTGTCGATCACGCGCATCTGGGCTGAGAATCCTTGTCGCTGCTCCGGGGGTACAGACTCTAACAGTCGGTTGATGCGGGCGAGCCTTTCGAGATCCGAATACAGGCCATCCAGAAACAGTGTGTCCAGCACATACCCGGCAATCTGCCCAAAGCCCGGGTAGCTGGCTTCTACAAGTGCCGATGCATGATCCGCTTTTTCGTCGCGCACACCGATCACAAGTATTCGGTCAGCACCCAGATGTACGGCTGGAGACAGCGGGGTTGCCTGGCGCATCGCACCGTCGCCGTAGTATTCACCGCCGATCGACACGGGTGGAAAGATCATTGGCACTGCAATACTGGCCATAAGATGGTCTAGATTGATGCGCTCGCGCACGCCGATACGACGTGTGCGATTCCAGCCACTACTCGATTCGCTCGCTTGGAAAAACGTAACAGAACGAGAGGTACTGTAGCCAGCTGCAGTCACGGCGACTGCATCGACAAACCCGCGTTCGATATTTCGCTGGATCATCGGGAACCTCACGTTTCTCGACAACAGCGCACGCAGTGGTTCATTGTTGAGGAGTGATTTTGGATTCGCGACGCCTAGTCCTCCAAAGACCAGAGCCGTCAACCAGTGCAGGCTCGACTTGAGCATGGTCATGGCGTCACTGCGATACACCATGGAAGTTTCGAAGTTTGACCAGACGCGCTCCATCTCTTCGACCGCGAAACGGAATCGTTGCGCCCGACTTGCGAGCACAACGGAATTGATCGCGCCCGCGGATGTACCGCTGACGATGGGGAACGGGTTGCGAGTACGCTTCGGCAACAGTTCGGATATCGCTTTGAGAACCCCTACCTGGAAGGCGCCGCGAGCACCTCCGCCAGGTAGAACCAGCGCGGTGCGCTCGGTTGCAAACGGTTCAGACTGGATTGGCCTGTCCGTCATCAGGTTCGCTCACTGCAATCGCTTGATCGCCTGATCCAAACCACCTACGGTCAGCGGGAACATGCGCTCGGACATGATTTCCTGAGTCAGCTTGACCGAAGGCGTGTAGGGCCAGCGCTGTTCGGGCTCGGGGTTCAACCAAATCGACTTTGGATAGACCTGAAGCAATCGGTTAATCCAGACAGCGCCAGGCTCTTCGTTCCAGTGCTCGACACTGCCGCCCGCGTACATTATTTCATAGGGAGACATCGTTGCGTCACCAACAAAGATCAGTTTGTAGTCAGGTCCATACTTATTGATGATTTCCTGCACGCCGATGCGCTCGCTATGTCGCCGACGGTTATCTTTCCAAAGACTCTCATAGATGAAGTTGTGGAAGTAGAAGTACTCGAGATGTTTGAACTCACTGCTCGCCGCCGAAAACACTTCTTCACAGACCCGAACGTGATCATCCATCGAGCCACCGATGTCCAAACACAGCAACACTTTCACTGCATTATGGCGTTCCGGCACCATTTTAATATCGAGGTAGCCCGCGTTCCGTGCAGTGCTTGAGATCGTATCCGGCAAGTCCAACTGATCGGCTGAACCCTCGCGCGCAAACTTTCGCAGCTTGCGTAACGCGAGCTTGATATTGCGTGTGCCGAGCTCAACGGAGTCGTCGAGATTGCGATACTCCCGCTTCTCCCAGACCTTCACACCGCGACGCTGGCCGCCACCGCGTTGTTCGCCAATTCGCACGCCTTCCGGGTTGAAGCCTCCGACGCCAAATGGCGAGGTGCCGCCCGTGCCGACCCACTTGTTGCCACCCTCGTGCCGCTCATCTTGCTCGCGCAGTCGCTCTTCAAGGGCTTCCATCAAAGCTTCGAGGCCACCCATCGCCTCAATCTGCGCGCGCTCCTCGTCGGTCAGTTCCAGTTGGTTCAGCTGCTGAAGCCAATCGGCAGGAATCTCCGCCATCAGCGTTGAGAACGCTTCCTCGATGCCTTTGAAGTGCGCAGCGAAGACCTGATCGAAACGATCAAATTGCGTCTCGTCCTTCACAAGGCAGGCTCGCGCCAGAAAGTAAAACTGATCCACGCTGGTCCCAGCCAACCCCTCCTTCATCGCAGCGAGTAGTGTCAAAAGCTCGGTTAGCGATGTCTTCAGACCATCCTCTCGGAGCATGTAGAAGAATCGAATCAGCATAGTTCCGACGCTTAGTTGCGCTGACTCCGATCGAGGAAAACGAGTCGCTCAAACAAATGCACATCCTGCTCGTTCTTGAGCAGCGCACCATAGAGTGGTGGGATCGCCTTTTTCGAATCCTGCGACCTCAGCGCTTCTGCCGGCAGATCTTCGGCCAGCAAAAGCTTGATCCAGTCCAGCAACTCGGAAGTCGATGGCTTTTTCTTGAGTCCGGGGGTTTCCCGAACTTCGAAAAAGCGCGTCAACGCTTCGCGCAAGAGATCCTTCTTGAGCTCTGGGAAGTGCACATCCACGATGCGTTGCATCGTCGCCTCGTCAGGGAATTTGATGTAGTGGAAGAAACAGCGACGCAGAAATGCGTCCGGCAATTCCTTCTCATTGTTACTCGTGATGATGATGACCGGACGGTGTTTGGCGCGTATCGTTTCAGCCGTTTCATAAACGGTGAATTCCATACGATCGAGTTCGCGCAACAAATCGTTCGGGAACTCAATGTCCGCCTTATCGATTTCGTCAATCAGGAGCACCGGTTGAACGTCAGACTCAAAAGCCCGCCAGAGACTGCCCTTCAGAATGTAGTTAGCAATATCATGTACTTTCTCGTTACCGAGCTGCGAATCACGCAGCCGGGCTACCGCATCATATTCATACAAACCTTGCTGGGCTTTAGTCGTCGACTTGATGTGCCATTCGAACAGGGGCATACCTAACGATCGAGCGACCTCCTCCGCCAGCATCGTTTTGCCGGTGCCCGGCTCGCCTTTGACGAGTATCGGACGCTGTAACGTGACGCCGGCGTTGACCGCCATCATCAAGTCTTCTGTGGCGATGTACTGGTCGGTACCTTCAAACTTCTTGTCGCTCATATGCGTTCCTGCACTTTTCAGCTCGTGATCATGATATCCGGGTCGGGCACTTCGATAATCTTCATGGCATTGGTGCCACCAGCCACGCCGCTGAGATCACCCTTGGTAAAGATCACTCGATCTCCCGGTTGCACATAGCCCAACTTATAGAGACGAGCGCACACCTCATTGTAGACCCGCACCGAATTGGTGTGCGTGATGTCGAATTCCACCGGATACACGCCACGATACAACGTGACACGCCTGCTTGTCCTGTCATGTCGCGTGAAGGCGAAGACCGGGATATCAGATCGGATACGGGACATCCATAACGTGGTGGAACCTGACTCAGTAAGCGCGATGATCGCCTTAACCGCCAAATGATTTGCCGTGTACATCGTCGCCATAGCGATGGCTTCATCGACGTGCTGGAACATGTCGTCCATGCGGTGTGTAGCCCGATACCGGTGTGTCTGGTATTTCTCGGCACCCTCACAGACCGCCGCCATTGAAGCGATGACTCGCGCCGGGTGCGCTCCAACTGCTGTTTCCGCCGACAGCATCACCGCATCAGTGCCGTCCATCACCGCGTTCGCGACATCAGAGACTTCTGCGCGTGTCGGTATCGGATTGCTGATCATAGACTCCATCATCTGGGTGGCAGTGATCACTACCTTGTTCGCATATCGGGTTTGACGGATCAGGCGTTTTTGCAAACCCGTAAGCTCTGCGTAACCCATCTCAACGCCGAGATCACCACGCGCCACCATGATCACATCGCTCGCCTCGATGATCTCATCGATGTTGTCTATCGCTTCCGTTCGCTCGATTTTCGCGACAATTCGACCGTGCCCCCCAGCAGCTTCAAACAGTGCTCGAGCGCGCCGAATATCCGAAGCATTGCGCACAAAGGAAACCGCCAGATAATCCACACCCAGATTTGCAGCAGTCTGGATGTCCTCTTCGTCCTTCTCGGTGAGCGCAGATGCCGACAAACCGCCGCCCTGTTTGTTGATGCCTTTGCGATCGGACAGCTCACCACCATTCAGCACTTTGGTGAACACGCGCTGCCCGCTGACCCCGGTCACCTCCAACGAGACTTGTCCGTCATCGAGCAGCAGCACATCCCCGGGCGAGACATCATCGGCGAGTGCCTCGTAAGCGATCGCCACCCCTTCGGCTGTGCCGGAGTTAGCATCCAACTCCGGGTCAAGGAAAAACGCCTGTCCATTCTCGAGCGTCACTCGCCCCTCAGCGAACTGCCGAATGCGAATTTTGGGTCCTTGCAAGTCGCCCAAAATCGCAATCTGTTGATCAGCCTGGGCAGCGACGCGCCGAATGCGCGAGCACCGCGCCTCCATTTCATCCGCTGAACCATGAGAGAAATTCAGACGAGCGACATTGAGCCCGTTGGCGATCATCTGCTTCAACACCTCTTCGGTGTCGCTAGCGGGTCCCATGGTTGCCACGATCTTAGTTCGTCTTAGCATGCTGTCCCCTGCACGTCGCGATTCTGGACGGGCTCATACCCGATAAAGCCTTCGATATATTGCCACGGCGGTCTGGTGATTGGTGGTCGCTCGCCTAGGTGCGTTTCGCCAATGCGGCCACAGCTGGCAGTGTCTTACCTTCTACAAACTCAAGGAACGCACCGCCACCGGTGGAAACGTAGCTGACGCCATCGGCGACACCAAATTTCTCAATGGCCGCTAGCGTGTCGCCTCCGCCAGCAATAGAGAAAGCGTCGCTGGCCGCGATAGCCTCAGCCAACGCGCGGGTTCCACCGGAGAAACGATCGAACTCGAAGACCCCGGCCGGCCCGTTCCAGATGATCGTGCCCGCATCGGCAAGCTTGTCCGCAAAGGCGCTAGCGGTTTCCGGACCGATGTCGAAAATCATGTCATCGTCTGCGACCTGCTCCACCGTCTTCGTGACCGCCGGAGTCTCTGCGCTGAACTCCTGTCCGACAACGACGTCCACTGGCATTGGAATCTCGGCATCCGAATTGATCAGCGCGCGCGCTGTATCGAGCATGTCGTGTTCCGCCAACGATTTACCGACCGGTTGACCTGACGCTGCGAGGAAAGTGTTCGCGATACCGCCGCCGACGATCAGGCAATCGACTTTGTCGGCCAGCGCCTCGAGCACCGTGAGCTTGGTAGAGACCTTAGCCCCGCCGACGATAGCGACGACCGGCTTAGCCGGTGATTGCATTGCAGTGGCCAGCGCATCCAGTTCTGCTGCCAGCAATGGGCCAGCGCAAGCGATAGGTGCGAACTCGGTAACTCCCGCAGTGCTGGCGTGCGCTCTGTGCGCGGTACCGAACGCATCCATGACGAACACGTCTGCCAACGCCGCCATCCGCTTGGAAAGGGCTTCGTCGCAGGCCTTCTCACCCAAGTTGAAACGGACATTCTCACAGAGAACGACCTCGCCGGGCGCGATGGCAACGCCATCAAGCCAGTCGCGCTCGAGACGCACGGGCTTGCCCAACATTGCGGACATCGCATCAGCGACCGGAGCCAGTGACGCAGAGGGCTCGAAAACGCCTTCCTGTGGCCGACCGAGATGAGACATCACCATCACCGCCGCGCCCGCTGACAGCGCTTGCTGAACCGTTGGCAGAGCGGCACGCAAGCGCGTGTCTGAAGTTATGTGACCATCATCGATCGGCAGGTTGAGATCCTGACGAACCAACACACGCTTGCCGGCGAGATCGACCTCGCCCATGATGAGGATATTCATTTTTTCCGACTACCAGGAGGAGGCTCTAGCCAGCGGCTTTAACCAGCGCTTGCGCTGTATCCAGCATGCGGTTCGAAAAGCCCCACTCGTTGTCGTACCAGGCACAGACTTTGACAAGCGTGCCTTGCATAACTTTCGTCAAAGTCGCATCGAAGGTTGAGGACGCTGGGTCGTGATTGAAGTCGATCGAGACGAGCGGTCCGTCGTTGTACGCGAGCACGCCGGACATCGCGCCCTCACTCGCTGCCTTCACGATCTCGTTCACCTCATCGACCGTCGTCTCGCGCTTCGCAACAAACGACAGGTCAACCATAGATACATTGATCGTCGGAACACGCACCGCAAACCCGTCCAAACGCCCTGCCAATTCGGGCAGCACCAGACCGACGGCAGCAGCAGCACCCGTTTTTGTTGGAATCATCGACATGGTTGCCGATCTCGCGCGTCGGAGATCTTTGTGGAACACATCGGTCAACACCTGATCGTTGGTGTAGGCGTGGATCGTGGTCATGATGCCGTGCTCGATACCGATAGTCTCGTTTAGCGGCTTGGCCAACGGCGCCAGACAATTCGTGGTGCACGAAGCATTCGAGATCACATCATCATCTGCGCTGAGGGTGTCATGGTTAACGCCATACACGATGGTCGCGTCAACGTGGTTGCCCGCCGGCGCCGAGATCACCACCTTCTTGGCACCCGCTTCAATATGCGCGCCGGCCTTTTCCTTGGTTCGGAAAATCCCGGTGCACTCGAGTACTACGTCGACACCAAGCTCACCCCATGGCAGCTGTGAAGGGTCACGCTCGGCAGTAACGCGAATGCGATCGCCATTCACGATCATGTGGTCGCCGTCGACTTCCACCTCGCCTGGGAATTTGCCGTGCGCGGTATCGAAGCGTGTCAGATAGGCGTTGGTCTCAGCATCACCGAGGTCATTTACGCCAACCACCTGCAGCTCGCTGCGGCGATTGCTCTCATAAAGGGCGCGCAGCACATTGCGCCCAATGCGACCGTAACCGTTAATACCCACCTTGATCGTCATATCTCGTCCCTCTTGGATTTCAATTCTGTTTTCTGGTGTCAGCGGCCGAGCAACGCGAGCGCCCTTTTCGCCACGTTATCCACACTGAATCCGTACTTTTCAAACAACTGTCCCGCCGGTGCCGATTCGCCGTAGCGCTTCATACCGAGAACACCTCCTCGTTCACCCACGTATTTCCACCAACCATCAGGCGAACCCGCCTCGATAGCAAGGCGCGGGGTACCCGGCTCACCGAGCACCGCTCGTCGGTAGGTTTCGTCCTGAGCATCAAACACCTCCGTGCACGGCATGGATACGACGCGGACCGCGACACCGTCTTCTGACAACTGTTGCGCTGCTGATAACGCCAACGCCACTTCCGAACCCGTCGCAATCAAGACAAGCTCGGGTACGGCATCGCCACCCTGAATCGCGTATCCACCGCGCACAACACCCGCGATCTGTTCCGCGCGGCGGCTGACGAACGGGAGGCCCTGTCGCGTGAATACCAAAGCGCTTGGCGTTGAGGTCTGTTCTAGCGCGTGCTGCCAAGCAATCAGCGTTTCCAGAGTATCGCAGGGACGCCACACATTCAGGTTTGGCATCAGACGCAGACTGGCGACGTGCTCCACTGGCTGGTGAGTCGGACCATCTTCGCCGAGACCGATCGAGTCATGCGTGAAGACACAAATGTTCGGAATTTCCATCAAGGCCGCCATTCGGATGGCATTTCGTGAATAGTCCGAGAATGTCAGGAACGTGCCGGTGTAGGCGCGCACGCCACCGTGCAGTAGCAGGCCGTTGGCGATCGCGGTCATACCAAACTCACGAACACCGTAGTTAATGTAGTTGCCGCCAGGGTGACTTGCGTCCAGCGTCGCAGAGTCGTTATGGAACGTCAGATTTGATCCGGTCAGGTCGGCGGAGCCGCCGATTAACTCCGGTAGTGCGGGTGCCAGTGCATTCAGCGCAGCAAGTGACGCCTTCCGGGTAGCCATGTCGGCGGCCGCGGTCTGCACCTCCTCGATGGCGTCGACGACCACGCCCGCCCAGTTCTCGGGCAATGCCCGCGCCATTCGGCGTTCAAATTCTGCGGCAAGCTCCGGGTGCGCCGCAGCATACGCGCCAAACCGGGCTTTCCATTCAGCCTCACGGGCAGCACCGGCCTCGGTCTGGTCCCATGCCGACGCGATATCGTCCGGAATGTGGAACGGTGCATGCGGCCAACCGATAGCGTCGCGGGTCGCAGCGATTTCGTCATCCCCGAGCGGCGCCCCGTGCGTTGCGGCCGTGCCTTGCTTATTCGGGGCGCCGGCGCCGATCGTGGTCTTGCAGATAACCAAGCTTGGGTGCGAAACATCCGCCTCGGCTTGTGCTATTGCCTCAGCCAACGCCGCCGGATCGTGACCGTCTACCCCGGCGATGACCTGCCAGCCATACGCTTCGAAACGCTTGTGCGTGTCATCGGTAAACCAACCCTCGACATCGCCGTCGATCGAGATACCGTTATCGTCATAGAGGCAGATCAGTTTGCCAAGCTTGAGGGTCCCCGCAAGCGAGCACGCTTCATGGGAAATCCCTTCCATCAGGCACCCATCGCCGAGAAATACCCACGTCCGGTGGTCGACGATGTTGTGACCTTCACGATTGAAAGTCGCCGCCAAGTGCTGCTCGGCGATTGCCATGCCGACCGCATTGGTCATGCCCTGGCCGAGCGGTCCAGTGGTTGTCTCGATGCCGATGTGCAAATCCCGTTCAGGGTGCCCAGCGGTGTGCGCGCCAAGCTGGCGGAAGTTACGGATTTGCTCGATGGACAAGGGATAACCGGTCAGGTGCAGGAGCGAATACAGCAGCATCGAGCCGTGTCCATTCGACAGCACAAATCGGTCGCGGTCGGCCCACTCGGGGTTGGCCGGGTTATGTTTAAGGAATTCGCGCCAAAGTACGGTGGCAATTTCCGCCATGCCCATGGGCGCGCCGGGATGCCCGGAGTTAGCTGCCTGTACGGCATCCATCGAAAGTGCCCTGATCGCGTTGGCGAGCTCGCGTCTATCCAGAGCGCCCCCGCCCGGTGTGGTTGTTGTCATGTTCTGTCCGGTCTGAGATAGCCGGCGCATTGTCTCGCGTTGTGCTTGACCGGGCAAGCCATGAACATCGCAGTCGGTGCTGCCTGTTGCTATACTGCGGGGCTTTGTCGGTGAGCCGACTGACGCGTGTCATTCCAATGCGCCACTTGTGAAAAATATCCATGCCAAACAGCTACCTATTTACCTCAGAGTCCGTTTCTGAGGGACACCCGGACAAGGTCTCAGACCAAATCTCGGATGCGATTCTCGATGCGATCCTCACCGAAGATACGCAGGCCCGTGTCGCCTGCGAAACGCTGGTGAAGACCGGCATGGTGATCGTGGCAGGCGAAATCACCACCTCAGCGTGGGTGGACATCGAGGCGATCATTCGCGGCGTTGTCCTCGATATCGGCTACAACAGCTCGGATATGGGCTTCGATGGCCAGTCATGTGCAGTACTCAACGCCATCGGCAAACAGGCGGGTGAAATCGCTCAGGGTGTCGACCGTGGCGATCCGCGCGAACAGGGCGCAGGAGATCAGGGCTTGATGTTCGGCTATGCCTGTAACGAGACTGACTCGCTGATGCCGGCGCCGATCGACTACGCACATCAGCTCGTGCGCAAGCAGGCCGAGGTGCGCAAGGAAGGCACGCTGCCGTGGTTGCGCCCGGACGCAAAAAGCCAGGTCACCTTCCGCTACGAAGATAACAAGCCCGTGGCGATCGACGCGGTGGTCCTATCCACCCAGCACGACCCGGACGTTGCCCAGAAGGATCTGCATGCAGCCGTGCGCGAGCACATCATCGCCCCGGTGTTGCCCGAAAACTGGCTGAGCAGTGAGACCAAATATCACATCAACCCAACCGGCAGTTTTGTCACAGGCGGCCCGGTTGGCGACTGTGGTCTGACGGGCCGCAAGATCATCGTCGACACCTACGGCGGCATGGCACGACATGGCGGCGGCGCTTTTTCCGGCAAAGACCCTTCAAAAGTTGATCGTTCTGCCGCTTACGCCTGCAGATACGTAGCGAAGAACCTGGTGGCTGCCGGACTCGCTGATCGTTGTGAAGTGCAGGTTTCCTACGCGATTGGCGTGGCAGAGCCGACGTCAATTAGCGTCGAGACCTTCGGCACCGGCCGACTCAGTCCAGAGGCCCTGACTCGGCTTGTTCGAGAGCACTTCGACCTGACGCCCTATGGCATTTTGACATCGCTCGATCTGATTCGACCGATCTACCGACCGACAGCCGCCTACGGGCACTTTGGTCGCAGCGACATCGACCTGAGCTGGGAACGCACCGATCAGGCAGAAACACTGAGACAGGCGGCCGAACGCGCTGCCTAAGCGCCGAAACCTTTGCCACCATCAATTCATAAACTGAGGCATACGACATGAGCACATCAGCAACGGAGCTGACCACCAACGACTACAAAGTCGCGGATATTGCAAAAGCCGAGTGGGGCCGAAAGGAAATCACCATCGCCGAAACCGAAATGCCGGGCTTGATGGCATTGCGTAAAGAGTACGGAGAGGCACAGCCGCTGAAAGGTGCGCGTATTTCAGGTTGCTTGCACATGACGATCCAGACCGCGGTCCTCATCGAAACGCTGACCGCCCTCGGCGCTGAGGTTCGCTGGTCATCCTGCAACATTTTTTCGACCGAAGATCACGCGGCTGCAGCGATTGCGGCGAGCGGTGTCCCCGTGTTCGCCTGGAAAGGCGAGACAGAAGAGGAATACTGGTGGTGCGTTGAACAAACCATCCACGGCCCGAACGGCTGGACGCCGAATATGATCCTGGATGACGGCGGTGACCTTACGGGCTTGGTACATGACAAATATCCCGAGTTGTTCGAGGACATCCGCGGCATTTCCGAAGAAACCACGACCGGCGTTAAGCGCCTCTACGAAATGGCTCGCGACGGCAAGCTGGCGTGCCCCGCCATCAACGTCAACGACTCCGTCACCAAGTCGAAATTCGACAACCTTTACGGCTGTCGCGAATCCCTCGTCGACGGCATCAAACGCGCCACCGACGTCATGGTGGCCGGGAAGATCGCAGTGGTTTGTGGCTACGGCGATGTCGGTAAGGGCAGCGCACAGAGCCTGCGCGGCCTCGGCGCGACCGTTTGGGTAACCGAAATCGATCCGATCTGCGCGTTGCAGGCGGCTATGGAAGGCTATCGCGTCGTACGTCTGGACGACGTGATCGAGCAGGTCGACATACTGGTTACCGCGACGGGCAACTACAACGTCATTAGCGGTGCATTGCTCGAGCGCTGTAAAGACCAGGCGATCGTCTGCAACATCGGTCACTTCGACAACGAAATCGATGTGGCGCATCTGCGCCAGTTCGAGTGGGAGAACATCAAGCCTCAGGTTGACCACGTGGTGCTGCCCGACGGCCGCCGCATCATTCTGCTGGCAGAGGGCCGACTGGTGAACCTCGGGTGTGCGACAGGCCACCCGAGCTTTGTGATGTCCGCATCCTTCACCAATCAGGTACTGGCACAGATGGACCTCTGGAACGAGGGCGACAAGTACGAAAAAGAGGTCTACGTACTGCCGAAACACCTCGACGAGAAGGTCGCTGCGCTACACCTCGAACGTATCGGCGCCAAGCTCACCACGCTCACTAACGAACAAGCCGACTATTTCGGTGTCGATATTAGTGGACCCTACAAAACTGAGTCTTACCGTTACTGAGCATCCTCTGCTTGCCATGCAGGGCGATGCAGGTTTACAAAGGCTCCTTCGGGGGCCTCTGTTGTTTTGGAGTTGCATATGAAGAACTGGCTGTCTGCTACCGCAGCACTGTTGTCACTCGGTGTCTCGGCGACGGCAGGGGCTGACGAAGAAGGACTGGTATGGGCGATCGAGGGTGAACAGAACACCGTTTACCTCGTTGGCTCGATCCATCTTTTGCGTCAATCGGATTACCCGCTCCCGCCGAGCATCAACGTCGCGTATGAAGACGCCGAAAAGCTGCTCATGGAACTCGACATGGATGACATGGACCAGCTCGCCATGGCACGAATCATGATGGAGGCAGGTCGGGCACCTGAAGGCCAGACCCTGACGAGTCTGCTCGGTGATGACTATGAGTCGGCAAGCGAGAAAGCCGGTTTGATCAACTTGGATCTGAAGCGCCTGGATGCACTGCAACCCTGGCTAGTCGCAATGACGGTGACTCAAATGGCTATGATGAGCGAAGGCTTTGACCCTATGGCCGGCGTTGAGATGCACATCACGCGACGCGCGGGGCAGGATCAGAAGCCGATCGAAGGCCTCGAAACGCTCGAGGAACAAATCGGCGCGTTGTCTGGCATGGACATGGAAGATCAGATTGACTTTCTTCTGGTAACGCTAGATGAGATGGACAAGGTATCAGAAGGTGTTGAGTCCCTGGTGGGCGCTTGGCGCGATGGCGACATTGACACTATGGTCAATGATCTCATTGCGCCGATGAACGAGAACGAAGATGTTTACGATGCGATGTTAACCAATCGCAATCGCAACTGGATCGAAACCATCGAAGCCCAACTCGAGGGTGAGGACGATGTGATGATTCTCGTCGGTGCTGCGCACCTAGTGGGTGACGACAGCGTGAACGACATGCTGGAAAAGCGTGGCCATAAACTGCGACGGATTACCGCAGCTCCGTAGACCTGAGTCCGGCCAATCAGATTTCGGTCATCTCGAAATCTTCTTTACCGGCACCACAATCTGGACAGCGCCACGACAGCGGGACATCGTCCCACCGTGTTCCCGGTTCTAGCCCAGCGTCGGGGTCGCCCTTGGCTTCGTCGTAGATGTAACCGCAGATCAGACACATATACGTTTTCAAGACAACATCTCCGGTGGCGCTTATTAGGCGCGCAATAATACCAAGCGTGAGCGATAACGGTAGATGCGCGATACAATAGTGGCGAGGACAAGGGAGCAGACCAGTGACTGGCCTATTCGAACAAGCAAAACAATTTATTCCGGGCGGCGTGAACTCGCCGGTCCGTGCATTTAATGGTGTCGGAGGAGAGCCACTATTTTTTAAACGTGGAAAGGGCTCACGCGTATGGACCGAAGACGACCGAGAGCTGATCGACTACATCGGCTCATGGGGCCCGATGATCCTCGGCCATGCACATCCGGACGTTATTGCGGCTGTACAGAAAACCGCCGAGAACGGTTTGAGTTTCGGTGCGCCATGCGCACTTGAGACAGCGCTCGCGAAAAAGGTCTGCAGCATGATGCCGTCCATCGAACTGGTTCGGATGGTCAGCTCCGGCACCGAAGCGACGATGAGCGCACTACGGTTAGCGCGAGGATTCACCGGCCGAGAAACCATCGTCAAGTTCGAAGGTTGCTACCACGGGCATTCAGACTCACTGCTGATCAAGGCAGGATCCGGCGCGCTAACACTCGGCGTCCCTAGCTCACCAGGTGTTCCGAAAGCCCTCGCCGATCACACGTTGACACTGACCTTTAATGACGCGCAGCAGGTGCGCGATCTGTTTGCACAACGCGGCGAGGACATTGCCTGCATCATTGTGGAGCCCATCGCCGGCAATATGAACTTCATTCCACCGCAACCCGGGTTTCTGGAGACCCTGCGTGACGTGTGTGACGAATACGGCAGCGTGCTCATCTTCGATGAGGTGATGACGGGTTTCCGCGTTGCCGCTGGCGGTGCACAAGCGGTCTACGGGGTGAAGCCGGACATGACAACGCTCGGCAAGGTAATTGGCGGTGGTATGCCCGCAGCCGCTTTCGGCGGCCGTCGCGACATCATGGAACACATCGCGCCGGTGGGGCCTGTCTATCAGGCCGGTACACTATCTGGTAACCCGGTCGCCATGGCGGCAGGTCTTGCTACGCTGGAGCGTGTCGATGTAGAGGGCTTCCATGATCGGCTGCACCGCTCGAGTGATCGCCTGCTTTCAGGCTTCAGGCAAGTAGCCGCCGACAACGGCATCCCGATGTGGACCGCAGCTCAAGGTGGCATGCTCGGATTCGTCTTCACCGACCGACCCGAGGTTACGGGCTTCGACGACATCTGCGCTGCTGACATCGAGTTCTTCAAGCAGTTCTTCCATGCCATGCTGGACCAGGGCGTATACCTCGCACCGTCAGCATTCGAGGCAGGATTTATCTCTGCTGCGCACTCCGATGAAGACATCGACATGACGATTGAGCGTGCCGATACGGCAATGCGTAACTTGCGTAAAGCGGCTTAAACGCTCAGTCGTCGTCGCGTGCCGCCTGCTGGCGCGCCTGACTGAGAACGGCCTCGATAAACTCAAGCCGTTCGATCGGCGTTGCCTCCTCCAGGCAATACTGCTTGCGGGCAACGCCAACAGGGAGAATTTCGCAAAAGCGATAGCCAACCCATGTCGCATCTTCCAATTGACGAGGCAGATCAGCGTAAAGCTTACCGAGATCGTCGAGCACTGAATCGAGGATGCCGGCTAGTTCCGAGAAGCGTTCAGGGAGCGGCTCGGTCTCGGCGACCGGCAACGACTCAACCCGACCGATTCGTAAGCCATCAGGTTCGATCCGCTCTTCGAGGATACGGAACCGAGTCTCGCCAATCGCGGTAATCCCGAGCAGCCCATCGCTACCCTGGTAAAAATCGGTAATGCGGGCAGTGGTTCCGACGTCGTGGATTTCGGAAGGACCCACCTCCCGTCCAGCCCGAATGCCCACTACGCCAAAGACACTGCCTTCACGCATGCACTTCCCGATCATATCGGTATATCGCGTCTCAAAAATCCGCAGGGGTAACGGTCCGCCCGGAAACAACACCGTTCCGAGCGGGAATAGTGGCACTTCGAATGCGCTCATGCGGCCTCCTCTCGCAAAAGTCTCTCGCGCAATCCATCCAGCGCACCATTGCTGAGCAGAACAACAGTATCACCCGCTTTCGCTATCGCTTTCAGGTGGTCAGCGGCGCGGGCAGCGTTGTTGCAGAACAGCATCTCTCCGGTCACGCTTTCAAATGCATCGGCGACGTCCCAATCGAGCGGTCTCGTGGACAGCACGATGGTCTGATCTGCATCTTGGAATGCGGCCGCCAGCGTATCTTTGTGCACACCCGCACGCATCGTATTTGAACGCGGCTCGAAAATCGCTATGACCTTGCCAACACTCTCTCGAGCTACCGTCGCAAGTGTTGCGCGAATCGCGGTCGGGTGATGTGCAAAGTCGTCGTACACCGTAGCGCCGTTAACCTCGGTCAAAGGCTCAAGACGACGTTTCACGCCTTCAAAACTCGCTAAACCCTTTGCGACCTGTTCGAGGGTCAGCCCTGCATGCAGACAAGCCGCGGTTGCTGCGGCCGCGTTGGCAGCGTTGAATGACCCCCGCATATTCCAGTGCGTCGTAACGAGCGCTCCGCCTGATTGGATTTGCAGTGCGCCATCATCCTGAATCGTCGCGATCACATCCGCGCCCGATCCCGCGACTGCACTCACCGAGCGACGCGGCGACCAGCAACCCTGCGAGAGAACGTTCGCGACATTGTCGTCTTGGTGGTTGTGAACCACCAGCCCGTCTCCCGGCACGATGCGCATCAATTGATGGAACTGCCACAGGATATCCTCGAGGCTGGAGTAGATGTCGGCATGATCGAACTCAATGTTATTCACAATCGCCACATCAGGACGGTAGTGCACAAACTTTGCGCGCTTGTCGAAAAACGCGGTGTCGTATTCGTCCGCTTCAACGACAAAACAGGGGCCGTCGCCAAGCGCAGCACTCACCGAAAGTTGAGGGACAACACCGCCAACCAAAAACCCTGGCGCCAGTCCTGCGTGTTGTAGGGTCCACGCAATGATTGCGGTTGTTGTTGTCTTGCCGTGTGTACCAGCGACCGCAATGGGTCTGCGGCCTGCCAAAACGTGCTCACCAAGCCACTGCGGCCCACTACTGAAAGGCAATCTCGCTTTCAGTATTGCCTCCATCAATGGATTTCCACGACTGACAACATTGCCAATCACAAATAGGTCCGGCTTCAGCCCAAGCTGCTCAGTGTCCCACCCTTCAATCAGCTCAATGCCGAGAGATTCGAGCTGCGTGCTCATCGGCGGATACACATTCTGATCGCACCCGGTCACCCGGTGCCCCGCCTGCTGCGCTAGTGCGGCGATGCCTCCCATGAAGGTGCCGCAGATGCCAAGTATGTGGATGTGCATCTTCGATGTCGCGGCAAGATAACCGCGCGGTACTCCAAAAAAACCCTGCTTCAGCGACAGCTCTGCTACATTGTTCCACAGTCCGTGCCATCCTGCGCGGTCTTCCCCTCCTCCCGAGCCGAGGCGCGACATCCACTACATTGATTCACAGGATGCGCTTGATGCACTGTCATCCAAGCTTGAGCAGGTCGAACACGTGGGGTTCGACACGGAGTTCCTGCGCGAGCGAACCTATCACCCAAACCTGTGTCTTGCCCAACTGGCTATCGACGACGAGCACTTTCTCATCGATCCCCTTAGTGAGATCGAGACAGATCGATTCTGGCCAATCTTGCTCGGTAAAGAACTGACGCTGCACTCTGGGCGACAGGATCTCGAAGTGCTTTTGGAAACGACAGGCCAATTACCCGAGCTTGTCTACGATACGCAGATTGCCGCTGGCATCGTAGGTCTCCCGCCTCAGGTGGGTTACGCAAAACTGGTCGAGATGTTTTGTGATATCCAATTGGACAAGGCACACACTCGAACCAACTGGAGTCGCAGACCTTTAGCAGAGGATGTGCTGGCCTACGCGGCTGATGACGTGCGCTATCTGGCACAAGTGCGAGAAGCGCTCGCAGAGCGAGCACAGACGCTCGGCCGCTCGGATTGGGTGATCGAGGACTGCGAAGATATTCTCGATCGCAATAAGTATGACGTGGAGCCATCCGAGGCGTGGACACGGCTTCGCGGGATACGGCGTTTGCCGTACCCGGTTCAGCAACGCGCAATGGCGTTATCCGAGTGGCGTGAAAAAGAGGCTTTGCATCGCAACCTGCCGCGACAGTGGGTGCTACGGGACGAAGCGTTGATCAACCTCTCCTTTGACAACCCCAAAGCAGTCGCCGACGTGGGTAAAGTTAAGGGGATGGATAATCGCAGTGCGGGCCGACACGGACAATCTGTCGTGCGCGTGCTGGGAGGCGACCTACCAGAACCGCCAACCCGGACGGAGCGCCCGGACAATGAGACTCGGGCTATCCAAAAAGCCATGGCTAAGCAGGTACGCGAACTGGGCGTGTCGCTACAGCTTGAGAGTGAAGTTCTCGCGCCCCAGCGAGAGCTGAAGCAGGCTGCCCTCGGCAATCACAACCTGCGGGCATTTCGCGGCTGGCGGCAACCGCTCTTGGAACCTATCCTTGCACCACTAATGCCGAACGCCTGAATGCGCACGGCACCTGTCGGTCACGAGACTGCTGTGAGCAAACGCTGCTGCACTTCGTCCATCGACCCGACGGCATCGACAACCACCAGCTTATCCTGTGACTTGTAGTAATCGATCAAAGGCGAGGTCTGCTCTTCGTAGACCTTCAGGCGATTGGCGATCGTGGCTTCCTGATCGTCGTCACGCTGCAGCAGCTCGCCGCCCATGTCGAGCGTCGCCTGGATGTCTTCCTTCGGTGAGAAGTGGATATTGAGCACCTTGCCGCTCTTCGAGCAAGTTCGACGGCCGGAGAGCCGCTTCATCAAGATGTCGGTGTCGACCTGCATCAGCACAGCGGCGTCGAGTGGCTGATCGATTTCAGCGAGCACACCTTCCAATGCCTCCGCCTGCGCTGTGTTGCGCGGAAAGCCGTCAAGCACGAAGCCCTCCGCTGTGTCCGGCTCGGCAAGGCGCTCCTGGATCATGCCCAGCACAATGTCATCGGAAACCAGCTCACCAGCATCCATCGCCGATTTCGCCCGCTGACCGAGCTCTGAGCCCGCCTTTACGGCAGCACGCAATAAGTCACCCGTCGAAACTTGCGGGATACCCCGATCCGCCATCAGTCTTTGTGCCTGAGTGCCCTTGCCGGACCCCGGTGCACCAAGCAGTACAAGCCGCATAATTCACCTGATCATCGTTACGCTGGAAGCAGCGCTGAATAAATAGCCGGCAACCCTAACGGGCTTGCGCGAGCAGGTCAACGCCCGACGGGCGCGAGACACCTCGGTTTTGGGTATCCTTTGCGCCACATATCCACGCTGCCTCAGGAGACGAGCAAGATTATGTCTGGAAAAAACGCGTTCTACGCCCAATCAGGCGGTGTTATGGCCGTTATCAACGCAAGCGCCTGCGGCGTCATCGAGACGGCCCGCAAGCATAAGGACAGAATTAAACGCGTCTATGCAGGCCGGCACGGAATTATCGGTGCATTGACGGAGGACCTGATCGACACCAATCGCGAATCAGCGCGCAACATTGCTGGGCTGCGCTATCTGCCCGGTGGCGCCTTCGGCAGCGCCCGTTACAAACTCAAGAGCCTTGAAGAAAACCAGGCGGAGTATGAGCGTCTGATCGAGGTGTTCAGAGCACACGACATCGGCTACTTCTTCTACAACGGCGGCAATGACTCCATGGACACGGCCCACAAGGTCTCGGTTATGGCGAAGCAGACAGGCCTCGATCTCACCTGCATTGGCATCCCGAAAACGGTCGACAATGATCTTCCGCTGACCGACTGCTGTCCGGGCTTCGGATCCGTTGCCAAATATATCGCCGTATCCACCCAGGAAGCCGCGCTCGACGTCGCGTCGATGGCGAAAACCTCCACGAAGGTCTTCATTCTGGAGGTGATGGGTCGCCACGCTGGCTGGATCGCCGCGGCAGGCGGTCTGGCGGGCGAAGGTGCGGGCAGTGCACCGCACATCATTTTGTTCCCCGAGATTCCGTTTGAGAAGCGCGCCTTCCTGCAAAAGGTGAAACAGTGCGTCGAGGACTATGGATATTGCGTGATCGTGGTCTCCGAGGGTGCGCGCTACAAGAATGGGCAATTCCTGGCGGAAAGCGGCACGAGAGATGCGTTCGGTCATGCTCAGTTGGGCGGCGTCGCACCTGTTGTTGCTCAAATGGTGCGCGACGCGCATGGCTACAAGTATCACTACGCGGTCGCCGATTATCTGCAGCGAGCAGCGCGTCACCTCGCCTCCGCCACCGACGTTGACCAGGCTTTCGCCGTTGGCAAACGTGCGGTTGAACTGGCGCTGCAAGGCCAAACGGCAGTGATGCCGGTCATCAAACGTACCTCTGACAAGCCGTATCGGTGGAAGATCGACAAGGCACCTCTGTCACGAGTTGCGAACAAAGAGAAGCACGTACCGAGAAGCTACATCACCAAAGACGGCTTCGGAATCACCGCGCGTGCACGACGCTATCTGGAGCCGCTGATTCGGGGCGAGGACTTCCCGCCATTTAAAAATGGCTTGCCCGCCTACGTCACGCTCAAGAATCATCCTGTGAGGAAGCGTCTGAACGACGAGTTCAAAGTCTAGGTTGATCCGAGGTAGTGACTCACAACTGATTGTCAAAAAGCCAGGCGATGGTGCCAGGCTTTTCTTATTGCCCGCCGCCCACCATCGCGGGTTTGCGAATGAAGTAGCCCTGGGCGAAGTCAACGCCGAGATCTCTTAGCGTATCGAAATCGTCCTGTGCCTCGACCTCTTCAGCAACAGTGCGAAAGCGCATCGTATCGGCCAGACGAATCATCGAAGCCACCAGCTCCTGATTGACCGAATCCTCGGACAGATTGCGTGTCAGCCTGCCGTCGATTTTCAGAAAATCGATCGGCAAATCGCGCAGTCGGGAAAACGCGCCTGGTGCACTGCCATAGTTGTCGAGTGCGAATCGCGCGCCCATACCATGCAGCACCTCGATGAATCTTTGCGCATTGGCAAAATGCTCATAGACGGCTTGTTCGGTTACCTCAAAACAAATCGATTCCGGTGACACCGCGCTGGTATCCAGCGCATCGACCACAAACTCGAGAAACCCTGAATCCGAGAGCGTTTGACCCGAGATGTTGATCCCGCAACTGCGGCCTTTCGGCAAAACAATCTCGTGATTCGCAATCGACGCAAAGGTGGCACGCACCACCCATCGGTCGATCTCAGGCATCAGCTGGTAACGCTCGGCTGCAGCCAGAAACTCCCCCGGGTTGATCAGCTCACCGTGGCGCCGACGTAAGCGCAGAAGCACCTCGCATGCCGGCCCCATCGGGCTGTGCGCTCCCATAGAGATGATTGGCTGCACCGCCAGACCGAAACCGCCATCCTTCAGCGCGGCCTGGAGCCGCTGAAGCCAGCGAATCCCGCCGCGCTCGCGCGTGACGATCTGATCACTCTCGGCATAGACATGCACTTGGCCACGACCGCTGCGCTTCGCCATGTAGCAGGCGGAGTCCGCGGCTGCCAACACATCCTGAACGCTGCCACTGTTGTCACCCATCTGCAGCAAGCCGATGCTGACACCGATAGTAAAAATGCGGTCTCGCCAGACGAAGCGATAGTCCGCGATCGCTGAGCAGGTATTGTCTGCAATCTCCATCGCTTTCTCGAGCGGGCAGCCTGTCAAGAGCATTGCAAACTCGTCACCGCCGATGCGCGCGACGGAGTCCGAATCACGCACTTGCTCGCGCAAGATCGCAGCGACCTTGCGTAGCAGGTCATCGCCGGCCTGGTGACCACAGGAATCATTCACGATCTTGAACCGGTCCAAATCGAGATAGGCGAGCATGTGCGTGGCCGCCCCTGATCGCGACTCCTCAACAGCAGTCTGAACGCGTTGTTCGAACTCACGTCGGTTGATCAGACCTGTCAATGCATCGTGGCTCGCCTGGTAGCTGATCTTTCTCGCGTGGCCACGAATTTCACCGACATCGTGAAACACCACGACGACCCCTTTGACCGTATTTCCGTCTTCAATCGGCGAGGCGGTGAGCTCGACCGACACCTGCTCATTCCCGGATGGGCGTAGTAGCAGCGCTCGACGGCCCATGTTGATTCGCCGGCGCTGGGTGAGACACCGTTCAACCGGATCACCAAGCGCCTTGTGGTCGATTTCGTCGACGAGCGTTGCTAACCGACCGAACGGTGCGCCGATGGCATCACGGCGTCGCACACCCAGGGTGGCCTCAGCTGAACTGTTTAACGCCGTGATGACACCCTGCCGGTCGGTCATGACCACACTCTCGGCCATCGCCTCGAGCGCAAGATCCATTCGCAAGTCATCACCAGCGCCGCGGTGCGAGGTCCGACGCTCTGTGTCGATACGTCGCGCGATCGTCATCAGCGCCTGACTCCCTCGGTAGGTCGTCAAAGCTGAACTGATTTCGACCCATACGGCACCCTCCTCGACGCTGATTAGCTGCACCTGCTGTCGCGCCGGTGCCTCACCACCCGCCAACCGGCGGGTGGTGGTCTCTCTGAGCAATGCCCGGTACGGCGGTTTCACCAAATCCGTGATGGGCTTGTCGACGAGCTGATTGGACTCTACTCCGATCAGGGCGGCGGTCGCCGCATTCGCAAAGAGGATTCGGTCGGTGTGAATGAAGACGATATCGGGTAATGCTTGCGCAAGACGTGCCGCACCGTTTTCGCGCTCGGTTAACGCCTCATCGCGTGACTGCAACGTGTCGAAGAGTTGGTTGAGCGTCGTATGCAAAGGCGCGAGCGCATCATGATCGGCGGCCTCGAGTCGACGCCCCACGGACGCGTCGGACGCAACCTCGCGCAGCTGTTCGGGAAGCGCGTGCACGCGCGATCGCAAATGCCGCGACCGTCGCAGGTTGAGTACCAGCACGATCGACAGCACAACGACAATCGTCGCCAACAATCCTGTCAGCAATGCGTACATGCCTGGCATGCGTGGTAACCACCTCTGACGACCTGCACTGGCCGTGTGTTGACCCTGCGTCCAATGCATGGTCGATCTTGTGCCCGAGGGTTCGTGCAGCGTCCGTGCACCCCATTTTCGCGGGCCCAGCACAACGATCTCGGATGCCGCCGCGCTGTAACGTTTGTTGTATGAAGAGAGTAGCTGATCCGCAGCCGATAGAGCGGCCCGATTCACCATAACGCGCGGCGCCGCCGTCGCTACCGCAGCCCCATCGACTATGGAATAATTCACCCCGGGACGCAAAGGGACACAATTCGATGAATTTTGACGCTGCTCGCGAGCACATGGTGACGGGACAGGTCCGCACGTGGGACGTGGTTGACGACCGGGTTCTCGAAACGATGAGCAAGCTTCCGAGAGAATTGTTCATACCCGAACAATGGCGCCAATCTGCATACGCTGATCTGCCAATTCCGATCGGATCCGGTCAACGTATGTTCACCCCGAGAATGGAAGGTCGGATCTTGCAGGCAGTGGGGGTCCGAACCGGCGATGACGTGCTGGAAATCGGCGGCGGCAGTGCTTACCTGAGTGCCTGTCTTGCGCACCTCGGCGGCAAGGTAACCGCCCTGGAGATTGACCAGAGTCTGGCCGCACAAGCCGAGACCACCCTCGCTGACGCCGCGATAAACGGGGTGACAGTCGTCAATTCAGACGCCTCGAGTGAGCTGCCATCACAGCCCTACGATGTCATCGTCGTTGGCGGCGCGGTATCGGGTTCGCTTGCCGTTTTCGAAACGCTGCTGCGCGAGGGCGGCCGGTTGTTTGTAGTCTCCGGCCAAGGCCCCACACAGACCGCTAATCGTATCGAGCGCTTGTCACAAGATCACTGGCAACGAGAGGCGCTGTTCGAAACAGAGTTGCCGTTTCTGCAAGGCTTTTCGCCAACGCCCGCGTTTGAGTTTTAGAGGGTCACGAGATGAATGAATGCTCACCCGCCGACGCTGTCGCCGCGCTGGAGCGCGGAGACTGGACCCTCGTGGATGTACGCGAACCCGAGGAGTTATCTCTTGTCAGTATTGACGGTGCGATGAACGTCCCCCTCAGCGAGATCACCAAACGCTATGTGGAAATTCCAACCGATCGCCCGATTGCGCTGATGTGTCATCACGGCGGTCGCAGCGCGCAGGCACTGGCCTACCTGGCGACCCACGGCATCACGGACACGATGAATGTCGTTGGCGGTGTCGACAGATGGGCCCTCACAGTGGATGAAAGCCTGAACAGGTATTGACCGCGCCGTAGGGCCGCCGATATAGTGTATTAGTCGACTATAACACTAGGCCGCCAACGAGCTGGAAATACCGATGAAAGCACTTCGTACCGTATCGCTGCTCGCTTTTTGCGCTGCGGCGCAATCCTCGTATGCCGAAGATCTGATGGATATCTATCAGCAGGCACTGCAGTCCGACCCCACTATCCGAGAGGCCGAAGCCAACCGGTTGGCCAACGAGGAGTTGGTGCCACAAGCACGCGGGCTGCTACTCCCACAAATCACGGCCACTGCCTTCGAACAGCGCTCCGAATCTACAGGTGACCAGCTGTTCCAGCAGGCGGATCCCAACACCGGCGAGATTGTCAACGTGACCGCTCCTTTCGAGAGCCAGAACAATGAGTTCTCACAATGGCAGATCCAGCTCACGCAAACGATTTTCAACTGGCAACAAATCGCCGGACTGCAGCAGGCTGGCAAACGTGTTGATGAAGCGCGCGTCACCTATGAGGCGGCTCAACAAGGCCTCCTTCTCCGCGTGGCCGAGCGTTACTTTGACGTACTTGCGGCTGAGGACTCGCTAGAGGCAAGTCAGGCTAACCGCGAGGCGATTGCCAAGCAGCTCGACCAGTCACAAAAGCGTTTCGAAGTCGGCTTGATCGCCATCACCGATGTTCAGGAATCACAGGCCGCCTTCGACCAGGCAGTCGCCGATGAGATTGCCGCGAAGCGCACCCTTGCGACCGCCAAATACCTGCTCACCGAAATCACCGGCGAGAGTGTCGGCAGCCTTGCCGAACCCGAGGGTGAGATTCCGTTGCTGGAACCAGAACCGGCGGTCGAGGAAGACTGGGTCCGACTGGCGCTGGAACAAAACCTCGACCTCGTTGCAGGTCGCATCAACGCCGAAGCCGCGAGCAAAGAGGTTAGTGTGCGCCGCGGTGCTCGCTACCCGACGCTCGACCTCGTCGTGCAGCGTACAAACCAGGACTCGACGGGCGAACGCTCGAACGCGGGCTCTCCATTTTTTGATACAGCGTTCGGATCAGATCAGGAAAGTATCGGTCTGCAGTTCTCGGTGCCCGTCTTTACGGGTCTTCGCAACGGATCACGCGTCAAGGAAGCAGTTTATCTGCATCGCGCAGCCCGCGAGCGTGTGCAAAGGCTCGCACGCGAAACCGAACGCCTCGCGCGTGACAGCTATCTTGGTGTGCTGACCGAGATCTCTCGTACCAAAGCCTTGGGTCAGGCACTGCGCTCAGCGGAAACCGCACTCGAAGCAACCCAAGCCGGTTTTGAGGTGGGAACGCGAACCACCGTCGATGTTCTCGATGCACAACGCAACTTGTTCAATGCACGCACTCAGTTCCTGCGGGCTCGCTATGATTATTTAATCAACGTTTTGCGTCTCAAACAGTCGGCCGGCACCCTGCGGGTACAAGACCTTGAGGTCGTGAATAATCTGCTCTCTGAGTAAGCATCGAGCATTAAAGGATGGGCTCGAGCGCGTTCAGTAACCGGTTCACGGCGCCTTGATTGGCATTGATTAGGGTCAGCGCATGATTCGTCATGCGCCTGCCCGCATCCGTATCCGACAGCAGCGTGATGACCTCGGTTGCTAACGACTCGGCATCGACGACCACATTCGCAGCACCGCTTTCGGTAAACATCGTCGCGATGTCCTGAGCGTTGTACAAGTGGGGCCCCGTAAGAATCGGTAACCCAAGGCGCCCGGGCTCAAGCAGATTATGCCCCCCGATCGGGACCAGGCTGCCGCCGACAAAGGCGATATCGGAGGCGGCGTAAAACTGCGTAAGCTCGCCCATCGTGTCACCCAGCAAAACCGCGCACTGTTTGAGTGATCCGTGCATTTCTGTCCGGCGACGGAACGAAAACCCACGTCGGTCCAGCAGATCGGCGACTTCATCAAAACGCGGCGGATGGCGCGGCACCAGAATCAACAACGCATCCGGGACCTGCTCCAACACGTGTTGATGTGCTTCGAGCACGATCGCTTCCTCGCCCTCGTGGGTACTGCCCGCCACCCAAACCGGACGACGCGGGAAATGCTGTTCGCGAAGCTGCTTGCCCTGCGCGCTCACAGAGTCGTCGAACGCGGCATCGAACTTGATATTACCGCTGACGAAAGTGCGCTGTTCCGGCGCACCGAGCGTGACGAATCTTTGCCGGTCCACCTCACTTTGCGCAGCGATGATAATGCCGTTGGATAACGCATCACGGAACAGACCAACCAGGCGGCGATATCGGGGCATCGAGCGGGGAGAAATGCGCGCACTGGCAAGCACAAGCGGGATACCTGTCGCCCCTGCGTAGTGGTAGAGGTTGGGCCACAACTCCGTCTCGATGATGACGGCAAGATCAGGTCGAACGTGTCGATAGAATCGCCTCACCGCCGCGCCAATGTCGTATGGCACATAGGCATGTGTTACCGAATCCCCGAACAGTAGCTCGACCCGATCGCGGCCCGTCGGCGTCACTGTCGTCATGAGGACCTTCGCATCCGGCATCCGCTTCAGAATCGCGTGCACGAGCGGCGCGGACGCCTGAACCTCACCCACCGACACGGCGTGTAACCAAACGTAGCGCTCGCTACCTCTTTGGGGATAACCGAAGCCGAATCGTTGCCACCAACCGGATCGGTACTCGGGGTCGGAGATCGCGCGAACTAACCAATAGATCGCAACGAACGGGAGTCCGACAATAACCAGAATATTGTAGAAGAGTCGCACGGAGTGTCAGTGTGAGTTGCGAATGCGTTCAATAATGCTGGTGCTTGAGCGCCCTTCACGAAAGCTCAGCACCCGCACCTCACCGCCGTTGGAGAGCACAGCAGCGCCACCAGCAATATCGGAGACAGCGTAGTCCCCACCTTTGACCAACACGTCGGGCAGCACAGATTCGATGAGCGGCGCTGGGGTGTCGGTAGAGAACGGCACAACCCAGTCGACCGCCGCAAGGCCAGCCAATACCATCATGCGATCCTCGACGGTGTTGATGGGTCTACCAGGACCCTTCAAGCGCTCCACTGAAGCGTCGTCATTGACCGCCACGATCAATCTGTCGCCGAGCGACTTAGCCTCTTCAAGGTACGCGACATGGCCTGCGTGGAGCAGATCGAAGCAGCCATTGGTCATGACCACACGCTCGCCACTCTGCTTCGCCTCGTCGACCAGCGCCAACAGCGAAGCGGCGTCCACAGACTCACGACCACCCTTTCCTCGTCGATGCAGCGCGACGCGCAACTCGGCTGGGGTCACGCCCGCAACGCCGATTTTTCCGACCACTCTGCCGGCCGCCAGGTTTGCAAGCTGGACCGCCATTCGTAGCTCACAGCCTGCCGCGATCGCAGCGCCCAGCGTCCCGATCACAGTATCTCCGGCACCGGTCACATCAAAGACCTCACGCGCCTCGGTCGAGAGGTGGAACGGCTGATCGTCGAGCGTCACGAGCAACATGCCCCGCTGGCTACGCGTCACGAGCAGCGCTTTAAGGTTGAGGTTCGCAACCATCTGCCGAGCCTTCGCCTCGAGTTCATCGTCATTAGCCCAATCACCAGCCGCGGCGCGAAACTCGCTCTCGTTCGGCGTAATCAGGCTCGCATTTCTGTACTTCGAGAAATCGCTGCCTTTTGGATCGATCAGGACAACTGCACCAGCGGCTTTTGCGACATCGATGAGCTCGGAGACATCGCTGAGCGCACCCTTGCCATAGTCCGACAGAATAACGACCCGCTGACCCTCAACCTGTGACTCCAGTGCGGGCTTCAAAGGTGCCCGCGCGCCGGTTTCTTCTCGATCCAGGCGAATCAACTGCTGGCCGCGTGAAAGCACGCGCAGTTTCGTAGTCGTCGGTCTGTGTGGATCACGAATGAGCTTCGTATCAACGCCCGACGATTGCAGGAGAGACTCGAGCCGGCGTGCCGCATCGTCATCGCCGGCGGCGCCCAAGAGCGAAACACGGGATCCGAGCATGGCGAGATTGACCGCCACGTTCGCCGCACCTCCAGCGCGCTCTTCATCCACGTCTACATGTACAACCGGTACGGGCGCCTCTGGAGAGACGCGATGTGTCGCACCGAACCAGTACTGATCCAACATGACGTCGCCCGCGACGAGTACCGAACCGGTGGAAAAATCAGGAATCGAAATAGCCATCACGAGAGTATACCGCTAGCAAACCGTCAAACGCGCCACTGACATCATAGGGCGCAAATCACGGCGATCAGCACAAAAAAGGCCTCTGCCACCGAGATGGCAGAGGCCCGATTCAAAGTATCGCGTCTCGGATCAGAACTGCACGTTCACTCCGAAACGAATATCACGACCCGGCAGCGGTGCTGACTGCGCCAGGAACGACGTCGCCGAACGTGCAAACTCGTTGGTGAGGTTGCGCGCACGCAGTGAGAACGTCACGTTCTCTGCACTCTGGAATGGCTGTACATCGAAGTAGACGTTGAAGAATGTGAAGTTGTCGGTCGGAGTGCTACCCGGGATGTCCACTTCACTGCCTTCAGGATTTACGCCAACGCGATTCTGATCGGCGACGTACTGCACTTCGAAACGTAGGCTTGCATTCATCGGCTCGTAGTCGATGTTGATGCCACCGAGGAAACGCACCGGCGGGAAGAACGGGAGATCGCCAGCGTCCACCGAAGTCGCGTTGCCGCCGAGCGGTGAGAACTCACCACGAACGTTATCAATGCCACCGAACGAAGTTGCCTCCGTCGATTCACCGCGAGCGAGGTCAACCTGGCCATCCAGCGTTACGCGTACGTCGCCCTGATCAACAGCAAGATAGTCGACTTCCATCTCGAAACCCCACAGCTCGGCGTTGGCCTGCTGGTATGCAAATACCGGGAAGCCTTCATCGAACGGGAACGGCTCGCCTTCTTCAAAGAAGTCGCCCGTCGGGCTCAGGAAAATAAAATCGGTGTAGTCAATGAAGTAGACGTTTGCGCCAAAGCCTAGGGCGCCGATGTCTTTCTTGTATGAGAACTCAATCGAGTTCGCCACCTCGGTGTCGAGATTGACATCACCGATCTCAACCGCACTGGTCGCCGGATGGAAGCCGTTCGAGAACAGCTCTTCCGCTGTCGGCGCGCGCTCAGAGCGAGCGAAGTTCAGGCCGATGCTGCTGGTATCGTCAAGCTGGTAGATACCAGTGAACGCCGCGGAGAACGTCGTACGGTCGTCACTGAAACTGCCACCCTCGAATGCGAGGTTAGTCGTCTCGTTTTCTTGCCCGTCGATACGCGCACTGGCTTCGAGGATGTAGTTATCGAACGTGTAACGACCGAGGCCGAAGATGCCCCACTTGAATTGTTCATTCAGCGGGATGAAGGCCTCATCGCCATCGGCTTCGAATTCACGATCCGCTAGCGTGAAGCCGATGGTGCCGGTGGCAACGCCCCGACTATAGTCAAAGTCGCCGAGGAGGGCCTCGGCGCGCATTTCCCACTCGTCGTTGGTAAACAGCGTTTCCGGCTCATCGCCAGCGAACTCGGTATGCTCGTAGTCAGCCAGACCAAACCGGAATTTGGCGGTCTCGATGATGCCGGAATCGAAGTTGTACTCGCCGTCGATGTCGAATCGTACTTGTTCGAAATCGATGGTAATACCGCCTTCCTCATCGCCTTCGGCGAAAGCAGTAACAAAGCCATCGATGTCTTCACCCTCTTCCTCTTCTTCTTTTTTGCCTCCGGGCAGGCCGTATTTGCCTTCCTGGAAGCCCACGGCGAACCCGAGGTAGCCCTTCTCGCCAACCCAGGAAAGACCAGCGGTTGCGGAGGTCGCCAGAGACTTACTGTTTTCGACGAGGTTCTCGAGACCTTCTTCCTCAGCCTCGTCGCTCGCGAAGCCCGGGACTTCGTAGTCTTTGGATTCGCGATCGCTTCCATCCAGATGGAATACAAAGTTCTCACCAAGCGCGAAGTCAGCGCTACCACTGATGATGTTGCCGTCATCTACGGTGGAATGCGCCGCATTAAACTCAAGATCGTAGCCACCTTCCGGCAGGCTGCGAGCAATTCGATTGTCATAGATGTTGACGACGCCGCCGACCGCATTTTGGCCAAAGCGTAAGGTCGACGCACCACGGATGATCTCAATGCTCTGCGCAGTACCGACTTCGGTTGCAACAAGGTGGTCGCCGCTCGAGGTTGACACGTCGAACGCCGAAATGTCGTTGGTAAGAATGCGGATACGATCGCCACCAAGGCCACGAATGATGGGTCGCGAAGCGCCCGGGCCAAAGAATGTTGAGCTGACACCCGGCTGACGTGCCAACGTCTGACCAACGGTGTAATCGAGGTCACGAAGGATCTCGTCGCGGTCCACAACGGTTGTGCCCAGCACGATTTCGTTCACGCTCGTGCGGAGCGGCGACGAACGAACGATGACTTCGTCGATGTCGGTATCTGTCTGGGTATCCTCGGCATTCGCTGCCACCATAGTCGCCCCCAGCAGCATCAGGCTGGCAGGCAAAGGTTTACGTCTGATTCTCATTTTGACCCTCTGGATGAATTTTCTAGTCGCTCGGGGGGGTGTAAGCCGCCCTGATCCGGCTTACGGGGATTGTAATGTTATACCATTACATTCTGGACGTGAACTACTCTGGATATGCCAGACTGCAGCATGCGCATCGAGATCATCGCCACCGTTGAGCGACTGCACGACATCGAACTGGCTTGGGACGAGCTCTACAGCATCGACCCTCACGCCCACCTCCACCTGTCCTCCGACTTCATTTGTGCGATCGCCCCTCGCGTCGCAGGCAACTTTCGTGTGCTGACCGCCTGGTCGGATGACGGGCGCAGTGTGGGCTTGCTCCCACTAATGGTCACGACACAGTGGAGCAAGAGCGCCGCTTGTCTGACCAACGTGCTGGATATGCTCGGGCACGTGTTCGATGCGGACTACACCGGGATCTTGTGTGACCCTGAGGTCGAGCAAGCGGTCTGCGGAGCGTTCGCGCGCGAGGTCTCGAGGATGAATTTCGCGAAGATCATTCTCAACTATTTCAACAGTTCAGAGCGCCGGCTCAATCTGTTCACGAACGCCTTCGATACGCACGTTTTCGCGGTCAAAGCCAAACAGCATCTGATCAATGACGGTCAGACCAACAATCTCATTTGCCCGTACATCGAGCTGCCAGCGCATTTCGACGATTACCTCGCTGGGCTCAGCGCCAACACCAGACAGAAACTGCGGCGACTGCTTCGCCAACTCGATGAGGACCCTGCGCTCACGATCCACAAGTCACGCCCGGAAACCTATACCCGTGACGTGACCATCCTCTCGCAGCTCTGGTATCAGAAGCATGTGCACCAGAAAGGACAGAAGCGAGCCACCCGGCTCGCCGAGTTGTTCAAAGAAGTGGTCATGCTCGGGCTGGCACAAGGCATGGTCTACCTAGCCATCCTGTGGCGAGACGGCCAACCCGTCGCTGCTCAGGCCAACTACGTAGACGGGGTCAAGCGTCACGTGCTGTTCCACGTATCCGGGCGCGACGAGCGAGTCCGCGATCTTTCGGTTGGACTGATGTTGCAGGCGCACTGCATTCGTTGGGCAATTGCGAATGGCATGAAACGATTCGATTTCACGATCGGCAATGAACCTTACAAGCACAGTCTCGGCGGTGTCGATCGGCATATCGTGTCCGCGGAAGTAGCTACTCTGACTGGTAACAATGTTGCCGACACTTTAGACAAGCGATGCAAGGAAGACGTACTCACTCTGATTCGGCGTTACCAGAAAGCCGGGAATGTAGAAAGATCCCGCAAGGCAGCGGCGCAGGCCATTCAGACATGGCCTGAACTCGATCGCGACCCTGCGTTTCGGGCGCTGATATCGCGAGGCCAAGACAAAACCACCGCGCCACGAAACTAAAGCCAAGACGAAAAAAGCATCGGCCTCGCCTCGACGACCGCCGGTAGCAAATGTCACGAAACATGGCTATAAAAGCAGCGATAGCATGGCAATCAGAACGGGACCTAACCGATGCACAGCAAGCTTCTATACGTCTTTTTAGTCCTAGCATTCACAGCAACTTCGTCAGTTTTTGGGCAAACGACATTACCCGAAGGTGACACCAGTACTTCACGGCTATCCTTATCAAGAATTGCCAGTACTGAGGATGTCTGGCCTGCCAAAATTACGGTGACAGAAACACTCGATTTTTCAGGTGGATTGACACTGCAAGAGGGCGAGGAATTGGGCTTCCTCGGCATTCACGACAATGGCGAGGCCCACCTCGACTATTACGGCGAGTACACGTTCACGCTGCCGGTCGAGTACACGGACCTCATACAAAGGGCGAACGACATTGCCAGCGGCAAGGCAAAGTCTGACGGTTACAAGGGTCGCTTGATCGAACAGCTGGAAGGTCAGGTCTATGTAAAGGACGGCGGTAACCTCAGAACGGCGACGCAAGGAGAGATCGCCGGTGCAGACCTTTACCTGTTTTACCACTCGTCCAAAAGCTGTAGATGGTCGGGACGTTTTACCCCGGATCTTGTCAAGACAGTGGATCGACTCCGGGCGCGATACCCAGGAAAAATTCGGGTCATCTATGTCAGCTCCGATCGGAACATGAACGAACTTCAGGATCACTATAAGACCGTTGGTGCCTCCGCAGTGATGCCGCCCAGACCGGATTGGTATATCGATACTTTCAGTCAGCTCCATCCGACCGTTCGTCAGATCAACCAACCATCGTTCATGTTAATGAATGCAAACGGCCGGCTGATCGACAGCGGTATGCGCCAGGAATCAGACTATGCGTCGATGTTTTCGGGGCTTGAGGCACTGCCAGCGATCGCGGAGAACGACACCGCTTATGTGCCAGCCTGGACCAGAGTCTCAACCTCTGCTGCACCGAGTGCGAGCGTCGGTAGCAGCCCACCCGTCGCAACACCGTCGGCATTGAGCTTTGTACCTGATGAGATCATTCAAAACACGGATGCCTCATTGGTTGGGCCTATTCCCTACACCACGACTCTTCGAGATGGAACTGAGGTCCCCGGGTTGGTCATTCATGACACCCGCGTATCCGGAAGCCGAATTCCAGCCTTAACCCTCCAAGCATTCCCGCCCTTGGAAGGTGAACCCGGGTACTACAGTCTGTCCTTCAGACAGGTTCTAGGAAAGACCTACGGATCAAAACCTTTACTGGCGGGTTGGATTACCTCCGTCACCAGTCGTGGGGAAAACGCGAACGCGGAACTGATGGAACTGGTATCACACTACAAAGCCGTTCATGCTAAATTCTCTGAATGGCGTCAGACTGCTGTTAACAATGGTGTCAGTAATTTTGAGAAGCAAATGTATGTTGTGCCGATGTCGCATTTCGACACCAGAGTTGTGCTTCGAGACGAGCGTGACAACGACCTCGAGCTATTTTTCAAGGTATTTGATGATCCACGCAAAGCGACGTTCAAGGGTGACCGTTGGTCACTGACCTACGACGAACTCGACGCGTTCGAACGACTGATTCCCCAGATCGATGCGCTGGTCAGTCAACTGCCGGGCGAAATCGTAAGAACCGCGCAAGCACGTGAGCAGCGCGAGCGCGACGCCAAGTCGACTGACGCACTGTTCGAGTAATCGGTCACGGGATGCCATTGATCATGAATCGGTACCTACTTGGCATTTTTTGTCTTTGCGCCACTCAGCTGATCGGGTGTATGGCCTATCAGGGCGGGCAGTCCAAACCGGAGTTGCGGTTTATCAGTCGGACCGATCAGCTCGGCCAACTGGCGCGAGAGCCCATGTTGGCAGTTCACCCCGATGGCGAGCTCTTTCTTGCCGGCTTTGGTTCGCAGGTAACTGCCAGAGACTGGACCGCGCTGCCCCTGCTGTGGCGCAGCGATGACTCAGGAGAAACCTGGGAGCGTGTCGATGTTGGAAACCGTGAAGACAACGCACAAGGCAACTCCGATGTTGATCTCGCTGTGTCGTCTGACGGTTATCTCTTGTTTGCCTCCATGGGCTTTGATCGAGATACGAGGGAAGGTGTGCAGATCCATGTAGGTCGATCATCGGACAAAGGAGAGACTTGGAGCTGGAGTCAGGTATCCCGCACGCGATTCGATGATCGACCATGGATTTCGGTGACGCCGAATCAATCGATCCATCTGATCTGGAACGACGGTGCAGGCGTTCGACATGCAGTGGGCGACACCACAAGCGATAGCCTAAACGAACGCAAACGAATATCCGAAAGCGGTGGATCGAGCCACTTCGCCACGCGAGGAGATGCGTTGCTGGCGGTGAGGATTGTGCCGTTGTCCGCCTCAGCGAATCGATTCGACGCCGAGACAGACCTAATCGCCGTCTCCAGTGATGCCGGGGAAACCTGGGTGTTCAGAGATACACCCGCTCCGATCGACTGGACGTTCAGTGACGAGGCAACCCCTCGATGGATCGAGCCAATTGCGTGGTCCGACAATGACACTCTGCATTATCTCTGGGCAGACAAGCGCCGAGTCTTCCTTGCAAGCAGCGCGGATTTCGGAGAAACCTGGTCTATCGCTGAGGTCAGTGAGCACGAGGGAAAGCCGTTTTTTCCGTTCCTGGTTTCTGACGGTGCGAACAGACTAGCCGCGACCTGGTTCGTTCAGGAATCTGATGTGATTAGCGCACGAGTGGCGCTGATCGAGGTACAGGCGGGCAACAATCCGCCGCTGATTTCCTCGCCCGTCTCCTTTCAACCAGAAATTTGGGCAGAGACGCCTGACGAGAAGACCCCCTCCACTGGCGGTGAGTACTTGACCGCCGCCTTCATGGATGACGGCGTCATCGCGGTTGCATCGCCGATTCAGAACACGCATGACGACCGTTGGGGCTTCTCGTTCTGGAAATTCCGCGTCGAATCCGACTAGCACGCCAGGTTTTGATTTAAGTGTCCTACAACTGGTGCTTCCATTCTTTCGACTACGACAAATTCGAACGAGCTCTGATCGAGTCGCGACAGGTTATAGTCGACGCAGTGATCAACGAAATTAATCAGTTCGGTGACTACAGTCCGGATGAGATCTCACAACACGAACGCATCGGCCAAAGGATTCTCGCGCAGGGAATTGTCTACGACGGGCTAGACAGAGCGGACACCAAGATCATGGACCGATTTGCTTTCGATGCTTTCCACTCACTCCATGCAGAGATCGCGTTCACGCCGGAGTCGTCTGAGTTCCTCTCGCCCTACGTCACCGCTGACTTGCCGTCACACTTGGTCAAAAAGCACTTCTTCAGCAGGGCAAGGCCAATTCCTGAATCGGAGCGTGAGTACTTCTACCTGCCGTTCTTCACCCATCTCGGTCGCCGCCTCGGACAAAACGTCCCGTCGGACTGCGAGTATGTCGCGCTCAACCCGAGCGAAGTTGACTCAATCGAAAAGGAGCTCGAGTATTTCCTCGCTACTGAGGAAGGCCGAGCACTAGATGCAACGAACAACGAGAACCTCTCACGCGACTTTCTGGGTCCGGTACGATCGGCGCTCTCCAAAGGACGAGCACTTCACGCGCAGGTGAGTTAGGTAGCGCAGCTTCAGCCGTCCTTCACCGACTTTTTGTATCCGTGTTCAGCCGTGATTCCTCATAACGAAGCCATCCCCAGTACTGCTGACTGAGCGGTGTGGACGGATCCAGAACTTCGAGAATTCTGGGCATCACACGCAATGCGGGGAGCTGTCGAGCGTTCAGCAATACGATGACGCCATCTCTCGTCTGGGTATTGATGCCGACGACGGTAAGTACCGAGTAGTCATGCCCGCCGTGCGCGATAAATTGGGCATCGCCATAGTCCAGTACCTCCCAGCCAAAGCTGTAGCCTTGCTTCAGAGGGCAGCCGTCAACGCCCGGCTCATCTCAATAGAACATCGGCCGGTCTTTAGTCGACTGGACGTTGTTACGATCGGCAGCCATAACGGCGTCATAACCATCGGCTTTGGCCACGGAAATCGCGAATGCCGCAAGACTCTCCACCGTCATGGTCATGTTGAAAGCCCTCGCCCGAATAACCAAACGCTGTACCCTGATCTGCCAAGAACTGTAGCTTCCCGTTGTCGGTCTTGTTTCGCCAGTGCGGAAAACCCGTAGTATGGTTCAAGACCATTCGAGGCGTTAGCTGCAATGCACGTGGATCATCTTCAATGAGACCTATGCCCGCGGTTCTGATGTCGTGACCTTCGAGAATCTCTTGGATAGCTGGATCCAGCATTACCCGCCGTTCGGAGTCGGCTGGCATTGTGGGGCAAGGACCTATCCGTGATTACATCAATCAGCATGGGCGCTGCAGCCGACGCTTCGTGCGCAGAAATCGCAATGATGGCGTCCGACGTTAATGAATCATTCACGGTGAGTTGCTCGCCAAGCCAGTCGACGCTCATGGACGTTTTAACACGACCGAGATCTTTCAGATCGGCCACCCGCTCAATCGGGCATTGAGGGCTCAACACTCGGAGCTTTTGCGGCTCGCCGTCGAGAATCCTGGCGTAGAGCTGCATCTCGCCGGTCGGCTGAAAGCGCTCGTCATTGCTGCGAACCGAAAGATGTTTGTTATCCAATTCGCAGGGTTTTTCGACGAGTCCGCCGGCACTTCACGTGACGCAACACCAGTTGGTCGTCGGATCTTGTGCGCCAACGCGCCAAGTCACCCACCCGTCCGGCAGGTTCATCAGACCCAGCGCAGCCGCGACAGCAAGCAGGCTCACTCCTTTTCCTCGAGCGCGGCCTCGATAAGATCCCAAATCAAATCGCTGTCCATCGACGAGAGATACTCGAGCAACTGCCCCTTCTCATTGTTGTTGGTGCTTTCGCGATACAGGAGCACCAGCGCTTCGTCATTGTCGGAGATGAACAGCGCCTCGAGTGCAGCCTCTCTTACATCTTCATTCGCGCTCCCTCTATAGAGCTCCATGAAGACCTCCTGCGAGTTCTCAAGGTCGGTGATGGCAAGGCCTTCGATCGCTTCCGCCTGCATGTCCGGTCGGCTCGAATCGCGCGCCAGGTCCATCAACGTCTCGACATCACCCGCAATGGCATAGGCCTCGATGAGTTCTTCTTCCATACCCACGCGGTCGCGCAGTTCTCGCAGTCGATCAGTCGCGCCCATTGCGCCGAGATACTCGACCGCATTGCCGAATTCGTCAGGGGTCTCCGCCTGCTGGGCGATCGCGAACACCGCATCTACATCGTCGGCAATCAAATACGCTTCGAGTACGGCGTCCTTTACGTCCTCATCCCCACTCGCGTAGAGGGCCTTCAGTGAACCCAGCAGCTCCGCCTTGCCGCTGATACCGATCATGCGAATCGCCTCTTCCTGAACATCACCAGTCCCTTCGCGCGCGACCTGCAAGAGACTCGTTTCGGCCTCGGGCAGATCGATCTGGCTCAAAATAAACAGCGCGCGTTCTTTCAGCTCATCGCTACCGTCGCCCTGCAATACCCGAGTGGCAATCGGCAATGCACGCTCGGGCGGCGCCATAATCAGTGCATTCATCGCTGATAGTTTCAGTTCTTCACGATCCTCGTCCTGTGCAGGTGCTGGGCTACATATCGCACAGCACATCGCGAGCGCGGCGAGTGTGTGGGTCAGTCTCATGGGCTTTCTCCGGTTCAAATCGTCTCTTCCTGCTGAGATGACTTGTTCTTCAATTTGGTTAACACGACGTGCAATTCGAACTGCACTTTGCTCTGCAACGCGGCGGCCTCTTGCTCCGATAGATCTTCACTTGCGAGTTCGATGAGCACTGGCTCGATAGCCCGCAATACGCGAGCGAGGTTGTCAGACCCGTTGGATTCGGCGGCCTGCTCGAAGAAACGGTTCTGCTGGATGATGTGCCGGATCATCATCTCGCGTTCGGCCGCACCGATTGGATCGAGACCGGCAAGAGTCTGATTGCTGCGTGCGAGATGGACCTGCAAGCCGCGCTTGAACGCACCGAACGAGTCGGTAACAGTCGCGACGGTGGACGGCGCGCGTTCCAGGCTACGATCTGCGATCAGCAAACCGATCACGATACCGGCCACCAGCACGAGAGAGACCGCGCTGCCCCAAGCGAACGATAGAAAGTGAAAGTTACTTCGCTTCGGCTCTGACTGGTGCTGTCGCTCCATCGTTGCAGCGCAGTCAATAGTTGCGTGGAAGCGCGCGAGCCGGTCCGTCGATAATTTTGCCGCTGGTGCCGACTTCAGAGCATCGAGTTGCTCTTTGAGCGTTGCGTAGCGCTCTCTCAGATTAGCGTCGTTCTGCAGGTCCGTCTCGAGGGCCTTTCGGTCGGCCTCACTGAGCTCTGCATCGTCGTAGTAATACCGAATCAGCGTGTCGTCGTTCATGCTATTGCATCCTTTAACACGGTCATCTCGCCGCGCAGCTTCTTCACGGCTCGAAACACGGCCTGTTTGCTCACCTCAACGGTGGTGTCGAGTTCCTCGGCGATCTCCGAGTGGCGCCACTCTTCGATGTGTTTGAGCACAAAGCAGGCGCGCTCGATATCTGAGAGATGGCGCATTGCGGTGGTGAGTTTGTCGTCGAGTTCATCGCGGTACTGCTCCTCGGCAGGCCCTGCGTCGGTGCTCGGTGGCTCGACATCGAGCGTCTCGTACAGTCTGGGCTTGTTCTTGCGGATGGCTTGCAGCGCAGCATTCACGGCGATGCGATGAATCCAGGTTTCGAGGCGAGATTCGCGATTGAACTGTGCGCGCTTATTCCACGCCGTCATCAGCGCTTCCTGCACGGCGTCCTCGGCCGCAGCGGCATCGCCAAGAATCCGCAGGCACGCCGAAAACCAGCGATCCGAGCGAGCGGTGATCGCGGCGTGAAAATCATCCTGTGTGGGCACTCCGGCGCCCCTTAGTACGGCCACCATAACTCTCAGATGACAGGACCGAGGAAAAGGTTAACGTGAATTTTCGGAATGGGGGTGATGTTTGGCTTGGACTTTGGCGATACACCACGACATCATGCTAACGGGACAAGTAGAAAACGATAAGCGCATATGGACCAGGAATACGACTACACGCCGCGGGAAGTAGTGCCGGATTCGAAACGCGAACTCCGTTTTGGCGACGGCAAAATCAGCGGATTGCTCTCGCTGTGTCTTGGGATACTCAGCGTTCTCGCCGTGCTGGCCTACCGCTACCCCTCTTATCTCACGACCACAGAGCTTCGCCAGATATACGACGCAGAATCGTTACAGGTCCTTTTGAAGTACGGCATGTACACGTCGTTGTTATTTGGTTTCTTGACGTGTGTTCTGAACCGGGGGCGTTACCGGAAGATGGGTGGCGCAGGCATCGCACTGACACTTGTCGGTTTCCTGCTCGGCGGCTACAACATTCCCGTCGGCTCGGTCGAGCCGCGTGCCCTATCGCTGGGCATCGATTGGTTGATCCTTGCACTGCTTGGATCGATAATCGTTTTTATGACCTTGGAGAAGCTATTTCCGAAGTATCGGAATCAAGTGATCCTTCGCCCTGAATGGGATCTCGATCTGTTCTATTTCTGTTTTAACCATCTCGCGATCTCGGCCATCATTTTGTTTGGCAACTACCACGCAAGCCATTTCGATTGGGCAGTGAGCGCTGATGTACAGGCATTCATTCAATCAGCACCGCTTTGGCTACAGTTTGCTGTGATTGTAGTCTGCGCCGATTTTGTCTTGTATTGGGAGCATCGGCTCTACCACGAAGTGAAAGCGCTATGGCCAATCCATGCGGTGCACCATTCGGTCGAAACGTTGGACTGGTTGGCAGGTTCTCGTGGGCACTTCATCCAAGTGTTCTCGGAACGTGCGATGGTTATGATCCCGTTGTACTTGCTCGGCGCTGACACGGCTGCATTGAACGCGTACGTTGTGTTCGCCGCGCTTCAGGCCATTCTCATTCATTGCAACCTGTCCTTCTCTTTCGGACCACTGCGTTACATCTTCGTCACACCACAGTTTCATCATTGGCATCACAGCTCTGAAGCACCGGCGATCGACACCAACTACTCAGCGCATCTTGTACTCTTCGATTGGTTGTTCGGGACCTACCACATGCCCGATAATCATTGGCCTGCAGAATACGGGACCACCAAAAAGTTGCCAAAATCCGTATGGGGACAACTGCTGTATCCGTTGACGGGACTGAAGCGACAATAGCGAGTATTGGCAAGGAATTGATCCTCTCGAGACCTATGATGAATGCAGACGAACTGCATCCAGACTTTGAGCGGTGTTTATCGGATTACCAACCGAAGCTGCAGCGTCTTTATAGAGACATCAGAACGCTTGTTTTGAGCGTTCATGAAGACCCCAACGAACTTCTCTATAACAGCCATGCGTTGACCTCTGCTTTCTCGCTATCCGAAAAGCTCAAAGATGCGTTCTGTCACATCGCGCTGTACTCGAAGCACATCAACCTCGGGTTTAACTCCGGGGCTCTACTGGATGACCCAAGCGGTATTCTGAAAGGAACAGGCACCAAGATTCGCCATATCCCATTTCCCAACGGAGATGGACTGGAATCGGCGGAGGTGAGGAGCATGCTCGAAAGATCTGTCGTCTTTGCGCAGAAACAACTAGACGGAGCCCAACGCATCAAAGGACAGACTTACTCCAAGATAAAAGCTTAGCCAACCTTCCTAAGTCACGTTGCGAGAAAACAGGTACGCTGAACACCGTAAGTTCGCGCATGCCAGATGGCGCAGGTTGACGCGACCGTGCCTAAGCTCCTTATCAAGCCAATAACTCTTATCTACTCTCGATTTGACGGCGGTGCTTGCGACTTCGATTCTTATGTTGCTGAAAGCATGCGGAACCCACTGGTCGAGACAGCGAGGACACGGTCGTAATTCGCGACACAGGATTCCACGGTTGTGTACTAGACGACTCCATCTTGAACGAGGGTGACAGATGCTGACGCTCGGACCTCGTTCAACGCCTCTGACCAGTAGAGCGCCTGATCGACAAGGAACGCTTCACCTTGTTCATAGACTCCCATACGAATTATCTGGTCCGTCTGTGAGATTGAAGTAGAGAGCTGAAGTAGTTCTTCAGCACTCACAGTAGACTGCACGCCGTTTCCGGTGGTCGTCCTCTTTGAGCTGCGCGTAAGTTGCAATGTAAGGGCATCAATAAAAATCGTGGCTTCGTGATCTGTCATCGGCTTGCGCGATCTAGACAACGAAGCTTCCCAATTGCAGTTGCCGGACGGTGGATCAACCCGTGAAACAGTATATCTGCCCAAAAATACTCCACTATTCACGTTTCGGTTCGATGGTGTCTTGGCATCGATCCATGACATCTCCTAATCGCTGGGCGGAAATATGTCGAGAAAGTTTGGAACTTCGTCGGGGAGCGCTCCGCATGCTGACACCACAAAAAGCGCGCCAAAAAGAAACTTTTCAGGGAGATCACTTCCCATGCTCTTCTCCACGAAGCTGGCGGAACGGTAGCGGGGGGGTGTTTCACAGCCACCTCAAACGAAAAGGCCCAGAGACAAAACCTTGAAAGGCACGTCTCTGGGCTAATTTTGCTGTGCTGCACGCAACCTGTGCGGAAGCGCTCACTTCTATCCGATCATCCGCACTTCGAATCGCCACAGGCGAGACACGTCATGCAACCGTCCATCATGACGACAGCCGCCGTGTTGCACTTGGTGCAAAGGCTGGCGCCTGCCGGATACTGACCTTCACCCACCGGCTCGGTGGCCGGCTCGTTGTCAATCAGACTCTGCTGCGCCTGCAGTGCGTTGTACTCCTCGCGCTTCTGGCGAATGAGTTCTTGCTGTGCTTCGTCCGGACCTACGCTGCGGAGCATGCCGATCGCGATCAGATGCTTCTCCACGATATGGCCAAGCTCAGCAATGATCGACGGCATGAACTTGCCACCCGGTTGCCAATAGCCACCGCGCGGATCAAACACCGCCTTCAGCTCATCGACCAGGAACGTGACGTCACCACCCTTGCGGAATACCGCAGAGATGATGCGCGTTAACGCGACGATCCACTGGTAGTGATCGAGGTTCTTCGAGTTGATGAAGATCTCGAACGGTCTACGATGCTCGTGCTCGGTGCCTTCATTCAGGATGATGTCATTGATCGTGACGTACATCGCGTGATCGGAAACCGGCGTCTTTACCTTGTAGGTCGAGCCCACCAGCATCTCTGGTCGCTCGACCTGCTCGGTCATGCGAATCACTTTAGCGGTAGGTTTTTCTACCACTTTTGCTTTTGCTTCCTCAGCAGCGGCCTCTTCCTGCTTCTTAACCGAGAAGCCAACGATTTTCTTCTCAATTTTCATTAGAACTTTCCGTAGTAGCCTTCTTTCATCGCATCGAAGAGATTTGCCGCGGTGTGCATTTCACCGTCGTACTCAATCTCTTCGTCCCCACGAACCTCCACCGTCGATCCGTCTTCCAGTTCGAAGACGTAGGTGGTGTCTTTGAGGTCCTGCTCTTTCACCAATACACCCTGGAATGCCTCCGGGTTGAAACGGAATGTCGTGCATCCCTTCAGACCCTTGTCGTAGGCATACAAGTAGATGTCTTTGAAATCCTCGTACGGATAATCCGTCGGCACGTTCGCGGTTTTCGAAATCGAGGAATCCACCCACTTCTGTGCAGCGGCCTGAATATCCACGTGCTGCTGCGGAGTGATGTCATCGGCCGTAATGAAGTATTCCGGCAACGCCGCATCAGCATCCTCAGCAAACGGCATCGCCTGCGGGTTGACGAGCGCACGGTAAGCGAGCAACTCAAACGAGAACACATCCACCTTCTCTTTGGTCTTCTTACCTTCACGAATCACATTGCGGAAGTAGTGATGCGCGAAGCTCGGCTCGATGCCGTTCGACGCATTGTTCGCAAGCGACAGCGAGATCGTGCCGGTCGGTGCAATCGAGGTGTGGTGCGTGAAACGTGCGCCCGCTTCGGCCAGTTCAGCGACCAACTCGGGCGCAACTTTCGCGACCCGCTGCATGTAGCGGCTGTAGCGCGCGTGAAGCAGACGCCCAGGCACACGGTCACCGACTTGATAGCCGTCTTTCACCATTTCGGGGCGCTTACGCAGCATGTCCGGCGTGACCTCGAAATCTTCGGTCATGATCGGCGCCGCGCCCTTCTCGCGAGACAGCTCGAGTGCGGTTTCCCATCCGGCTAGCGCCATCTCGCGTGCCACTTTCTCGGTGAACTCGACAGCGTCTTTCTCGCCATACTTCATCTGCAACATGGTGATCGTAGAGCCAAGACCGAGGAAGCCCATGCCGTGACGACGCTTGCGCGTGATCTCGTTTCGCTGCTGTGGCAACGGCAGACCATTAATTTCGACAACGTTGTCGAGCATCCGCGTGAAGACCTTCACGACCTCACGGAAACCCTGCCAATCGAATTCAGCACCGTCTTCGAACGGGTTCACAACAAAACGCGTCAGGTTCACCGAACCCAGGAGACAAGAACCGTACGGCGGCAGCGGCTGCTCACCACACGGGTTAGTCGCGCGGATATTCTCGCACCACCAGTTGTTGTTCATTTCATTGACCGCGTCGATCAGAACAAAGCCCGGCTCAGCGAAATCGTAAGTGGAGGACATGATCATGTCCCACAGGCGACGTGCCGGCAGCGTTTTGTAGATCTTGCAGGCGATGAGACCCTGCTCGTCTTTAACGAAGTCGCCCTCGCCCGGCCACTCGCGCCATACGTATTCGGCATCCGCGCCAGAGCTAACGAGTTCAACGTCGATGCCGTCCTGCTCGAGCTCTTTCGCGGTCACAGGAAACGCCAGCGCCCACTCGTCATCGTTCTTAACCGCCTTCATGAAGGCGTCGGTGATCAGCAGCGACAGATTGAACTGACGCAGACGTCCGTCTTCGCGCTTGGCCCGAATGAACTCAGGTGCGTCAGGGTGACCCACATCGAACGTGCCCATCTGAGCGCCGCGCCGACCGCCCGCTGATGACACGGTAAAGCACATGCGGTCGTAGATATCCATGAATGACAGCGGTCCAGACGTGTAGGCGCCTGCGCCGGATACATATGCGCCTTTCGGTCGCAGGGTAGAGAATTCATAACCAATGCCACAGCCCGCTTTCAACGTCAGACCGGCTTCATGGACCTTGTTCAAGATGTTGTCCATGGAGTCTGCGATGGTGCCGGACACCGTGCAATTAATCGTCGACGTGGCCGGCTTGTGCGCCTGCGCACCGGCGTTCGACGTGATTCGGCCCGCGGGTATCGCACCCGAGCGTAGTGCCCAAAGAAAACGCTCGTACCAGTGCCCGGCGTCTTTCTCGACGTCGGCAAGCGCACGTGCAACACGCTCGAAGGTGTTGTCGACGGTTGCGTCGATAACGTCTCCAGATTTGGATGTCAGGCGATATTTCGTCTCCCAGATGTCCCGGGACGTGTCCTGAAGCGGAATTTCCTTAACGCTTGTCACTGCTGCCAATTCCGTCGATCCAGCGTCCGTAGCGATGCTCATTGGTTATACAACCCCCTCAAAAAAATGGGTCACGGTGGTGTTCTCGCGGACGACCAACCATGTCCGTTACGTGATGTCGAAGCCATCACCCCCAAAACCAAAGCTTTGAGGCAACAGTTTCCGTGGCTGGTCCCGCTCTGGCTGGACTGGCCGCTACCTTTTTATGCTTTTCTGGACACAAGATGTTGTGTCGCAGGCCCATAAGATTATGCCCGCGCCGAGCTGCTGTCAAGAAAAAATAACAATACCGAAAATGGTCGAATTTTAATAAAAAACAACAAGTTACTTTGTTTCAAAAAATACTGTCCAACAATTTTCTTAATTATTTTGTGTCAGTAACATAACGCAAGAGCCACTATATATTGTGTTTATTAATGAAGGTCGTTCAACCAATTGAACCGCCTTGAAAAGGCGCCAGTTGCACCCTACTCATTTCGTTGAGACTGCGAACTAGCGGCCATGCTTTCTGTCTGAATCGCTGGCACCTGTGATCAGCAGGTGCGAGGATGGACGTGGCGGATAGTTCGCGGCCGTCGATTGAACTCCCAGAATAGGTATATCAAGCATGAAACACCTTGTTTTTTCAGCCGCCTTGCTGATGCTATCAGCACACCCCGGTCACGCTGCATTGCCGGCGTCGGTCGATGGCCAGACACTTCCCAGTCTTGCACCGATCGTGGATGAAGTTTCGAATGCGGTCGTGAACATTCAAGTACGTGGCCAGGTACGCTCCCGCGGTCAAGGCGACCCCTTCCGCGAGTTTTTTGGCATGCCTTCGGAACCGCGCCCACGTGAAATGCGCTCCGCGGGGTCTGGCGTCGTGGTCGATGCGGCCAATGGCTACATCTTGACGAACGAACACGTCATCGCAAACGCCGATGAAATCGAGGTCACGCTACAAGACGGCCGCAGCTTTAGCGCAGAGGTCGTCGGTAAAGATGCGGGCACCGATATCGCAGTACTGAAAGCTGATGTCAGCGGGCTGGTCGAAATCCGAATCGGCAATTCAGACTCGGCGCGAGTTGGCGATTTCGTGATCGCTATCGGCAACCCATTCGGCCTCAGCCACACCGTCACCTCCGGCATTGTCAGCGCCCTCGGTCGCTATGGCATTGGCGATGGTTATGAGGACTTCATTCAGACCGATGCCTCGATCAACCCGGGCAACTCGGGCGGTGCACTTGTGAATCTGTCCGGGGAGTTGGTGGGCATCAACTCGGCAATCATCTCGCGCAGCGGCGGCAACGTTGGCATCGGTTTCGCTATCCCCTCCAACATGGCCAAGAGCATCATGAGCCAGATCCTGGAGTTCGGCGATGTACGCCGCGGCCTGCTCGGTGTGCGCATCGACACGGTCGGACCGGATGAGTCGGAAATGCTCGGACTGACCAACATCACGGGCGCACTCGTTGTAGACGTCTCACCAGGTTCCGCGGCCGAACGCGCCGGCATCGAAGTCAATGACATCATTACGGCGATCAACGGCAACAAAGTAGACAGCGCTGCCGATCTTCGTAACACCATCGGTCTGCTGCGCAGCGGAGAGCAAATCTCTGTGACCGCGGTCCGCGAGGGGAGCGCAAGAGAGCTGTCTGCAACGCTTGACGACCAGAACGGTGGCGCAGTCGCTGACGCTTCGGAATTGCACCCCGGTCTCGACGGTGCAGAGCTCGCCAATGCACAAGGGCGACCGGGTGTTGTCGTCAGCAGCGTAGAGCCAAACTCACGTGCTCAACTCAGCGGCCTGCGCGACGGGGATCTGATCATTGCAGTGAATCGCCGACCGGTGAATGACCTGGACGAACTGCTAAACCTGGCCGAAGCCAATTCGAGCAGCCGAATCTTCGTCGAAATCGAGCGTGACGGTCGACGTCGACTGTTGTCGTTACGCGGTTGACGGCTCAACCGACAACCTCACTCCAGAGGCTCGTCACCTTCTCGGTGGCGAGCCTTTTGTTTGCCTTATCCTCGCTTGGCGACGCCAGCGCACAAACCGAGGCGCGTGAGCTCTTCGAGCGCGCGTGGCCGGAGGCACTTGAGGGCAGGTGGGCGTTGAC
>JBCBNU010000013.1:0-59928 GCA_039821645.1 Pseudomonadota bacterium
CTATCAGGTCGACTCGAACTTGGGCCCTGGTATCTCGCAGCACTGCCCGGCGTTGCAGCATTTATGGGCTACCAGCAATACCTGATTCGCGATCGTGATCCGGCCGCGTGTTTCCAGGCCTTCCTGAACAATCAGTGGATTGGTCTCACTGTCTTCGTCGGGCTTGCCCTGCACTATCTCTACGCCTGAACTTACGCCCGCATAAAGCCGAGATCTTCATCGTTGAAGTTGGCGAGGTTCGGCAGTGCTGAACGCAGCTCCCCAGGCGTCAGACCAAACCATGACCCCAGCGTTGCAGCGTACTGCTCAACCGACACCGTCGGAATGAGTCGACCGCGATCGTCCGTGTAGTCACCGGAAGCAATATCGGAATCCGGGAAGCCGCCATAGACTCGCTGCCCTCGCACACTGCCGCCGGCCACGAAATGATGACCTGCCCAGCCGTGGTCGGTGCCATCGCCGTTATCGTTCATCGTGCGACCAAAATCAGCAGCTGTGAAAAGCGTGACATCGTCCCATACGCCGAGCTCAACCATCGCATTGCGGAAGTCGCGGATACCGTTAGCGATTTGCGTCTGTAACCCGGGCAAGCTTGTTGCCTGCGTGCTGTGGGTATCAAATCCACCCATTCCCACAAAGAACACTTGTCGTGAGGCCCCGAGCACGTTGCGCAGGGAAATGGCTTCCGCGACCGCACTCAGCTGCCCGGCAGCCTGCCCGGGCGCAAAAGTTGTGGTCAAAGGCGTACGCTGCGCGTAAGCCTCGCCGTACTCATTACTCAAGCCGACGCCGGTCGATTGCAGCAACTCAAAATCATTCGCGAACACGTTCGGCGACGCGGCGGTCATCGACGTGAGCGTGGCATTAATCTGTTGGCGCGTGGCATCGAAGTCGTTGCTGGTTCCGAGGATGCCCCGGTTCTCCACAAGATTGAGCGGCAGTGCACCACTACGCGATAGCGCGAATGGAGCGCCGCCCGACCCACTCAGAAACACCGTGTTGCCGAACGTCGTTATGCCCGCCAGATCGGCCCGTAGCGTCGGGTCTGCCGCACGAGCCTGATCAATGAAACGACCACCCCAACCCAAGCGTTCGCCTTCAGTATCCAGCGCCATCCAGGTTGATTGTTGGTCGTTATGCGAGAACAACTGCTTGGGCAGCGGCACTGACCGCGCATTGAACTGCGCTCGGGTGGTCGGCTGAATGAGAGGTCCTACGCCGCCGACAACGGCCAGCTCGCCGCTGTTAAAGAGATCCACGACAGGTTCGTATTCCGATGCAAGTCCATACTCGAGCCCGCCGAACACTCCGGAGTTGCTCGGCAACAGTGGCAACAGATCAGCGCGGGCGCGACTGCCTGCCTCTGGCGTCGCCGCGTATATGTCCAACATGCTACGCCGCGTATTCAAAAATCGCTGGTAGGACGCGTTATCACGCGGAATGACGATATCGTGGTTGTCGATGCCACCAAAGAAAAAAAGACAGACCAGCGCTTTATAGCCGGAGGTGTCAGCGGCCTGCGCCGTGTTGGTCATCAGGTGCGGAAGAATGCCGCCCGCGCAGGCAGTCCCAACGCAGGTGCGAAGAAAATCTCGACGTGTCTTGTTGGTCATAATCGATCCCCCTCACTGAACCACAGCAAATGTGGAGCTGGTTGCGAGCAAATAAATGGCGGTTTGTGCGCGCTTTCGAAGATCGGCATCGATCTGATTATTGCGCCGTGGCATGCCATCAATGATGGCAGCGAAGTCATCGAAATCTTGCTGCGGAAGTCGGCCGCCGGTCAGCAAATTGTCGACATAGGTGACCAGCGCCGCGCCGTTATCCGCTAGAGCGACGAATGACGCATAATCCGGTTCGAAGGCATTTGTGCCGCCGTTGGGCGTGCGATTGAAAATGTAATCGCCGACAAAATTGATGTAGCCGATACTCGAGGCGCCGTTGACGATCTGTAGTTCGGGTGCGGTCAAGCCCTGAGTGCCCGATTGTGTATTCGGTGCGATATACCCCGGACGATAGAAGTTGAAAACTGATGGCGGACGGAATGGGTGCTGTCCTAGGCTCGTTCCCGTATCGCCGGTATCTCGCAACCGGCCTTCCGCTACGACATCGATATTCTGCGTTTCCATTGCGCGAACTAGGTGAATGAATCGCAACACAGGCTCACGGACTTTGCCGGCTACCGTATCCTCGAACATTAGCTCATCGAGCAACACTGCAGCGAGTGTGGCTTGTAAGTCGCCACGATTGCCGGTGCCGAACGACACACCGTTGTCGGCGGTGTAATTACCGGTCGCGAACGCCATCGCCACGCGTGCCACGTACTCAGGAGGCGGGCTGCTCATCGTGAATCTTTGAATCAACTGCCTTGCCATGAAAGGCGGCACGTTGTCATGCGCGAAGATGCCATCGATCGCTAGCGTCAGCGACGTCGGTCCATCCGTGTTTTCCGGAATGAGTACATCCAGGAAGTCCTTCGATTCCGGCGAGTGGAGATTGGCGTTGAACGTCAGCGGCCGGTTCCACATCTGCCATTCCGGATTCGGCACGCGATCGAAATTCATACCGGTGAACACACGCGACAAGTTGACAATGTCATCGTTGTCGTAGGTTTCTACGGTCTGCCCATTAACCAACACCGGCGTGCCGTCCATGTTGAGCTCGAGCAATCCGATCGTAAACAGCTGCAGGATCTCCCGCGCGTAGTTCTCATCAGGAAGCTGTCCTGTGTTTGCGTTCGCACGTCGGCTACCGCGATAGGTCAGGTAAACCCCCATTGTCGGCGCGTAGGTAATGTCGAGAAGCACATCGCGGTAGTTCCCAAACGCATTCTCGTAAAGCGCGTCCATGTAGTACGCATGCCGGTGGGTGACGTTGAAATTGTCCTCACCAACGACCACGATCTGTGACAGCGCAAATAGCGCACGTTGGCGAAGTTGGTCGTCTGCCTCAATCATCGCTTCCCAGAACAGATCCGCGTGAACCGGCCGCGTCGCGCGTGCATTAAAGGGTTCGTTCAGCCGTTCGGTGACCAATGGCAACACCTGTGGGAGATACGGACGCGCTGGCTTTGCAAACTCTGCAGCCAGCCAGTCTGCAGCGTCCCGCCCAACGAGATTCGCAATGTCATCGGCTGTACCGCCGAAAGTTGCGGTACTCAGAAAGCGTTGGGCAGCAGCCTCATCTTCGATCAAGGAATACGAAACCGTCGGTGTGGGCGCCGGCGGATTCGGTGGCGGCGTACCCGTTGGCGGTGGCGCGATCGTGCCATCGTCCGTGCCGCCACCGCCACACGCCGTGATCAAGACAAACGCTGCAAGGTAACTAAATACACGAAACGCCCTACGCATTAATAACATCGCCGTCTCTCCACCGTCGACTGAGGTTTCGCGCGGACGATAACGCAGCGACTGTCGCCGTTCGACGTCAATATCCACGTTTTCGGATGCGGATCGTTCGAAGTGTGCGACACGTCACGAGCCACCGCGAAGTGGGTTTACATAGCCTGGGTTACTTTGGGTTTCGTGGCGGCGAGTACCAGACAGTCGACTTGTTTCGCGCCGGCATCCAGCAACGCCGCGCGAGCCTCCAACAGCGTCGCTCCGGTGGTCATCACATCATCAACGAGCAAGACGTGACTCCCCGAGCATTGCTGTCTCGCAGCGAACGCGCCTTTCACATTCGACTGTCGCATGTGCGCATCGAGCCCAACCTGAGGACGCGTTGAACGTGGCTTGTGCAGCCAGTGATTGACGTTCGGCACACCCATGGTGCTGGCCAGCGCATGCGCCAGCAACTCGCTTTGGTTAAATCCGCGCCTCACGCGCCGAAGCCAATGCAACGGCAGTGCACACACATGAGATGGCCGTTGTGGGATGTCGTCGCGCAGCGCTTCAAGCAACAGCGTAAGCACGGGCAGATACTCAAGACGCCCCTGATACTTAAAACGCGACATCACCGCGGTCAAAGGTGGGGCATAAACAAACGGCGCCACGACCAGCGGGTGTCGCAGCGGAGCGCGCCTTATCTGAGCCCGACAACGCGGGCAAACGACGGGCGACCGATCGAGTCCACACAAAGTACAATGCTCGGAACGTAACCATCGCCGATACCAGGGTTCGCTGTGCATGGGCTTACCCTACGAGCGTTGTGCAACTGCTGTTCGCTGACAAACCATCTTAACGCCTCAACAATACCTCCACCGATGAATGCTCCGCCCAAAAAGACACGCACAGAGTCAGATACCGCCTACCAGCGCTTTTTGGCGAGGACACAAGGTGGGTTTGTCTTTGAGCATACGGGGGTCGAACTTGCCGAGCGCTTTGAGATGCTGGCGCTTACGCCGCAGCGACTGTTGTGCGTTGGCTGGGATCCCAAACTGGTTGAGGTTGTGCTTAAGCGCTGGCCTGAGGTGCAACTCGTGGTCGTCGAGTCGAATCGTCAGTTAGCGGCGCGCGCTCGCAGCGCTGCCGCCCGCTGGCTGCGCAAGCCCCGTTTTGACGTGTTCGAGACGCCGATGGCCGGAGCCGATCTTCCGAGCGCGCATTTTGATCTCGCGGTCGCCAATCTCACGCTCGCCCGATCAGCGACTCCCGACGGCGCGCTGTCGACCTTAGCCCAGTGTCTCCAGCCCGGTGCCGGGCTACTGCTCGCGATGCCGGGCCCCGACACACTGAAAGAGCTCCGTTCCGCGTGGTCGGATGACGATTTTGCGCATGTGGCCGTATTCCCGGACATGCACGACCTCGGGAGCGCGTTATCACGCCATGGCTTCACCGAGTCGGTACTCAATACTGAGACGCTGAGCGTTCAATACGAGCAAGTCTCGCGGCTTTGGCAAGACCTCACGCATCAGGGTGCTCGCAACTGTGAGCCCGGGCGGCGTAAGACATTGACGGGGAAGGACAGATTCAGTGAGATGCGTTCGCGACTCGAGGGTGCCGATGGCAAGTTTATAGTCACCATCGAACTCGTGTACGTGCAGTGCTGGCGTGCCACCTCGCAAAGCCGCGACCGAAACCTTCCCGAGGGTGAAGTTCGAATCAGCCTCGACAGTCTGACAAAGCGATAAGGCATCGCTTGAAAACGCCTCGACATGCGCGCTAGCGTCACGCTATGGCAGGCGACAACGCATCCCACGAATTCACGCTGAGCGCCAATTGCTCGATGAGCGCGAGCCAAGCCGTCGGCTTTTTCTGCGCCATAGCTGGCGTCAGCCTCACGATAGCGATCGGCTGCGCGTTCCTCGGTTACTGGCCGATACTGCCGTTCGCCGGTCTGGAACTTGCCTTGTTCGGTTGGGCGCTGCGCTATACCTGGCGACGGGGCCAACATCGCGAGTACATCACCATCGATGCCGAGCATATCGAGCTCGAGCGTGTCGATGCCGATGGTGAACCGATTGACCAACTCAAACTGCCTCGCGCCTGGACGCGCGTTGCCCTGATCACCGATCGAAGCCGCCCCGGCGACAGGCGTCTGGCTTTCGGCCGTGAAGGAAGGTGGACACCGTTCGGCGACTTCCTGATCGAGGCAGAAAAGCGGACATTGCTGAGACGCCTGAAACAAGTCCTCTCTGAACAACCTTAGTCGAGGATTTACCGGCCACAAAGCGTGGCCCAAGTCTCCTTTTCACGCGCTGCAGCAGGTACAATACCCCATGGGAACGGTGTCGGGACGCGCTGATGCCCTGGGCGATTCCGACCGCCCGTCGGTCGACTCCCGACCTCGCGAAATTACCTGATATCAGGACTGACTGATGAAAATGCAAAAGATATTGCTGGGCGCATTGGTGGCGCTGCTACCGAGTGGCGCCGCCCTAGCGGACTGGGAACTCAACATGCGCGAAGGCGTGACTGCCATCAGCCGGGACATCCACGGCTTGCACATGCTGATTTTCTACGTGTGCTGCGCAATCGCCGTGTTCGTGTTCGGCTGGATGATTCTGGCGTTGGTGCTGCACCGCAAATCTCGCGGCGTCGAGCCGGCCCAGTTTTCGCACAGCACCAAGGCGGAAATCATCTGGACGCTGATTCCTGTGCTGATTCTCGTTGGCATGGCAGTACCTGCGACGCAAACGATGCTCGACATCGAAGATGACCGGAACCCGGATATCACGATCAAAGCGACGGCCTACCAGTGGAAATGGCAATACGAGTACATCGACGAAGAAGTTAGCTTCTACTCGAACCTCGCGCGCACCAGTAACGACGCCCGACGCCTCGACTCCGGTATCGATCCGACCACAGTCGAAAACTACCTTCTCGAAGTCGACAACCATGTGATCGTCCCGGTTGATAAAAAGGTGCGCGTATTGATCACCTCCAACGACGTACTGCACGCCTGGTGGATGCCTGACTTCGGCATCAAAAAGGACGCGATTCCTGGCTATATCAACCAGGTGTGGTTCCGAGCTGAAGAGCCGGGCATCTATCGCGGCCAGTGCGCCGAGTTGTGCGGTCAGGATCATGGCTTCATGCCGATCGTGGTCGAAGTCCTGGCACAGGACGAATTTGATGCTCGCATGGCGGCGCTGCAGGCGGAACAGGGTGTAGGAAGCACCCAGTTCGCCGACAACACCGCATCCGCAGAGTAAACAGAACTAAGCATATCGGGAGCTAAGACCAATGAGTGCTGCCACAGAACATCACACCGACGACCACCACGATCACGGACCGGAGATGACCGGCTTGAAGCGCTGGTTGTTCACGACGAACCACAAAGACATCGGATCGATGTACCTGATCTTCAGCCTGATCATGCTCTTCGTCGGCGGACTCATGGCGCTGGTGATCCGCACCGAACTCGGTCAACCCGGAATGCAGTTTGTGTCACCTGGCTTCTACAACCAGATGGTCACTATGCATGCGCTGATTATGATCTTCGGTGCGGTGATGCCCGCATTTGTAGGTCTCGCCAACTGGATGATTCCGCTCATGGTCGGCGCGCCCGATATGGCACTGCCCAGAATGAACAACTGGTCGTTCTGGATTCTGCCCGCCGCGTTTACCATCCTGCTCGCGACGCTGTTCGTGCCGGGCGGAGCACCGGCAGGCGGCTGGACCATGTATCCGCCGCTGGTGCTGCAAACCGGCGACGCATTCCCGATGTTGATCTTCGCCGTCCACTTGATGGGGATCTCGTCGATCATGGGCGCGATTAACATCATCGTGACCATCATGAACATGCGCGCACCGGGCATGACGCTGCTAAAAATGCCGCTGTTCGTCTGGACCTGGCTGATTACGGCTTACCTGCTGATCGCGGTAATGCCGGTACTCGCAGGAGCGGTAACCATGCTGTTGACCGATCAGTTCTTCGGCACGAGCTTCTTCCGCGCGGCCGGTGGTGGCGACCCGGTCATGTTCCAGCACATCTTCTGGTTCTTCGGGCATCCGGAGGTCTACATTATGATTTTGCCGGCGTTCGGCATCATCTCGGAGATCATCCCGACGTTCTCGCGCAAACCCCTGTTTGGTTACGACTCCATGGTCTACGCGACCGCGAGCATCGCGTTCCTGTCGTTTATCGTATGGGCGCATCACATGTTTACCGCAGGCATGCCGTTGACCGGCCAGCTGTTCTTCATGTTCACCACCATGTTGATCGCCGTACCGACCGGCGTGAAAGTCTTCAACTGGACTGCAACAATGTGGAAAGGGGCGATGACGTTCGAGACGCCGATGCTGTTCTCGGTAGCGTTCCTGTTCCTGTTCACGATCGGTGGATTCTCGGGCTTGATGCTCGCGATTGTTCCGGCCGACTTCCAGTATCACGATTCCTATTTCGTTGTGGCTCACTTCCACTACGTACTGGTTCCGGGCGCGATCTTCGCGATCATCGCAGGCGTGTACTACTGGCTGCCGAAGTGGACGGGCCACATGTACAACGAAACACTCGGCAAAACGCACTTCTGGTTGACCACGTTCTTCGTGAACCTGACGTTCTTCCCGATGCACTTCCTGGGTCTGGCGGGTATGCCTCGACGCATCCCTGACTACTCGACACAGTTCGCCGACTTCAACTTCATCGCCACCGTCGGCGCCTTTGGCTTCGGTTTGTCTCAGCTGCTCTTTGTCTACATCATCATCGCGTGTGCACGTGGCGGTAAGAAGGCAACTGCTGAGGTGTGGGATAACCCGAGAGGGCTCGAGTGGACGGTACCTTCGCCCGCACCGCACCACACCTTCGATGAAGCTCCGATGGTGAAGTAGGTCGTGATGACTGATCCAGCGGCGCAGAAGCAGATTCGGCGCAACGCCCTTTTATTGGGCGGTGTCGCTTTTGCTGTTTTCGTCGCATTCATCACGATCACTATCGTTCGCGGCGGCGCGGCAGGATAGTCCATGGGTGATCGCTGGTTACCGCTGAAGCTGGTTGCGATGGCCGCCTGCGCATTCGGTTTCGCTTTTTCGCTCGTACCTTTGTATGACGTGTTTTGCGAGGTCACCGGGTTTGGCGGACGCACCAACGAAGCACCGCTGGAGCTAACCGCCGTCGCTGGCGATGAACGCGTAATTACGATCCAGTTCACGACCACGGTCAACCAGTACGCCCCTTACGACTTCGAGTCGTCCGTACGCAGCATGCAAGTCGTACCCGGCGAGATCTACGACGCTGTGTTTTTTGCGAGTAATCTGACCGAAACCGAAAAGGTCGCGCAAGCCATTCCGAGCGTCTACCCAAACAAGGCGGCGGGCTATCTGAACAAGACCGAATGTTTTTGCTTCAACAACCAGCCATTCGAAGCTGGGGAGCGCAAGGAAATGCCAGTACGGTTTATGATCGATCCGGAGCTACCGGACTACATCGACACGATCACACTGGCATACACTTTTTTTGATATCGACAACGTAGCGGCTCTGTAGAATACAGCCGCGGGGACATCGCTCGCGAATGGCAAGCAAAATGGGACAAGCCTAATGGCACATACCAACGACAAATATTACGTACCGCACGGCAGCCACTGGCCGATCGTCGGATCTATCGGACTCCTCATCATGATGCTCGGCGTGTCCGGGTGGCTAAATGGCGGCAGTATCGGACCCTGGATGTTCGCAACAGGAGTGGCCGTGGTCGTCGGCATGATGGTCGGCTGGTTCGGCGACGTCATCGACGAAAGCGAGAAAGGCATGTACTCGGCGCAGGTGGACAAGTCTTTCCGTATGGGAATGAGTTGGTTCATCTTCTCGGAAGTCATGTTCTTTGCTGCGTTCTTCGGCGCTTTGTACTACACGCGAAACATGGCGCTGCCATTCCTGGAGGGCGGCAGCAACAACTTCTTTACCGGGCTGCTACTGTGGCCAGGCTTCGAAGCCATGTGGCCCAGCAATGGTCCGGCAGGTGTCGGTGGCGAGTTTCAAGCCATGGGCCCGCTCGGCTTGCCGGCGATCAACACAGCCATCCTGCTGACCAGTAGTGTCACCATCACAGTCGCCCACCATGCATTGCGAGACATGCACCGCAACACCGTAGCGATCTTCCTTGGTCTGACCTGGCTGCTAGGCGCGATCTTCGTGTACCTACAGGCGGTTGAGTACATTCATGCTTATCACGAATTAAACTTGACGTTGGAAAGTGGCATTTACGGATCAACGTTCTTTATGTTGACCGGTTTCCACGGCATGCACGTCTCAATCGGCGCGCTGATGTTGTTCGTGGTCTGGATCAGGGTGCTGCGTGGACACTTCACAGCGCGCAATCACTTCGCCTTCGAGGCGTCGGCGTGGTACTGGCACTTCGTCGACGTGGTGTGGCTTGGTTTGTACATTTTTGTGTACTGGTTCTAGACTCAACCAAACACGCGATGGCCAAAGGGCGCCTTTACGGCGCCCTTTTTTTGTTATCTCGAACCGGGTTCGATCCAACCCATAACTCCAGCGAGCAAGAGGCCACCGAATAACAAGACACTTAAACCGATTCGCCAGGTCAGCGCGCGCAACAAACGCCCCGAATCCATCTGGTCACGAGTAAGATAGTAAAGGCCAGAGCCGAGAGAAAAGATGATCGCACCAAGGATCAACAGAACAACAATTCGCATGTCACATGACACTCTTTCGCGGGCGGAGAGTATAACGTGACTTCGATCGGCTCGCGCTTACTCAGCGCCTGGCCTTTGCTGTTGTATCTGCTGCTGATGCCGACCATGCTTTGGCTAGGATTCTGGCAATTAGACAAGAGCGGACAACGCGCACAAGCGCTCTCGCGTTATGAAACCCAGCTTGAGATCGACACTACGCAGGATGCGACTGCGCTAACTGATCCCCAATCGTTTAGTCCCGTCACCGCGTCTGGGGAGTTCATTCCCGATCGCCAGCTGCTCATCGATAACATTGTGGTTGACGGCAAGGCGGGCGCGTACGTGATCAGCCCGATGGTGCTTTCCGACGGCCAGACTCTGCTGATCAATCGTGGGTGGATTCCCCTGACGAGCGAGCGTTTGCCGGCGGTGCCGTTAACAGTTCCCCCGGGGGTCCAGACCGTGGTCGGGCGCGTGGGGAAGTTGCCGGTAGGGGGGCTCAAGCTGGGAGACAACCCGACAACGACCGAGCGCTGGCCGCCGTTGCTTGTGTTTCCAACGATGGCCGAATTATCGAACCTACTGGATCTCAAACCAAAGAATTGGGTGCTCTTGAGCACCACACCATTGGCGGAGGAATCAGAACGTTTCGTTCGTCGCTGGGCACCCGGTGGTTTGCCGCCCGAGCGCCACATGGGATACGCGGTGCAATGGTTCGCCATGTCTATCGCGCTTACACTATTGATGGTGGGTGCTTGGTGGCGCACCCGGAGCAAGAACAACCGTGAATGAAGCCGTAGAACCTGATCGTCGAGGGCGTGTGCAGCTGCTGCTGCTTGCGCTGGTTTTCTTTGGACCTTTGATCGTTGCCATTGCGCTCTATTTCGGTGGCGGAGTGAAGGACGCACAAGTCAATTACGGAAGGTTGATGGAACCGCCGATCACATTGGAAGCCAAGCAGCACTTTGATCTTGGCATCCGCGGACGCTGGACGCTTCTTTACGTGGGTCAGCGAACGTGCGAAGAGGAATGTCAGAACGCGCTGGTTGACATCCGACAGATTCGCCTTGCGACCGGTCGGGAAATCGATCGGATTGAGCGAGTGGTCTGGACCGAGGTGCCACTCGAATCGACGATTCTGGATGAACATCCGGGCTTGGTCGCCCTGACGCCGACGTCGGAAACCGCATCGGCGCTGCAAGGCGCGGTAGCCCAGCTGGACGCAACGCATATTTACATCATCGATCCTATTGGCAATATCATCCTCGACTACACAGCCAACCCTGATCGCAAGGCCTTCCTCAAGGACCTGCGCAAACTCCTGAAGCTCTCGCGGATCGGCTAGACACAGATGTACGACCTGCCCTCCCGTCGAAGGCTGTTGTGGGTGGGATTTGCCGGATTTGTGGTGCTGCTCCTGGCAGAGCGAGCACTCTTTATTCAGGAGTATAAGGTCGCGGTAGCGTGGCTCGGCACCGGTTGGCTGGCCGCATGCCTCGTAGTGCATCGACCACGTGACTGGCTTGCAGCACTTGGGCCAGCAACGATTGCCGGCGTGCTCGTCTATAAGGCTGTATTCGGTTTCGTGCTTGCTGATGCACTTTGGGCGATGGCGGCCACACTTTTCTCAGCATTATTCATCGGCGGCAGCATCGAAGTGTTTCTGAAGCCGCAGGTGCGTGGGGCATTGGCCCAACGCATCTTTCCGATCATGTCAGTCATGACTGTATTAGTGATGGTGGGCTATGCCATTGGTTCCAGTTTGATGTTGCGCTATCAGGGAGACGGCCTGAGCTTTCCCATTGCGAATGCACTTGCCATCGGCGTTGGGGTTACCGCAACCGCTGGTCTGGGCATGCTGTTGGGAATGCCGGTGCGACGGGGGATCACTCGGTCAGTGCCGCGCGCATTCGCTGTCTTAATTTGTCTCGCCGCGCTGTTGTTGCTGTCCCTGCTCGGCGTCGCGAAGTACCCATCGACCTGGTTTGAAGCGATGCAGCCGTATCAATACACCAGCCACACACTAGCTGCAGTGGCGGGTGTATCGCTCACCGTATTTGTTGGTCCGATCTTCGTGGCAACGGCAGTTCTAGCGCTGGTCATCAGTGTTGGGATCGCATTGAAAACGCAAGCACTACAACTTCCCCAAGCCGACGGCGTGGTCATGTTGGTGGAGGGCCAGTCCCTGTTGCTCGGCATCGCGGCAATTATGCTGCTGTGCACAGCGATGATGAACTCGCAAAGACGAATCCGGCGGCTGGCGGCCGCCAACCAAGAGATCGCGCAATGGATTCAGCGCGCACATGCGAATATTCCACGACATGTCATGCATGCACGGATCACGCAACTGGAGAAAGCGCTCGAAATTGCTGGTGAGTACTGCGATGCGTCGTTGTGTGCCATCTATTTGGCCGAGCAGATGAGCCGCGAAGAGTTCACGCTGAATGTCGAGCAAATCTGGAGTCGTGAGAACTCCAATATTTCTCAGAATACGCTATCGCCTACAGTTGACTCTCGCCGACATCCGGCGCTTCGAAATATGATGACAAAGTCACGGTCATTCTATTTTCCGGCGACATCCGATGAGCGGCCGCCGTGGGCACGTGCGTTTGTTGCAGACACCACGCTTCAGGCGAGCATCATGCCGATGAGTTTCGATGAGGAAATCGCCGGTGCTCTTGTTATGGTGAGCAAGCCGCAAGCCAGGATTCGCGACTCCGATGTGGAGTCGTTGCTCGGCACAATACGAGATCACTACCTCGGCTACCAAAACCATGCAGTGGCCGTGCGTTCCATGTTTGTTTATCAACGCCAGCTTCGCGAACTGGCGGCTCGCTTATCTGATGCCGCCGAACGGGTACGCCGACAAACCTCAGTCGAGTTGCATGACGGGCTGGTTCAGCGTCTCGCAGTAGCGCGAATGAAACTAGGTGAAGTAAGCCGGCGAAGAGTATCGGCACCCGAAACCATCGAAGCGATTACGAATATTGTAGACGACGCGCTTGCGGCAACACGGGGCATCATTCGCGAACTCTCCACATCCGTCCTGTATGAGCTTGGCCTGATTCCGGCACTGCAGGAATTGACGCAGAACCTCGATCAGGTTGGCGATATTGCAATTTCGCTTGAGGAGCAAGGGGAACGGGTGACGCTCAGCGAGCCACTGCGCGTGATGATATTCACGACCATCCGCGAGCTTGTCGAAAACGCGCGCCTACACGCCGACTGCCATAATCTCTGGATCAAAGTTCGGTGGGATCACGTGCGGGGCATTGCTGCGATTGAGGTCAGCGACGACGGCGTTCAGCAGGGATGGTGGCTTGGCAAGGATCTCTCAACCGACCTTGGACTTGGCCTCGCCGGCATCAGTGAACAGCTCAGACGGTTCGGCTACGAGCTCAAATTTGACTTTCGGCCGGGCGGCGGAACGCGCGCCATGATAATCTGAGTTCGCGTTTGGCGGCTTGCGTTATCGTTTTCAGCCGGAGTTTCCGGCGGGAGGTACGCCATGAGCATCAGAATCGCGATTATTGATGACCATCAACTCGTCCGTGATGGTCTCGCTTCTCTTTTGCACGACCTCGATACCGATATCGAAATCGTGGGTCAGGGGGCGAACGGCGCCGAAGCCGTGCTCATCGCCGAGCAGGAAAAACCTGACATCATGCTGATGGATGTTGCGATGCCCGACATCAACGGCATAGACGCCACCAACACCATCCGCGAGGTGGCACCAGACGTCAGAGTGATTGCGGTCACCATGCACGCTGAGCGGAGCTTCGTCACAGGCATGCTCAGTGCCGGCGCAATGGGCTATATCCGCAAAGAGTCCGCCTTTGAAGAGATCTCCACGGCGATAGAGGAAGTAATCGACGGACGCGTGCATCTCGGCGCGGGTATCAAGGAGATTGCGAACACCGGCGGGCGTTCCGATACGCTGAGTGCGCGCGAGACCGAAGTGTTGACGATGATCGCGGAGGGAAAAAAGACCCGTGAGATTGCGGCAGATTTGTTTTTGAGCGAAAAGACGGTTGAGACCCATCGACGTCAAATCAGCAGAAAGCTGAAAATCTCTTCCGTTGCAGAACTGACTAAATATGCGATCCGGAGAAATCTAACTTCCGTCTAAGTAAAAACCCTGACAAAAACCTGTTTTTCAAAGGGGTTGAAGATATTAAACATAATAATAATTTTTTCTGTTTTATTTCAATGACTTGAGATTTTACGCCAAGAAAAGTGTGAACCAATTCACCTATCTGTCTGTTTTTTCTTCATTTTTCTGTAATCAATTATCAGGGTTTTCACCCATTCCGAACCCAGTCGTCCAAGAGTAGCCTAGAAAACCTCGGGAAAGGTCAGCCCACGGATTGGGCGCAAACTTTAGGGAAGAAAGCTTGGCAACAACTGGAGCAATGCTCTTTGTACCGCAAGGTACCCGACATGCCGGAACGCCGCAGACGCGACAGCGGAGTGTCTTAATCTGCGATCCGTCCCGCGCGTTGTGTAGAACCATTGCCCAGATAGTGAACGGTCTCGGGGTCCAGGCGGTCGCTGCCACGGATGGCAGCGCCGCAATCCGCCTGGGGGCTATGCACGCGCCCGACCTGGTGCTTCACGCCGAAAACATGCCCGGACTAAGGGCAATGGACTTCCTCGACGCCGGACTCGGGCATCTCTTGAATCGACGTGCACTGTTGGTCGACCGACGAGCGCGTGGCCTTCCACGCTGGCTGCCAGTCATCAAAACCCCTTTGGAAATCTCTCGCTGCCAGCGGGAAATCGTTGAGCTACTGCACAGCATGGATCAATCAGGCTAATCCTCTCCCTTTCCGCCTGATTGGACTCCTCAAGCCCCGGCAACGGGGCTTTTTTTTGGCTAACATTCACAATTCTCTTATCCGATTCTCACGGGCCTCCCATTGATCTATGGACGTTACTGCACTCCTTGAAGGACTCAACGGCGCACAACGCGAAGCGGTAAGCGCAGCACAAGAGCCGGTGCTCGTCGTCGCAGGTGCCGGCAGCGGTAAAACGCGCGTACTGGTGCACCGGGCCGCGTGGCTTATGCAGGTCGAACATATCTCTCCACAAAGTCTGCTCGCCGTAACCTTCACCAATAAGGCGGCGAGTGAGATGCGCGCGCGCATCGAACAATTGATTCGCATGCCAGCCCGACACCTTTGGATCGGCACGTTCCATGGCCTCGCACATCGACTCTTACGTCGTCACTGGCAAGAGGCCGGGCTGCCACAGAATTTCCAGATACTCGATAGCGCAGATCAGGATCGTCTGATCAAACGCCTGATGAAAGAAAGCAGTGCGGCGGATAGCGAGTGGTCACCGCGCGAGGTGAAGAGCTTCATCAACGGTGCGAAAGACGAAGGACTTCGAGCAGATCACATGGACGCGGGTGGCGACCCCAACCGCAAGCGGTTGATCGAGTTCTACGCCGACTATCAGGCGGCCTGTGAACGTAGCGGCGTGATCGATTTTGCAGAGATCCTGCTGCGAGCGCATGAGCTGTGGCGCAACAATGCGGAGTTACTGGGCCACTACCAGAGACGCTTCAGACACGTTCTGGTCGATGAGTTCCAGGACACCAACGCCATTCAGTACGCCTGGATTCGTATGCTGACAGCGGGCGGTAGCATCCCGTTCGCCGTTGGAGACGACGATCAGTCGATTTACCGCTGGCGCGGCGCGCGCATTGAGCATATCAGCGGGTTCGAACGTGACTACCCCGGGACTCGCGTCGTCAAACTCGAGCAAAATTATCGATCCACCGGGAATATACTCAATGCCGCCAACGCCATCATTGCAAACAATGGTGGCCGGCTGGGCAAGAACCTCTGGACCGACGATAAGGATGGGCCGCCAATCCGGCTATACGCGGCATTTAATGAACGCGACGAAGCCGACTTTATCGTTAATCGACTGAAAGACTGGATCGCCCAGGGCAATCGACGTGATGACTCAGCGATCTTGTACCGATCGAACGCTCAATCGCGCGTACTTGAGGAGATGTTGCTCAATTCACGCATCCCCTACCGGGTTTACGGTGGATTGCGCTTCTTCGAGCGTGCAGAAATTAAGGATGTGCTCGCCTATCTCCGGCTGATCAGCAATCGCGACGATGACGCGGCGTTTGAACGGGTAGTTAATGTGCCCGCGCGCGGCATCGGTGCTCGAAGTGTTGAGGCAATGCGAAACTACGCGCGCGCCAACGCGTGCTCCCTTTGGCGTGCCGCTGGTGCGGTCGTGTCGGACCCGATGGCGGGACGCAGTGCCAAGGCTATCGGTCGATTCCTCAATTTGATCGAAAGCATGGCCGAAAGCTGCGCAACGCTGGATCTCCACGAGAAAGTAGATCACGTGATCCACGCGAGCGACCTGGCATCTCATTACCGCAAAGAGGGTGAAGAAAAGGCGGCTACCCGCATCGAGAACATCGAGGAGCTCGTGAGCGCAGCACGAGGATTTGCCCCCGACAGCACCGAAGAAGCGGAAGACATGTCCGAACTCGATGCGTTTCTTGCGCATGCTGCCCTTGAAGCCGGAGAAGGACAGGCGGACGCCTGGGAAGATTGCGTGCAATTAATGACATTGCACTCCGCGAAGGGCCTCGAGTTTCCGCTCGTGTTTATCTGCGGCATGGAGGATGGCCTGTTCCCGCATCAGCGTTCGGTGACCGATCCCGCAGGCCTCGAGGAAGAGCGCAGACTCTGCTACGTCGGATGCACACGCGCAATGCAGGAGCTCTACATCACGTATGCAGAGCAGCGTCGACTGCATGGTATGGACAGTTTTGCCGCGCCATCACGCTTCATTCGGGAGATCCCCACGCAGCTGATCGAGGAAATCCGCCCGAGAGCCAATCTGCAGCGGCCAGTTGCCGCACGGAGAAAATCGAGCGGTAGCGGTCGCCCGATCGACGACACGCCGGCGGTCCAGCTCGGCCGCCCTGTGCGTCATGCCAAATTTGGAGATGGTGTGATCCTGAACTGTGAGGGTCAGGGCGCTCATGCACGTGTTTGGGTGAACTTTGAATCTGCCGGAACAAAATGCCTGATGCTCAACTACGCCAACCTTGAGTTAATGTAGAATCCGAAGCGATGAAGATCCTGATTCTAGGCGCAGGACAGGTGGGTGCGAGTGCGGCGCAACACTTGTCGCGGGAAGAGTCGAACGACGTCACCGTTGTCGATATCAATGCAGAAGTGTTGCGTGAGCTTCAGGATCGTCTCGATATCCGAACGGTGGTCGGGCACGCCAGCTACCCAGATGTGCTGGAGCGCGCCGGGGGGAGAGACGCCGACATCATAATCGCCCTGACCGACTCTGACGAAACCAATATGGTCGCTTGTCAGGTGGGTTACTCCATGTTCCGCACGCCGACCAAGATCGCGCGTATTCGGGCGGCCGAATACATGACGGCGGAAAAACTGTTCGCACAAGAGTCGATGCCCGTCGACGTTCGGATCAGCCCAGAGCAATTGGTCTGCGAATACGTTGAGCAGTTGATCCTGTACCCAGGCGCATTGCAGGTGCTGGAGTTCGCTGACGATCGAGTACGACTGGTGGGTGCGCGCGCTGATCGCGATGGCCTTCTCGTCGGTCAGCAGCTCAAGAACATCAAGGAACACCACCCCAATACCGAGGCACGAATCGCCGCGATTTATCGAGACGGCCGCTCGATCGAACCGCACGGTGATACGGTGATTCGGGAAGGTGATGAGGTCTTCTTTATTGCTGCCAGAAAAGATATTCGGGTATTCATGAGCGAAATGCGCAAGCTCGAAGATCCGGTGCGACGTGTCATCATCGCAGGGGGTGGCAATATCGGACTACGCCTGGCGCAGACGCTGGAGCAAACCAACCAGGTCAAGATCATCGAGCGTAATCCGGAGCGCGCAAGAATCATCTCGGAGCAATTGTCCAAAGCGATCGTTCTGAATGGCGACGCCGCCAACGAGGATCTGCTGCTCGAGGAAAACATCGACAGCGCAGACGTATTCTGCGCACTCACCAATGCTGAGGAAGCCAATATCCTCTCGGCCATGCTGGCTCGGCGCCTCGGTGCCAATAAGGTCATGGCGCTGATCAATCGGCCGAGCTATGCCGAGTTGATGGAGTCCGGAAGCATCGATATTGCGTTGTCGCCGCAGCAAATTACGATCGGATCGCTACTGGCACATGTGCGTCGCGGCGATGTCGTGAAAGTACACTCGCTGCGTCGTGGCGCTGCGGAGGCGATTGAAGCGGTTGCCCATGGCGCAAGCGGCACCAGCAAAGTCGTCGGCAAGTCGATCGAGAGTCTTGCCTTGCCCAAGGGCGCATCCATCGCAGCGCTGGTGCGCGGCGATGAGGTGATCATCGCGCATCACGACACCGTGATCGAAGCCGACGACCATGTCATCATTTTTCTCTCTGATCGACGCAAAATCGACGAAGTTGAAGCACTTTTCCAAGTAGGCGTCTCGTTCCTCTGAGCGACGTTGAACGATGAACTGGTCGGTCATCCAACGCATTCTCGGTTTGCTGCTGACTATGTTCAGCGTGGCGATGTTGCCTCCGATTGCCGTCTCTTTGATTTATTCGGATGGCGCCTGGCGGGCGTTCCTCTACTCTTTCTTGCTGATTCTCGCTCTGGGTGTACTGCTTTTCTTGCCCGTCCGACGCGCACGGAAGGATCTGCGCCTGCGCGACGGGTTCCTGGTGGTCGCATCATTCTGGATGGTGCTAGGCACGATTGGTGCAATGCCACTATGGCTCTCGTCCGAACCCAGCATGACGCTCACCGAGGCCGTGTTCGAGTCGATCTCTGGCCTGACTACAACCGGCGCGACGGTTATCACCGGCTTGGACGGGCTGCCCGAGTCGATCCTGTTTTACCGCCAGCAACTGCAATGGTTGGGCGGCATGGGGATCATTGTCCTCGCGGTGGCCATCCTGCCCATGCTTGGCGTTGGTGGCATGCAGCTCTACCGCGCTGAGACACCAGGGCCAGTGAAGGACACGAAGCTCACGCCTAGAATCACCGAGACGGCCAAAGCACTTTGGTATGTCTATCTCGGGTTCACAGTGCTATGCGGTGTTGCTTATTACTTGGCCGGTATGAGCGTGTTCGACGCGATCTGCCATAGCTTTTCAACCGTCGCCATTGGCGGATTCTCGACCCACGACCTCAGCCTTGGTCACTTCGATCGTGGCGCAATCGATGCTGTTGCCATCATTTTCATGCTGCTCGCCGGCATCAATTTTTCATTGCACTTTTTCGCCTGGCGCAACAATTCGATCCGACACTACTTCGATGACCCGGAGGTGCGAGCCTACGCCTTCATCATCGCCTCGCTCACCGTGATCGTGAGCGCGGTTCTGCTGATGACAAACCCCATTGGCGGTCCGGGCCAGACCGTGCTGGACAGTGCATTCCAGGCCGTGTCCATGGCGACGACCACCGGCTTCACAACGGCGAACTATGCGGCCTGGCCAGGAGCAATTCCGGTATTGCTCATCTTCTCAAGTTTCATTGGGGGATGCGCAGGGTCGACTGCGGGTGGCATCAAAGTCATGCGTGCCCTGCTTCTGTACCGCCAAGGGGCGCGCGAAATTGCACGGCTGGTACATCCGAGCGCAGAGATTCCCGTCAAAATCGGTAAGAAGGCCGTTTCGCGCAGAGTGGTTGAGGCTGTTTGGGGATTCTTTGCCGTCTACATCGTCGTTTTTGTCGTTATCTTGCTGGCTTTGGTCAGCACAGGTCTTGATCAGGAGAGCGCTTTTGCTGCAGTAGCGGCGACCCTGAACAACCTGGGACCTGGGTTAGGTGAGGTGACCAGCGGTTTCATGAATGTGTCTCCCACTGGCCAGTGGATCTGCATCGTGGCGATGGTTCTGGGCCGTTTGGAGATTTTCACCTTGCTCGTGCTGATTACCCCAACGTTCTGGCGGCGATAATCGATGGAAGTTCTGGATCGCTTTAATCGGTGGATTGGCCGGGGCATAGCGTGGATGACGGCACTCATGGTGCTGAACACGGTTTTGGTCATAGCGGGCCGCGATCTGTTCGGCTTCGGTCGAATCTGGATGCAGGAATTGACCACCTGGATGCACGCTTGCGTATTCCTGCTGGGCGCCGCATACACACTCAGCCATGACGAACACGTGCGTGTGGACATCATCTATCAGCGCCTCAGCAAGCGTGGCCGCGCCCTGGTTGACGGCCTCGGTACTCTGCTGTTGTTGATCCCAACCTGTTTCTACCTGCTGCTATCTACCTGGAACTATGTGTTTGGACCATTGGGCAGCTGGGCAACGCGGGAGGCGTCCGGCCAGGCAGGAGGGCTGCCATTTCCTGCGCCCGCCATCTTGAAGACCTTCATGATCATCATGCCAGTACTGCTTTTGCTGCAGGCTATCGTCCTTGTTTCCCGCAGCATTGCGGATTTTCGAGAAGATAAAGCATGACGCTCTGGGCGATCGGGCTGTTCCTGACGGTTGTCGCCGTCTTGATGACCGGCTACCCGGTCGCGTTCGTTCTGGCGGGTACGTCACTTGCAGTGGCCTTGCTCGGGACACTCGCTGGCACGTTCGATACCGCCTTCCTGACGTCTCTGCCCAATCGACTGGCAGGCATTATGGGGAACGAGACTCTCATCGCCGTGCCGTTGTTCGTGTTCATGGGCATTACGCTGGAACGCTCACGAATCGCCGAGGAACTGCTCACCACGCTCAGTGAACTCTTCGGCGGGCGTCACGGAGCGTTAGGTTTTGCGGTACTACTCGTCGGAATGTTACTGGCAGCCAGCACGGGTATCGTCGGCGCAACCGTCGTCACCATGGGTTTGCTCTCTCTGCCCGCGATGCTGCAGCGAGGTTACTCGCCGGCCCTGGCCAGCGGCACGATCTGCGCCTCGGGAACACTCGGTCAGATCATTCCGCCGTCGATTGTCCTCGTCTTGCTCGGCGACGTGTTGTCCTCGGCCTATCAGAAGGCGCAGCTCGAGCAAGGGGTGTTCACCCCAGATACTGTGTCCGTGGGCGATTTGTTCGCCGGCGCCCTGATTCCTGGCTTGCTACTCGTGCTGCTCTATTTCGTCTGGTTACTGGGCGTATCACTGGTACGACCAAACGCCATGCCACAGTCAAAAGAACCGGTCGCGCAACAGTTGCGGATTGTGAAATTGCTGCAGTCAATTGCTGCACCTTTGTTGCTGATGCTCGCGGTTTTAGGGTCTATTTTGACGGGAATCGCAACGCCTACAGGGGCTGCGGGCGTTGGCGCAGCCGGGGCACTACTGCTGGCTTTGCTGCGGGGCGAGTTTGATTTTGCTGCGCTCCATAACATCGCGAAACGGACAACACGCGTCACTGCGATGGTTTTCATGATCTTGATCGGCGCCTCGATCTTCGCGCTGGTCTTCCGCGGATTCGGTGGAGACGAAGTGGTTCAGACATGGCTCGCGCAGCTGCCGGGCGGTGTCGTCGGCGCTTTTATCGCCGTTATGCTGCTCATGTTCATCATGGGCTTCGTGCTGGATTTCATTGAGATCACGTTCGTTGTGGTACCCATCGTTGGACCGACGCTCCTCAGCATGGGCCTCGACCCGGTCTGGCTGGGCGTCATGATCGCATTGAACCTGCAGACCTCGTTCCTGACACCACCGTTCGGGTTCGCGCTCTTCTACCTGCGCGGTGTCGCGCCCGATAGCGTGCCTACCAGCGCGATCTATCGAGGCGTTGTGCCCTTCATCGCCATCCAGATCCTGATGCTGGGACTACTGGCTGCTTTTCCTGAACTGGCTACCTGGCTGCCCGATCGCATCTATGGATGACACCACCGAACTGAGCGCTTTGCGCTCTCAATTGTCGGCGCTGTGGCCCGGCTGCGGCGCGCTCAGGGCACTAAACGGCGAGCATGACACCAACCTTTCAGACGGCCGGCGCGTCTACAAAATTGCGCCCGCGACGCACCAGACGGAAGCCATTGACTTGCAATGGCGGGCACTGAGACACGTCCGGGCGGAAGGTGTACCTGTACCTCGGCCACTAACCACCAGTTCCGGCGAACCTGTCGCATCCATCAATTACGGCGAGCGAGAACGTGCTGTTTGGGCTCAGGAATGGGTCGAGGCAGTCCCACTGGCGAAGTGCTCACCGTGCGACGGCGATCTGTTAGGCGCACTCGGTGCTGCGATTTCGCACCTTCACACCGCGCTGGGAGACTTTGAGCACCCGGCGTTGGAGCGGAATCTGCGTTGGCGCATGGAGTCGACGCCAGCTCTGGCTAAGCACAGCAAACACTTGCGGCAACATCCAAGGCGCGAATCGATCGAACGCATCCTGTCGGAGCACACCGGGTTGGCATTGCAACGGCTTGCCAAGCTGCCAACGCAAGCGCTGCACTACGATCTCAATGACCACAACCTGCTCTATCAGTGCGAACCGGGTGCCAAACCCGCACTGGCTGCCATCATCGATTTTGGCGACATGATGCGCGGCGCCCGGATCATCGACCTCGCGATATCTGCGACCTACCTGCTGCCGAAGTCCGCGCATCCGTTGCGCAGTCTGCGTGCTTTTGTCAGAGGGTATCACCGGCATAGCGAGCTCTCACTTGAGGAGCTCAAACTGCTATGGCCCTTGATGCTGACGCGCATGGTGAGCAGCATGGTGATCGCTTGGGAGGATGAGTGCCGCGGCCACCATGACCCGTATCGCCAGGTATCACAGGCAGCAATACATGAGTTTCTCGATGCGGCGCTGGATATTCCCACGAATGAGGTGTTGCGCCACCTGACAGCGGCATGCGATCTCGCTGATCCCGATCAAGCCTCGCTCGACTGGATCGCCAACCCGAACGTCGCACCGCAGCCGCTGTTCAAGACCAATCTCGCCAGCGCTCCGGTACTCGATCTCTCGATTACAGGCACACACGCGACCGACAATCCCGTGTCCCCTGAGCTCACAGAGGTGGCCGAAGCAGTAGATGCGTTGGCGCCAGCCGGCAAGCCGGTGCTCGGACGCTATCGCGAACCACGCCTGATCTACGGCGCGCCTTTTTATTTGTCCACGACACACGGCGCGAGCGAGCGGCGGACGATACACATCGCGCTCGACGTCTTCTTACCGGAAGGCACGGAAGTTCACGCGCCGTACGATGCCACTGTACTGAGCGCAGAGGTCTGCGATGCCGAGTTCGATTACGGTGGGCTGATCGTACTCTCGCATGAGCCCACAGCGGGGATACGGTTCTACACGCTATACGGTCACCTGCAGCACGACAGTGCCCTCGCCCTGGCGCCCGGCGACACAATCAAGGCAGGGGAAGCCTTTGCGCGGCTGGGACCACCGAGAGAAAACGGCGGATGGCCTCCGCACATCCATTTTCAGGTCTCGACCACCGAGGTGCCGGGAAGCGAGTGGCCCGGCGTAGTCGACGTGAATGACCTCGACTATTGGGTACGCCGCTTCCCCGATCCGTCGCGCCTCGCTGGCCTGGTGGATGATCGGGCACTCACACTGGCCACCGACGATGGAGCGCTCCGCAAACGGCGAGCAGCGCACGCACCCGGAAACCTTCGTCTCTCGTACGGCGACGACCCGGTCACGATTGTTCGCGGATGGCGTGCGCTGTTGTTCGACGATAACGGACGTACCTACCTTGATGCTTACAACAACGTCCCGCATGTCGGACACTCACATCCTCACGTGCGTGCGTCCGTGGATCGGCAAATGCGGTGGGTCAACACAAACACTCGCTATTTGCAGCCCATCCACAGCCAGTATTGCGAAGCACTGCTCGAGCACTTTCCAACGTCTCTGAATCGGGTGTTTCTGGTGTGCTCCGGTAGTGAAGCGAACGAACTGGCCGTTCGGCTCGCCAGAGCCGCAACGGGAGCAATGGACATGATCGCATTGCGCACTGGCTATCATGGCCACACGGTTACCGCGATCGACCTCAGCGATTACAAGGCAGGGGGCGCAGGAGGCACCGGTGTCCCCGACTGGGTTCACCTCATCGATAACCTCGATACTTTCACCGGCATTTTTCGTGACGAGAATGCGGCCGAACGCTACGCCGCACAGGTTGATGATGTTCTTGACCGCCTCGACAAAGGCGCGTTGGCTGGGTTTATCGCGGAGACCTTCCCGAGCGTAGGAGGCCAGGTGGTTCCACCGGCTGGCTACCTGAGCGGGGTTTATTCTCGTGTTCGTGCGGCCGGCGGAGTTTGCATTGCCGACGAAGTTCAAACCGGGCTCGGCCGGCTCGGTCACCACTTCTGGGGATTCGAACATCAAGCGGTAACCCCGGACATCGTGGTGTTGGGCAAGCCTTTGGGCAACGGCTATCCGCTTGCTGCGGTTATCACTACCGACGCGATCGCATCAACGTTCGACAATGGGATGGAGTTTTTCGCGACTTTTGGCGGTTCCAGCGTCGCCTGTGCGGCCGGCAAGGCCGTACTCGAGGTGCTCTTTGAGGAGCGACTTCAGGAGAATGCGGCCAAAGTCGGGGCGTATCTCAAGAGCGGGCTACAGCAACTCGCAACGCGATATCCCGTACTCTCCAAAGTGCGCGGCGAAGGCCTGTTTCTCGGCATCGTCATGGTCGACGTCGAGGGCAGGCCAGCGGCGCATCTGACGCGCTACATTGTCCAACGAATGCGAGAGCAACGCGTACTCATCGGTAGCGACGGTGCGCATCATAATGTGCTCAAGATTCGCCCGCCGCTCGTTTTCTCGGAAGCAGACGCGGATCATCTGCTATCGACACTGAACGCAATTCTGCAGGAATCCGCCCTCAGGTCTTTTTGAGCCCGAAACGCGGTCGCCAGACTCCTAACACCACGTTAACCACAGCAAGTCCGAGCAAAATGTAGAGCGCGACCCACTCGTCATGGATCAACGTCGCGAGCTGCGCCGTTTCAATTTCGCCTGCAATAGCACGTTCCACGGCGCGCTTCGCGCCGTCCGCAGGTGCATCGATGCTCGCAAGGCTTGCCTCAAAAACCAACAAGCCAGTCAGCGCCTTGAACCAAACCCAAGGCGCGCTCATAAACGGGTGATGCACAGCCATCGACAGCAAACCGCTGATCAACACCAGCAACATCGACGGCATGATCAACCAGTTGGAGATCATTGCGATATTGCTGCGCAATAGCAGATGTTGCTGTAGATCCGTAATCTCAGGCGCACTGACCAGGGCCACGACATAGGCAGCAATACCACCGGTATAACCGATGGCAGAGATCGTGTGCAGAATCTTGAGGAGCTTGCGCGCGACCATCAATAACCCTCAGGCAGCGGATTGTCACGGCAGTCGGAAGGCAAGTATTTCTGCTCGATGGTGCCGCTGCACTCCCAAGTGATTTCACCGGATTCGTCAATCAGCGGTTCGATGTAGAGCAGGCCGACAGTCAGCGGCTCACTCGCGGTCATCGGGTCATAGCCGACTTCGATAACGCCTGCATCAGGAACGATACGGATATAGTCGGCACCGGAGTCCTCGACGATTTTGATCGCTGCGTCCCGGCTGGGCATAGTCCCACTTGTTTCGTAGTACTCAGCGATCGCAATTTTCAGAGGTCGCGCTCGGGACAGACCCTCAGAGACTTCGGCGCGAGTGGTGTAATCCTGGTAAGCCGGGATCGCAGCCGCCGCAACAATGCCGGCAACAACGGCACTGGTCGTCGCGTTGCCCGCCAGCAAGAGATCGAACGGCGAGGACTCGGACATCAATTCAAAACCGACCGCATTCGGACCGAAATTGATCGACATACTCATTGAGCTTTGTTCGGGCAGACGTAGGGCCTGGGCGGACGGCATTTCAAAGACATCAAACGGTGTCCCGCCGACGTCTGCGCCCAGCTGCAATCCCGTGAGGTAGGTGTGGTAGAGCCGGCGCGGCAAATGCCGCGAGTTCCAGCTGGCGCCGAGTATCGCGTTGCTTAGGTCGACGCGTTGTTCGTCTTCAAGCCATTTGCCGACATCGACACGCTTGCGCTCTCTTGTACGCGCCATGAGGCCCTGCGGCACAAAATCAAGATAAAGGTAGCCGTCTTCTTCGACCCAGTAGTAGTAGTCCTTGACGTCGTTTAAAAAACCGACGAGTTGCGCAAAGGGCTCACCATCCTCGATATCGATTTCACTCGCGGATACTTCTTCCAAATCCCGGCGAATCAGTCGATGGATGGTCTGACGGCCTACTTTTCTCTTGTCGTAGTCGAGGTGCGTCGCCTGGTCTACGCGCGCGAGCCATTCCTGATAAGCGCCCGCATCACGAATACGAATTGCGAGGTACTCACTAGCCGAATCAACCATGAAGGTAATGTCCGGCCCGAAAGCACGCGCCCAGAGGTCAAAGTCGACCGCGTACGCATCGGCCAGGCGTGCCATCAGGTACTGATAGTTGACCCACTCGTCCGCTTCGGTGTTATCTTCCAGCAGAGCAGCCAATCGCTCGACGTCCTGCGGCGAAGGGAAGGTCAGCTGAAAAACGGAGTCCAGCTGACCGGCCGCCCGAGCACCGAGTGCGTGCTCGACGACCGGAAGCTTGCTTGCAGTATCCGCAAGCAAATTTGCATGAAACCCAACGCGGGACCGACCTTCGGCAACACCGATACCGAATTGCATGGATCGCACGGTTTCGATACCGAATTCCTGCATCTGCGAGTACTGCTCGGCGGGTACAAACAACTGCGCCATCGGCAGCGCGCGCTCGACGTTCGCCCAGACGACCATCCCCTGGCCGCTGGTGTCGATCGATGCGACTTCGTCTGCAATGCCGCCGTTGCTGTCCATCATGCCGAGTGCCCGTTCGACGCCATCGGTATCCAGTGCCTGACCAACGAAGAAGCTCACCCGGCCGGCGGATGCATCATGGATTGCGAAAACCGGCGCCGGCATTCCGTCGACGGCATAGATTGATTGCGGTTCGGATACCAGCGTCGTGGACAGTCCGGGTTGGAGCAGGCTCAGCTGCCCGAACCACTGTTCGTAATCAGTGTCCTCACCAATCGCCATTGAAAACACGCCGATCGGTGCTGGCGTTGCAACGACGGCAAACTCCAGTGGCGACTGGATGGTATTGAGCAAATCCACCAGCGGCTGCGCGGTGTCAGGATCGAGGTTGCCGAGACGAGCGAATGCACCCGCAATAATCTCTTGCGCCAATTGAGCACGTTCCGGGTTGCCAAGCACCGGGTCCAGACCGTTACCCTTTGACGTCGCCAGCAACCCCGTCGGATGCGGTAGGCGCGCATAGATCAAGGTCGACTCCGGAAGCTGGTCGATCAGTGCCGCACCCTGAAAGGCGGCGCTATCGGCTCTTGCGCTTGTGCAGGCGAAAAAGGCAAGAACGGTCAGTAGAGAAACTCTGAGCATGAGAACACATTCCTTGGGCGGACAATGAATTACGAAAGTTTATCGAATGACAGCGCCTCAATCATAGGTACACGCGCACGTGGATGACTTGTTTCAACAACAACGCCCGGCTGTCGAAGCTGTGTTGGAGGGCGTCACGTTACTGGCCGGCTTTGCCGATGCGACCAGCCTGCTGCAAGCACTGCCGTCCATCGAAGCCGTAGCGCCGTTTCGCAATATGGTGACGCCGGGCGGCAAACCCATCGGTGTCGCCGTCACAAACTGCGGCACGGTCGGCTGGGTATCTGACCGGCGCGGCTACCGCTATCAGCGGCACGACCCGGAGTCAGGTGCGCTCTGGCCCGCGATGCCCGCATCGTGGCAGTCCGTGGCAGGCGAGGCTGCCAGGATTGCCGGGTTCGATGATTTCACCGCCAATGCCTGCCTGATCAATCGGTATTTGCCCGGCAACCGAATGACCGCACACCAGGACAAAAACGAGGGGGACTTCGGTCCACCCGTGATCACGATCTCCACAGGATTGCCGGCTGAGTTTCTGGTCTGGGGCGAATCACGCTCCGGCAGACCGTTGGTCATTCCGGTGTACGAGAACGATGTCATCGTCATGGGCGGCCCCGCGCGACTCCATTATCATGGCGTCAGAAAACTGAAACCGGCGACGATGGGACGATACGAGCACCGCATCAGCCTGACGTTTCGACAAGTGGATATGAGTCATGTCAGATAACTCGACTGAAACCAACGTACTGGGGGCACCGCTCCAAGTATGCTGTAGTGCGAACGGGACCGGTTTTTTCCGGGACGGAACGTGTCGGACAGGCTCGCAAGACCTGGGGCGTCACGTCGTTTGCGCCATCGTCACCGATGATTTTTTGCAGTTCAGCCTGAAGCAAGGCAACGACCTCATCACCGCGCTGCCCGCGTGGGACTTTCCCGGCCTGAAAGCGGGTGACCGATGGTGTCTTTGCGCGTCACGGTGGCGCGAGGCTGCTGAGGCAGGTGTTGCGCCGCCGGTTGATCTCTCTGCCACCCACGCGGACGCCCTTTTGTCGGTGCCACGTGAATTGCTGGAGGCTCACGCCATTCAGAGCTGACGGGTGTCGAGCGTGGCCGCTTCCGTGATCTCCTGATAGCGCGTAGATCGCTTCTGAAACGCGCTGAGTGATGCATAGATACGACGCGCCTTTTCGTCGCGTGCGACCAACTCATCCATCACTTCCTGCGAATAGCGTCGCAAGGTGCGCAACACATCATCCGGGAATCGCCGAATCTCCACATCCGGGTTCTCGCTCAACGACTCCAAGGCCTCCGCGTTGCGCCACGTGTACTCGGCCAACATGTCGCAATTCACGGACTGACAGCACACACGCACGATTTCCTGCAGATCTTCGGGAAGCGACGCCCACGCGTCCGCATTGATCATCGCCTCCAACGTGGGGCCTGGCTCATGCCATCCCGGGTAGTAGTAATAGCGCGCAATACGCGGGAACCCGAAAGTCACGTCATTGTAGGGACCAACCCACTCCGTGGCGTCGATGTTGCCTGTTTGCAGTGCCGTGAAGAGCTCGCCCCCAGGGAGGGTTACGGGCAGACCACCGGCTCGTCTCAAAGCTTCGCCACCCATTCCGGGGATCCGCATCTTCAGGTCCTTGAGGTCCTCCACCGAATTGATCTCACGATTAAACCAACCGCCCATCTGGGTGCCGGTGTTGCCGGCAGGAAAAGGCACCAGGTTGAATGGCGCATACAAATCTCGCCACAGCTCAAGGCCATCGCCGTAATACATCCAGGCGTCCATTTCTGCCGCGTTCAGGCCAAACGGTATGGTGGTTAGAAGCTGGGCTGCCTCGACCTTGGCCTTCCAGTAGTAAGGCGCGCCGTGACCCATTTCGGCGGTGCCCTGTGACACCGCGTTGAACACCTCAAACGCGGGGACCAGCTCACCAGCAGCGTACACTTTGATTTTCAGCCGCCCGCCCGATGCCGCCTCGATACGCTTTGCAAGATTCGTGGCACCCGAACCCAGGCCCGGCAAATTGGGCGGCCACGTGGTGACCATTTTCCAACGGAAGGTCTGCTGCGATGCCGCGTCGGCACCTTCGGCACATTCGTTCGTCTGGCCGCAACCGGCCACTCCCGCGGCGACCAGTCCGGCTCCGGCACCCTCCAAAAAACGTCTGCGTTGCACGGCGACTCCCCTACTCGCTGTTGCCGAGCAGTATCCCACAGCACCAAGCTAGACGGCAGTACCTCCGCTGCCCGCCTCCTTGCGGTTCGCCGTTCCCTGGCGCAGCGGCAGCACCACCGTCAGTTACACTACTGTGGTGGAGTCGTTGCTTCTTCGTCAGAATCTCGACAGCTTTAACAACTTCTGTTCGCCACAAAGGAAACGCCATGATTGGGCTGCTGCAACGAGTCCGCTCGGCGAGTGTTGACGTCAGCGGTGACCAGGTTGCTGCGATCGACGCGGGGCTGCTTGTGCTCGTCGGTGTGGAAGCTCACGATGATCAGGTCTCAGCGGATGCGCTGGCGCAGCGAATCGCAAATTATCGTGTATTCGCCGACGACAACGACAAGATGAATCTGAGCGCATTGAATCTTAGGTGCGCAATTCTTGCGGTACCGCAATTTACTTTGGTTGCCGATACCGCACGCGGTCGCAGGCCCAGTTTCTCGCGCGGCGCACCTCCCGAGCTGGCTAGAAAGTGCTTCACAGCCTTTGTTTCAGCGCTTCAGGAACTGGGCGTAGCGACGCAAACCGGGGTTTACGGGGCAGATATGCAGGTCAATCTCTGTAATGACGGCCCTGTAACATTCTGGTTACAGACACCGCCTACATAGCAGTGATACCGTCGCGCGTCTTAAATTTCGGCGGCCCGCGCGTGCAGGTCTGCTGCGCGGACCTGATCTGAAGTATGATAATCGGCTACGCCGTGTAACCCAACGAGAGGAACACCATGTTTGGACCTGGAGGCATCAGCGTTTGGCAGCTTTTGATCGTGCTCGCGATTGTGCTTGCTATCTTTGGCACCAAGCGCTTCAAGAACATCGGATCTGACCTTGGCTCGGCGATCAAGGGCTTCAAGAGCGCCATGGATAATGAGAACGCCAAATCAGAGCCCACGAAGTCGATCAGTGACAGTGAGGATGCGACCTTCGAAGGCACGACCGAGAAGGCCGAATCCGAAAAAAGCTCCTAGCGAACCTCGCGACTGGATGACCTACGATGTTCAGCGGACCTGAATTTCTGCTGATCTTCCTGATTATGTTGATCGTGCTCGGACCTGTTCGCATGGCCGAAGTCGCGAAAAAGGTCGGGAAGTTCATTGGCTATGCGAAACGCACGGCCAGTAATCTGCAATATCAGCTTGAAGATGAGCTGGAATTGCAGAAAATCCGCGAACAGCTGCCAACGCGCGTCGATCTGGAGTCATCTCTCGGGGTGGACGAGCTGAAGAAGGACGTCAACAAACTGAAGCAACCATTTGTTGACCTGCCTGCAACTTCAGTCTCCGCGCCGGACAAAGCAGCAGGCGAAACCGTCACACAAGCGGAGCCTTCCGCTGACCTGGATAGCCCTAAAACACCGCAAAGCGAACAAGAGCCGAAACCATGAGCAGCGTGGATGAAGATGAGCTGCTGGATGACGATGACGATCTTGCCGGACACGATGAGTCGCTAGACGAGGGCACGCTGCTCTCGCACCTTCTGGAACTGCGCGATCGACTACTGAAAGCGTTCATCGCGGTGATAGCCGTATTTGTAGTCCTGCTGCCTTTCTCAAAGCAGATACTTGAAATCGCCTCAGCACCGGTGCGGGCCGCGCTGCCAAACGGCACGGACATGATCGCCATTGACGCTCTGTCCGTCGTATTCGTGCCGCTGAAACTCACCTTTTTCACTGCGATATTTATCGCAATCCCGGTTATCTTGTATCAAACGTGGGCGTTCGTAGCCCCGGGCTTGTACAAAAAGGAAAAGCGCTTCGCACTGCCGCTGCTGGCAAGCAGCATCATCCTTTTCTATCTTGGCATCTTGTTCGCGTTCTTTGTGGTGATGCCGCTGGTATTCAATTTCGTGATTGCTTTCGCACCCGACACGGTGGCGAACATGCCGGACATCGCGAGTTACGTGAGCTTCATGCTGCCGCTGTTTCTCGCTTTCGGTATCGCTTTCGAAGTGCCCGTAGCGACGGTATTGCTGTGCTGGGCTGGAATCACCACACCAGACAAGCTTGCGAGCATTCGATCCTATGTTTTTCTGGGGTGCTTCGTCGTCGGAATGTTCCTGACACCACCCGACGTCTTCAGTCAGACGCTGCTGGCAATCCCGGTCTACCTGCTCTTTGAGCTGGGTATCCTTTTTTCGCGGACCATGCTCAAGAATCGGCAGAAGGCCGAGGAAAAGGACGCCGAAGCGACGTAGTCGCTAGCCGATACCGCGTCGGCGGAGCGCTTCCTCGATCGTCAGCGCACCGGATTCTTCAAGGTCATCCCCATCGATAACCGTCTTGCGGCGAGGGTCTTCGCGATCGCCGCTGGGCGGCAGGCGTGTGCCCGTCGCAGGCTCAGGCTTTTCTACACCGCTGTAAACACCGTCGGTGGACGCGCAGCCTGCGCTGCCGAGGATCAATAACAACATCACCTTTCTCACGCGTCAAAGAATACAGCAAACCGATGTGGTCAGACAGTGAACAAGGCACGAACTGCCGCACAACGGCTTCCGACTGGTAGACTCTGGCAAAAATCCTGGAGGGGGTTACATGTCAGCAAACGCTGCTGAGACGAGCGCTTCGTCTTTCGGCGGGCACCCACGCGGGCTCGCAACGCTGTTTTTCACCGAGATGTGGGAGCGCTTCAGTTATTACGGCATGCGGGCGCTGCTCGTTATCTACATGACGGATGTGGCTCGCGGCGGCCTCGGCCTAACTACCGAGATCTCCGGAGCGATTTACGGCCTCTACACTTTCGGCGTCTATGCGCTCGCAGTGCCTGGCGGCTGGATCGCCGATCGGATCATGGGTCAGCAACGCGCTGTCTTCTATGGCGGTGTCGTGATCGCCATCGGGCACTTCACACTCGCGTTGCCGATGTTCATCACCGGATCCGAGTTCTGGTCGTTCTATCTCGGGCTCTTCATCGTGGTTCTCGGCACCGGGTTGCTAAAACCGAACGTCAGCGCCATCGTTGGCGGGTTGTACGAAGGCGACACGCCGCAGCGTCGCGATGCCGGCTTTTCCATCTACTATATGGGCATCAACCTCGGCGCGTTTTTCGGTCCAATTCTGTGCGGTTGGTTCGCCGAAAAGGTCGACTGGCATGTTGGCTTTGGCCTCGCCGGAGTCGGCATGGTAGCCGGCCTGATCCAATACTCCAGAGGACAGAAGCACCTTCGAACTGCGGGCGATCTGACGGAGGAATTCGCGCCGGCGAACAAAGTCTCCGCGGCTTCCCGGCAACTCATGATTGGCCTTGCGATCAGCGCCGCGCTCGCTGGTGTGGTCTCTTGGTTAGCGGCCAGCGGTGTCATTGCCCTGACCATCATCAGTTTCGCTGACCTGACCGGGTCCATCGTCGTGGTCGCCGCAATCGTCTACTTCGCAGTGATCATCGGATTTGGGTGCCGCGACAAGATCGAGCGCCATAGGGTGTTCGTGATTTCGCTGCTGTTCATCGGCGCCGCAATGTTCTGGTCCGGCTTCGAACAGGCAGGGTCGTCAATGACCATCTTTGCGCGTGACCTAACAGACCGCGTCTTCTTTGGCTGGGAAACGCCGACGAGCTGGCTGCAGTCTGTGAACGCGATGTTCATCATCATCATGGCGCCGATCGTCGGCTATCTGTGGATGGCGCTTGGTGCACGCAACCCGTCGATTCCAGTGAAGTTCGGCATGGGTTTGATCTTGCTCGGCGTCGGGTTCCTGGTGCTGGCGTGGGGGTCTTTGTATGTACCAAAAGGCGCGGGAGCAGACGCGGGTCTTGGCGTATCCATGAATTGGTTAATCGTGACCTACTTCTTCCACACCGTAGGCGAACTCGCACTCAGCCCGGTTGGTCTTTCGAGCGTTACTAAGCTATCGCCACCGCGTTACGTCGGTCAGATGATGGGCACGTGGTTCATGGGAGCAGCGCTTGGCAACCTGGTCGCTGGGCGAGTCGCCGGTCAAATCGAGAGTCTGCCACCGGAGCAGCTGTTCCTTGTGGTGACCGCGATTGCAGCGGGCGCCGGACTGGTCTTCATTCTGCTCTCGCCGCTCATCAATCGGATGACCCACGGCATCAAGTAGGGCCACACGATCATGAGCGACGCAATCATTTTGCTGCCGTCGCAACCGATCAACACGCACGTGTCGCGGGACACCCATGTGTGTTACGAGGGTTACGCGGGGCGATGCGATTGATCTTGTCACCGAGCTGCGTCGGCAAGGTGTAATCATTCGCTACGACAATTGGGTGATCACGCTCAGGTTTCCCACCGACAATGCAGCCGGCGTTGAGCTTGAGGTTTACGCGCCATTCTCCGATACCGAGACGGCACAGCGTATTGCCAACACCTTCAAGCCAGTCATTAGGCAGCTGCAAACTGACCTCTACACACCGCGGGCAGTGAGTCTTCGTGTCACTGGATTTCTGTTCGAACGAACGTTGGCCGACACCGCAACCTGAGAGTTTTTCCGATCTCGGCACGCCACTGAATCCCAACACGTGCTAGTGTCGAAGGCAACGTGCACCAGGATTGAAGGATCGATCCGCTCCAGTTATTTCCCCCCATGCACAAAATGAAAACCCTCTGCCTTTGGATCGCGATCACGCTTGGTTTAACAATCGTTATTCACCCGTCGATTGCACGTGCCGATGAAGCACGCAACAAGCGCTTTGAGCAACTCGAGGCCGAGGGTGTGCGTATACGCAATATCACGATCGTGCGTCAGAAGATCTTTGACCTCGCTAATCCCGACGAAGACAAATGGCTGTATCGAGCAGCGAACCAGGTACATGTCGTAACCCAGGAATTCGTTGTGCGCGCGCAGCTGCTATTTGAGGAAGGGGACACGCTGACCGCCCAATCCATCGAGGAAACCGAACGCGTCCTGCGCCGAAACAGCTATATCTTCGATGTGCTTATCGACGCGGACCGAGTCAATGCGAATGAAGTCGACATTACGGTAGAGACGAAAGACAACTGGACGCTTTTTCCTCAGCTCGGTTTCTCGCAGCAAGGGGGTCAGACCGAATACCTGCTCGGCGTTCAGGAGGGCAACCTGCTCGGTACTGGCGGTGAACTCGCTTTCAGTATCGAAGATGATGGAGACAGGGAAAGCACGCTGCTGAGGTACGGTAATCGAAATTTTCGCGGTACGTGGTGGCGCTTCGAAGCGGGTTTTCGAGATAGCGACGACGGCGACGCTCAACGCCTGCGCTTGATTCGACCGTTCTTCTCACTCGACAGTCGGTGGACGGCTGGGCTTGATGCAACAGCCATCGAACAGGAAGAGCCACTATTCTCGCGCGGTGACGAAGTCGCTGAATATCTCAGAGACCAGACGGACGTCACGCTCTGGTACGGATGGTCCGACGGTCTTGTTGATGATTGGTCGAGACGGTGGACGGTCGGCTTCGCCATTCAGGACAATCGCTTTGAACCGGTTTTTGAACCGGGCCCGCTCGTTGTCACACCCGAAGACCGAGAGCTCCGATATCCCTTCGTTCGCTACGAGGCCATTGAGGATCGGTTCGTACGCGCGACCAACCTGACGCGCATCGCTGTCACCGAAGACCTCTTTCTTGGCACGCGTTACAGCGCAACCTTCGGCTGGTTCGGTGCGAGCACCGGATCGAACCGAGACGGTGCGATCTTCGATATCGACTATGCCAGCAGCCTCGGTGACCCAGACAGATACATCTTCAATTGGCGCACCGGCGCGGACGGCCGAATCGAGGGCGGCGACCTACAGAACGGTCGATTCGAGTTCCAAGCCGGTTACATACGACGCCAATCCGAGCGTAGCTCATGGTTCGTTGGCGTAGAGTCAACCGTCGCGCATGAAGCCGATTTGGATCGCCCGGTTCAGCTTGGTGGTCTTACCGGGCTCAGAGGTTTCGACAGAGCATTTGCGAACGGTGACGCGCGCGCAGTGTTGTCTCTGGAGCAACGGGTCATCACCGACTGGTATCCCTTTAACCTCTTCCGAGTGGGGGGCGCTGCCTTCGTCGATGTCGGTCGAGTCTGGGGTGATGACATCACCGGCTTCTCCGAAGACCGCTACCTCAGCAACATCGGCCTCGGCCTGCGACTGATGAGCACCAAGGCTTCCAGCAATCGGATGCTGCACATCGATTTCGCGTATCCCCTGCAAAGCGGTATCGGTATCGATCAGGGACTGCAAATATCAGTACAGGGGCGCCGCGGCTTCTAGCGATCTGCCGGATCGTTTCGCTTCGCGAACCGCCCGTGCTCCAGGAAGTGAGTGATCTCATCGTGAACTTCCGAACGACGCATCAGAAACGTATGCGTGTAAGGCACAGCGACAAAATCCGTCATGCCCTCCACCTTGGTTGATGCGACGCTAACCTTTCCGTCGTCCGGATTTGGCAAGCTACGCGACAGGATCGGGTTCATGGTCGCCGTGCCTGCAATGATGCCGAGGGAAAAATCGACAGACCCCAGCTTCGACGGGATGCTGTCATCGTCGGTGCCCAGCTGCATGCCGGCAGGCCCATTGAGCAGTGCGAAACCTGGCCGATCTGACCAGTCGTCGACCACTTCACTGCCTTGATTCGGCGGCGCCATCATGACTACATGGCCGAGTTTCGGGATGGAGTGCTTCGCCAAATAATAGCGCACAAGAATGCCACCCATAGAGTGCGTCACGAAGTGAATGGTCGATGCATCTTGTGCGCTGCACTCAGAAACCCCGCGACTCACTGCATCCTCAGCAAGCGTCTCTATCGTGTCCTTGCGCGACGCATAGCCGATGTTGTGCACCGTGTATCCCACTTTCGCGAGTGCTTTTTCAACGGGTTTCATAGCCCCCGCTGTACGTGCCAAACCATGCAGCAAGACCACGCATTCGTCGCTTCGAGTCGAACGCTCTGGTTCGGTCGCATCCACGGCAAGCGGCAATCCAACCAAGGCCGCGAGCAGCGAGACATAGGTTTTCACGCCCATGCTAGTCGCTAACCCCGGTTTGCGGACGGTCTGCGATTACGGGTTGAAGCTGACGCGCAACCGCCTTTGCGCCATGCAACAACAACCACAAAAACCCGAGCGGCAACGCGATGGTCTGCAAAAGGAAAATTACAATTAGGCTGACGATATGGCGCGTCACTCCAGATGCACGCTCCTGCAGAGCGGTCATGCGCGCCTCGACGTTAAACGCACCCAACGACTCCCCAATCCGATCTCGCGTTCTCTCAAACCAATTTCGATCATCATCGGCATCATCAATCGCGTTTTGCTCGCTGCTAAGTGCCTCGATGTCGACCGAAGCCTGTTCGAGCGCTGCCGTTGCTGCAATCTGATCGCTCGCGAGAAACGCGTCAAACACCACGTGCGTCCCGACCACCAGTGCCGGCACAGCGAAGCGCACAAAAAATGCAGCGAGGAACAATCGCAACACTGCAGTTCTAAGTCGCGACCGCTTCTCGAGTGCCGGTACCCAGACAAACAACAACGCCAGTAAAGCGGTGACCCCAAGCAACAGACTGATGCTGTTACTCGCCGTGATCCGTAAGAGAACCTCTTGCAGACCCAATGCCGCGGTGACCGTCAGCATCACGGTCGAGAACCGCTCTATAAGATCGTTGACCGGATCGAGAATCTGGCCAACGGTGAGGTTCAGTCCTACGCCACCTGGCTCCAGCGCGACCTCGGTGCCCTGTGCTATCGAGATCACACCGTCGAGTCCACGCGCCACCGCGAAGGTCAGTAGCGCGCGCTCCAGCGCTCCGCTCGCATACGCAGCGCCGAGACTATCGGCGTACCCGCTGAGGGCCAGCGCGCAGACGGCGATCGCAAATATTGTCCAAAGCCACTTGTTGAGCATTCCCGCTACCAGCGCCACGTGGGATATCTCGAAGCTAACACATCAGCTCGCGCACAGTCGTCGACGCTCTTGCTAAACTGCGTGGCAACATAATAAGACAGGGCTTGCCATGAGCGGTTTCGAAAAGCTGGGCGCTTTCTATCTGGGTAAACGACTTGATGAGGTCAACGATGACCTCACCGATGACATGGTGCTCTACGACTCCAAAGACCTGAATACACACGCGGTCATTATTGGTATGACCGGTAGCGGCAAGACGGGCCTCGGCATTGGCATGATCGAGGAAGCGGCGATGGACTCGATTCCCGTCATCGCCATCGACCCGAAAGGCGATCTCGGCAACCTCATGCTAACGTTCCCACAGTTCAAGGGCGAAGATTTTGCGCCTTGGGTCAACCCGCAAGAGGCGTCGAACAAAGGTCAGACGGTCGATCAATTCGCAGACGATCAGGCCGCGCTCTGGAAAGAGGGTATTGGGCAATGGGGTCAGGACCCAGCGCGTGTGCGAACGTTCCGCGAACGCGTGGATCTCAATATCTTCACCCCCGGCTCAAACGCTGGTTTGCCCATTTCTGTTTTGAAGTCGTTCGACTCGCCTGCGCCCGCGCTGCGCGAGGATCGCGACCTTTATCGCGAGCGCGTACAGGTCACAGCCACGAGCATTCTTGCACTCCTTGGCATCAACGCAGACCCGGTCACCAGTCGCGAACACATCCTGATCGCCAACCTGCTGGATCACTACTGGCAGCAAGGACAGTCACTCGACCTCCCGACGCTGATCGCCGTCATTCAAAACCCACCGCTCGAGAAGATCGGTGTCATGGCGCTCGACGATGTCTATCCCGCGAAAGACCGTTTTGCGCTCGCGATGCAGCTCAACAGCCTGCTCGCAGCGCCCGGTTTTGAGGCGTGGCTTGAAGGCGAGCCATTGAGTGCAGCGAACCTGTTGTACACCGACAGCGGAAAACCACGCGTGTCGATCCTATCGATCGCGCATCTATCCGATGCCGAACGCATGTTCTTCGTGTGTATGTTGCTCAACAACCTCATCGCGTGGATGCGTGCACAGCCAGGCACCGGGAGCCTGCGTGCCATGCTCTACATGGATGAGATTTTCGGATACATGCCGCCGGTTGCGAACCCGCCCTCGAAGCAGTTGCTGCTTACGCTGCTGAAGCAAGCGCGCGCCTACGGTCTTGGGTTAGTGCTCTCAACACAAAACCCCGTGGACCTTGATTACAAAGGCCTGTCGAACACGGGCACCTGGATGATCGGTCGACTACAGACCGAACGCGACAAAGCGCGCGTAATGGAGGGTCTGGAAGGTGCAGCTGCGGGTGGCAACTTCGACCGCCAGGCGATGGAGCAGACGTTAGCCGGTCTGGGCAAACGTCGTTTTCTGCTGCACAACGTTCACGAGTCCGAGCCGGTGGTCTTCGGCACGCGCTGGGTGATGTCGTACCTTGCAGGACCTCTGACACGCGACCAGATTCGCACGCTGATGGACAAACGACGCGGCGAACTCCAGAAGGAAGCGAACAAGGCCGTGCAAGCGGCAACCCTGTCGGCAAGCGATAGCAAATCATTGTCGAAAGCCGCAGTTGCTACAACGCCGAAACTCGACAAGAGCATTCGCCAGTTCTGGGTAGAAGGCGCAGGTGACATCGACACGGTATATCGACCGGCGGTCATTGGTGCTGCGGAGCTGGTCTATAGTTCCGCCCGCTACAAGGTGGAGGCGGAGAGACACTGCGTGGCGAGCGTGATACCGGAAGATGGCCCAGTGCCGGTTGACTGGGACGAATCGGCGATACTCGACATTCAACTCGACGATCTGTTGGGCGAGCGCCCGGACGAGAAAAGCGGCCATACGCCGATTCCGGATCCGCTGACCAATCCAAAGTCTTACGCCAAATGGGAACGTAACTTCAAACGCTGGTTGCGAAAGAGCCAACCGGTTGTGCTCTACCGAAGCGCGGCAATGAAGGTGACCTCAGAGGCGCACGAATCAGAGGGCGACTTCCGGTCGCGCCTGCAGGTTCTGGCTTCGGAGCAACGTGACATCGCCGTTGGGAAGCTGAGAAAGCGCTACAACAGCAAGGTGAACACCCTGGAAGCGCGATTGATGCGTGCTGAACAGGCAATCGAAAGAGAGTCGGAACAAAGCCGCAAGAAAAAACTCGACACCGCAATTTCATTTGGTACCGCCATTCTTGGGGCGGTACTGGGCCGAAAACGCGTATCGTCGACGTCAGCGCGCAGCATTGGGTCGGCCGTCAAGAACGTCGGCGGGATGCGCAAAGAGGCGGGTGACGTAGCTCGCGCTGAAGAAACGGCGGCGCGTGTGCGTGAAGACTTGCGCATGTTGCAGGAAACTTTTGATGCGGATGTTGCGGCGCTCGATGCCCGTTACGACGCCCAGGATGAGGAATTGACAGAGGTCGAAATCAAGCCAAAGTCGACCGATATCCAAATCCACTTTGTGGGGCTAGTCTGGTTGCCGCACCAGAAAGACTCTCGAGGACGACTCATCGAGGATTTCTAGCAATGAAATAAATCGACCCGCCGGCCGGTCATCGCAGGACACCCCAACCTTCAGGTGAATTCTGCCGTGACGATTGAACCGTTGCAGGAAGAACGTGCTCTTACTCTTCATGATGGGCAAAAATTCGCCGGGGGTGCACCCGGACGGGGCACGGAAAGTGATCGGGAAGATGCAAAGCTGCTTGGGCGAATCGGCCGAGAGCGGGATCGAGCCGCCATGCGGATGATTTATGACCGCTATCAGGGCAGGCTTAGAGGATTTCTCCGACGCCTGACGGATGATCAACCACTGATCGACGAAACCTATAACGACGTCATGCTGAGTATCTGGGAGCATGCAGATGGCTTTAGAGCTGAGGCGAAGCCTTCAAGCTGGATATTCGCGATCGCTTATCGTCAATGCGTCCGTGTCCTGAAAAAGGAACAGCGCAAGCGCTCACTGTTTACCCGGTTGTGGCGTGAACCCACCGAGCTTGCAACGAGCACAAACGAGCAGTTTGAGGAAACCGAGCTGGTTTCAGCTGCAATGCAACAACTCAATCACCGACAACGAATGGTTATTGAGCTCTCATACTTTGAAGGCTATTCCACCAGCGAGATCAGCGAGATCGTGCAGTGCCCGCAAGGCACGGTAAAGACGCGCCTGCACCACGCAAGGACACGCATCCGTCATGTCGTGTCCCAACTGGCAGACCCGAATCGCCTTGCAGGAAGGCGGCCAGCGTGAACGCGGACTCATTGCAAGCGCTGACGCTCCTGATACCCGACTACCTTGGTGGACATCTGTCTGAAGCTGATCGCGAAGCCGTGGAGGCCGCCATGCGCGAACACCAGGAATTTCGACAACAAGTCGAGTGGGAACGCGATCTAAGAAACGCGATTCGCCGCACGGACGAGCCACTTGAGCAGCGCCCGGATCAGCTTGCCTTTGAACGTACGCTCAACGTTACGGGGTCCACACCGAGACGTCGCATGCGAGCGCTCCCCGTTGGGATCGCAGCGGCTCTAGTCGCTGGGGTGATTTTCACCTACCCACTGACTAAGCCGACACCACAGTTTGAGACGCTGACAGATCAACCGGCGGTCACGGCCGAGCCGATAATTCGACTGGCGGTGACTGGCAACTCAGATATGCAGCAGCTGCTGGAACGCTATGATCTCGAATTGGTGACGAGTTACCCTGATGTTGGTGCTGCCGACGTCCGGGTTCCAGCCTCTGAAGACCTAACCCAGACGATGAACGCGCTGCGCAAGGAACCGGCTGTACGGTTTGTCGAGACGCTGTGATCATGCGTCGATTGCGAGCCGGCGCTTTGGCCACGCTTTCGTTGTGCGTAATGGCTTGTTCGGTATTACCTTCGCCTGAATCGGAACGGTGGGTTGTCGTCATTGACGACCCGATGAGCGGCGATGGTATGTCGGGCGAAATGTACAGCCGCGAGATGAATAGTGAGCACAGCGTTGATGTGCATCAGATCGCGATGGATATCGCGGCTACCTACGACGTTGAGCTGTTGGCAGACTGGCCAATCAATCAGGTTGGTGTTTACTGCATCGAAATCAGAGGCGCGGATTCGCAGACGTTGCAAAAGCTACGCATAGACCCGAGAGTGCTCTGGATTCAGAATGAACATGGGTTGCGTGTCGAGTCCAGTGCCATGGCACCGACCCCCAACGATCTGCTCAACGATTTCATGGCCACGGTCACTGAACGGGGTGGCGACACCGTCATTGCGGTTATAGATACCGATGTCGACACCAGCCACCCGGACCTTCTGGACGCTAAACTCACCGTCAGCGATTTTGTCGGTCAGCAAGGCATGCCGATGAAGGAGCGTCATGGGACGGCGGTGGTAGGCCTGATCTCATCGAAACCTCGATCGGAAAAGGGTATGCGAGGGATTGCTGACGAGGCGCAAACACATCTACTGCGCGCTTGTTGGGAACAAGATCGAGGCAAGGGCATCTGCAGCACACGCACTCTGTCCAAAGCACTGAATGCCGCGATCGATTTGCGCCCCGATATCGTTAACCTCAGCCTTTCGGGAGTTCGCGACCCATTGCTCGATCGCCTGGTTGGCATACTAATCCGCAATGGCAGTTTGGTCATCGCGGCCTATGACGAAGACCGATCACCGGAACGTCGATTTCCCGCTGCTCGACCAGGCGTCATTTACGCCGTGGGCAGCGTTCAACCAATGGCGGCAAACGACACCATGACGGTTGTAATCGCTCCGCGTTCAGCGATCAGCACGGCGCCCATGGCCTCCTACGATGTAGTCACCGGTCACTCGATCGCTGCACCGATTGTTGCGGCTATGGCCGCATGCCTTATGCATCGTTATCCCGACGCAACGCATGATGAAATTATCGCCCACCTGCTGAATTGGTCCGACCGGATGTTGGAACAACAAGCCACGACGCGCAGGTAAAGTGGCCGGGCATACCGTGCCCGACCACTTCATCGCGATTATCTGAGTCGCAATTGCCCGCGAATCTCTCCCGCCGGATTGTTGGCGGTATGGATATTTAGGTAGACATTACCTGCCGCCATCTCATTCAACAGCGCCAGCATCGGTGCGGGCGAATCGGCCAAGGGGCCGGTGACATTACTCGCGTACACTGCGGCTGAAATTCCGTGGTTGCTGACAAACGCTGAAAGATCAGCCACGACCGGACCATTCGTGCCCGCCGCGCCGAGATGCAGGTGTGCCGCAACGACGTCGCTTGATAGTCGACGGAACAGCCCTTCAATGCTAACCGAGTCCACGCCGTCGGAAACTGCGGTCGCAGTGCCACTGCCCCGGCTATCGACGAGGGTAGAGCTGACTTCCTGGCGTGGATTCAACCTTATGCGAAACTTGTTTCTTTTGCCGAGATCGACAAACCGAAAGCTAACCGTCGCTGCACGATAGTTGGTGGCAGTGAAGTCAGCGACACCAAGTACCGGGTGCGTTAGTACGCCGTCTGGAAAACTGCCATCGAGCCGAAAGCCCGGGTGGATCTCGACTACGCCATCAGTAGCGACGCCAATATCTGGACCTGCCTGATTGAGAAAAGCCGTGTTTGCTGCGATTTCATCATTAAGCTCTGTTCCCGCATCGAGCACTGCACTTCCAGGTACCGCGAATGACTTCGCAACAAACCGCCCACGACGATCAAAAATCTCATGCGCAAAAGGGTTGCCGTTGGCGATGAAAGCATCGTTGCTCGGCAACACCATCGAAATGTAGCTGAAATACCGATCCAGCTCTGGGTTGACGTTGAGTGTCGTTGACGCAGAGTCACCTGGCGCCAATGGTCCCGAAGGTCCGAAAACAATCGACTGCGACGCCCCGGGCTGCGCCTCGGCAAACGCGGCGTTCAGCGGCCCTATGATGCCGTCTTCAGCCACCCGCTCTACCGCATCGCCAGGAATAAGGCCTTCGGCGGACAGTGGCTCGCCGCGGTTGTACAAATCAAATTGCCCATCATGAAAACCGATCCAGAACGGTGTCTGGAAACTACCGCGCGAGGGGGCACTGTTTTCAATTGTGACAACAACTGAAGGGATTGAGGACGTGTCTTCGGCGAGCGCCATCCCCGCGGTTAACACTGTGCCTGCGCACAACACACTGCGGGCAATTGCATTCCTGAGTTTCATCAACGTTTCTCCTAAAACTGAATTGAGACCAGTTGGGTCGAACGGTAAGAAGCGGCCCCAGGAAAAACGGTTCAAAAAAAGAATCAGGGATCGAGGTTAATGATTTTTTTCAGGCTGTAATCGGTGTGGCCGGGCGGATTATCCTCAAGCTGAGCGTACACCTCGTAGCCCTGCTTGATATAAAAGTCGAGCGCCTGGAATGATGTCGTCTGGACGTGAAAGCGGTGAACGCCCTCGGATAACGCTAGCCGCTCCAGGCGTGCGAGAACTTGTGCCCCAACACCATTTGAGCGCAAGTCCGATTCGACCCACAACCGCTCGATGTACAACCATGACCACAGCACATGACCATGTGAGCCACCGACCACACGGCCAGACGCATCCCGGACAAAACAACCCAGTGGCTTCTCGTTCAAGGGACCAGCGAATCGGTTGTTATACGCGCGCAAGCCTCGAGCTACGGCTTCGACGTCTTTCGGATCAGGGTCGACCAGCGCGTCGTAATTCAGTTTCGGCAGCCCATCACCGCGTCGCAGCCAGTCGGACACCCGACGCCGCAGGCTCACTTTCTTCGAGGTCACTTCGCCGCACCGATCCCCGTGGTTGAGCACTCACCGGCATACAGCAACCTTTGGCCAGCCGCATCCAGAAGGCAGCGATTATCGTAGGTACGACCGTCGCTCCCGCAGACCGGCTGAAACAATCTGGGACAATTATTGCCGGCGCAATCGCCTGGCGCCACGATTCGCACACCTGCGCGCTCGGCTTGGCAGGCGTTTCCATAGGTCACGTCGTCCGCGCCACAAACCGGCACGAACAACGCCGGACAGCGACGCTGACCACACGCAGAGTCACGAACCACATCGATTCCGGCGGCGTCAGCGGCACAAGCGTTTGCGTAGGTTTCCCCGTTTGCACCGCACACAGGCGAAAAGACATCCGGACAGGAGGCGGTATCGCAGGTGCCCGTATACAAGATGCCCACTCGAGCACGATCAGCCTCGCACCGGTTCAAAAATGTTTGTCCATTTCTACCGCAAACCGGCAGCCGATCCTGTGGACATGCCTGGTCGTCGCACAAACCAGTCGATTCCGTTTCAACACCAGCGAGCGTCGCGAAGCAACTGTTAGCGTAAGTATTGCCATCGCTGCCACAGACCGGCGCGAATCGGGGCGGGCAACGATCGTTGGCGTCTGGCTCTGTGGCGAGCTGGTCGTCTTCGCCCTCGCATTCTCCGTCGGCAGCAACAGCAACTTCGGCCTTTTTCGCCTGACAGAGATTCGCATACGTATTGCCGTCTTCACCGCACACCGGTTGCCACACCTCGGGACAGATGGCGTTATTCAAGAGATCACCTGACTGTGACCAAACCGCGCCGGATGACGCCATCGCGATAAGCATCGCAAAGCTGATCACAAAACCTCTCATCATGTTCCTCGTCGCTCCAGGCTTAACAATGCCTCATCAGGGAAATCATAACCGCGGCCCCGCATCCAGTCGCGCAAGGCGTAGCCGGTGCCACTCGCCCAAGGACGGACCTCTGCCAGTGGGACTTCGCGCCAGTCCTCCAGTTCCGTTTCGTCCAGTCGGATATCTCCATCCGGAATAGAGACATGATAGACGATGAGAAGCTGGTTCATCCTGTGGAACGGGTATAGCCCCACCAACTCGCCGAGGGTGCCGGACAGGCCGATTTCCTCTTCAACCTCCCTTAACACACCTTCCTCCGGCGTCTCTCCCGCTTCGAGAAAGCCAGTAACTAACCCAAACCAACCTGGTGGCCAACCAATGCTTCGAACCTGAATGACGGCGTCGCTTCTCTCCGCAATGGCAGCTACCACGGGTGTCGGATTGTCCCAGTGGACGAACCCGCAACGCGTATCAGAGCACGCGAGGCGCATGCGACCGCCATGCTGCTGTGGTGCGAGTGCCGTCGCACAGACGGGGCAATAGCGAAAATTCCGACTCATCAATCCGCCTCGACCGGACTCTCGATCGGCGCGCTGGAGATCAGCTCACCGGGAGACACCAGTTCAATTCCGTGTTTTTGCAATAGTTGCGGTAGCGCATGCAACGCGGCAAGCGTTGCGTCATGCGGGTGACCAATAGCCAGCGCGTGTCCGCGTTGTGTTGCCAATCGGACCAGTCTTTCGACCTGATACTCGATGGCCGCAGGGTCCAGATCATGATCCAGAAACACGTCTCGACGCGCTGCCGGCACGGCATGGTCGCGAGCCGCCGCCAGCGCGACGCTGCGCTCAGTTGTGTAGCTGTCGACGAAGTAAAGATTGCGCTTGCACACCAGCGTCTCCATCAGCCAGCGCATGTGAGTTGGCTGCTGGGTCAGCCGGCTGCCCATGTGATTGTTCAACCCGTGGGCGAATGGCAGCTCCTCGAGCGCTGCATCCAGTACGCGTCGAACCGAGATTTCATCAGCGTCTCCGCTGAGCGAGAGCGGACCGAGCGACCGTGGGTGCGGCGCGAGTGGCTCCATGGGCAGATGTATTAGCACCTCTCGGCCTTGTTGAACGGCAGCAGCACCGAGAACTCTGCCATGCACAGAACCCGGGATCACAGCGAAAGCGATCTCTGGCGGAAGATCCAGCGCCCTTAGATCGGCGGAATGTCGATAGCCAATGTCGTCAAGAATGATGGCGATCCGCGGAGGGCTCGCCGCTGCGCTTGGAAGGGCGAAGCAGAAAAAAAGACACAACAGGATTCGCATCAACGTCGATGACCGCCGGTCAATTCCTGAAGCGCTCGCGCCAACTGCCGGTCCTCTGGGCCGTTGTCACGAACGACAATGTTGGGCGTGATACCCCGGTCGTGAATGTAGTGACCGTCAGGTGTGTAGTAACGCGAGGTTGTGAGCTTGATAGCCCGCCCCCGCGATAGCGGCATCACGGTCTGTACAAGACCTTTTCCGAACGTCGATGTGCCAATCAGGCGCGCTCTTTCATGATCCTTGAGGGCGCCGGCAACGATTTCCGCTGCGGATGCCGAAGCGCCGTTCACCAGCACCACCATTTGTGCATCAGGCAGCAGCGAACCGCGCGTAGCGAGATATTCAAATGCTGCATCATCACCACGTCCACGAGCACTGACGATCAGGCCTTCCTCAAGAAACAGATCGGTGACAGCGATTGCAGAATCGAGTAACCCGCCGGGATTGTTGCGCAAATCGAGCACAATGGCCCGCAGTGGGGTGAGGTTCTCTTCGGTCAGTTCGCGCAGCACCAGCTCGAGCTCCACTGCCGTTCTCGTGTGGAATTGCCGTATGACCAAATGCCCGATATCCGGTGCGAGCAATGCGCCCTGAACACTCTCGACAGTCAGCCTTTCGCGCTCCAGATTGAATCGCAACGGCGCATCGAAACCCTCTCGCAGGACGCTCAAGGTTACGGCGCTGCCACTTGGGCCACGCATCCTCGACACTGTTTCCTGGAGGGCGGTCGTTGAGACGGCCATCTCATCAATCGCGAGAATGATGTCACCTGTGCGGATACCGGCGCGCTGCGCGGGAGAGCCTTCAAAAGGCGTGATGACCGTAACGTCACCCTCGCGCAACGCGACTTCCAAGCCGACCCCGGAATAACGGCCCTCTGCGCCAGAACGAACATCTTCGAAAGCGCTGGCATCGAGGAATTCAGAGTGCGGGTCCAAATCGGCGACCATGCCGCGAACCGCGGCCTCCATTAATTCACTGTCGTCGACCGGATCGACGTAGTCGCGATGCACCCGCTCGAGCACCTCGTTCAGCAATGGACTGGGGCGCGAGGTAATTGTCGTTGCCGAATCGCGCTGCAGAATCAGGCGATCGCCGGCCACCAGCGCAAGCGCCAGTGTCAGACCCACCATTGCAGCGATACAAACGCGACTCAAGATCGACAAGCGCTTCCTACTCCCTGAACGTGTCGTTATTCGTGCTCGACGATAGCACAGGCAAAGCCCGCCTAGCGCGGACCATTCCGCGACTCAGCCGTTCGGCGCACCACGAAACCACGGTCGCGGATTGACCGGCTTACTCGCTTTACGCAGCTCGAAATACAGCGCCGGTGCAGCCTGACCCCCGGTGTTGCCGACGGTGGCAATCACCTCACCCGGTGTCACCCAATCGCCGACCTCCTTGAGTAACGTCTCGTTGTAGCCATATAAAGACAGCAAATCATCGCCGTGATCGATCACCATCAACATGCCCATGCCAGGCAACCAATCTGCGAATGCCACCCGTCCATGGTAAATCGCTCGAATTTCGGTACCCGCCGCAGTAGCCAGAACCAGCCCGGAGCTGCGGATCGTGCCGCTGCGACGCTGCCCAAAGTTCGTCGCCACTCGACCACTGACGGGCCAGGTCAGCTCCCCGCGAAGCTCTGCCATCGGCACCTCTGCGTCGATGGGGTAATCAGAAAGAATATCGGCGAGCTCCGCCAACAACTCGGCGAGGTCTGACTCCTGCTGGCGTAGCGAGCCCAAAAGGTTCTGCTCGGCCGCCAGCTTCTCGTCGATACTTGCGAGCAACTTCGCGCGCTTGGTCTGGCCTTTTTCAAGATCCTTGATCAGCGCAGCATTACTCTCCGCCAGGACCTCAAGCGATGTCCGCTCCTCGCGTACCATATCGCTAAGCGCCTTCAGCTTCTGCATTCCGGCGGTTAGTGCCGTCACATTCGCGAGCCGTGCTTCATTCAGGTAGTCGTAGTAAGTCAGTAAGCGTCCGAGCGCAGCGGGCTCTCTGGGGTTGAGCAACAGTTTGAGCTTTTCCTGACGTCCACTGCGGTAGGCGGCGGCCAGCTGCCTACCGAGTTCCTCGCGCTCCCCCTCCATCGCCGCTTTCTGCAACTCGACATCGGTCTCAGCGGCCCGAAGACGCGCGGTGACCTCGCGTTGGCGCTCCCGGACGGCGCGCCTCTCCCGCTGTGCATCAGCCAGCGCCGTCTCGGTCTCGCCAAGCTCGCCGACCAGGGCGTCGCGCTCGCGGGTACGTCGCTCCATTTGTTGACTTAATGTTGTGATGCGCGCCCGCACAGCTTGCAGGTCCTGCTCGCGTGCTACTCGTGACTGGGCGTCGGTCGCAGCTGGCCATACCCCAAGAACAACCAAGAAGGCCAGACTCATCACAAAGCGCATCCTCATGGCGCCATCTTCCAAGCGGTCGCGGTTGAAGTCCAGCGCCGTCGATGCCTGCTATACTCCCCGGCCGACCAACCCGGGATTCGCGACCATGGGACAACTCGTCGAGTTCACCAATAACAATTTGCTGCTGACCGCCGGCCTGGTGATGTCCCTGTTTTTCGTGCTCTTTACGGAGTTTCGACTACAGGCGTCGGCGGGTATCGATCTCGGCGTGACCGAGGTCATTCGCATGATCAACGATAATGCTGCGGTGGTTGATATTCGACCGGCTGAGCAGTTTGAGAAAGGCCACATCGCTGGTGCCCGAAACCTGACCCCAGATCAGGTCGCTCAAAGCGAGGAGCGCCTCAGTGGTCTCGCCGGTCGTGACATCATCATCGCGTGTCAAAGCGGTTTGCAGTGCGGTCGTGTTGTCTCATCGCTGCGTAAGAAAGGTTACGACCGGGTGTTTTCCCTGAAGGGCGGCATCGATGCCTGGACACAGGAAAAACTGCCGCTGGTCGACACGTTGAAGCGCAAAGGCAAGAAGCGCAAAGACAAGCGCAAGTAACCGACGTAGAACGGAGTGCTCAAGATGGCTCAGATCACAGTGTATTCAAAAGACTATTGTCCCTATTGCGCGGCAGCCAAAGCATTACTCGAACGCAAAGGTGTCGAGTTTGAGGTGATCGATGTCTCTGCCGATCAAGCGCAGCTCAGCCGCATGCTCGAGCGCAGCAGCGGTCGTCGCACCGTCCCTCAGATCTTTATCGATGAACTCCACGTCGGTGGGTTCGACGATCTGAGCACCATGGACCGCGACGGCAAACTCGACCCGCTCCTCGGTCACTGATTTTTTTACCGTTCCAGGAATCGAAACCATGAGTGAAGAACAAGGCGCGACAGGCGCAAATGGCGAATCGCAACAGCCGGCCCGTGAGGTCGCACTGCGCAAAATCTACGTTAAGGATTTTTCTTTTGAATCGCCGGGTGCTCCGCGCATTTTCATGCAGCAGGATTTCAAACCGTCGACCAACCTCAATCTGAGCACCAAAAACAACAAAATCGAAGACAGCTTGTACGAGTGCGTGTTGACCCTGACGCTGGACGCGAAATTCGATAACGAGACCGCGTTTCTCGTGGAGCTTCAGCAAGCCGGCGTGTTTCACCTTGCCGGTTACAGTGACCAGGAACTGAACATGATTCTCGGCACTTACTGCCCGAGCACACTGTTCCCATACGCGCGCGAAGCGATCTCTGGCGCAGTACAACGCGGCGGTTTCCCGGAGCTGCTGCTTCAGCCCATCGACTTCGAAGCGCTTTTCCGGCGCTCGCAAATGGAACAAGCACAACAGCAACAGGCAGCTGACGCCTAGGCGGCGTCAATAGACACTATGCAGTATCCGCCGGTCGCGGTTATTGGTGCAGGGTCCTGGGGAACTGCGCTCGCGATTCAGTACGCGCGCGCAGGCTCGGAGGTTCGACTCTGGGGGCGGGACACCGCTCAGCTTGCTGCCATGACCGGCGCCCGGTGCAACGAGCGCTACCTGCCGGAGGGTCCGTTTCCCGATCGACTGCGGGCGGTAGTGTCGCTCGAAGAAGCACTGGATAGCATTGATGAGGTGCTAGTCAGTGTACCGAGTCACGGTCTTCGCCAAACACTGCAACTCTTGAAGGAAAAGCGTCCAGACGGGCTGCGGGTTGCCTGGGCGACCAAGGGGCTTGAACTGTCGACTGGTAAGCTTCCCCACGAAGTGGTCGGCGAGGTTTTGGGCGCCGATGCAGGCCCATTCGCTGTTCTGTCCGGACCGACTTTCGCCAAGGAACTTGCTCGCGGCTTGCCGACAGCGCTGACCGTGGGGTCAGCCGACCGTGAGTTCGCCGGCAACATCGCCGCACGGATCAGCGACCCTGCATTCCGCGCCTATACCAGTGACGATATCGTGGGTGTCGAGGTCGGGGGCGCCATCAAGAACATCATGGCGATCGGTGCTGGCATTTCTGACGGATTGGGATTCGGCGCCAATGCTCGCGTCGCACTGATCACCCGAGCCCTGTCCGAGATGACACGATTCGGCGTTGCACGCGGCGCACGTCAGGAAACCTTTATGGGCCTCGCGGGCATGGGTGATCTTGTTCTAACCTGTACCGACAATCAGTCTCGAAACCGTCGCATGGGGCTTGCACTCGCGGCAGGCAAAACGATTGAAGAGGCAGAAGCCGAAATCGCACAAGTCGTGGAGGGTGTCCTAGCGGCTCGAGCGGTTCGGGATGCTGCCTCCGAACTCGAACTGGAGATGCCAATCACCGAGCAGATTTATCGGGTGCTCTATGAAGGCGTCAAACCGATCGACGCATTCCACGCGCTTATGCAGCGCGCACCAGGTGCCGAATTCAACTAACTCGGCGCCCCGGCGAATGCGTGTTGGCGCCAGGCCTCGTACACCACGACCGCAACACTGTTCGCCAGATTGAGACTTCTGCTCTCGGGCGCCATCGGCAAGGTCAATGCGGTGGCAGCAAACCGCTCCTTGACCACCTCGGGAAGGCCGCGCGATTCCGGCCCGAATAGCAGGACGTCACCACGCTCAAACCGCGCGTCGGTGTAACGTCTGTGCACTTTGCTCGATAAAGCCCACACGTTGGCTGGCTGAAGTTGTGCCAAGCAATCTTGCAGGTCTTTGTGTACCGAGATCTCCGCGAACTCTGTGTAATCGAGCCCTGCGCGTCGCAATCGTTTTTCTTCCAGAGAGAATCCCAGCGGTTCAATCAGGTGCAATGCACACCCTGTGTTTGCGCAAAGCCGAATGATGTTGCCGGTGTTGGGCGGAATCTCGGGTTCGAAAAGAACGACGTGGAACATGCGTCGGCAATCAAATCGCCATCAGGTACCGAGACCCGCCGCTGCCAATACGCGAGCAGGCTCGAGCCGCTTTTTGTAGTCAGCGTCCGCATGCATGAATGCGACCTGTCCGTTTTCGATCAGATAGACCGCCGGTACCGGAAGCAGGTGATGATCAAAACCTGACGCTTCCTCCAAATCGATACCAAAGCCTTTGTAGCGTTCCACCGTCTCATCATCTACCCGAAATGCAACACCGAACGCACGTGACGCAGTCATCGCCGCATCGGATAACAGGGTGTAATCGATCGTCTCATCGTCCAGGCTTGAATAGAGCAACTCCGGCTTGTCAGCTGAAAGGAACAGTATATCGACGCCCGCCTCGCGCAGGGTCGGCACTACGTCGCGAAGCGCAGCCAAATGGCGGTTACAGTACGGACACCAACCGCCTCGATAAAAGATCACCATCGTTTTGCCATTATGGCTCACCGGATCGAAGGCAAATGTCTCTCCGTCCTTCCCTTGTACTTCGAAAGCAGGCGCGGAATCACCGACTGAAATAGGCGTGACGTCCTCAGCGCGCTCGGGAACGTCGGCAACGGCGGGCACGGACAATGAAGCCGCTGCGAATAAGATCAACGAACAGGCAACGCGTTGAAGCATCGAAAGTCTCCGGAAGTCATAGTCTCGGTCGCCGGATAGACCGGCTCCCCTCCGCGATTGTTACAGATCGAGGTTCAATTGGGCGATCTTTCGTGTGAGAGTGTTGCGCCCCCAACCGAGCAGGCGCGCAGCCTCGCCGCGCTGTCCGGATGCCGCCTGAAGGGCAGCGTGCACCAAAGTGCGCTCGAACGCGGGCAGCGCTTCGCTAAGCAAGGCTGCTTCATTACCGGCCGCCAGGTGCGCCTCTGCCCACTGCGTCAAAGCCATCGTCCAATTGTGGTTATCGAGTGGCTTACCGCTCATACCACCGAATTCGGTCGGAATGTCTTCGGGTCCAATCACGCTGCCCGGCGCGGTTACGGTTAGGCGCCGGCAGGCATTCACGAGTTGCCGCACGTTACCGGGCCAGTCGAACGCGTAAAGGCGGGATAATGCATCTTCGCTCAATCGCTTGGTTTCGACATCCAACTCGATAGCTGCCTGGCGCAAGTAATGAGTCGTCAAGGCGCCAATGTCGTCGCGGCGGTGACGCAGCGGCGGCGTCTCGATCCGCATTACATTGAGCCGGTGATACAAATCCTCACGAAACCCACCATCGACCACAGCGCGACCGAGGTCCTGATGTGTTGCCGCAATGACCCGCACATCAACCTTGATCGCCACTTGGCCGCCGACGCGATAAAACTCACCTTCCGCCAAAACGCGAAGCAGTCGGGTTTGCAGCGCCGGCGACATATCTCCGATTTCATCGAGGAACAGAGTGCCGCCATCGGCTTGTTCGAAGCGACCGACGCGTCGACTTTCTGCGCCTGTGAACGCACCTTTTTCGTGACCGAATAGTTCCGACTCAAGCAGCTCGGCGGCGATAGCCGAGGTGTTGAGTGCCACGAAAGGTTGCTCCACACGCGGGCTGTTGCGGTGTAGCGCACGCGCGACGAGCTCCTTGCCAGTGCCCGACTCCCCAGTAATCAGCACCGTCATGCTGGACCGGGACAGACGACCAATCGAACGAAAGACTTCCTGCATTGCCGGCGCCTGGCCGATGAGCTCGGGCAGTGGCGGCAACACGTCGCTGCTGGCACTCGCATCATTCGCGCTTTGCGTACTCGCGCGACGCACCAACGACACGGCATCATCGATATCGAAGGGCTTCGGGAGATATTCAAACGCACCGCCTTGGTACGCGGATACCGCACTATCGAGATCGGAATGCGCGGTAATCACGATAACGGGGACGCCCGGGTATCCGGCATGCACCCGAGACATGAGTGACAAGCCGTCGATGCCTGGCATACGAATATCTGTCACGAGCACGTCCGGGGAATCATGTTCTAACGCGGTTAGACAGGCATGCGCATCTTCGAAAGGTCGCACCTGCATGCCCGCCTGACTCAATGCCTGTTCGAGAACCCAGCGCACAGAGCGATCATCATCGACAACCCAGACGTTCAGAACCTCACTCATGTTCTGCTTCATCCATCGCAATGGGAAGCCGGATTTCGAAAACCGTCCTGCCGGGCTCACTCGAAAATTCGATCAAGCCACCATGGCGATTGATCAGTTCCTGCGACAAGGGCAAGCCGATGCCGGTTCCACCCGGTCGACCTGTGATCAGCGGATAAAAAATCGACTCCCGAATATCCGGATCAATGCCAGGACCATTGTCTTCAATCTGCACGACCGCAATCACTCGATGGCGCGACTCGCCGATCGTCTCGTTCGTCACTGCCCGGGTGCGCAATCGAATTTCACCGATCTGTTTATCGCTGGTAGCCGCCGCGGTTGCGTTGCTGACGAGGTTCAGCACCGCTTGCACAATCTGATCACGATCAAGTTCCAGAAGCGGAATACTCGGGTCGTAATCCCGCGACCATTCGATATGAGAGCCTTGTTCAGCGCCTACCAGATTGACGACATGCTCGAGGATTTCATGAATATTGGTCGGATCTTTGCGCGGTTGTTCGCCTGGACCCAACAGCGAGTCGACGAGCGTAGCCAGACGATCCGCCTCCGCAATAATGACATCGGTATAGGCTTTCAATGCGGCACTGTCCGACTGGCGGGCCATCAATTGCGCAGCACCGCGCAACCCGCCGAGCGGATTCTTGATTTCATGGGCCAGTTGGCGGGCCATCATTCGCCCTGCGTCATGTTGCGACAACAAGGTGTGATCGCGATTAATACGTCGTCGCGACGTGACGTCGGTAAATTCAATCAGGAATTGCTGATTGCCGCCGCCGTATGGCGCAATTCGTACATCGACGTACTGGACTTCGCGGGATGACTCCTCGCGCAGTCGGATCATTCCGGCATAGGTAGCGCTGGATTTGGCCGCCAATCCCAGCTCCTGCTGTAACAAATCGGCATCCAGGAACCAGTGCGAGAGCGGGTAACGCCTTAAGGTCGATCGACCGGCGCGTAGCAGGTTTTCGGCTGCAGCATTGGCTGCAACAATCTCCAGCGCATCGTTGACGACGATAACGCTGGTTGTCAGGTGCTCGATGATATCGTCATGCCCGATAGGTGCCGGACCGATGCAGGCCGTTAGCGGGCTCGGTTGATCGTGGTCTGCTGAACGTAGAACGTGACCGCGTTGCTGCGGAAGAGGGTTCGGCCCTGCTCGTCCAGAACGTTCGCCGCTATCGAATGTGTGCCGCGATATACCGGTGTGAGGGTCTGACTGAGACTCCGGGTCGGGCTCCCCACCGGTTGACCGTCGAGTATCCACTGGATCTCGTGCTCGCCCTGCAGACCCGGCGTCAGTGTCGCTGCAACCGGTAATTGAGTAGCTATGTTCCATAGCACTTCGCCGGCCTGCGGTTCCAGGATCTCAAGATCGGTGTAGGCGACCGTCGGACCGGCGCTCGCAGCTTGCGCGTCGGGCTCCTGCGCTGCCAACAATTGCTGAGCGGCTTCTTCCGCCGAAACACTACCGTTGCCTGCAAACGGGTCCACGGCCGGGGCGTCTCGCAATTCGCGAGACGGGTTACCAATGCCGGGCTGGACGTCCAGCTTAACGGCTTCAGCACTCGCCGCGTCGTCTTCAGGCGGTTGATCCGAATAATGCACCACGCCTTCGTCGTCGACCCAACGATAGATCTGTTGCGCATCCGCTGCGTTGCCGAGCAGCAGCAACGCCACCAGCGCTGTGAGAATCCTGTAATCCATGAGGCAAGCATAGCGTGGCTAAAGCGCGGCGACCAGTGCACATAATGCACCGGTCGCCAATAGCTTACAGGCTATAGTACATATCGAACTCAACAGGATGCGTGGCCATGCGTAAGCGGGTCACCTCTTCCATCTTGAGGTCGATGTAGCCATCGATCAGGTCATTCGTGAATACGTCGCCTGCCAACAGGAACTCTCGATCCGAGTTCAACGCATCCAGCGCTTCCTCGAGTGAGAAGGCAACATGATTTAGTTGCGCCTCCTCTTCCGGTGGCAGGTCGTAGAGATCCTTATCCGCAGCGTCGCCCGGGTGGATCTTGTTGCGAATGCCGTCGAGGCCCGCCATCAGCATTGCGGAGAAGCAGAAGTATGGGTTCGCCATGGAATCACCGAATCGAACCTCGATACGGCGCGCTTTCGGGTTGGAAATAAACGGGATACGAACGGACGCAGAACGGTTACGTGCCGAGTACGCAAGAATCGTCGGCGCCTCGAAACCGGGTACCAGCCGCTTGTAGCTGTTGGTCGCGGGGTTTGCGAACGCGTTAATGGCTTTTGCGTGCTTCAGGATGCCACCGATGTAGTGGAGCGCTGTTTCCGACAAACCGCCGTAGGCGTCACCCGTGAACAGGTTGTTGCCATCCTTCATTAATGATTGGTGAACATGCATGCCGTTGCCGTTGTCTCCGACGAGCGGCTTCGGCATAAACGTCGCCGTCTTGCCATAGGTGTGGGCGACATTCTGGACGACATATTTCAAAATCTGGACGCCGTCGGCTTTTTTCACCAGAGTGTCGAACTTGACGCCGATTTCGCATTGACCGGCTGTGGCGACCTCATGGTGATGCACCTCGGTCTCCTGGCCCATTTCCTCGAGTGCCAGACACATGGCTGAGCGCATGTCGTGCAGGGAATCGACAGGCGGGACGGGGAAGTAGCCGCCTTTTTGCGTCGGGCGATGGCCATAGTTGCCACCCTCCATTTCCTCGCCGCTCATCCAGCAGCCTTCGATGGAGCCGATCTTGTAGAACGCGCCTTCAATGCTGTCGTTCCAACGAACGTCGTCGAATACGAAGAATTCGTTTTCAGGACCGAAGTACGCCATGTCTGCGATGCCGGTTGACTTCAGATAGGCCTCCGCGCGATGCGCCAGGGATCGTGGGTCACGCTCGTAGCCCTGCATGGTGGCTGGCTCGATGACATCGCATCGCAGATTCAACGTCGTCTCCTCAGAAAACACATCGATAACCGCCGTGCTCGCATCCGGCATCAAAATCATGTCGGACTCGTTGATGCCCTTCCAGCCGGCAATCGATGAACCATCGAACATCTTGCCTTCTTCGAACAGGTCTTCGTCGCACGTGTGCGCCGGTACCGTTACGTGTTGCTCTTTTCCTTTGGTGTCAGTGAATCGGAAATCGACGAACTTCACGTCGTGATCCTTGATCATGCTGAGTACGTCAGCGCTGCTCATGCGTTGCCCTCCCGGCTATCATTGTTTGAATGCCCAATTATAGTGCATATAGCGTGCCACCCTCGCAGCTTTAATAAGGCACTAGAAATACAGCGATTTTCATGGCGTGCTCACAATATGCGCACCAATCTAGTGCGATATTGTAAACGTCCTTTGCCAGTTTGGTGCGTTCGGGCGTCAACTTCCGCAGTCGTTACGGATATACTCGCCGCCGGCATTCCATCACTCATACTGAGCAGCACATGAGCAACCCGCATCTGACGGCCGTGGCCGCAGGCAAACCCGCGACATTTCAGGATCTCTTGCTGACCCTGCAGTCTTTTTGGGCCCGGCAGGGTTGCGTGATCCAGCAGCCCATTGACCTGCCGGTAGGTGCAGGGACGTTCCACCCAGCGACGTTCATGCGAGCGATAGGACCCGAGCCATGGAGCGCAGCCTACGTGCAGCCTTGCCGACGACCGACTGACGGCCGTTATGGCGACAATCCATTCCGATTGCAGCACTACTATCAATTTCAGGTAGTAATCAAGCCATCACCGCTTGAGATACAGGAGCTCTACCTCGACTCGCTGCGCGCACTCGGAATCGACCCGTTGACGCACGACATTCGATTCGTCGAGGACAACTGGGAATCACCAACACTCGGTGCCTGGGGTCTCGGTTGGGAGGTTTGGTTGAACGGCATGGAGATCACGCAGTTCACCTACTTCCAACAAGCAGGGGGTCTTGAGTGCAAGCCAGTGACGGGTGAAATCACGTATGGCCTGGAACGTATTGCGATGTACCTGCAGGACGTCGAGAGCATTTTCGACATCGTTTGGGCAGATGGGCCTATGGGACGGGTGTCCTACGGAGATGTCTACCACCAAAACGAGGTTGAGCAGTCGGCCTACAATTTCGAGCATGCGGATGTTGCTGCACTGTTCCGAGCATTCGATCAAGCGGAGACCGACAGCCAACGGCTAGTCGAGGCGAATTTGCCGCTGCCGGCCTACGAGCAGGTCTTGATCGCATCGCATCAGTTCAACCTGTTGGATGCACGCCAGGCCATTTCAGTGACTGAACGTCAGGCCTACATCCTGCGGGTGCGCACGATGGCTCGATCCGTGGCTGAACAATACTATGCACGGCGGGAAGCGATTGGTTTCCCGATGTGTGCCAACGCTACGTAGCGGGTTTCGCCAATGATGAATAAGAATGCAGCATCCGCCGATTGCCTGTTTGAGCTCGGTCTGGAAGAACTTCCGCCCAAAGCGATGCAGGCGCTTTCTCAAGGTTTCGCGCAAGGAATGCGCCAGGCGCTGGTTGACGCTGAGCTCGAGCACGGAGAGATTCACGCTTTTGCTGCACCGCGCAGACTGGCCCTGCGCATCGAATCGGTCGCGCGTCGCCAAGAGGACAGCATCGAAATACTCCGCGGGCCACCGACTCATATCGCGCTGGATGAGGACGGAAACCCGACCAAAGCGGCTACCGCCTTCGCCAAGAAATGCGGCATCCCGTTCTCGGATTTAGAGCGGGAAACCACAGACAAGGGTGAGTGGCTGATCCACCGTGCTGAGCGCTCCGGACAGCCTGTAGAATCCCTCGCGCAGGGTTTGCTGGAACAGGCGATAGGTAAGTTGCCGATTCCCAAGCGCATGCGCTGGGGTAACTCGGATGAGAGTTTCGTGCGTCCGCTGCATTGGTTGGTCGCAATGGTCGGCGACGCGGTTCTGGATGTTTCGCTGTTCGGTATCGCAGCCGGCAATGAGACCCGCGGACATCGGTTCCATGCCCCCGCTGCGACAGTGATTTCGCGCCCATCAGAATATGCGAGCCTGCTGATGTCGCTATACGTCGTCGCAGACTTCAACGAGCGCCAGTCGCGAGTGGCAGCAGCTGTCGCGGAAGCGGCCGATACGTTGGGTGGGAGCGTCGCAGAGGACATAGAACTGCTCGACGAAGTCACGGCGTTGGTTGACTGGCCGGTAGCTGTCAGCGGGACCTTCGACCGGCGCTTTCTCGCTCTGCCTGAGGAAGTGTTGTCGTCCACACTGAAGGTGCATCAACGGTACTTTCCTGTGCTGGGCAAGTCCGGCACGTCGACGGAACACTTTATTACAGTGGCGAACATCGAGAGCGTGGATCCCGCGCAAGTCAAATTGGGTAACGAACGTGTTGTGGCGCCTCGCCTTGCCGATGCGGAGTTCTTTTGGAACAACGATCGGGAGCAACCGCTGGCCACACGACGCGCGGCGCTCGACAAAATTGTGTATCAACGTGAGCTCGGTTCGCTTGGGGAAAAAACGGCGAGGGTGGTGCGGCTGTGCGAAACGGTCGGGTCGCTCGCCAACCTTGATGCGAGTCTCGCGAAGTCCGCAGCCGAGTTATCGCGATGTGACCTGGTCACCGATATGGTGGGGGAGTTTCCCGAATTACAGGGGGTAATGGGCGCCTATTACGCCGGTGCCGATGGGACAGATCCTCGGATCGCCTCAGCGATACGCGCTTTCTATCAGCCGCGTTTTGCAGGCGATTTGATTGCGGATAGCAGTACTGCCCGCATCGTGGCGATTGCCGACAAGGTCGATACGCTCGCGGGTATTTTTGCGGTCGGGAAACGGCCCACCGGCAATCGGGATCCTTTCGGGTTGCGCAGAGCTGCGCTGGGTCTGATCCGCACGTTGATTGAGGGACAGATCGAGCTGGATTTGCCGGCGTTGCTATCGGAAGCAGTAGCCCTCCAACCGGTGGACGTAAGCGACCATCCAGAACTGGTGGATGATCTTTACGATTTCGTCGTTGAGCGGCTACGAAATTACGAACAGCAACAATTGTGTGCCGGCCAGCCCGACTGGTTTGAAGCGGTAGCGGCAAGGCGTCCGCATTCGCTGCTCGACTTCCATCAGCGACTTGAGGCTGTATCGACATTCGTGGAGCAACCTGCGGCGGGAGCGCTTGCGGCTGCCAACAAGCGAATTGCCAATATTCTGAGAAGTGCAGGCACCGACGCAAATGGATCGCTCGATCCGGAAGCACTAAACGGTGTAGCGGAGC